>CAYRJU010000006.1:0-85049 GCA_964424735.1 uncultured bacterium
ATCCACATTTTTTGTTTTTTGAATTGGTAGATTTTCGAGAGAGAATCTGCCATTTTTTTTTGTTTAGAAAAAAATTTTCTGGACGGAAAAATAGATATTTTGAGAAATTCGAGTTCAGACTTTAACCCCTTTTTAGCAAAGGAAAACAGAAAATGAATCGAATAACAAAACTGATTGCAGTGAGCCTCTCTTTGCTCTCTGTGCATTTTGCTTATGCACAAAGTAGCAATGGTAGCGGCAACAATTCGTCGTCAACTCCACCTAAGGCATGTGCTCCTAGTAAGCCATGCCCACCAAAGCCATGCAAACCTTGCCCACCTGTTTGCTTTGAGCGCGGCTATCCAGATACACAGTGCTGTATCCCATCTGCCTATAATGAGCCTGCAAACTTCCAACTCAGCCCATGCCCATGGGATTTCTGGGTGGATGCAAGCTTTACCTATTGGACAGCTTACCAAGAAGGATTGCTCTTAGCTACTTCTACGGCAACTTATACCAGTGTTCCCGTTGAAACTGCCGAGTCTCAAACCCTTCTTTTCCAAGACACAAAATGGGAACCTGGCTTCAAAATAGGTCTGGGAGTGAACTTAGGGCATGACCATTGGAGCGCTCTAGCTGAGTATACCTGGTTCCGTTCTAGAACCACAACCTCAGCGGTAGCCCCTGAAGGTCCTGCTGAAAGTACAGCTCCACGTTGGCGAATCAATAACTGGGAATTAGACAGCGACAGTTTGGCGACTGCTCTTTCTTCTGTATGGCGTTTACATATGGACCTATTGGATGTAGCAATGACTCGTCCCTACTATCAAGGTACACACCTGATCGTAGCTCCATTTGGAGGCGTTCGAGCAGCTTGGATTCGTCAGAATCTAAACTTCAAGCCTACTCTACCAGTAGCTACTGGTACCAATACAAATGCTGAATACCACTACAAATCGCACTCTTGGGCTGTTGGTCCTCGAGGCGGTATGCAAGGAAAATGGCACTTAGGCTGGGGATTCCGCGTTGAAGGAGATGTCGCTGCAGGTATCGCGTTCACACGCTATACAAAGGTATCTGGTTATGCCGATCCATCAGATGATGGAGAACGTGCTAATTCTGTTGGATATACAGACTACAATACGCTCAGATTTAACAACGACATGAGCGTCGGTTTGGGTTGGGGCGATTATTTTGATTGCCGCAATTACCATTTCGACCTCCTCGTCAGCTATGATTTCCAAATTTTCTGGAATCAGAACATGATGAAACCATTGGCAGATCTATTCGATGAGTTCGTACATACACCTGCTCAAAACCTCTACTTACAAGGTTTGACAGTTAGAGCTCAGTTCGATTTCTAATTGAAGTTTTTTAGCTCTCTATTTGCAAGGGGCCGCAAGAAATTGCGGCCCTTTTTCTTTTTTGCGGCGAGCTTCTGCTTGACGCGCTTGAAGATCACAGCACTATACCAGGCACGGGCACGTTAAAAGTAGAGTCTCTTATTGATCTGTGGTATTGGTTTGGGTGGTCTGCATTTCGTAGCTATCAAAGCCGTAGGGAAGCGGCGAGCTCTGCTTGACGCGCTTGGAGATCACAATCCCATCACGCATGAGAATGTAGTATCTGCGCTCCTCGGCATCGCGCCCCCCAATCTTAATCCGTTCGATGTACTCGTATTCGATGGTGCCATCTCCCTTATGGTAAATGGCGTAGGGTTGGCCAAGAGTTGCAACGACTTGAGGGGTAGACGTGGATAGATCAATCCCATGGAAAGCATCCATCGTCACCACTCGAGAGCCCATCGCGCAAGAAGCAAGGAAGAAAAGGGGTAACAATCGTCTCATTCTTCTTCGTTTCCTTCTTCAGATTCATCCTGTGAGGGGACCTCATTGGAGCGGAGCCAAATGCGGGCTTCGATCTGGGTGCGGAACTGATCCGAGGTCACATATTCTCCTTTCATGTGATAACTGCCATCGGGCTGAAGGTTATAGGTCTCATACCCTTCAAAATTCATGTCGTTATTCCTGAATTCCCAAGCAATCATCGCATCATCATAGACTCCCGTACCGACGATCCTTCCAACATTTTGATTCTCCATGTCGACTGAAAAGGTCTTAGTCTGAAAGTCATAGAACGAAAGTTCATTGCGCATGTTTTCTGAAAGCCCTTGAATTTGAATTTCTTGGGCGCAAGATACCTTGCCCGTAAAATCTTTATTTTGCACGGCCCACAGGGTATTGAAGATGAGCTCCTCTTCGACCATGTTCAAGAGGATTTTACCCTCTCCACACCAAGTACCCGGTGAAAATATGAACGAATGGTTAAACATCCGCACCCCTCCCTTCTAAGGACTATAATTCTAAAATACTCCAAAATCCAAAAAAGGAACAGTCCGAATTGAAATTGAAAAAACCTAGAACATAAATCTTCTGCTATAAATACTTTGCAGTAAACCCAAAGCCCCCATCGTGGTCAATAGAGAGCTCCCTCCATAGGTGATGAAGAGGAGGGGTACGCCCGATATGGGAAGAAGCCCGCACATCATCCCGCTGTTGAAAAGAACATGCATAGCCAAATAAACGGTAAGCCCTGCTGCGAGTAGACGCCCGAAGCGATCTTTCGCCACAGCCGCTACCTGAAAGCTAAAATAGATGAGCGCATAGTAAAGAAGGAAAAAAATAGCGATCCCGACAAGTCCAAATTCCTCCCCATAAGCCGCAAAGACTGAGTCGGTGTGAGCTGCAGGAAGCCATTTGCGACCCGAAAATTCTCCCTTATGCCAACCGCTACCAGTCACTCCTCCAATTGCAATCGCAATTTGCGAGGCTTTTTGATGATAGGTGTTCGGATTGAGGCGCTGGTACTGATATTCTTTTAAAACGCTCGTGAAGAGAGGGCGCATCCGGTCGTGATCGAGAACTCCGAGAAACAAGAGCATGACGACGAGAAGAGCTCCGATCCCAATAGAGGTCACAATGCGCAAAATTCCTTTGTGGATATTGCCAAAATATCCCATGGCAAGACCGATGGGGTAGAGGATGAGGGCCGTTCCCAAATCGGGCTGTTTGAGGATCAAGAGAAAGGGAATTCCCACGATGCATCCCATCTGAATGGCCGTAGAAAGAGTGGATACCTCTTTTCCTCTACGCTCTAAAAAATAACTCAAGAAAATGACGAGAATGAGTTTGGCCTGCTCGGAAGGTTGAAAGCTCGCGAGCCCCGGGATCTTATACCAGCGGTGAACATTTTGAATCGGACTGACAAAAAAAAGACCGATCAGAAGAAGAGCGAAGAGAATGTAGAGAAAAGGGCTCCAGCTTCGAAGAATGCGATAATCAAAGCTGCAAGCGAGAAAAAATACGACCCATCCAAGACAAAACCAGCGCAGCTGCGCTTTGACAAGAGGCGTCCAAAAGCCACTCCCCTCCTCGGATAATTCGCCCGTCATGGAAGAAATCACGAGAAGACTGATCATCATCAGGCCCAAGATCACGGGAAAAACCCGATAGTCGATGCGAGAAAAGATCCACGATTTCCACATATAGAGTCGATTCTATTCTCTCATTTTTATATGATCAACTCATCATGCACGAAATTCATTTAAAAACGGTCGACTCAACTCAAAAGTATGCAAAAGAACACTCTGGAAATTTTCCCAAGGGAAGCCTCACTTGTGTGATTGCAGATGAGCAAACGGCCGGGATCGGTAGATTTAAGCGAAAATGGCTCTCTTTCGAAGGAATGGGGCTCTATGTGACATTCTTTTTCACCCTTTCTCTGAAAAGTTCCTTCGTTTCACTTGCCCAACTGCTCGCTTTGAGTTTTGCAAAAGTGCTCTTGAAAGAAGGGTTAAAACCCGAAATCAAATGGCCCAACGACGTCAGGCTCAATGGGAAAAAAATCTCTGGAGTCTTATGTGAAGTGCAAAAACAGGCCGAGCATGTCGATATTTTCCTCGGCATCGGCATCAATGTCAATCTGGGTGAAGAAGAGCTCTCTCAGATCGATCAGCCCGCCACCTCTTTATTCATGGAGACCCAGAAAGTGTGGAAAAGGGAAGAAATTTTGAAAAAACTCCAAAAACAGTTTAGCCAAGATCTCGAAGAGTATAAAAAAGAGGGATTTTCCCCGTTCCTCAAGGTTTTTGAAGAGCTCCTCGCCTTTAAGGGAGAGACCATCCGCTGTTTCGATGGGAAAAAAACCTGGGAAGGCATCTGTCATTCGCTCACGAAAGAGGGAGGGCTCAATCTCCTCTTACCCGATGGACAGCTGCACACCGTCTTATCCGGAGATATCCATTGAAGGCGTGACAAAGAGAGAGGGGTGAACGCGCGCTCTCAAAATTTTCTGAATGGCCGAGAGTGTAGATCCCGTCGCCGAATGGCAAGTGGTGCAAGCGCCTTGATACGAGATGAGGATTTCGCCACTTTCCCGAAACTCGATCAATTGGACTCCCCCCGCATCGAGTTCGATGTAGGGACGGATCTCTTTATCGAGTACCTCTTCGACAATTTGAACTTTTTGATGATGGGGAAATTCTGCCCAACCGGGAATGCCGCCAGGGATTTCGCCAAAATCATTTTCGATGGGTGTCGTATCATAAGTCGCATGAAACGGAATATCGAGACACTGCTCAATGGCCTTGTCGATGGCCGATAAGACCTGATTGAGGTAAGAGCCGCACTCTTTGGGAAAAGCGGGAGTGTCTTTTCGATCTCGGACATGCTGGTCGAGAAGGTCGGTATTGAGACGCGAAACCTGATCGTAGTTTTTCCGAATCACGAGTTCGGTCGCAACCTCTGCAGCGGCGATGAGACCCAATGGACCAAAGACCTGAAATTTGGCATCGGCAATCACCCCATCCGACTCATCGACGAGCCAGTAAAATTTCAACTTCCCCTCTTGTCCAATGACGAGCCGCATTCCCTTTTCTTTAGCAAGCGCTGGAGTAAAAAAACCGACAAAGCGGAGCCGATCGATCTTTTCTCTCAGCTTTTTACTCAAAGATTCCCAATCGATCATAAATCCTCCGAAAGAAGTTGGAGTTCTCGTACCGCTTCATTGATGATTTTAGCAGCTTGGATAATCTCCTCTTCCGTTGTCATCCGGCTCAAAGAGAAACTGATTGCCGTTTCATCGATGGTAGAAAGAGAGGGAGCTTGAGAGCCTCCGATGGTTGCAAAAACCCCTTTTCGATTGAGGAAATAGAGTAGCGCTTCTTGGTGTATCTTTTCAAAAGCGATGAGAGAGGTATTGGGAAGACGAAAACTTTCTCGGTAGAGCACTTTGCCATGGACCAAGGATTCCAATAAATTGCGCAGGCGCACTCCTTCTAGAACCATCGTGTCGATATAGAGAAGAGCAAGCCTTGCCGCAGAGCTCAAAGAGAGAAAAGAGGGAAAATCGAAAGAGCCTCCCAAAATGAGAGGGACGAGAGGCGCATCTGCTTTTGCAAAGAGAGCGCCAGACCCTTTGACCGAGTGGATCCGATCTCCCGAGAAGGTGAGATAATCGGACTGAAATTCAAGTGGATATTTGCCAACTGCATAAGTCGCATCAAAATGGACGAGGACTTTTTTTTCCCTTGCCATCTCGAGAATTTCACTTGCAGGCTGAATGACTCCCGTAAGTCCGTGGGCAAGTGTCGTCGAAATGAGTGCGGTTCGAGGGCTGATGAGTTTTTCCAACGCATCCAAATCGATTGCGCCATCTCGAATAGGGGCAATTTTAATCGTACAGCCGAGCTCTTCGAGTCTTTTTGCCGAACGGAGAGTCGGAGCATCTTCAATACTCGAGACAATGAAATGGGTTTTTCCCGTTTTCCGAGCCACTTCTAGAAAGACAGAGAGAAAAACCTGATTCACCCCTTCAGCACCTGAAGAGGTAAAGACAAAGCGATCGGGAATTTTTGCCCCGACGAGATCGTAGATCGGCTGATCGCGCGCTTCGAGCTTTTTATGAGAAAAGGGCCTCCAATGCTCTTTCAGGCAAAGAGTCATTTGCTCTAAGGCATCCGAACAGGGAGGAGTTTCCGAATGGTGATCAAGATAGATCATAGCGTCCACTCGAATAGGTATAGATACGGGGATCCCCCGTGGGAAGCTCGAGAGCGACCACCTCTTCTTTGCTCAAATGCTCAATATGCATGACAATCGAGCGAAGCGAATTCCCATGCGCCGAAATGAGGACCGTTTTCCCCTGTTCTAGGTGGGGAACGATCTCTTTTTTAAAATAGGGAAGGGTTCTCTCCGCGGTCATCTTTAAACTCTCCCCTTCTGGCGGCTTGACATCGAAACTACGCCTCCAGAGTTGGACCTGCTCTTTCCCATATTTTTCGGCTGTTTCTGCTTTGTTCAAGCCCTGTAACTCGCCATACATCCGTTCATTCAATTCCCAAGAGGAATAGACCGGTATGAGCTGTTTTTGGGCCTCTTCGCTATAGACCTGCCCCCACTCTTCGAGTTTTCCTTCTCCCGGATGGAGAAAGACCGGAATTTTTTTGCTCTTGTGGTGTAAGAGGGCTAAAGGCACTGTCATTTGGGCTCTAATGAGAGAGGAGGTAAAAATCACGTCGATCGGAACCCCTTCGATCTTTTTCCCCGCTTTGAGACATTCTTGGATCCCCTCTTCACTCATGGGGATATCGACCCAGCCAGTAAAGAGATTTTTTTGATTCCAGATCGATTGGCCATGCCTGAGGAGAATGAGTTTTGTCTGTTTCATATTTTAAAAGTTTATCAGAAACGGGGTTTCCCTTATACTCTTAGCACTATGAAAAAGAGATTGAGCAAAGCGCTGGCCGCTGCAGGGATCGCTTCCCGAAGAGCCTGTGAAGAAATTATTTTTGCCGGAAGGGTGCAAGTCAATGGGGAGACGATCAAGCTCCCTCAACATCACGTAGATTGGGAAGAAGACCAGATTTCCGTCGATGGCGAAAAGGTCTCGACCGAGCAAAAAAAAGTCTACTACATGCTCAACAAGCCGACGGGCTATATCTGCACGAGCACTCGCCCCGGTAAAAAAAAGATTGTGCTCGATCTTTTTCCTGAAGCGGACGAAAGAATCTTTACAGTGGGGCGTTTAGACAAGGAAACTTCGGGGCTACTGCTCGTGACTAACGACGGAAAGTTTGCCAACGAGGTGATCCACCCCTCTTTCAATATCACTAAAGAATACGTGGTCAAAACCCTCCAAGAAATCACTCCCGAGCATTTGGAAACCCTTTCTCAAGGGGCACGGGTCGATGAGAAATGGGTCCGTCCTGTCTTCGTGCAAAAGGTGCGAAAAGGAACAGTTAGGATCTGCGTCAAAGAGGGCAAAAAACACGAAGTGCGCATCATTGCCGAAAGGGCAGGGCTCAAAATCATCGAATTGACCCGCGTCCGGATCGGATCTCTTCTCTTAGGGAGACTCCCCGTTGGAGAGTATCGTCCCCTGACAGAGCGGGATAAAGATCTATTGTTTCGTTCTTCAAAATAGTCGTTTCGGCTACACTGGAAAAAAGGAGCCGACAATGTCTCAAGTTTCCCCTACCGATGATTCTGGAAGTTTGCCCTACAAACCTCAGTATAGAGTTTCTCCTGAATTCAGAAAATTTTGGGAAAAACTCTTCAAAGGAACCGAACTCAGCGATAAAGAAGTTCAACAGATGACCGACCAATTTGTCAAAAAAGTCTCCGATGATATGAACCACACCCTCAATTGGGCAATTCAACAGCAAAAAAAACGGGACCAAGAAGAGCAGAAAAGCGAAGAATGACGATTGTCTTTATGAGACAGATCAGATAGAATCCCCCCCGTGATTTCAATTCAGATTGTAGCTCTACTCTTAGGCTTTTACATGGCCTGGAATATTGGCGCAAATGATGTCGCCAATGCGATGGGAACATCTGTCGGCTCGAAAGCGCTCACCTTGAAAAAAGCGGTCCTTCTCGCAGCCATTCTCGAATTTTCCGGGGCTTATTTCGTAGGAGGAGGCGTCTCTGAAACCATTCAGAAAGGCATCATCGAACCGAGCCTTTTTCAAGGAGAGCCAATGGTTTTTGTCTTTGGAATGTTGGGCTCTTTATTGGCAACGGGGGCCTCTCTCCAAGTAGCCTCCTATTTTGGCCTCCCTGTATCGACAACCCATGCGATTGTGGGCGCTGTACTCGGATTCGGTCTTTGCTTTGGGGGCATCGGTGCCGTTCATTGGAACGTTTTGGGGTGGATTGCGGCGAGTTGGATCCTCTCTCCTGTTTTGAGCGGAGTTGTCTCCTACTTCATCTTCTCGCTTATCCAAAAAAAGATCCTCTTTGCCTCTGATCCAATTGCCGCTTCTCAAAAATTTTCCCCTTTTCTCGTTTTTCTCTGTTTTGGCATCGCCACGCTGAGTCTCGTCTACCAAGGGATGGATTTAGATCTCTCTTTGCCAACTGTTTCGGCCATTTCCTGTTCGATAGGTCTTTTAGCCGCTCTTCTCAGCCGTCCTTTTGTCATGAAAAAACCGGTTCTGCAATTCCCTTCTCACTCCATGCATCTCCCCTCTCAGGGTGTTGAGAGCCTTTTCATTGTCCTTCAAATCTTGAGCGCCTGTCTCGTCGCCTTTGCTCATGGAGCCAACGATGTGGCCAATGCCATTGGACCCGTTGCCGCCGTGATGGATGTTCTCAAAAACCAGACGATCTCTGGCGAGTCGGCGGTCCCTGCCTGGCTCCTTGCCCTAGGCGGCTTTGGGATCGTGATCGGCCTTGCCACTTGGGGTTGGCGTGTCATAGAGACGATTGGAGAAAAGATCACCGAATTGACACCGACGAGAGGTTTTTCTGCAGAATTTGGGGCCGCAACCACAATCCTGCTTGCCTCCAAAATGGGTCTGCCCATTTCGACGACGCACGCTCTCATTGGGGCTGTCCTTGGAGTGGGAATGGCGCGAGGCATCAAGGCGCTCAATTTGCAAACAGTCAAAGAAATTGTCATCTCCTGGATCGTCACGATCCCTCTATGCGCCCTTCTCAGCATCCTCGCTTTTTATCTTCTCAAGTTCTCCTTTTCCTAAGAGACTGTTAACGGAATTTGCAAGTGTTGGATTCTAAGGTGTTTTTGATGAGATTCGTTTTTTTTCTCGCGGGCGGCATATGCCGGCAGCTTCATAGCTCCCGCGAGAAGAAAACGAATATCGCAAAAAGACCTTAGAAGGCAACCTTGAAAATTCCGTTAACAGTCTCTAATATAAGGGATATGGATATCGGTGCTCAAGCAGACGGCCTCGTACAAAAAATCAAACATCTCGTTCTGACAACTAGTGGCCATGCCCTAGCGGATGCGACGATCGAAGAATTTTATCAGGCCTTTTGTCTCTCTTTGCGCGAAGAGATCATGATCCACCACAGCGGGACTCTTGAGACTTTTCAGCAGAAAAAACCGAGAATGATCAATTACATCTCGATGGAGCACATGCCGGGGCGTCTCCTCGGCAATAACATCACGAACATGGGAGCGAATCAACTCGTCCAAGCCGTGTTGAAGAAACTAGATCGGGATTTAAAGGATCTCATTTCCTGCGAGGCCGATCCAGGCCTTGGCAATGGGGGATTGGGCAGGCTTGCCTCCTGTTTTCTCGACTCTTTGGCCACTTTGAACTACCCTGCTCGCGGCTATGGCCTTCGCTATCAATATGGCATTTTCGAGCAGGAGATCTGGAACGGTCAGCAAGTAGAAAGACCCGATTGCTGGCTGCTCAATGAAAATCCGTGGGAGCAAAGACGAGATGGTTTTGCTGCCAATATCCATTTTGGAGGCAATCTCATCCAAAGCCAAAACAAACATGGAGATGAGGTCTATCTCCTCGAAAATTCTGAAGAGGTACGGGCCCTTCCCTATGACACGCCGATTTTAGGCTACTCTGAAAAGAGCAATTACGCCGTCCTCCTCTTGCGTCTTTGGTCAACTAAGGAATCTCCTCGCAATTTTGCTCTTCAGAGATTCAATGCCGGCTTTTTGGGGCAAGCTTCGGAAAATACCTCTTTGACAGATGTTCTCTATCCAAATGACAACAATGAGCTGGGGAAGCGAGTCCGTCTCAAGCAGGAGTTCCTCCTCGTATCTGCTTCTTTTCAAGATATTTTACGCCGCCACTTACACACTTTTGGAGATTTGAGTGCTTTTACCGATAAAGTGCGGATTCAAATCAACGACACCCATCCAGCTCTCATCATCGCAGAAATCGTGCGGGTTTTGACCAAAAATTTTGACTTTTCCTGGAATGAGGCCTGGGAAGCTTGCCAAACCATCTGCAGCTACACCAATCACACCATTTTGAAAGAGGCCCTCGAAGAATGGAATGAAAAGAGAGTCCAAGAGCTTCTTCCGCGCCAATATCGAATCATTCAAAAGCTCAATCAAAATTTCTGCGATCAGGTACGTGCCCGTTTTCCGAATGATGAGGAGCGGGTACGCCGCCTTTCGATCATCGAAGGGGGGCAAATCCGCATGGCCCACCTCGCGATTGCGGGCTCGCACAAGGTCAATGGGGTTTCCAGGTTGCATGGCAAACTCTTGAAGGAAAACGTATTTCGCGATTTTGCCGAATTCTATCCAGATAAATTCACTTTCATCACGAATGGAGTGACACAGCGCCGCTGGCTTTTGCATGCCAATCCCCTTTTGGCCGAGTTCATCACTAAGAGGATTGGAAGGGGCTGGACCTGTCACTTTCCAGAGATTGAAAATTTGGCAAAATTTGCCTCCGATCCTAAATCCCAGGAAGAGTTTCTAAAAATCAAGAGGGAAAATAAAGAGAGGTTGCTCGCTTTTTTGACGAGAGAAAACATGGTGCGAGATGCGAAGGGGAAAATCGTTTCTCATTCCCATAGCCTCAATACAGACGCCCTTTTCGATGTACAGATCAAGCGCATCCATGAATATAAACGGCAGCTCTTGAACGCGCTCCACCTGATCATGCTCCTGCAGGAAAAAGAAACAAGGCCTATCAAGCGCTTTTCCATTTTCGCTGGAAAGGCAGCTCCAGGCTATTCGAGAGCCAAACAGATCATCCATCTCATCTCGGCACTCGAGCGCACCATCCATCAAGACGAGAAATTGAAAGACCGATTCTGCGTTGCTTTCGTCGAAAATTACAATGTGAGTCGGGCCGAGCTCATCATTCCGGCTGCCGATCTTTCCGAACAAATTTCGACAGCTGGCTGGGAGGCTTCTGGAACGGGGAATATGAAGCTCGCCATCAACGGAGCTCTCACGATTGGCACAGAAGATGGCGCGAACATCGAAATGCGAGAAGCCGTGGGAGATTCTTGGTGGCCCTTCCGTTTTGGCGCTACGGCTCTTGAAAATAAAGAGCCCTTCCACCCGCAGGAGATTCTGAACCGAGATCCAGCTATTCGAAAGGCCGTTGAAACGCTACGTGATCAAACGTTTGCCGAAAATGCAGAAGAGGCGAGCGCCTTTTTAGAGATCTATGAGAGCCTCACTGAGCAAGACCCGTTCCACGTCCTAAAGGATTTACGCAGTTACTATGAAGCGCAAAAGAAAGTGGAAACTCTCTTTCTTCAAAAGAACAAATGGGCCGAGACAGCGCTTCACAATATCGCGGCTATGGGCAAATTCTCAACTGACGAATCGATCCGGAATTACGCAAACAACATCTGGGGACTCAAGCCATGTCCTCCCGATCCCGAAATTCTCAAAAAGCTGCGCAACGACTGCTCCGCCCCCCATTCCTAATTTTGCCATTTTTCCCTAGAGAGGTTTTGGAGAAATGTATAAGACAACTTGTTTTAAGAGGTTTCTATGAGAAAGTTCATCTATTTTTTACTGCTAGCAACGTCTACTTTTGCCCAAGAAAGAGTAGTTGAGCCTATTTCTCAGGAAACGGAAAGTCAAGAGCTACGGGCAAATGGTGAGCAGATCGTAAAGATAGATCCTTCCCATGTTTTGTCTTCTCAGAGAGAAACTCTGATCGATATAGGTTTTTACGGAGCTGTAAATGCTGGGATATTTCAGAGTATCTTACCGAGCTTGGGAACGAGCATCCGAACTCAAAAGGGAGCGAACGGTATGGAATTGGATTTTAGTATCCTCCCATACAATTGGAGCGATTTGAATGCAGGTCTCAGCTACAAAATCGATTTTTCCTATCTCTATCATTTTAAGAGTAAGCGTTCCGGTGTTTATTTAGGAGGAGGCCCTGGCTTCATCACCAATAGTCATATATTTCGCCCTTTGGCCGTTACGTGGGTAGGCTATCAGTTTTCTTCTCCACTCCCTAAAGAACGAAGAATTCATGCTTTTGTGGATGGAGGAATGACAGCGATTCTCGAAAGAGATAGAGAAGTGATTGTTTTGGTCCCCACAGTGCGCGGTGGAGCCGGTTTCAGCTTCTAAATTGAGAGTATTGCATGGAGAGGAGCATTCAGAACTTTTGGTTGGACAAAATTATCCCATCTGCACCATCCTATAACAAAAAATCTATCGTAGAACATCACTATGACACGACTCTTAACCCTGTTTCTGATTTTTTGTTCAACCATGCAGCTAATTGCTGAGCTTCTCCCTATTGTCCCTTACGAGCCAGATATCGTTCGATTGACCGGCACCTTGCGCGAAAGCGTCTGTCCCGGCCCTCCTGAATACGAAAACATAGAAAACGGCGACTTGCCAGAACATATTTATGTATTGGTTCTCGATTCCCCCATCCATGTAGAAGATATTCCTCCCAAAGAAAATAGCTGGAATGAACCCGAAGACAATGTTTTAGAAATTCAAGTAGCAGCCCACCCAAAAGACGCGCAACATCTTATACACGAACACGTTGCAATTTCAGGCACACTATTTCATGCTCATACAGGGCATCATCGCACAGAAGTTGTTATGCTCGACAACCGAATAGAGCATTTAAAATAATTATATTAGTTTAAAATAATAGCAAAAACCATAAAATCAATATAAAAAAACGAGATTTTATGACTGGCGCACAATATATCTGGATCAAAGCTAACGGGAATCCGGATCGTTCCATAACTTATCACGACAAAGACGGAAATAGCTTGATTCGCTATCTCGACCTAAAAGCGAAAAATCCTCCGAGAGGCACTAAATCTTGGCGACATCAAAATCCAGGTAACGTCACCCATGGCGACTTTTCTAAACGTCATGGAGAAATTGGCTTTGCCTGTTATCCACATCCCGACGATCCAAAGAAAAAACTTTGCTTCGCTATTTTCCCTGATTATGAAACTGGAAGAAAAGCCTTTGCGGCCCTATTAAAAACAGAAAGATATATTGATATTACTTTAAACCAATTTCCTCGCACTTATACTGGCATTCTCAAAGACGCTCTGCCCGATACCAAAGAAGTCATTGAGTATAGAAAAAATCTTCGCATTATTTCAAAATTCGACATGGAACGTAAAATCCGCTCTTTCAAAGGAGAGGAATATGAAAAGCTACTCGATGCCATTCAACGTTGCGAAGGCTGGTTCCCCGGCGACGAATCGTTTGAACCTGCAAAAGATCAGGTAGTTGGCGTAAAATTTCTAAAACACAAAGCAACGGAATTCTTAGTTCAATCAGCAGATGGTGCGAAAAAGTGGCTTACCCGAGCGCAAGCCATCGCGAGGGCAGAGACTCATAAACTCTTCGCAGTTGTAGTTCACGGACAGCATGGCATCTACCTACGCCCTTATCCACATCACCCCCGTTTCCATGATATAACTGTTCGCTAGGATTGCGTAGGAGAAAGTTCTCGGGATTCTTTTTCGACTAATATCTTGTGGGTCTCTAGTGCATGTTTAATGTGTTTATCAAAATCTGACTCGAACAGATGGTCCTGTGCAATTCGATACTTTTCAAATTCACTTTCAGCGAAAGCCTTTGCCACTTCCTTGCTCACCTTTCCTGGATTATTGAGAATATCCCTTTCATTAAACTGAAGAAAAGCATTTAGCTTTTCAGCCCAATCTTTCATGGTCATAGGAATGTTTCGCAAAGCTCTATCTTCGGCGTAATCGAGATACATGGTTACAAACCGATCGAGCGATTTCAATTCCACTTCGGTCAGATAGTTTTTTGCAATGGTGACGTCCGGTTTTAGGATTTTTCCATCTGGGGCATTTTTCCATGTGGTCAACCCCATTCTCTCTTTTTTACTATCTGCCCGCTCAACAATCAATTCAGCAGCGGTATGGCCGTGAATAGCAAAGTGAAGTTTATTTTGCACTTCTGCAAAAAAACTTTGCGTAACTTCGGCTTTGGGATCGTAATCCATGGCTGTGGCATAGATGTCTGCGATCTTTTGGTAAAACCTCCGCTCACTTGCCCGAATTTCTCGGATTTCTTCCAGCAGATAATCGAAATACGCTTTGTTGAAGAATGAGCCGTTTTTCAAACGCTCTTTGTCAAGCACATAACCACGAAGGGCAAAGTCCTTTAAGATACTCACAGCCCATTGTCTAAATTGGATGGCTCGAAGAGAATTAACCCGAAAGCCGACAGCAATGATGGCATCGAGGTTATAAAACTCAATGCTTCTAGAAACCTCGCGGGTGCCTTCCTTTTGAACTATCCGGAAATTCCGGACAGTTGTATCTTTGAGTATCTCTTTCTGGTCAAACAGGTTGAGTAAATGCTCATTGATGGTTTTAACTGAGACTTCAAATAATGCCCCCATCAACTTCTGTGTGAGCCAGACCGATTCCTCGGCTACCCGAACTTCAATGCTGTTTTCACCAGACTGTCCAGTAAAGATCAAAAATTCAGCAGTGCTATTGCGAATATTGGCTTTTTTTTCTTGTTCACCCATAAGTTCCTGCGATTTTAGAAGGCGAGTTCCCACTTCTGCTGCAGTTTTGTTAAGGACTTCTTTTTGCGAAGAGTGGAGAGGGCCTTATTGAAGGCGTCGAGGCTGCCTTTGGGCCCCACGAGATGGATCCCTCGAGAAGAAAGAGGGGTTGAGGCAATTTTCAATACCCCAGCATAGAGATCTAAGATGTAATTGACCGCCGGAATCTGATCTAGGAGCGCCGCTTCGATATCCCCCCTTGCCAGCGCGTCCAAAAGTTCTGGGATCGACGGATAGTGGCGAATGATGATGGATGGGTATTTGGCTAAGATGATCTCAGAAGAATCGTTCGTGAGAATCCCCACCAATTCCGCACCGAGTTGATCCAAAGAGCTCTTATTCGAAGAATCAGAGACAATCAAAACCGGACCTAAATCGAGAAAATTTTCCGAAAAATCAAATTTTGCCAAGTGGTATTCATAGGGAGGAAGAGTCGTTAGAACTGCGTCGTACTTTCCATTTTGCATGCCGTCAAAGAGATTGTCGCTACTTGCCCGAATCAGCTCAAATCGCATCCCAGAGCTGCGAGCCATTTCTAAGAGAAAATCCTCCGTAAACCCATTGACATACGAAGTTTGGGGTCCAAAATCTTTCGGGTACCAATTGGGATCGACCCCAATGCGAAGCCTCGCGCGATCAAAGCTTCCAGAAGTACAGCCAAAGAAAATAAAAGCGAAGAGAATGGATCGCAAGAAATGCATATCTTTGCTTAATATATCGAATAGGGTCAGTTTCTTACTATGAAAAACTATCTACTCGTCAATTTTGGCGGTCCGAGAGATCTGGACGAAATCCCCTCCTTTTTAACGGAATTACTCTGCGACAAAGATGTCGTTCGCACCCCCTTTCCTTCTTTCCTTCACAACTTCCTCTTTCGCCGCGTGGCTAAGAAAAGGGCGCTGAAAGTGCGGGAGGATTATCTCGAAATTGGCGGAAAATCTCCCATTTATTTTGACACGGAGGCCATCCGAGAAACTCTTTCTCAAAAATTGCAAGCCCCTGTGGTGAGTTTCCACCGCTATCTAATCGCAACCCATGAAGCAACCCGTAGAGAGCTCGAGAAGGAAAAGGAGTGGATTGTCCTCCCCCTCTTCCCGCAATTCTGCTATGCCACGACCGGCAGCATCGCCCGCTTTTTTGGCCCTTCTTCAACCCTCAGGTGGATCAAATCGTACGCTCGCTCGCCAGCCTATATCGCCTCTTTTCAAAGACGCATTCGAGATTACCTTCTCGAACGAAAAATTGTTGAAGAGGAAGCCATTCTCCTCTTTTCAGCTCATGGCGTCCCCAAACAATTTGTGGAGGAAGGAGATCCTTATGAAGTGGAATGCAATCACTCATTTAAGGCCATTTTAGAGGCATTTCCGAAAGCACTTGGGCGCCTTTGTTATCAATCTAAATTCGGCAAAGGGGAATGGCTAAGACCTTACACCGATGAAGCCTGCAGGGACATTCTCCAGTGGCATGAAGGGAGAAAACACATCGTCTTCATCCCCTTGAGTTTCACTTCAGATCATATTGAAACTCTCTTTGAAATTGAAAAACTCTACCTACCTCTCATCGAGCAAAACGGGTTGAAAGCCTATCGATGCCCCGCTCTCAATCTCGAACCCTATTGGATCGATGCCCTTGCCGAGATCGCGAGGGGCTCAGAGCTCCACACCAATGACACCTTGATCCGCCGAAATTTTTCTTGATCTCGTTGCCCCTTCAATCTAGAATGTTTAACTTGGTCCAAGCGTTTTTTTGTGAGGAATTGAATATGGCGGCAGAACAAGCGCCCATTCACGTTGGGCTTGTCGAACAAGAGGCTCTAGAGATCATCGATCTCATCGAAAGTTATGTGTTTTTTAAAGACTTTGCCTATTGGATCACGGATGGAAAATGCAAACCCATTCTCCTCAAAGACAAAATAGAGGATGGTGTCTACAAGCGAACCCTTCAATACCAATTTGAAGAAATGACCTTTCTCAATGGAAAAATAGAAACCTATGTCACCCACTTAGATCCAGAAGGTTATCAAGCCGTTACGGACACTCTGGGCAAGACGCATACAAATTCGGCAGCTTATCAAAAGTTTGAAAAACGGAGTCTTTCTAAACTCGTTGCAGAACCCTATTATACGAAGATCTGTCAAATCTATTATAAGGGAAAAGCTGTTGGAATGAGCTGGGAAATTTTTCATCTCAATTATCTCAAGCAAATTTACGCCAAAAAGTGCGACCCCTTACGTTTTTGGAGAAATCAAAGAGCATGATCGTTGAATTTCAAAGAAAACATTCCTTAGCCGCTGAGCTCATCGACATCATTCAGTCCTTTCCAAATAGCGCACGCTTCTGCCAGTGGATTGGAGGAGCCGATTTTAAAATCCATATCCTTTCCGAAAAAGTGGTTCTTGGGAATTTCGAAATTATAGCCGAGTGCTATATCAATGATCTGAAAGTCTGTTTAGGAGGGGCAGAAGTCTCTTTAGCTCACATAGAGCAAACGTTGAGAGACCTACTCGAAAATAAGCGGCAAAATTTCATGGCAGAATTGCTCAAGCTCAGAAAAGAGAGAGTTTCTACATGCCTCTTAAGCAAGAACTATACAACTCTATCCGATGTCTATTCTTCTCTAGGAAAATGCGGAAGCTGCTGGGATATTTACGACATGGCGCATCTATCTAATCTCTATAAAGCCAAAGGACTAAAAAGTCCTTGTTGAGCCTATCCAAATGAAAAATATCCTCTTAAAAAATCTCGTTCGATTAGCCCGGTATTTCATTCCGAAACACCCGCAAAAAAACCACATTCTCGTCGTCGCTACAACAGCTCTTGGAGATACGCTTTGGGCCACTCCCGCAATTGAATCGATTCGGACCCATTTTCCCCACTGTTATCTCGCCGTTTTGACCTCTCCGATCGGCATGCAGGTGCTCAAAAATAACCCGCATATCGATAAGCTCTTTCTCTTAAAAGAGCCCGTTTCCAAACATTTTTTTTCTCTTTGGAAAGAGCTCTATCAAGAACAATTCGATACGGTGCTCCTCTTTCACGCCTCGCAAAGACTCACCCTTCCCCTCTCAGCACTTCTCGGTGCGAGTCGTCTCATTGGGACTGCCGGCATCAACAAAGGGCTCGACTGTCTTCTCACACACCCTCTTCCCAATCAAGCGCAGCACGAAATTGTCCGTAGACTCAAAATCATCGAAACGATCGGAATCAAACCCACTACCCAAAAACTCTCGATTTTTATCAATGAAACATTACCGCCTCGATCGGAAGGGCCCTGGATCGCCCTCCATCCCGGCTCAAAAGACGCCTTTAGGCGTTGGCCCAAGGAAAAATTCATCGAGCTCGGCAAACGACTTAAAAGGGAACTCGGCTGCGAGATTCTCATTACGGGCACTAAAGAGGAAAAAAGTCTCATGGAAGAAATTGGCTCTCAAATACCAGGAGCTCATGTCGATCTACCCAATCGAGCTTTTAGAGAATTTGCAGCTCTTCTCAACCAGATGGATCTGCTCATCTCGAATGATACAGGCCCTGTTCATCTAGCCTGCGCGCTAGATAAACCGGTCGTCGCGATCTATGCCTCTACCGATCCAGCGCTTTGCGGCCCACACACAGCTAAAAAAGCCAAAGTCATTTCCCGAAGAGCTACCTGTGATCCCTGTCTAAAGCGCAAATGCCACCAACCCTTTTGCTTTTTGCAAATCGGAGTGGACGAAGTCTTTCAGGCCGCCCGCTCTTTGATCATCAAAGATGGATCACACTGAAAATACCCTCGTGATCGGAGAGCGCCTCTTGACGGTATTCGGAGGCCAGATAACCGGTTTCTACGAGAGTGCTCGTGATTTTTTGGGCAGTTCCTTGCCAGAGGAGAGTATAGTCCAAATTCAAAGGAGGTGATTCTGGTTTTCCCACGAGATGCGCGCAAAAAGCATCTCCTCCCCAGCTTTTTCCAGTAAGGGATCCATCCTTGACAAAGCGAGATTGCCATCCCGAACTCTGATACTCTCTCTTCTCGAGATTGAGATCGCCTGTTAGGATGAGGCATCGATCTCTCACCTTTTCCATTTTCTCAAGGACGATCTGCATCTGTTGATGCCTTGCTCTTTCCTCTTCTTCTGTCGGAGAGGTGGGAATTTCTGAGTGCTGCAAATGGGTCGAAAAAACGCGGGCAAAGGATTGGGAGCCCCCACATAGATCAAAACTCAACACTCCTTTTTGGCACCATTTCGTCCTTCCGACGAGCGTTTCTTGTGGGAAAGGATCAAAGGCAATCTGATCGATCTCGTATTTGCTCGCGACCATCATCCCCGAAGAAACTCCAAAACCCTGAGGTCCGACGTTATAGACAAAATGAGTGTAGCCTGCCTGTTTGAGCCTTTCTTTGAGATAAAGGGCAGCTTTTAAATCAAAGAGTTCATAAAGGCAATTGACATCCGCCTTTTTTTCGATGATTTTTTGGGCAATCTGCTCGATGCGCTCTTTCCAAGGGGTAACGCCACCATCGGTGATTGCGTAACCACCCGCAACACAGCAAACATTCCAGGAAAAAAGGGTGAACTCTCGAGCCTTTGCAAAACCCTTTCCTATTTTTTCTATCAAAAAGGGATGCGCTTGCATCTGGGATGCCGCCCCCCGCAAAAGTGCTCCAGGCAGAGTGGTAAAAAGGGCAAGGGAGGCGAAAAAAAATGCCGAGAGCAAAAAAAAGATTTTTCTTGCCACTTGTTCAACGACTTGAGATTGAATATAGGACGCGTGGGCATGGCAAATGGGATCGGTGAGATCAGAGGCGAGATCAAAGAGAATTTCCATAGGGAAAGAGTATATGAACTCTTTCCCCAGGAAACAATGGATTAGATTTTTTGAGCGACGATATAGTGACTGGTCGAAACGAGCCTCAACCGATCGGCTTCAATAAAGGCTTCTCCTCCACGACAGAGCCTTTCGAAAAGAGTATTGAAGTGTTTGGGCAAAAGCTTTGCTCTTACGAGGAGATTGATCAATTTGCCGAGTCTCGTATAGAACTTATCGGCATTCTCGATCAGGGGCGCTTGCAGGCCATCTATGCTTGCATTTTCATTGATCAGCACTTTAAACCCTGCTTTTTCAAGCGCTTTTACATATTTATCCACCGTGGGATTGCCAATGGCGCCAAGGAGCGGTTTGATCTGCTTCATCAAATGGCCGTGATAGGGATTTTTCGAATTGAACGCATCCAAGAGAACCCATTCCAAGCAGGCAAATCTCCCACCCCGTTTTAAGAGGCGATAGAGCTCTTTAAAAGTCTTATTCAAATCCTTGGAAAGGCTAAATACTTGCACTTCATAGATCGCATCGAATGACTCATCGGGGAAAGGATAGGGGGCCTGATTGAGATCCCATTTTTGGAAATGGGTTGTTTGGGAAAGTCCATTTCCCTTCGCAAATTTTTCGGCTGATTCGAGTTGACCCGTATCGATATTCACCCCGGTGACATGGGCGCTCGTATGAGAGGCAGCGTGACTGGCAATTCGACCTCTCCCACAGCCCACATCCAAAACCCTAGATTTTTGGCTCAAAGCTAAATCTTTCCACATTCTCCTCTCAAAAAGGGTCTGATTGCCAATGAGGCTCTTGGAAAGATCGATCGCCGGAGGGATGTACATCTTTTCCACTTGGCCAATGGCACACAGATGATTGAGGACACTGTAGTAATCGACAAGTTTTTGTTTGACCACTTGAGCATAGTCAAGCCCCATCGCCTGAATCATGGCCGCCTCATCGGCCCAATCGTGGTCATAGATGATGTATGAATTTAAAAACGCATCCAATTTCTCTTTGGGTAAAGAATAGAGTTCGCGAAAAGACCTCGCGATCGTCTTCAACCGATATCCCCAGAATTGGATCTTTGATGCTAACATTTCCGACTCCTTTGTTAGGGGACAATTCTATCCCCCCTTTGGTCGAATATGTCGAGAGGTCGATTTTTTTTCAAAAAAATATTTGCATGTCGAAAGGATTTTTTAAAAAAACTAATCTTTACTAATTTCTCTATATTCATAATTAATGTATAATTAACGGAAATGTTTAATTTAACAAACAAAATAAATCTAACACCTTCTTGTGAAAAACTAGTTGCGACGACCTGCGCGCTTGGCGGTGCTGCAGCGCTCACCACCTCTATTTTAGCGGCAAAATCGGTCATTACCATAGGCGTAGCCTCTCAAATATTTCCTATCATTGGGCTCATCATGGGGATCGCTCTGATGGCTTTGGGATGCTATCTACTCTATGAGGCCTGGCAAAATAGCCCAGTAACCCTACCGACGACAAATGAGCCGACAAATGAGAAAAAAACGATCGAGCTTCTCTCACCGCCCGCTCGCCTCCCCCCATTACAAAAGGAAGAATTACCCGAACAAACCACCCTAGAACCCGATCCGTTAGCACTTACGGGAACAGACGCAATCGTAACCGCTACCAATCTATGTCGAGGAGTCGCTGCATACGCAGCGCCAAAACTTCTTCTCCCGATCGGAGTTGGCGCAGAAGTGGCCCATTATTTGAGCCTTCCCAAAGATGCCCATTGGCTTCGCAAAACCCTCTCTCTTCCAGGCCTCCCCTTCCTCTTGAGCTATTGCCATCCAGGAATCCCTCTCCTCTTCCAACTAGGTTCTCTCTATCATCTTGCATCACACACGGCGCCAAAAGTGTGGACTGCATGGAAAAAATGTACAGAAACGCCTGGAAAAGCGGCTCTCGCAGGCGCTGTCCACGCGTTCAATTTGATATCGAGTGGAGCTCTTACGGCAAAAAGCGCATGGGATCAATGGTCTCAACTGACTCCAGAACCTCCAGAACTTCCAGAACCTCCAGAACCCTGTGTTAATCCTGAAGAAATGATGTCATTAAAAGAATTGGCTACAAAATACCCTCAATGTCACCGGACCGTAGTAGCCAGAGCTTCTTCACCACTTGGACCGGACATGCGCGCACATTTCTTCTTTTGCAATCAAGAAAATGTATTCCCTCCTACGCCGGGAATAAAGGTCATTAGAGGAATCTCTCTCAATACCCAAGGCCCTGACACACTCTGTGGGCCCAATACACAGCTCTGTTTTCAGTGTAAGGGGGGAGAAGAATTGTCTTTGAAAACGCTGAATAGGATCCATATGGATCAGGCATTAGAGGATGCCTCCCTTCCCAAAGAGACTAAAGAGCAAATTTTTAATGCGCTTCAATCTAAGGCAGATCAGCTCTCGGAGTATCGATTTGCAACGAAGGTGTATGAGTACATCGATCAAGCCACAAGAGCTGCCACAACTTCCTGAAAATTAAAAATTTAACAACGACTAAAATACGATATATCGTAAAATAGTCGCGACTAAAATACGAACTATCGTAAAATGGTCGTATGAAGCGGATTTATCAGGAGTTATTGGCGCGTCACCTTTCCCAGCTCCGCCAAATGATTTTTTTGATGGGGCCAAGACAAGTGGGAAAAACCACTTTGAGCCGAGAAGTTGCAGAACAGAGCTCAAATCACTTCTATTTCAACTGGGATAATCCAACTGAAAGGCTCTTATTCATTGAAGGGCCCCATGCGATTGCAAAACAGGTAGGTTTGGATACATTAAGCGAAGAGACGCCCATCTTAATCTTCGATGAAATCCACAAATTTGGAAAATGGAAAAACTTTCTCAAAGGTTTTTTTGACGCCTACGAAAAAAAAGCCAAAATCATCGTTACAGGAAGCGCTCGTCTCAACATTTACAAAAAAGGAGGCGATAGCCTCATGGGGCGCTATTTCTATTACCGCATTCATCCTCTTTCGGTAGCTGAGATCGTCTCCCCTGTTCTGATCGATCGGGAAATCCGAAATCCCACTCCTATTTCAGATGAAGATTGGAAGGCCCTTTTAGAACATGGCGGCTTTCCAGAGCCTTTTCTCCAGCGCTCCAAAGAATTTTCCCGCCGCCTACGCGCGATTCGAAAAGATCAGCTTTTTCGAGAAGATATCCGGGACGGAACGAGAATCCAGGAACTTGCCCAGCTCGAACTCTTAGCCGATCTACTGAAGGCCCAAGCGGCTCAATCGATGGACTATCTCTCTTTATCCAAGAAAGTGGGAGTTGCGATCGACACCATTCGGCGCTGGATCGAAACTCTCAAATCTTTTTACTATTGCTTTGCCATTCAGCCCTGGTCCAAAAATATCAGTCGTTCGCTCCTTAAAGAACCTAAAATGTATCTTTGGGACTGGTCTTTGATCGAGGAGGAAGGGCACAGAAACGAAAATATCGTTGCCAGTCACCTGCTCAAAGCTGTTCACTTCTGGAATGATCGAGGCATGGGCGAATATGGCCTTTATTACCTCCGAACAAAAGACAAACTCGAAGTCGATTTTGTCGTGACGAAAGAGAAAAAACCCTGGTTTCTCGTCGAAGTCAAAACGAAGGCCAAAGGGCTCTCTTCTGCTCTCTTTCATTTTCAAGAAGAAACAAAAGCTCCTCATGCCTTTCAAGTCGCTTTCGATCTTCCTTTTGTGAAAAGAGACTGTTTTGAAGAAAAAGGTCCTCTCCTCGTTCCTGCACGAACGTTTCTCTCTCAATTAGTTTAAACTTAGGGTGAGGAGATCTCTGCTGGTATCTTCAGTAAATGTAGTCCGAACAGCCCCAAATTCTTCTGCGAGAGTCTGAGCCATGGCATTGGCTCCAGGATTTTGCCGGCTAACCGTCGCCCTCAGTTCCGTGAAAGGCACGTAGGCCCAATCAATCTCGCTCTTGTTATTTAGATGCACAGTGGTCCCAGATATAGCTGCCCTTTGCTTTTCTTCGACATCTACAGGGACGAGATAGTTTCGCTCTTTCAATGCTCTCGCATAGATCACGGTCGCCCGAACGACTTCTGTACCAATGCCCGTTCTACCCTGACTGCCCTGAACCCCTCCTTGAGTGGCAAAAGAGGCATTCCAATAACCTGGATCCATGATAACGGCCATCTCAGACCATCCTTGAGTAGGCCCTCCGTAATCTCCATGACCCACAGCCGTGTGCCCGATGACTTGGTTAGTTTCCCGGTCCACCACTGCCAGAGCTGAGAAGGGATGGAACTTCCAACGTTCCAACCAACCATTGAAACGACCGGATATATTGGCGACGGGCCCTCCTCGATAATGCTGCATGGTAATAGCGCTAGCGAAGAGCTTTTGATAGGCCGGCAGATCTGCAGACTGGATGGGACGGATGAGGAGCCTTTTGGTCTGAATTTCAGGACGGTGGCCATGCCAAGTGATGGAAATTTGAGAACCCTCGATTTGGTTAAACGCCTTTTGATGCGTGACTGAGTAATTGAGAAGGAGCGCACCGAGAGCAGCAGCAACCAAAGTAATGGGAAGTAGCAAAATGGCAAATGCCGCAACAAGGGTTCGTTTGAGAAGAGAGTCTGCGGGGAGTTCATGCACTCCTTTTTCGATGCGATACGCCCTTCCAAAAAGGGTCGAAAGTGGAAGGAGAAGCGCCTGGCCGATCCGATGTGTACAATCTGGGGATTGCATTTCAATATGGGACAAAAATCGACTCATGGCCTACCTCTTTCTTAAGTTTGAGAACAAAAAATTTTAACGGATTCGTAAAAAAAAACAAAGTTTTTTCGGGTGTGTGTTATACTCCGATCCGTTATTAACCCGCTGGTCAAAAAAGAGACAATATGCGCCAGCGAGGCACTGCCAAATCGAAGGGGGCGGAGCCCCCCGGTCTGACCGAGGAGCACCATTGTCAAAAGACAAGGGCGACAATGAAGATCGATTTGGCATTGCCGCAGCCAGCAGATTGTCTCTTTTTTGACCAGCGGGTTAATATGTCAAAGTCTCTTCCTAAAATCATCGTTCTTCTCCTCAACTGGAATGGAAAAAAAGACACGCTTGAATGCCTCTCTTCAATGGAAAAAGTGACGTATAGAAATTTTCAAACGATCATCGTCGATAATGGATCTAAAGACGATTCGGTGGTGAGCCTCAGGAAAGCTTACCCTCATATTCCCATTCTCGAAACGGGCGCCAATTTGGGGTTCGCAGGGGGCAATAACGTCGGCATCGAATGGGCACTACGCCATCATGCAGAATGGATCTTGCTCCTCAATAACGATACCGTGGTAGCTCCCGATTTTCTCGATGCTTTCATGAAGGCAGCCAAAGAAAAACCTGCCGCCAAGATTTTAGGAGCTAAAATCTTGCGCTATGACAAACCGCTAGTGATCGATCATTTGGGTGGATTTTGGAGGCCAGATCTCGGCGAATTTTATTCTCCCAACGCAGGGGAAGAAGATCATCCCTATCTCGAGATGCAAGAGGCAGATTATGTCTGCGGAGCGGCTCTTCTCATGCACCGATCGGTTCCCGAAGCCATCGGCCTTTTAGAGCCCAAATTTTTTCTCTATTGGGAAGAGAGCGATTTTTGCTACCGCGCAAAGAAAAAAGGCTTTGAAGTGTGGACGGCGCCAGAGACCAAAATTTGGCACAAAGTCTCTTCTTCCTTTATTGGAGGTAAGCCTCATATGCACTACTTTTGGTGGAGAAGTCGGCTTCTCTGGATCGAGCGCAACTGCACGCCCCAAGAGAAAAAAAATCTCTACCGAACGCTCATCCTCCCAGAGATTGCCAAACTCATGCGACACTATCTTCTGAAATCATTTTTGCAACTCTTTTCTCCCAATAAAAAGAGAAAAGAGCAGATCCGCAAATTCAGAGCTGGTTTTGCGGGCATCTACCATTTTTACAGAGGAAAATTTGGAAACTGTCCCGAATGGCTTCTCATCAAATAGTTTTCCGTGTATAACTATCTTAGGGTGTCAAAAGTTATGAAAAAATCGTTCTTTCTATTAACTCTACTCTTTTTCGCAAGTTGTACTTCAGATCAATCCATCGTCAGCAATGTCGATGAAAGAGATGCCAATGAGATTGTCGTCTTTCTCGCATCCAAAGGAATTTCGGCTCAAAAAGTGGAAGCCCCAAACTCAGGCGCCGCAGGAGCAGGAGCTCAGGTCATTCTCTTCAATATCTCTGTTTCAACTGACCAATCCACCCAAGCCATGGCACTTCTCAATCGCTCTGGCCTGCCACGCAGACAAGGCACCAATCTCTTGACCCTTTTTGCAGGGGGGGGACTCGTCTCCTCAGATCGGGAAGAGACGATCCGCTACCAGGCAGGACTTGCCGAGGAACTCAGCAACACAATCCGAAAAATGGATGGGGTTCTCGATGCCAATGTGCAAATTTCTTTCCCTCCGACCGAAACCAATCCAGTACCCAATTCGCCCGTCCCTAAAACTACTGCAGCCGTCTATGTAAAACACCAGGGAATCATGGAAGATCCAAACAGCCATATGGAAGTGAAGATCAAAAGACTGCTTTCGGGAAGTGTTAATGGACTTGAGTTTGAAGATGTTGCAGTCATTTCCGATCGGGCAAGACTGGCAGATATCACCTTGCAGAGTGAGGGAGAGCCCATCGGACCTAAAATGATGAACCAGGCCTATGCGAAGATCTGGGGCATGGTGATGACCAAAGGTTCTCTTCAGCGCTTTCGCTTCATTTTCTTTCTCCTGATTTTTGTGATGATTCTCCTCACCGCAGCAGTGGGATGGCTCCTCTACAAATTCTATCCACTCATGCGCAAGAAAGAGGAGACATCTTCTCCAGAAATCCCGCCACCAGGATTGTAAGCCTTGAAAAGAGCGACGCCTCCCTCTAGAGCTGCCCTCGTACTCAAGGCTTTTTTGAGCCGCTATGAACCAGAATCAAAAAAAGCCCTCGAGCGGTTTTTGCAAGCTGGAGAAAAAGAGGAACTCGAGACCCTTCCCCTCCTCGAAGAGGATCTCGATCTAGAGCGCTTTTCCAATGGAAATATTTTAGAAAGAGTCCACTGGTCTTGGTTTTTACCGACTCTCAAGCTCTATCCCGAGCCGGAACAAAAATTATTTCTCTCGGCCCTCAGTTCCTACGCGGAAAAGAATTTGGCGAGAGCTCTCACTCTTTCTGCAGGCGGCAATGGAGTGAGCAGCGTGGGAAAGGCTTTTTTGAGGAAAGTGCTCCTCGACAGTCTCATCGGCCCCAAAGATCAAATGCTTCCCCTCTCCTATCTTCCAAAAACGCCTCTTCAAAAACTGCTCAATCTCACCAAAAAAGAGTTGACCCATCTGATTGACCGTCTCTCTTTATACGATCTCGCCATTGAACTCAGGCAAATTGTGGAGACAAAAATCCTGAAAAAAATCTACAGTCTCTTATCAGGTGAGGAGAGAAATATTTTGCAGACGATCAGCTCCCACAAAGAACCTTTCCAGTTGGGAAGGCTCAACTTAGAAAAGTGGGATGGCTCAGAGGAGTCTTTGAGAACACTCCTCCACAAAAAAGGGCTTGCCCGTTTTGGAGCGGGGCTCTCGGGGCAGGATCCAGACTTTATTTGGTATATCTGCCATCAGCTCGATATTGGCCGAGGAAGCGCTCTTCATAAACTAGGCTTGAAAGAACCGATTCCCGGTGTAACTGAGGTCATTATTCACCAAATCGCAGAAAACTTATGAAAAAATTTTTCTCCTTGATTTCTGGCAAAGAGGTAAGGCTAGCGCCCGGCGAAAAAATCGTTCCCGCTAAAGAATTTGCCACCTTAGAAAGTGCCAGCGAAATTTTAAAGACGGTTAAAGCCGAAAGTTTTGCTTATCGCCAAGAGGTGGCTGTTGAGGCTGAAACGATCAAAGAAGGGGCTTTTCAAGAGGGCTTTCAAGAAGGGCTCATCTCGCTAAATAAACACCTCTTAGCTCTAGATGAAGAACTCAAAATTTTACGCGAAGAGGTGCAGAAAAAAATCTTGCCTTTAGCGCTGAAAGCTGCCCGAAAGATCATTGGAGAAGAGCTTCGTCTACATCCTGACCGAATTGTCGACATCGTGCTCACCTCTTTAAAACCGGTGACCCAACACCGAAAAATCATCATCTATGTCAATAAGGCAGATCTCGATCATTTAGAAGCGAGCAAGAGCAAAATCAAAAATCTCTTCGAGCATTTAGAAAACCTTTCCATTCAAGAAAGGAGCGAGATTGAACCGGGGGGTTGCATGATTGAGACCGAAGCAGGTATCATCAATGCACAGTTGGAAAATCAGTGGCGTGCTCTGGAAGCCGCTTTTGAATCGTTCATGAAAAGATAAATATGTTGAAATACCTCTTCGTTTTGTTTTTTTGCCTCTCCCCCCTAATGGCACAAAATGCTCCTCAGCCCACAGCCGTTAAAACAGCTGCCGTTCCCACGGAAGTCCCTTCTGCAGCCAATCCTTCCATGGTCACAAAACTCGCTATTCTAGCGGGCCTATCTCTCTTGCCGTTTGCAGTGATGCTCCTCACCTCCTACATGAAGATCATCGTCGTCCTATCTTTACTGCGTAATGCTCTTGGAGTGCAGCAGACGCCCCCGAACCAGGTGCTGAATGGCATTGCACTGCTCATCACCATTTACGTGATGTTTCCGACAGGGCTTCTCATGTACAAAGCCGCTGAAGGGACGATGAATGCCAATCCTCCGAAAGATGTGCTCTCTAATGAATCGGCCGCCTTTGTCGTCCGTGTGATCGATGAGGCCAAAGAGCCACTTCGCGAATTTCTTCTCCGCAACGTCTCGCCCAAACACACGCAGAGTTTTTACAATTTGGCGACCCGCATCTTTCCAGAGCCCTATAAATCCCAGCTCACCCAGAAAGATTTCATCGTCGTGATCCCCTCTTTCATCACGAGCCAATTGAAAACGGCTTTTGAGATCGGCGTACTCATCTATCTGCCCTTTTTCGTGATCGATCTCGTCGTCTCAAACATCTTGCTCGCCATGGGGATGATGATGCTCTCTCCGCTCACCATCGCCTTGCCGATCAAACTCCTTCTCCTCGTCATGATCGATGGATGGACGGTACTCATTCAGGGACTTGCACTCTCATTTAGGTAAGATATGATCACAAACGAGATTTACAGTCTCAGCTATCAGGCGCTCATCCTCATCTTGATCCTCTCTGGTCCTCCGATCATCATCAGCACTATTTTGGGACTCATCGTGGCGATCTTTCAGGCGGCGACCCAAATTCAGGAGCAGACGCTCTCTTTCACTGTCAAACTCTTTGCCGTAATCTTTACGATCCTCTTTCTCGGGGGCTGGCTCGGAGCAACCGTCCTGCAATACGCGAATACCATTTTCACGACGATCGCAAGGGCGGGAGCTGGATGAATTCTCTTTCAGCCACCGACAACTATGCATCTCTTCTCCTCTCCCTTCCAAACCTCCAGCCCTACACTGTTCTTTCCCTCTTTTTTCTCACCTTGGGAAGAATTCTGCCCATCATTGCCCTCGCTCCTTTTCTAGGCTCGAAAAATGTTCCCACGGCGATCCGGATGATGTTTGGAATCACTCTCGTTGCGATTTTCCTCCCCCAAAATCTCCTCTTGGCAAGAGCCGAGCTTCCGTTCAATCTCACCTTCATCTTCCTCTTGACCAAAGAGCTCATTGTGGGGTTTGTGATCGGTTTTTTTGCAGCGATTCCCTTTTATATCGCCCAGATGGCAGGAAGCCTCATTGACCACCAGAGGGGTTCTGCGGCCCTTCAGGTGACCGATCCGACGACCCAAACGCAGACAGGCCCTATCGGCCTTCTCTACAACTACGTGCTGATCGCTCTCTTTTTCAGCCTGGGAGGGCCTTTCATCTTCCTCGATGGCGTGGCAACTTCTTACCAGCTCATTCCGGTCGATGGGCTCATGAGCCCAACCCTTTTTACTTGGCAAACGCCTCTTGCCAAAACCATCATCAACCTCTTTTCCACCGTCATGAACCTCTCGATCCAGCTTTCGGCGCCTGCGCTCATCGGCATTCTGCTCACTGATATGTTCCTCGGCATCGCAAACCGCCTAGCGCCTCAAGTGCAAATCGTCTTTCTCGGCATCTCGCTCAAATCTTGGGTGGGGATCGCTCTTCTGACGGCTGCCTGGGTCCTCATCGTCCGCGTCATGAGCGAAGAGGCGATTTCTTGGACGAAATCGCTCAAAGCGCTTATCCAACAAGTCGGCCACTTCTACATGGAAAAATAATAGGTAAAAGAGAAAATCACCATGATGGCACAGCAATACTGGAATGAAATAGGGTCGCAAAAAGTATTTGAAGATCCTCTTTATGTAGATAAACTCTCTCTTTTTCTATCACCAACGGATCAAATCCTTGAATACGGGTGTGGCTATGGCCGAATGATGCGCATCTTAAAATCAGAAGGATATCAAAACCTGATTGGCTTTGACTTTGCTCCAAATATGATCACAAGAGGGCACAGAGAAAATCCAGATCTTGATTTAAGGTTGTTGGAAAAGCCAGGTATCATCCCTTGTAAAGACGAATTTGCCGATGCCGTTGTGATGTCGACCGTGCTGTGCTGCATCACCGATGATCAAAAACTGGAAAAATTAATCGCTGAAATTGAAAGAGTCCTCAAAAAGAGAGGAGTATTGTACATTACCGATTTTCTCATCTGTGAGCATCCCCGATATCAAGCAAGATACGCGGCTGGCTTACAAGACTTTGGGATCTGGGGAATCTATACGACGAATGAAGCATTAACTGTCCGACATTTCACAACTAAAGCAATCATGGAAATGTTAAAACGTTTTGACATTCAGTGGTTTGAGCAGTTTGACTTTAAAACAATGAATCAAAATCCAGCTCGCACTTTTCACTGTATAGCTAAGAAAGCCTGACAAGACGCACATTTGGATAAAAAACTTGAAAAATTTGGGAAAGCTGCTATATTTTTTGCTTTTCATTTTCTTATAAGGAGAAGAAGAGTATGGCTGCTAGAATATCGCTTGCATGCGAAAACTATTTTGCAGGATTTCGCGATTTATCAAATTTCAATAACAATGATTGCTGCACGAATATTTTAGGGGTTTTAAAAGTAGTTTCTTATTTCACACTCGTAGTGCCTTTGTTTTTTGGACTGGTTTACTGCATTTCTTCGCTAGCTGGAAGAGTCACTATACCAACAACTTTATCCTCTCAGGATGAGAGGGTATCTTCTGCTAGCCAAAGAACTTTTGGTCAAAGTGTTGAGGAACAGTTAGAAACTATGTTCTCTTCTTCGGTTAAAACCCAACACCTATTTACCATTGATGGAAGCAAAATTGGAATTATTTTTAATCCAACAGGTGAAGCTTTGCGTGTTGGATTTATGACTGTAACGGATCCGGTAGTTTTGGTATCTGATAGAGCAATTCCCGATCCAATAGCTCAACGAATTACTGCAAAAATTCCTGCAAATCGCACCCATTCTACTCTAAGCATTGGCAGGATCAATGGCCGGACTCCTTTCCAAGCCCTGGGATTTGAATAATCATATGAATAAAGAAATGGATATTCCTGAAGAAGTGAGGCGTTGGAATTGGGGGGCATTTTTACTTTGTCCCATTTGGTGTATCCGGCATGGGATTTGGCAAGGCTTATTACTTTTGATTCCTATTTTTGGCTTGTTTGTTCCCTTTTGGCTTGGAGCTACGGGCAATCGAAAGGCTTGGGCTAAGAAGGGGCATGAATCTAAGGAAAGTTTTCTAAAGCGCCAAAAATTTTGGGGTTTTGCAGGACTAGGTATTTGGATAGGCGCTCTACTTACTTCCTTAGGAACGCTTTCTTATTCCCTTAACTACTCAGATGGAATGAAGATGGGTTTAGCAACCGCTAATACTAATAAACGTCTGACTGAGTACTTCGGCAAAAACATCCGCAAACGTTCTTTTTTTAATGGTTCTTACAATTATGTGATCAGCCCTGAGCCCTCAACCCTCACGGTAGCCTTTGATGCGGTTGGATCCAGAAACGAGGGAAACATTCATTTTCAGTGGGAGAAAAGAGGGAAAGATTGGGTTACAACCGAAATTACTTTTGTAGATGCAGAAGGATCCGCTCATCAACTGGTAGATATGGCAACACTTGCAAGCTCTTTTTTACCAAGAGCGCCCTATAACAAAAATAGATTAGAGACTGCTTTAAGTCATATGATCCAAGAAAAAGATGGTTTCTTAATTTTATCTCGATCAAAAGAGAAAAATGATTTCATACAAACTGCTGCCGAACTTTTGGACAATGGAGAAGTTGTTTTTTCTGTAGTTTATAGTGATGGCTACACAAAATGGAATAAAAGCCTTTATCAATCCAAAATCCCACAAAGTAAAGACGAAGTCATCAAGCTCTTTACTCTCTACGCCAGAGGAGATGATTCACACATTCACTTGATTGAATGGAATAAATTAACATCCATTCAACCTACGGAAGGATCTTCGGCCTTTTTTATTTTTGGAGAGCCCGCAATATAAGAGAACTACAGTCTCTAAGCGCGGCCTGCAAGATCCGCTTCTCCTCAAATTTTTCCTTCTCTTTAAATTGCAAAGGTAAGTAAAATTTTTAACGCAATCTGGGATTGTTTTAAAAAGGAGGCTTTTTATGGCAGCAGTATCTGTAGTCGTTTCCCTACCTACGATCCAATCCATGACAAAATGGGCGCGAGAAGCTCACGAAGCCATCACGGGTCAAGAAGGACTCATAAGAGACAAAGCGCAGCGAGCTTTAGAAACTCTTTATTCACAAGGGATGCGAGTAGTGAGAGCAGAAGTAGAAGGGACTCCTTTACCGGAATTTGTAAAAGACACGACCGTCTATGCAGTTTTGCAAGACCTGGATACACTCGTATCCTTTGAGGGAATTCAACATGAAACGTCTTTGCAACGGACCTTGAGCAAGGTGTATCGGCTCTTTACCGATTTGACCTGGGCGCAATGTTGGAGACAGGTGCAAAGACCTGTCTGGACAGAGACTCGCGATCGAATCATTGCAAATGCGGATCGGATGTTAAAGGTAGCTACAAGCGAAGAAATGAGGTTCGAGTATCGGTGTGCAGAGCAGGGAGCAAAATGCTTGACACCCGCAGATAGTGAATGGCTGCCCTTTGCAGAAAGCGCTTTCAAAATGCTGAAAGGAGCCGCCGAGAAGAGTCCAGGCGATGTATATGAGGGTTTGAAAGGGGTCATGAAGTGGTTTGTCAAAAATCTGGTCCACGATTGGTATATGAAAACTTGGGATGTTCGCTGGTTAGTAGCGCAGGCCAATACAGTAGAAGAATTTCAGACAAAAACAATCCAAAAGGTGTTTACTCAATACATTGAAGAAGGAATGGATCGAGGGAACGAATATGCGCAAGGGATTGTCATGATTTTCATGGATGCTCTGAGAAGACAAGAAGCGACAACCGAACTCAAGGATCGCCTGTTTTTTGGAAATGGCGCCTTTCCCGGGATGCTCTCCCTTCTTGAAACAGAAAAAGTGGGGACTTTAAATGAATTTTTACACCACCCCATTGGGGTTTGGGTAGATCGCTTTAAAAAGGCACGCCGCTTAAGCATGGAATTTCTCACAGAACTCGCTGCTACACAGCCAAGATATCGTCAGAAAAGCATAGCGGCGCTAAAATCCCGACTGGATTATTTAACCCCTCAAACAAGACCCAGGTATCGACAAGAAAAACTCCAAAATCAACAAGCACTTTTCCAATTGCAAGATCAAATACAAGACCTCGCAAGAAGAGAAGAAGAGCTTTTGAATGAGTCTATCGACTTAAACGCACGGCAAGGAGCCACAGACGTAACGGCCGATCTTGAAAGAGTGAACAAAGAATTGCAAAAAGTTGGAACTCAAAAAGATCAAATGCAAAAGATGGCTCAAATGGCTCAAGACTTTGAAACTGGGGATGAAGAAGAGGTCAAACTCCTAAAAGCAGCTTTACAAAAGTGTGGGAATCAAGCCAAGCTATAAGAATTTAATCAATAGAGAGCTATGGCCGATTTGAGAGAACTCATCAAAATGCATAGTTGTCGGAACCATCGACAACTCAAAAAAATCACGAAGCCCCTTCTTGACATTTTAAAAACCCCCCATTTTTGCTATTTTAGAATTGAACAAAACGGAAAGTTTATTTCAATCACAAATGACCCAGAACCCCTTCATTATTATTATTCAGAGAAGAAATATCTAATCAACCCTTATCTCTCTCATCCACGCTTCTTTCGCTCTGGCTGTGTTATATCTCCAACTGCTTTTGATTCAGAGACATTGGAAGTATTTCATAGACAATTCAACCTCTATTTTTTCTTTATTGTCTTGCAACAAAAAGGAAACAGCATAGAAGCCTTTATATTTGGGAATCGCGATTCAGACCCTACAAAAACTTTTCACTATATTTCTCAACTTGATCTGCTCCAAAAATTTTCTTCTTACTTCAAAAGAGAAGCTAAATCAATTATTGATGAAGCCTTAGAAGAGAATTATAATTTAAAAGAAGCAAAGAAAGAGAGCTTTTTGAGTTCTGATCCCAATCTTTCTCTTTCAAGTCAGAACCCTTCTACTTTAGAATTTCTCCGGGAGATCTCTCCTCTTTCTAAGCAAGAATGGAGATGTTTGGAACTCTTTAAACAAGGAAACTCAGCTCAATCGACAGCTTCTATTATGGGGCTCTCTCCTCGCACGGTCGAATTTTATTTTCAAAACATCAAAACTAAACTCGGCTGCTCTACAAAATGGGAACTATTACACTGGTGAAATACCGTAAAAAATACGGTAGTTTGCATGTTCCTTTTTGCATATCCTTTTGCTGCTTTTGAACTCTTAACCGATTTGGAGGAAAAAATGAGTGCAACAACCCTACAACCAGTGAATGTTTCTTATGCAGCCCTTCCCTCTCATCCTGAATTTGATGCCCTAGAGAGGCAGGCTTGCCTATGCAAAACAGCAACAAAAGCAGCTGGGTGCGTTTGTCTCCCACTTAGCTGGATTTGCTTAATTTGTAATGAAGTCTCTGAAGGAAAAGATCCTACTTACGATTATAATCCAGACACAGGAGTTCGCTACGCCTCTTTCACTGCTTGTGATTGTGGAGAAGGTTGGGCTTCAAGACTCCCTCCCAAAGATAAATGTGATCTCTTCTTGCAGATCTTTGATCCTCTTGTATGCTGCCTCCCTTGCGCAAAAGAGACTTCAGTCCACTATTTGCCCCCCCATAAGCAGCAACGGTGGAAAGCATTAGCACCTCAAGCTCAAGGAATGGCTTACACTGAGCCTCGTGTTGAAAGGCATCAGGGACGAAGAGAGCCAGCTCCCCTTGTGAACTTCAGGGATCTAGGGAGGGGAGGTCCTCACTAAAAAGCGCTTACCTTCCCTATTGTGCCTTGGCTTTCCTGTTCTTGTAGGCGATGAGGAAGAAGATCGGCAAGATCAGGACAAGATTGCCGATCGCGATCATTAGCGTGTATTGCAGAGCCGAGCCGATATTGACGTTATCGGGCGGAACAAAGCCAAAAATGATCGTGAGGATCGATCCGATGAGCCCGAGGGCGCTGATCAGGCCAAGCCCCAGTTTTCCACCGGGAATTTTGAAGGCGCTCTCGAGTTTTTTAGCGCGTAGTCTATAGACGGCGAGAAACATGAGGATGTACATCGCCATGTAGAGGCAGTTGCTGAGCGAGGTCAAAAACCAATAGAAGGCATTGACGGAAGGGAGAAGGAGCAGCACTGAGCAAAAGAGAGTCACGAGGAGTGCTTGGGCAATGAGAATCCGGCCTGCGACACCATGCCGGTTGGCCTTGGTGAAGTAGCGGGGCAAAAATCCGTAGTGAGAGGCATGGAGAAGTCCTTTCGCAGGAGAAATGAGCCAATTGATCATCCCTCCCACGCTGCCCACTACGATGAGAAAACTCATGAGGGGAACTAAAGAGCCCAAATGAAAGACTTGGAAAAAGTTATCGAAGACCTGCATGAGACCGCCCGCGAGATTGATCTGAGAAGCGGGCAGCACCACGGCAATCGTCAGCGAACCGAAGAGCATCGTCGCTAAAATATAGACAGAGGAGAGAAGAAGGGCTCTTGGGAAGGTTTTTTGCGGGTGCGGCACGTTATTGACATGCACGCCCGAAAGCTCCATTCCGACAAAGGCCGCCATCACAGCTTCAAGCGCTGTCCAAGTGTCGAATTTACCAAGAGAGGGAAAGATGGAATCGAAGGTGATGGGAATTTGAAATGAGTGGCCGGTAAAGGCCCAAATGCAACCGAGCACAATGAGAAAGAGCATCGGGAAAACGGTTCCCGTTGCAGCAAACAAGGTATTGATGCGGGCCGATATTTTTAAGCCAAAGAGATTGACGATCGTAAGAGCCCAAAAAATCCCCGCAATCACTGTAATCATGTAGGCCTTGTTATTCATGAGCTCGGGATCAAAGAGATAGGTGAGCGTTCCCGCAATGAAAGAGAGAATGGTCGGATACCAGACCACTGTGTTGATCCACTGCAGCCAAACGGCGAGCATGCCCAAATTTTCTCCCATCGCCGAGCGCACCCAATGATAAATCCCCCCCTCTTCCGGAAAAGCCGCCGAGAGTTCTGCTGCGACAAGCGAGCTTGGGAAAAGGAAGAAAACAGCAGAGAAAAGAAAGAAGAAAATGAGCGGCGCCCCAAAGATGGCAGTTGAGGGAAGCCCCCGGTTGCTATCGACTGCCGAGATGATGAGAAGCACCAGCGCTAAAAACGAAATTTTTCCTCGACCGGAAAGATTCATAAAATGACTCCGAATAGATTTTTAGGATCAGCGATTTCTGGGATCATATCTAGTTGATGCCCTAAATGATCTTTTTCTGAAAGGGTATGAACAAGCCTCAAGATGCTGTAATCTTCTAGGGCAAAACCCACAGAATCAAAGAGAGTGATTTCTCGAGGAGATTCACGGCCCCTCTTCAGCCCTGCAGAGAGCTCCCAGAGACTGGCGTAGATCTCCGCATCGACTTGTTGGATTTCCCCTTCGTGCTCTGTCTGCTCTAAAAGCTCTACGACAATTTTACACTGTTTGACAAGAGCGGGATCTAGTTCTGTCTTTCCCGGAGAATCGCCTCCGATTTTATTGATGTGAAGCCCCTCTTTAACCCAAGAGCTTTCCAAAACCTTTTGATGCCCTTTTTGCGCCGTTGCCGTCGTGATGATGTCACTTTTTTCAAGAACCGATTTGCCACTTTCACAAGGATGGAGTTTGAGTTTAAAAGGGTTTAAATTCTTCTTAAATTTTTCCATCGCTTTTGGGTCGATGTCGAAATAGTAAATTTCCTCTATCCCGAGAGCAAAATGGTGGGCAAGCGTTTGAAATTCACTCTGAGCACCCGTGCCGATGATGCCAAATGTCTTGGCTCCCTTTTTCGCCAAAAACTGCGAGGCGAGAGCCGAAGTCGCAGCGGTTCGCAGCGCTGTCAAAACGGTCATTTCTGAGAGCAGGAGCGGATAGCCGGTCTCCATGGAAGAGAGCTGGCCGATAGCCACTACGGTGAGTTTTTTGTGCTTGGCATTCGTCGGATGGCCGTTGACATACTTGAATGCATAAAATTCTCGATCGGCGATCGGCATGAGTTCGATGATCCCATCGGGCGCCTGGATAGCAGGCCTTGGCATTTTCTGGAATTCATCCCACCTGGCATAGTCCTTTTTCAACTGTTCGATCAGTTTTAAGAAAAAGGTTTTGAGGGTGACTTTTTTGAGAAGCTGTTTGATATCGTCGATCGTCAATATCCGGATCATTCTCTCATGACCTCGTACAGCACTTCAAAGGCAAGCTCTTGGGTCTTGGAGTTTTGATCCCGTTCCGGATTGTATTCCACGAGCTCAAATCCCATGAATCTTGGATCTTTTCCAAATAAATGAAGGAGCGGAAGGAATTCTTTTTTCCCAATGCCTCCCTCTTCAGGACTCCCTACTCCCGGAGCCTCACTCACATCAAACGCATCTAGATCCAAACTCACTCCATAGCGAGAAACATGGCGCGTCACATGGGCAATCGCTTCGGGAAGGATCTTTTTGAGTCCCCGCTCCTTAACCTCCTCCATGAAATAGATCTTGACGCCGAGCTCTTTCAAAAGAGCCGCCTCTCCTTCTTCAAACGAGCGAACGCCGATATAGACGAGATTTTCAGGTTTGAGAACCGGCTCTTTTTTGATGAGCTCTGCCATTTCGGGAAGACCTCTTCCCAAAAGGGCCGCGACGGGCATCCCGTGATAGGCTCCTGAGGGAGAAGTTGTCTCTGTATGCGCATCCATATGGGCATCGATCCAGATGAGTCCGAAGGGAGGTTTAAAGGCGTTCCAGGTTCCAATTGCAATGGAATGATCGCCTCCCAGCACAATGGGAAAAGCTTGATTGTCTAGAGCTTTTTTCACTGCCTGGTAGAGCTGGAGATTGAAATCTCGAACGAGAGGCAAAGATTCGGATAGAGGGATCTCTTCTTCTCTTGCCTGTTTATCTGGGTAGAGCATTTCCACTTCATCGATCGCGATTCCCTTTTTATTGAGTCTTTCAAACACTCTTCCCTGAACGAGCTCTTCGGGCCCTTTTTCGCAGGCGCGAACCTGCGCCCCCCAGCAAGAGCAGGCTCCAATGATATGAAACGTTCTCTTCATATTCTGGTAAATAGTTCAGGGGCTATTAAAAAGCTACGTGTTATAGTGCTTTTGTATGGAAAGATTCCTCCTCCAACCTCAGATCACTCCCCCAAAAACTGAGATCTATTTTGGACTCGATCAACTGGTCCCTGTCTGCCAAGAAAAAAAAGGACTCATTGTCAGTGACTTAAAAGTAGCAGGAACTCATGGAGCGGTTCTTCAAAAGGCCCTTGGGTTTGATCTTTTACCTATCTCCCCTCAAAAAACGAAAGAAGCGAAAGAGGCGCTCGAAGAAGAGTTTTTAAAACGGGGTCTTCAAAAAGATTCCCTTCTGATTGCAGTGGGAGGTGGGAGTCTCACCGACCTCACCGCCTTCACAGCCTCTACTTACTTGCGGGGGATCCCGCTCATTCTGATTCCCACCACTCTTCTCGGGATGGTCGATGCCGCCATCGGAGGGAAGACCGGCATCGACACTCCGTTCGGGAAAAATCTCTTTGGCACTTTTTACTTACCTCAAGCTGTTTTTATCGAAGTGGACTTTCTCAAAACTTTGCCCGATAGAGAATGGAAAAATGGACTGAGCGAAATCTTAAAATATGGCCTCATCGCCGAAGAATCCATTTGGGAAAGAGCGCAAAATTGGGAAAAAAATATCCCTTTTCTCATTCGAGCTTCGGTCCAGTGTAAATGCCAGATTGTCGAGGCCGATTTTGAAGAAAAGAGGGGCTTAAGACGCATTCTCAATTTTGGCCATACGGTGGGCCACGCGCTCGAACTGCTATCGAACTACGAAATGCCTCATGGAGAAGCTGTTGCGCTGGGCTGTATGGCAGAGAGTTTTTTGAGTTTTGCATTGGGATATCTCCCAGAAAAAACTCTTTCGGAGATTTTAACTCTCTACCGAAAATTGGGGTATCGATTTAAAGAGATCGATCGGGATGCCTTTATCCAAGCTCTCGCACGAGATAAAAAGGGAATGTTTCGATTCGTCCTCATCGACGAAATCGGCCGCGTCCTTCCCTTCGAAGGAGAATATTGCCAAAATGTCCAGCCCCAAGCGATCTCTCAAATGATCGAATGGATGTGTCATGGTTAAAGTGAAGATTACGCCAGGTAAGCTCGCAGGCAAGATCGCTATTCCCCCTTCTAAATCCCACACAATTCGCTCCCTTCTCTTTGCTCTTATGGCTAAGGGAAAAAGCGCCATCCGGCATCCCCTCCCATCCCCTGATACAGTCGCCATGATCGATGCGATCCGCAGTTTAGGCGCTACGATCGACATGGAACAAGATACGTTACTGATTGACGGCACTTCCGGGAAACTGCAGCCAGCAGAAGATGTGATCCAGTGTGGCAATTCTGGACAAGTCCTTCGCTTCATTGGAGCCATTGCCGCTCTTAGCGAAAGCTACACCATTCTAACTGGAGATTTTTCCATTCGACATAGTCGCCCTGTTGTCCCCCTCTTGAGCGCTCTGACACAGCTTGGAGCTTTGGCAACCTCTTCAAGACTCGATGGATTTGCCCCCATCCTCATCAAGGGTCCCATCCGAGAGAAAACGGCGAGACTCGACGGAAGAGATTCGCAGCCCGTATCGGGTCTTTTGATGCTGGGCGCTTTCACGCCTCTCGAGCTCCATGTGACCCATCCCGGAGAAACTCCCTGGGTGGCGCTGACTCTCAGTTGGTTCGATCGACTAGGTATCGCCTATGAGAGGCGAAATTTTGAGTATTTTAAGACGAAAGGGCACACCTCTCTCAAGGCTTTTGAATACACCGTACCAGGAGATTTCAGTTCGGCTGCCTTTCCCATTGTAGCAGCTCTCATCACGGGATCAGAAATCGCGATCGACCATCTCGACATGCGTGATTCTCAAGGAGATAAAGCTGTGATTGCCGCCCTTGAATCGATGGGAGCCTCTTTTGAATGGGATAAAAACCAATTGATCATTAAAAGAGGGTCGACTCTCAAAGGAGCAAGACTCGACATCAACGATTTCATCGACGCCCTTCCGATCTTAGCGGTTGCCGCCTGTTTTGCAAATACAGAGACAGAAATCGTCAACGCTGCGATTGCAAGACAAAAAGAATCGGATCGAATCCACTGCATCATTCAAGAACTCAAGAAAATGGGAGGAGATTTGGAAGAAAGACCCGACGGGCTCATCATTCGCCCCTCTTCTCTTCACGGCGCGTCCAATTTACAGGCCCACCACGACCATCGCCTCGCCATGGCGCTATCGGTAGCGGCCTTAAGTGCAGAGGGTCCTAGTACTCTTCACGGAGTGGAATGCACAGCCAAGAGTTATCCCAATTTCTTTGAACACTTCGCTCATTTAGGAGCCAAACTGGAATTTTTATGAACCTCATTCTCTTCGGCTTTAAAGCTTCGGGCAAAACACACTTTGGCAAACGGCTCTCTCATCTCTTGCACCGCCCCTTCATCGATACCGACGATCTTCTCCTCGAGCTCTACAAACAAGAAACAGATAAGAAACGGTCTTTGCGCCAAATCTATCAAGACTTAGGCGACAACTCTTTTCGCCTCCTCGAAAAAAGATCTCTTCAGCTTCTCAAACGGGTCCAAAATGCGATCATCGCTCTTGGAGGAGGAGCGGTTTTAGATCCTGAAAATGTGGCCTTTTTGCAAACCGTTGGCGCGCTCGTATTTCTCAAAGCATCCCCTGAAAAACTTAAAACCCGCATGTTTAGAGAAGAGCTTCCTCCTTTTCTCGATCCCAAAGATCCAGAAAAGTCTTTTTATCAAATGGTCCATGAACGTGAGCCCCTCTACCGCTCGATCCCAGCGCGCACTGTAGATACAGACCTTCTCGATGAAGCTGGCGTAATAGCCGCCCTTCAATCTATACTGCTTCTCGAGGAACCTCCCAATGGCTTCTAACTCTTTTGGCGAACTCTTTCGGATCACGACATTTGGAGAATCGCACGGAAAAGCGATTGGCGTTGTCATCGATGGTTGCCCGGCCAATCTTCCCCTTTCCAAAGAGGAGATCGATCGAGAACTCAAGCTCAGACAGCCCGGCAAAAGTCCCTACACATCTCCTCGCAAAGAATCAGACGAAGCAGAAATCCTATCGGGGCTTTTCGAAGGAAAAACCACGGGAGCGCCGATCGCCATTCTCATTTGGAATCAAGACGCTGCCCCTTCCAAATATAAACCGATCCAAGATCTCTTAAGGCCCGGCCACGCCAACTTCACCTATCTAGAAAAATATGGGATCTTTGATTACCGAGGCGGCGGTAGATCTTCTGCAAGGGAAACAGCAGCCCGCGTTGCAGCGGGGGCGGTTGCGAAAAAACTCCTCGCCCATTTCGGCATCGACATCTGCGCTTTTGTAGCAGAAATTGGTGGAATCGGCATCACTTTGCCCGATCTCTCCTCTCCCGCTAAACTGCGTCAAAAAGTGCTGAAAAACCCCCTTTTTTGCCCCGACAGCACCGCTTCAAAGAAAATGATGCAGGCACTCCTAGAGGCCAAGCGAGAGGGCGATTCTCTCGGGGGCATTTTGCAGTGCATTGCTAAATTGCCCACGGGACTCGGCGATCCTGTCTATGGAAAACTCGAAGCCAAACTCGCAGCTGCCATGCTTTCTCTCCCTGCGACAAAGGGGTTTGAAATTGGCTCTGGATTTGCATCGGCCCGCATGAAAGGCTCCGAACACAACGACCTCTTCGAAATGCGAAAGGGAAAAATCACTACTCGAACCAATTTTGCGGGCGGCACGCTCGGCGGTATTTCTACAGGGCTTCCCCTCAGCTTTCGCGTGGCCTTCAAACCCACCTCGAGCATTCAAAAGCCGCAAGAAACGCTCGATCTCAAAGGGAACAAAAAACTCTTCAAACTGCCAGAGGGCTCTCGACACGATCCATGCGTTGCGATCCGGGCAGCGCCCATCGTCGAAGCGATGTGCGCGCTCGTCTTAAGCGATGCCCTTCTCCTAACCCGCATCGCTAGATTATAAAATTTTTGTTGATACAAAGAGTCCCCAACCCGTATATTCGATGTTCTTTTAAGGAGATAAAAAGTTGAAATCGATTTGGGTTTTCTTGTTCTTACTTCCTCTTTGCCTGATGGCAGATACAGCGAAAAATTCTCCCGCACCCTGGCGCGGCAACCAAAATTATCCGGGAAGAAATGAAAAAATCTCCGTATTTACCGGAGCTCCTTATCCTCATAACGGCCCCACGCATCTCGACCTATTTGGCGAGTTTCTCTATTGGACGAGCGGTTATGATTTGAGCTATGCGATTGTAGGGCAAGACCTTTCTTATATACAGCGCACGCTCTTGACTTTTGATGCAAATTATCAGCCAGGCTTACGAATCGGGATTGGCTATCAACTCCCAAAACAAAGATGGGATCTGATGGCCGATTGGGTCTATTTCCACAATACCCAAAATTCCACTCTACATGCTGGGACAGACACCATCTTTTTGACGTGGATCAGCAAAGACAACGATTCGAATCCCGCACAATCACCTGGAGGTGTACAGACCTCTTCCTGGAAACTTTTCTATAATGAAATAGGAGTAGAGATTGGTAATCCCCTCTACTTCAGTCGATTTTATGGACTCCGGCCCAACGCAGCTCTGCGCTATTTAAAGATTCAAGATGGCTTTGAGATTGCCTACACCAATACGGGCAACTCTGAATACAACCGTATCCAGATGAACAACCGTCTGCACGGTTTTGGCTTTTCCTTTGGCCTTGATAATGAATTTTGTTTTGGATATGGCCTTTCTCTTCTCACGAACTTTAAAGGGGCTTTGATCTACTCCTCTTCCCATCTCTTATACCATACCAATCCCAGTCAGGCTTCCTTTGGTTTTTTGGGTGCTAGCATCAAAAAGACTTCCCACGATCTTTTACCCTTACTCGAAGGAAGAATGGATCTAGGATGGAAACGCTCTTTTTACTGCGACAAAATCGCCCTTGCTTTAACGGGAGGGTATGAATATCGGGTCCTGATCAATGGGTTTACCGCTATAGCCGCTGCCGATATAGGCGGAGCAACCGCCTATCCCTATCAAAAAGCCAACATCTTTGTGCATGGAATGAACATTGGCGCTAAGATCAGCTACTAAAGAGGAGCATCCCACTCGTTGAAGAGCTCGAGGATCTGCTGGTAAGCTGCCGGTTGGATGCTATGCGGCCCCTGGAACACATGGTCTAGCGAATAGACGAGAAAGAGCATGAGAGAGATATAGCCCGCAACGAGCGCTGTCATGATGATCTGCGCCCGAATCCGTTCCAGCCCAAAAAAATACATAAAGCAAATCGTGATGAGAGCGCCAATGAGAAGGATGGCCCACATCAAATCGCTGAGGCGCTCTCCCGATTGGAACTGTCTTGCGATCCGAGCGTTCAAAAAAGTGTCCAATCTCGAAATGGATTGCTGATACCACGTCTTCATCTTTTCATCGGTAAGCTCAACTTGGTAGTAGCTATCCCAAATTTGATCGAGGATCTTTTGTGTTTCTCTATGAATGGTTTTGCTTTTTGATCCTCCCCACTCATTTTGAATGACATATTCTACATAATTTCTCAAAGAGGAGCGGACAGCATCTTTTCCAGCGGGCGAAAAAAATGAGGCTTCCCGATACAGATCTGTCAAGGCGATGGCTTCTGTATAGATGGTCTCTTCCACTTCATTGAAACGGTTTTGCACATTGACTACCGTAAAACCCAGAATGACGCTGTAGAGAACACCGACGATGCCGAAGGTAAATCCAGCCACATCGTGATTGGCCTTGAGCTCATGGACAGAGATCCATTTTCGCACCAAGATCAAGCCCACAATGCAGACTAAGATCGAAGGAACGATGACTAAAATCGCAGAAAAGATCCAGGATGACAGAAAGTCCATAAAATGGGCAGTATAGAAAGCAAAGTAAAAATCGACAATAAAAAAAACGTGTGGGGCTGCACATGGGAAAATGGTTTTTTGTCTTTCTCCTCTCTCTTCCTCTATTTGCCGAGCTGCAAATCCTCGCCTTTGCGGGAAGTACGAGAGAAGGCTCCTACAATAAAACGCTCATCGAACAGGCCGCTCAGATCGCTCGTAAAATGGGGGCAAAAGTAACGCTCATCGATCTCGTGGACTTTTCCATGCCCTTCTATGATGCCGATTTGGAGAAAAAAGAGGGCCTTCCCAAAAATGCAAAGCGGCTTCAAGATCTCATGATCCAAAGCGATGCTGTCATGATCGCAACTCCCGAATACAACAGCTCCCTCCCGGCCCTTCTCAAAAATGTGATCGATTGGACGAGTCGAAATGGAACTAGCGTTTCGAAAAGCGCCTATCAGGGCAAAAAATTTGCCATCATGAGCGCCTCTCCTGGAAAGCTCGGCGGCACGCGGGCCCTTGCCCATTTGCGCGCCATTCTCGAAGAGTGTGGAGGAGCGGTTGTGCCGAAGCAGGTCAGCGTTCCCCAAGCCTATGAGCCCAAATCTTTCGAAAAAGCCCAAAGAGATCTGAAAGCAGAAATCGGTGAACTCTTTACACCTTGATTGAAAATGCCTCTAGCAAAGTCTTTGCCACTTCGTGGATGGGGCAAGAAAGACGCTGGATCTCGGGGACATGATAAAAGGCGCAAGCTTTTGGGCCTATTTCAAAAAAACTTGGATCTTCGCTGTGAATGAACACCCTCTTTTGACTTGCAATCGAAAGACCGAGTTCAACATGAGTCCCTTTGCCTCCCGGGAGTAAAACCAAGACAAAATCGGCTCTCAAAATCCCCTGCATTTCCAAAAGGGCCACTTCTTGCAGCCTCGAAAGGCTCGTGTGCCTCACACTGCCATGAGTGGTCCAATCATAAGTGAGGATATAGCCCATCTTTCTGAGATCATCTCTCACCCGATTGTGGCTAGGTATATTTTCCGTAGAGGTCGCGATATAGTATTTAAACATCCGTGAGGCCAGTATAGCCCCACGGAGTATTTAAACACTATTTTCTCAAGGCCCCAGTTGCACTGCAGCAGAAGGAACAGGAAGCAGCCGGTCCCCTTTTCCTCTCCACTGCACCTTCACGGTTGACCATGCTTGTCCTATGCAATTGGCCACCCCTTCTGGATACTGAAGCCTTTTGGATACGTCTATCGTCCGGCGCGAAAATTCTGCAAAACTTTCGTTTTGATTCGCCGTACGTATCGCCTCAAACCAGATCTGCCCGATGGCTTCCCAGGTAGGATTCCCGATTGAGGTTGCAGCCAGATAAAAAGCCCGGTTGGGAATCCCAGAATTAGCGTGGACTCCTCCATGATCTGTCTCCGTCTGCACATAGCCGTCCATATCGGCTGCCTGCGGATCTTTGATGTGTAAAAGCGGATGATCTTCATAAGCCGTTCCTGGAGCTTTTAAAGAGCGAATAGCCGTTCCTCCACTAGGATTGACGAGAATCCCCTCTCCAAGCAACCAACTCGCTCTTTCATCCGTTGCAGATAGGTTAGCATCGTAGTGCTTGAGGGTCGTTGCAAAAATATCGGACCAAGACTCGTTAATGGCTCCCGTTTGCCCCTCATATAAGAGACTAGAGCTGTATTGAGTCAGTGCATGACCTACTTCATGCGCTACAATCCCAAAATCACGGGAAAAATGGTTAAAAAAGAGGGAATCAGAATCTCCAAAGTAAAAGCGCTCCTCTTTGGGATCCCACCCAGCATTATTCTTCGTAGTGGAAGAATGGACAATCCCTATTAAAGTGCCTGTCAATGTTTGTACAGGAGCTGTTTTGAAGATTTCTCTACAAAACCTATCCACTTTTGAAAGATTGTGGTAACACACGATCGCATCTTCGTCTTGAGCTGCAGCTAGGGGAAGATTTTGACCCTGGATACTGGAAATCAAGCATTTTTTGGGATTGGCATTCCAGATCTCAACCTGAGAACCTTCAAGTTTGGATTGAGGAAGAGATGATAAAATCCCTTGAAAATCTGGAAGAGATCCGCTCTCTTTAAGAAGAGATTGTACTCTTCTTCCAGCGAGAATCCCTTGTTCTGCTCTTTGATGGTAGCTCAATACAGACTCGTGGGAATAGGGGGGTACAAAGTAACGAAAACGCGATCCTGCAGAGCTTTCTAAACTATTGCTAATTGCATCAAATCCTGTTTGGGGCATAATATCCTCCGATTTATTCATACAAATAAAAGAATATCATGCGCCTGAGTAGTTAAATCTAGGGTAGTTCCTACCCTATTTTTTTCATTTAAACTTTAAGACGTGTAACCCCTTTCTCATGCGTATACCACCAGGCGCCTCCTGCTAAAAGGGCTCCTGCCGCACCAAGCAGAAAAATCTTTCGCGAAGTCCAAAAGGGAGATTTGGGTGGAATAGGAAGATTCGCTCCTTGAGGCTCCCCTCCTCCTCCAGTGGGACGCACAGCGGGCTGATCTCCGCTTCCTCTCCATTTCACCCCAACTCCCGACCATGCTTGCCCTATGCAATTGGTGACTCCATCTGAATACCCAAGGCTTTTGGATACGTCTATAGTTCGGCGCGAAAATTCTGCAAAACTTTCATCCGAATTTGCTGTCCGCATCGCCTCGAACCAAATTTGCCCGACGGTTTCCCAGGTAGGACCTCCGATGGTGGTTGCAGCTACATAAAAAGCTTTATTTGGAATCCCAGAATTATAATGGACACCTCCATGATCGTTGTCCCTTTCCATTTCAACATAGTGGTCCATGTGGGAGGGTTGCGGATCACTGATGTGTAAAAGAGGATGATTGGTATAAGCCGTTCCTGGAGCTTTCAGAGAGCGAAGAGCTGTCCCTGGAGAGGTATTGGCAAGGAGTCCCTCTCCAATTAACCAGCTGGCACTGTCACTCGTTGCAGATGCTTCAGCCTCATATTGCATCAGGATCGCTGCAAACACATCGGAACAAGATTCATTGAGAGCTCCCGTTTGTCCCTCATATAAAAGACTCGAAGCATACTGAGTCACCGCGTGCCCTACTTCATGGGCCGCAACGCTAAAATTTTGGGAAAAAGAGTTGTAAAAACGGGGGTCAGAATCGCCAAAAAGAAAGCGTTCTTCCTTGGGATGCCAGGCTGCATCATTCATTGTAGTGGGAGAATGAACACATCCCAATAGAGTACCTGTCTGTGTGAGTACAGAAGCTACTTTGAAGATTTCTCTACAGAGTTTATCGGCCTTTACAAGATTCTCGTAACAGGCAATTGCATCCCGATCTGTGGCTTGAGACAAAGGAAACGCTTGATTGAAACTGGAAATCAAGCAGCTTTGTGGATTCGCGTGCCAGATTTCGACAGGAGAAAATTGAGATGAAGCTTGGGGAAGAATGGGTAAAATTCCGTGAAGATCGGAACGGTCGATCTCTTTAGGAACCCTTTGTACATCTCTTTCAGAACAAATCGTGTCTTTACATTCTAAAGAGAGCTCTTGCGCTTGAATCAAAGCATCTAATCCAGGATCAGAAACTGTCGCACCTTGCCTCTCTCGAAGCTCTTTGTAGTACGCCAATACAGGTTTTGCAATATAGGGTGGACTGAAATGACAACAATGTAATCCCATAATAAAATCTCCTCATCTAAATGTTTCTCATGTAAAGAGGAAAGGGTGCGTGTCTTGTAGATAGAACCCTTTCGTTTTTCCTTTGTAAGGGACAAATAAAACCCCATCTTTATCGAGCTCATAAGCTGCTGGAGCATGGAAATGCGTCCATCTCCGTTTTAAGCGAAAGTAATAGTGCACAGCATGACCCGCCAATCCTTCTCGGAAGAGTTTATTGGAAAGAACCGGAGAAGTGACATAATAGCCCACCTTGGCTCTCAGCCCATCTGGAAGGAAAAACCAATTGGCTTTAAGAGCCGCAAGCTCTTGAGCAGACAGATCATCCTTTGCGTAATCTGTCCCTTCTACTGCTTGATGAAAACGGCGACCATGCGTGGGAGAAGTAGTAATGGCAAGATCTGTAGCAGTCGAAAGAGGACGATAAATATGACCTGAGACATCGAGCCAAGAAGCATCACTGTCTATGTTGTAACCTGAAGCACCTAAAAAGCTCGCTCCTCCTTGAGGAACAATGTCTTTATATTCCAATTGATAGTGGATTTCCCATTTTTGATTGATACTCCCTAAAAGAGTTTGATGAAGCCGTCCAAACTCTAGAAAAGCTTGGGCCTCTTTTTGGGCAATTCCCGGAGTATCGTAGGCATAGCATTTATATTTGCATCCGAAAAGAGGGACTCGTGCGTTTTGAGCTCCAAAAAGAGCAAGAGCGCTTTGCGTTAAGGCTCCGCCTAAACTATGACCCATAAAAATTACGTCTTGAGCCAGTTTAGGACTTTCCCACTCCAATCCTTCGACAGTTCTATTCAAATAGTGACTAAAGGCACCTTTCTCAAGACGCTCTTCTAAGTCTTTGATTAAACGCTCAGCCCTCTGTTCTGCTGTTAGCTCGGATATGCCCGTATACTGATGTTTTGCCAAAATTTGTCGAGACAGAACACGGTTTAAAAGCTGCCGTTTTTCTCTTTCTGTGGTTTGCGTGACCATGTCCTTTGTACGAGGAGTCTGAGGAGACTTGCCAAAGTATTGAACAGCCTGATCCACATCCTCGATCACGAGATAGGCGGCCCATACGGGCATCGTAGAACGTCCAAAATAGGTGGTTTCATAGTCTTTCCCAACTGAAAAATTCAAAGAGCCAACTGTTCTTGGATTGGTGTCTGCAAGGACCGAGTCGATCCCCCGTTCTGCTTCTGGGTCGCTTGCCGTACTGCGATATAGTTTGATGATGGAAGCTCTCTTGCTATCTCGGACAGGTCTTCCGGGGGTTTGTAAATATGCTTTGGCAACAGGAATCAAAACGTAATTCACATCTCCATTTCCATCATTCAGTAGACCGTCTACATAACACCACCTTTTTTCGTCACCTACAGAAGGAAGAGGAAGAAGGCGTCCTACTCTTCTCACCCGATCTTTATGCCCATTTGTGGGATCGAGCTGCTCCATCGGTCTAAGTGGGTAGTGGCTCCAGAGACTCTTCTTGGCTACGATAAAGGTCAAAAGCTCTCGGTACCTATCCTCATTTGAACCATGCATTTGAGGGAAAAGGTGAAAAAGTTCGAGGAGGTTACGACAGGGATCATAGATGTTTTTATCCCCCATTGTTTTGTATCCAGAGATGGCTAAATGCGTAATTTTGCGACCGGTAAAGAAATCTTCTTGGGTAGATTCGGGATTTGCTAAATTTGTATCGACATATAAAATTTCCATCAGACGATGGAAAGATTCTGGAGTTAAATCGCGAATCTTTTCTCCCATCCCTTTCACATTGGCGTATCCATTTGCGTATTTAAAAGACTCTAGATAGGTTTTAAAAGAAGCAGAGTCCAGATTATTGGGATACATACTTTGAAATGAGCAATAGATCCCTCGTATTTCTCTAAGAGAAAACAACCTCGGAACATGTCGCTCAAGGAATTGATCAAACTGAAGAGCAGTTGCAAGAGGAACCGTATCCCCAAATCCTTGTTGCCTCTCAAACTCTTTTAAATGACGGAGTCGTAAAAAGAGACTCTCCACCATCGGCATTTCGATGTTATTTGCCGCAATATTGCATTTGAATACATGATCTGGCCGAAGAGGGCTTCCCTGTTCCAGCATTTCGGCAAAATCAATCCCGAGTGTGCATTTCAAATAACCCAAGAATTGTTCTTCTGGATCTGAAGCTTCGGAGAAAATACGGGGATATTCTGTGAGTTCTTGTGCAAAAGTCGCAATATTATCCAAAATGCGCCATCCAAAAGTAGCTCTTAAAAAGGAAAGGTGTGCCTGAACAGCTCCCTTAATTTCTTCTGGAGTGCAAGCAGCGTTGAGAGGTTGAAGATGAATCTGATTGTCTCTAAGAATAAATCGATAAGAGCCTTGAGCGGCATACTCTGCAACAAAGGGGGTTTCATCGGCTCGCAAAGCCTCGGCTGCTAATTGCGTGAAAGAGTCTTGGTAAAGCCCATGTTGAAGAAGGTGGGATCTTTCTTCATTGAGAGGGCGCGTATAATTTCCTTGAGCTACAGGAGAAGCCTTCCATCCAAACCAACTGCCAACGGAACGGAATTTATCACCCATATAAGAACTAAGGCGGGTCCACTTAGAGGCGGGTTTAATTTCCACATGGCGCACCCTTACCGAAGGAAAAGGGGTATAAAAAACGTGATAAGTCCAGTAATAAAGAGAGCTGCTTCGTTGGAGCTCTTCGTGCCAACCAGCCGTCACATCCTTCACTTGCCACTGTGTTCTTAGAGCAGGATCTATGTCTGTTACCGCGGAGAAATCGACCCCATTTGCGATCAAATTGTCGAGGGAACTTTCTCCTACAGCTCGTGCGACTCGGCTTGCGAGTTCGTAATCTTGGGTGCGGTTGCCAAAACCAGGGGTTGCAATTCTAATTTCTCGGATAGGATCTGAAGGGGGAGTCGATAGAGACCACAAGGTTTCATCAAGACGGCGTAAAGTGGGTGAAGTCATAGCCTTTTCTCCGTTTTTGAGGAATATCAAAAATTTTAAGGAAAAGTATGAACCTATAAAAATTTTAATTCTAGAAATTTTTTTAAAACCTAATAATCAGCAGGAGGTAAAGGAGGCTCATGTCGATACACAGGGATTCCTCCTTCTTTAGCAGAAGGAGAAGAAGAGGGAGACAGAACGCCTCCACTCTGACTGCGAGGAAGAGATTGCATCGATGAAGACTTCCGGACATAAGGAGGAGATCTCAAGTCGGGCGAAAGCACTGCGGAAGGAGTAGAGTCCGGTGAAACGGAACTACTTGAAAGAGTGCGCTGGTGGTTTTGTGTGTCTGGAGCTAGTAGCTCGCTACCAATGGGATGGCGTGGAGGAAGACCTAAAGTTTGAGAGGCGGTTGTTCGTATAGCCTGGCTCCTTTCCGAATTGGGCAATTCTGAGGTAAAACGTAATCCTGCGCTGCTACCAGAAGAGGAAGAAGAGGGAGAGGAGGCTACAGATTGTTGTGGACTAAGTCCAGAACCACCGACTTGAGTCGCGCGGATTTGCCAAGAGAGTCCTAGGATTGGATTATTTCTGTAATTATCCCGTTTTGTCGCTTCTTGGATCGATATATGTTGAGCTGCTGCTTTTTCCTCTTCACCATTTCTTCTATAATACTCTTCTATTGCCCGTTGTATATTAGGCATGGACATAAAACCCCCCTTTTTTGACAGACAGCATGAAACGATAATCAAATTTTTACAAGAAAGAAGTATTCAAAACCATTTCTGTCATGGCGTCCACGCACTGATCTACCTCTTTCTCAGTATTATAGACACCAAAAGAAATCCTCGCTGCAGCCTCTAGTCCAAACTTTCGAAGCAGCGGCTGCGCGCAGAGATGCCCTGAGCGAATGGCGATATTTTTCATATCTAAAAAGCTCGCCAAATCTAAGGGATGGACTCCATCGATATGGAAGGTGAGGATCGGTCCTTTTTTCGGCGCAGTGCCGATGATTTTTAGATTGGGAATTTGCGAGAGCCTTTCCGTTGCATATTCTAGAAGCGAAGAAGCTCCAAAATGCTCCTCTACAAATTCGAGAGCGCTTTTGAGGGCAACGACTTCGGCGATGATCGGCGTTCCCGCCTCAAAGCGAAGAGGGGGCGCTTGGTAGGTTGTTTCTTCTTTGTCAACCCGAACGATCATATCGCCTCCCCCTTGAATGGGAGGCATTTTTTCGAGCCATTCTCTTTTTCCAAAGAGAACTCCGACTCCTGTCGGTCCATAGCATTTATGCCCAGAAAAGGCGTAAAAATCGCAGTGGAGCGCCTGCACGTCGATTTTCATGTGGGGCGCCGCTTGAGCTCCATCGACGAGCAGTTTGGCGCCGACTCTATGGGCAGCTTTTCCGATTTCTGCGATGGGATGGATCGTTCCCGTGACGTTGGACATATGAGCCAAGGCCACGATTTTTGTCCGCGGCGTGATTTGCCCTTCCCACTCTAAAACGCCCCTTTCATCGAAGGGAATGAAACGCAAGAGGGCGCCCGTTTCTTTGGCGAGCATTTGCCAAGGGACAAAGTTGGAATGGTGCTCCATTTCTGAGATGAGGATCTCATCTTGAGGTTTTAGGAACGTTTTACCAAAACTCTTTGCGACTAGATTGATGCCATCGGTGGTCCCGCGCGTAAAAATGATCTCATCGGGATCGGCGTTGAGAAAACGGGCAGCTTTCAGACGCGTCTCGTGGTATTTTTCGCTCGCACGAGCCGATTGCTGGTAGATTGCGCGGTGCACCGTCGCGTATTCTTCCTCATAAAATTGACGGAGTGCCTCGATCACAGATTTTGGTTTTTGAGCCGTTGCCGCCGTATCGAGATAGATGAGTTTGGGATGTTTTGTAAAAATGGGAAATTCATGGCGCATGATCGGTGATCTCCCTACAAAATCCTTCGAGAAGACACTCTCTTGCCTCTTCGAGACCAAGGCCTCTAGAGCGCAGATAAAAAAGCGCCTCTTCATCGAGCGAGCCCGTCGTCGATCCGTGAGACGCTTTCACATCGTCGGCAAAAATCTCGAGGTTGGGTTTTGCATTGGCAACCGCTTCTGAGCCCAAAATGAGATTATTGTTCAGCTGATAGCTCTCCGTTTTTTGTGCAGCAGGGCGAACGAGGATTTTCCCCTCGAAAGAAAAGCGGCTGCTTTCTTTTAAAACGCTTTTGAAATGCTGTCTTGAGCGGGCGTGAGGTGCGATGTGCTCCACTTCGGCATGAATATGCGCCTCCTCGGTACCTCCCAATCTGGCAAGACCCAAGAGCTCTGCCTGAGCATTTTCCTCTACGAGCTCGACCCGAAGAGAATTTCTTAAAGGGCTACCCAAAAAGATCGCTTTCAGTTTGCTATCCCTTTTCAAAATCGCCCGAACAGCTTGGAAATCGCCCCCTGCTCGATCGATGAATGTTGCCTGAGCGCCCGCCTCTAGCACCCAATCGAGAACCACGTTGGAAAAACCAGAAACCCCTTCCCTTGTTTGCTCTAGAGTCAGTTCCGCCTCTTTCCCCAAATAGATATGAAGACGAGGCGATGCCATTTCATCTTGAGAATAGAGTTGCCGTAAAGAGAGTTTCGCCTTGCATTTGGGAGGTAGATAGAGAAAAGCCCCCTTACCAAAAGCCGCTCCATTGAGAGCCGCAAACGGATCTTTTTCCTGTCCGATACTCAAACCCCATCGATTTTGCAGAAAAAGACCAAAGGTTCGCATGGCCTCTTCGAGACTCAAACAGATGATCGGCTGAGGTACTTTAGAGCTTTCTTCTTCAAAAAACCCATCGACAAAAAGCAGCCCGTCAACCGGAGCATGTGTCTGAAGTTTACGCTCAGCCCATTTTGGAAAATCCGCGAATTTCCTCGTCAGATACTGAAACGCCTCTTGCTTGGGTTTAGGAAGTCCGATTCTCTGAAATCGATCCCACCCCTTTTTTCGGTAATTGAGAAGGGGATCTTTTGGATCTAAAAGATGCGCTTCAAGCATAACCCTTCTCTTCGAGTTCTAGGGCAAGCTCTGGCCCTCCAGTTCGAACGATTTTTCCTCCCGCGAGCACATGCACGAAATCGGGCCGGATGTAATCGAGAAGTCTTTGATAGTGCGTGATGATGAGGAGCGCATTTTCAGTCCCACGCATCGCATTGACCCCATCTGCTACAATCCGCATGGCGTCGATATCGAGTCCCGAATCGGTCTCATCGAGAACTGCGAGATCGGGCCTCAAAAGGCTCATCTGCAAAATCTCATTTCTCTTTTTCTCTCCCCCTGAAAATCCTTCGTTGAGACTGCGATCTAAAAACTCTTGGGGAATTTTTAACTGCTCCGCCTTCTCTTCGATATTCCCCTCTTTGCCTTGCGCTTTCATTGCAGATTCGAGGAATTGGCGATTGGTCACTCCAGTAATTTCTAGAGGATACTGAAAACTCATGAAGAGTCCCAAACGGGCCCTCTCTTCGGGCTCGAGCTCTAAGAGATCTTGTCCTTTAAACCAGATCTTGCCACTCGTCACCTCATAAGCAGGATGGCCAGCCAAAATTTTGGCAAGAGTCGACTTCCCCGCACCATTGGGTCCCATGATGGCATGAACTTGCCCTTTCTCAAGGCGCAAATTCAACCCCTTCAAAATGGGTTTTCCATCGACTTCTGCAAATACATTCTCAATTTCTAACATGAACCCCTATCCCACCGAGTTTTCTAATTTTAAAGCTAATAACTTTTGGGCTTCTTGAGCAAATTCAAGAGGCAATTCTTTAATGACATCCTTGCAAAATCCATTGACGATCAAATTGATGGCATCCTCTCTGGCAATCCCGCGACTCTGTAAATAGAAAAGTTGCTCCTCATTCATCTTGGATGTGGAGGCTTCGTGCTCTATGTGCGCTTCGCTGCCCGCAGCTTCAATGTAGGGAAACGTGTTGGCAGAGCAGCGGTTTCCGACGAGCATCGAGTCGCACTGCGTGTAGTTTCTCGCACCTTTTGCCTTCGGAATCATTTTTACAAGTCCTCGGTAGCTATTGTGGGACTCATCCGCAGAAATCCCCTTCGAGATAATCGTCGAGCGCGTGTTTTTGCCAATATGGATCATCTTAGTCCCCGTATCGGCCTGCATTTTTCCATTTGTCAAAGCCACAGAATAAAACTCCCCGACCGATCGATCTCCTCGCAAAATACAGCTCGGATACTTCCACGTAATAGCGGCTCCCACCTCCACCTGCGTCCAAGAGATTTTTGCCTCTTCGAGACAAAGCCCCCGCTTGGTGACGAAGTTGTAAATCCCCCCTTTTCCGGTCTCAGGATCGCCCGCATACCAGTTTTGGACCGTCGAATACTTGATCTCAGATCTCTCCTTGGCAATCAGCTCGACAACCGCCGCATGCAGCTGGTTGGTATCATAGGCGGGCGCCGTACATCCCTCGAGATAGCTCACATAGGACCCCTCTTCGGCAATGATGAGGGTTCTTTCAAACTGTCCCGTCTCCTTCTCGTTGATCCTGAAATAGGTCGAGAGCTCCACGGGACATCTCACACCCTTAGGGACATAGACAAAAGAGCCATCGGAAAAAACAGCTGAATTGAGGGCAGCAAAAAAGTTGTCCCCGATCGGCACGACGGTTCCGAGATACTCCTCGATGATCTCTGGGTATTTCTTCAATCCCTCAGAGATCGAGCAGAGAACAACCCCCGCCTCTGCCAGCTGCTTGTGGAACGTCGTTCCAAGCGACACAGAGTCAAAGACGACGTCGATGGCCACGTTGGTGAGCCGCTTTTGCTCATCGAGGGGGATCCCCAATTTCTCAAACGTTCTCAAAATCTCTGGGTCCACCTGATCCAAACTCTCCAGCCTCGGCTTGGATTTGGGCTCGGCATAGTAAGAAATGTCTTGGTAATTGATGGGGGGGTACTTGACGTTCGGCCAAGAGGGCTCTTCCATCTCCTGCCATTTCTGAAACGCCTTCAGCCGGAACTTCAACATGAACTCCGGCTCTTCCTTACGGGCCGAAATAGCACGGATCGTCTCTTCGCTTAAGCCTTTAGGAAAAACCTCAGACTCTACCTCGGTAACAAAACCATATTTATACTCTGTCGTCATAAGAAGAATGGATTTTACCCCACCTATCCTTTCAGCGTCAACCAATTAACATCAACTAATTGTTTAATACAAAGATAAATCGTATAATTAGAATTAATTATGATTAAGCACCCGGCCTTCATATTACCGATTCGGTCCAAATTGGACATGTTGAATGACATTGTTCAAATTGTTTGTTACCTTCATGAGGGCAATCGGAAGGAGGCAGAAAAGGCCATTCAAGATCTCAAAGTACGAGCGCTTTTCTTAAATCCCGAGATTCAGAACCGGGTTCTCATCTTTACGGATCAGGTGCATTTCCAATACAATTTTGATCCTTGGCACAAAGTGACGCCCGACGTGCAAAAAGCGGCCGACAAGCTCATCGAAGAGTTAGGGTTCCAGCCACCCTCTGGATAGAAAATCTGTTTGCTGGTATTTTCTTTTTCCAATTTAGGAGATTTTATATGGCAGCCCCTTCCCTACCAAACATCGGCAGTTTCGGACAGCAAATGCTTGACGAAATCCAAAAATCATTACAACCCCATGACATGAAGCTCTCTTATGATTCATCCAAAAGGGTATTCACTATTCTCAACAGCGCCCGTTACAATCGAGAGGAGATTCAACGTTTTCTTCGAGAAGGGATTTCTCACGTAGCTTATGTACCAATCTTGCTAGGCCTCGATGCCTCTAGTCGGGACCATGTGTTTAATTTGCGGCCTAGCTCACTGGATAGCGCTTCTCTTGCTGACGCTTTAGCCCCAGTCTAAATTGGCCCCTCTCCCTAAAACGCCTTTGAAGAGATCTCCCTTTTTGGCGAGCCGATCGGGAACAGTGCAGATCGTAAACTCTTTTGGATTAAGACCCGGTTTCACTTCGCTCCAATCGAGTGGAGTGGAAACGGGCGCCCCGGGAAAAGCGCGCACAGAATAGGGAGCTGCGACGAGCTGGCCTTTCGAGTTTTGGAGCGTATCGATGTAGACTTTGCGCTTTCTCTTTGCTGGATTCCTCTCAAGCGAGATGATTTTGGGAAGAGTTTTGGAGGTGAGTTTGGCAATTTCCATTGCATAGAAGCGCGTTTCTTCGTAGCTGTATTTTGCTTTTAGAGGGATGAAAATGTGAAGGCCCGTTCCCCCTGACGTTTTGCAAAAATTGGGAAACTTTAACTTTTCCAAAAGATCGTGGATGACGAGCGCCGTATCGATGACCGCTTCAAACGAAATCGATTCGGGATCGAGATCGAGCACTAAATAATCGGGCTTATCGAGATGTTTTATGGTCGAATTGAAAAGGTGCATCTCAATCGATCCCAAATTGGCGATATAGAGAAGGGTGTTGACGTTTTGGGCCAAAATATAGTGCACCTTTCGATTGGCGTGGGTAATGGAGACCGTTTTGACAAATTCGGGAACCTCTCTCACATCTTTTTGATAAAAACCTTCGGCTCCAATGCCATTTGGAAAGCGGTGCATCACCAAAGGACGATCTTTCGTATAGCGCAAAAGGGTTTTTGCCACCGCTTCATAATACTGCAGCATTTCGCCCTTCTTGATCTTTTCTTTGGGCCAGTAAATCTTATCTGGATGGGTGAATTTCATTCGCGCACCACTTTTTTAGCAGGTTTATCATAGCGCATCCCTTTAAAAATGGGATGGCGCAATTTTCCCTCATCGGTCCACTCGGTAAATTCTACTTCGCAGACGAGTTTTGGCTTGACCCAAGTGATCGAAGGATCGGATTTAGGGGGAACCTCGAAAGGACACTTTGGGCTCACCACTTTCTCGAGATCGGCATACGTCTCTTCCAAAAGCGCTCGCGTAAATCCTCCGCCCACTAAACCTGCATAGAGAAGTTTTCCTTTCTGATATACACCGATGAGAAGAGCGCCAAATCTCTTTCGACTGCCTTTGGGCTCGGTAAAACCGCCAATCACTACCTCTTGCCGATTTTTGGTCTTGATTTTGAGCCAATTGCGCGTGCGCCGAAACTGGTAGACGCTGTCTGCTTTTTTGGCAATGATCCCCTCGAGTCCTTTTTGTTCTGCCTTTTTAAAAAAGGCTTTTCCATGAGTCAAAATATGAGAGCTGTAACGGACAGATTTAAGTCCTTTGAGAAGATCCTTTAAAATCTTTTTTCTCTTTAGTAAAGGAAGCGCCCTCAGATCTTTTCCATTTCGCTCGAGGAGATCGAAGACATAAAAGTAGGGAGTGCCCACTTTTTTCTTATAGTAGTTTTGCAGCATTTGGAAATTGGACTTTCCCGATTTTTCAAAAATCACAATTTCCCCATCGAGGATAAAAGAGCCCGAGATTTTTTCCAATTCATGGACGAGAGTGGGAAAACGCTTATTGAAGGATTGCTTGCCCCGCGAAATGAGTTTGAGGGCGCCATTTTTTTTCGCAAACGCACGATAGCCATCCCATTTGATCTCGAAGATCCAACCCTTTTCATCAAAGGGCTCATCCACTAACGTGCAGAGCATCGGCGAAAGATTTTTCATATTTAGGATTAGGCTAGGCGAACTTCGAGTTGTCTTCCAAGGGCTAGTGCAGCCAAAATGAGAGATTTCAGACTGCAAGTCTTTCTGGGATCAAGTAGGCGATTGACCGCGGCTCTACTGGTCTTCATTTTTTTAGCCAGTTGCGTCTTTGTCATTTTTTGTTTTTTAAGCTCTTGTTCCAATTGAAAAGCAATCACCCTCTTAACGGCCTCCTCATGACATTCTTCAAAGATACCCTCCTCTTTCAAGAAGTCTTCAAAATTGGATCCACGATGTTTGTTTTTCATGTCTTTATCCATATTTTTTGGCTCTTTTCCTTGCAAGCTCCAAATCTTGAGTTGGTGTCTTAGAGGTCTTTTTTAGCATTGCATGCAGGAGCACCATCTCCCCATCTGACATAATGAAGAAGACCCGCGCTATTCCATTTGGGAGAGTAGAACGTATTTCCCATAAGCCACGGACCCATACTTCTCACAAGGGGCATTCCTAAAGGCCAACCAATCTGTACAGTCCTTAAATCCTTTCCTATAATCCTTCTCTCTTCTTTGTTCAAGGATTGGAACCATTCTTTTACTGGTTCGTTCCCGCTACCATCCTCTTTGAAAAAGACTACCGGGATCGGGAGATGGATCATTGGCTCCTTATCGCTTTATAGAAAAAGAGTGTATCAAAATTGATACATTTGCACAAGCGAGATTTTGGTGCGCTCGCTTACAAAAAAGAGCAGCAGCAGTATAGACCCGTCGTTTGCAAATGGCCTCTACTAAGCAGCAGTGGCGGCCATTCTTTGGGCTTTCAACTCTTTGAGGAGTTCGGTCACGCTTTCGAGAAGTCGTTCCTGCGATTCATTTTTGACCGTGATGACTTCTCCATTTTTCTCAATGGTTGCCCCAGTAGGTACTTCGAGGCGTATTGTATTGGTGTTATTGTTGTGGATCGTGATCCCTGAAGGACTTTGCCAGTATTTGCGGAGGAAGTAAAGAGCTGTGAGCGCGACTCCGATTCCGGCAACAGAAGGAGCGTAGCTCCACACATGCCCCCAGGCAGTTCTAGCTGCAGAAAAAGCTCCGCTCGCTGCAGCACTACCCGCAGCATCTTCTGCCGCCATGCCGATCGCATCCACTGCTGCATTCCCAGCACCAGCTGCCACAAACGGCAGGCCGAAAGAGTGCCAAAGACTTGGGTGTGTTGAGGCTTTTGGATGACTTACGAAAGAGTTGGCAAGAGGCGCTATTTCTCGGGGAGTCGGAAGTTGTGGAAGAGTCTCGCGAGCGATGTTGGATACGGGAACGCTTGAAGTTCCGGTCGTTTCAACAGGAACGACTGGAACCTTTTTTCCACTCTGCGTCATGAGGTGATAAACTGCTTGTCCTACAGAAAATAACCCCCACAGTAGAGAATATTTTGGGGTTTTTACTGGATTTACCATCTGAAACCTCCGTTTGATTTTGGGAGCTATGATTATGCCAGTAAGGAAGAGGGAGCGCAAGAGGTAGAAAATTGTTGAAAATACCACCGAATGGTTTTGGTTAACCCCTCTTTTAGAGCCACTTTCGGCTTCCACTTTAGCTCTCGTTCTATCTTAGTCGTATCGAGAGCGTAGCGAAAATCGTGACCCGGGCGATCTTGTACAAAGCGGATGAGAGAACGGTAATTTCCCGGCTGTTTTTGTTCGAGAAGATCGATGAGTAAATGGAGAAGCTCGAGATTGGAGAGTTCTGTTTTCCCCCCAATGTCATAGGTTTGCCCTTTTTTGCCCTCTTTCAAAATCAGCCAAATGGCCTCTGCATGATCATCTACATAGAGCCAATCGCGGATGTTGGCTCCCCTTCCATAGACAGGAAGCGGTTTTCCCTTTAGACAGTTGTGAATCATGAGAGGAATGAATTTTTCCACATTTTGACAAGGTCCATAATTGTTGCCGCAATGAGAAAGGGTTGTCGATACCTGATAGGTTTGAGCAAAGGCTCTAATGAGATGATCGGAAGCTGCTTTGGAAGCTGCGTAGGGAGAATTGGGACGATAAGAAGAGTGCTCATTGAAAGTGCCACTTTCCCCTAAAGAACCATATACTTCATCTGTCGAAATATGATGAAAATGCAGGTGCGGAATCTTGCGAGCAGCTTCTAAAAGAGACAGCGTGCCTTTGACGTTTGTTTCAATGAAAGGATAGGCTGAAGCAATGCTCCGATCCACATGGGTTTCCGCTGCAAAATGGACGATCGTATCGATCTCGTATTCTAAGAAGAGTTTTTCTACGAGCTGTTGATTGAGAATATTTCCCTGGATGAAGCGGTAGCGAGGATGGTCGTGGAACCCTTTTAAAAAAGATAGGTTTCCCGCATAGGTCAAAGCGTCAAAGTTGAGGATTTTTCCCTTAAAGTCGGGGTTTTTAAGCAAATAGCGGATGAAGGCAGAGCCGATGAATCCCGCTCCTCCGGTTACAAATAGGCTGGCATTTGTTCGCATAGAAAGTCCTTGAGTGCTTCTCTCCAATGTCTTAACTGTAAAAAACGCTCTATTTTCGTCGTATCCAAAGCAGAATAGGTAGGTCTTAGAACGGGAAAGGCCGCACTCGGTGTAGGAATGAGAGTATGAGTCTTGATGGAGTAGCCCATAGAAGAGGCCTCTTCTCGCATGGCAAGTCCAAATTCATGTCTCGTCGTCACCCCAATGTTCGCAAACTGATAGAGTCCTTCTTGAAAAAGCATTTGCAAAATGGCCTCCGCCAGATCAGGCGCATAGGTAAATCTGCCCCACTGATCGCTCACGAGCCGCACCTCTTCTTCTGTCTGCAACATTTTCAAGAGGTTGGACACAAAGTTTTTGCCTCTGCTCCCAAAAAGCCAAGAAGTGCGGATCACGAGAGCTCCTCTTTGAAGCGCCCTTTCTTCTCCTTCTAACTTCGTCTTTCCATAGTGATTCAAAGGATGAGTCGGATCTTCTTCGGTGAGTAGCTTATTCCTTTTCCCATCAAATACGTAATCGGTCGAGATATGGATGAGTTTGGCCCCCATTTCCTTGGCCACAATGGCTAAATTCTCAGGTCCTACAGCATTGGCGAGATAGGCCTCTTCCCGAAAGTTTTCTGCCGCATCGACCCCTGAAAAAGCAGCGCAGTTGATGATGTGTGAAATCAAGGGATGTTTTCGAGCAAAATGTCTCAATGCATTCAAGTCAGAAATATCCACTTCGCGGCCCGTTTGGACGCTTTTCTCTCGACACTTTGCGAGAAGCGCCGAGCCCAATAGACCTTTATTACCTGTGACCCAAAGCACACATCACCTCTTTAAAGAAAGGGCTTTCTCGATCCCTTGGCGATAGGATCGGGTTCTGGATGGGCCAGGCCACTTTCAAGTCTGGATCGTTCCAGCGAATTGTTTTTTCTGTTTTTGGATCGTAAGGAGAGCTCACTTTATAAGTGACAAGAGCTGTTTGACTGAGTACGCAAAGTCCATGGGCAAATCCAACGGGAATATAAAACTGCTGGAGAGTCTGGCCGTTCAAAATCACCGCCTCCCACTGCATAAAAGTTGGAGAATCGGGGCGAAGATCCACTGCTACATCCCAAATTTCCCCTGCAAGACAGCTCACGAGTTTCGCTTGGCCGACCTCCGATTGAAAATGGAGAGCTCGAATGGTGTTTTGATGGGAAAAAGAGATATTGTCTTGAACAAAAGGTCCTATCTCTTCTCTGAGATATTCTTCTTTTCGGTAACTCTCAAAAAAATACCCTCTCTCATCCGTAAATACTTTGGGGCAGATCAGTTTGAGCCCTGCAATTTTAAGCGGTTTTATTTGCATGCAGGGACTATTGTTCAGGATTTTAGCCTTTCAATGCAACGATTGTTCCATGTCTACCCGTATCTTTTTCTCTCCGATAAGAAAAATAGTCTTTCTCATGACAAAAGGTACAGATCTCTGAAATTTCGATATTCTTATCCAAAATTCCGAGAGCATTGAGCTGTTTTCTTGCAATATTCCACAAATTGAAATAGTTGGGTTTGACCTGGAAAGACCAAAATTCCTGTGGAAATTCCTGTTTATAGTTTTTAAATTCAGAATGATCGGGTCCTAGAGAAGGAGCGATGCAAACGATGAGATTTTGGGGCTGCGTCCCGATCTCCCGTTGCATGGCTTCCAATGTCCGCGCGTAGATGTTTTGGGTCAGCCCTCTCCAACCGGCATGGACGACTCCAATTGCCTCATGCACGGGATCATAATAGATAGCTGCTTGGCAATCGGCGTGAGCCACACCAATCGCAATATTTTTTTCTGTCGTATACAGCGCATCAGCTTGGGCTGTTTTGTCTATATTTTTGGAGGTGATTCTCGCAACGGCTGCTCCATGAGTCTGATGGGGAAAGATGAGTTTGGGTACATTGATGGCTTTGCGCACTAATTCTCGATTGGCTTGATAGCATTCGGGGCGATCGCTCGTTCCATTTCCCAAATTGAGAGTGGCATAGGGCCCCTTACTCACACCACCAGGTCTCAAAAAGACTCCATGAGCAATATGTGGATAAGACTCCAAGAGATCGAATTCGAGCCATTCCATTTTTGCTTGATCAAACTCCATGTTTCCTCTAGTGAACAGTCCTTCCATACTATCTACCAAAATCCGAATTCAGATAATATAAAAATCGATGGGACACGAAGAAAGACCTCCTCGCCTCACTCTTGGAATTTCTATTTCACTCATTGCCTACATCTTTTTCGTCACGGCAAGCTCTATCGTCTGGAGCTTTAAACAGGTTTTTCCCACCATTCAGATCATCTTTTTTCAAAATTTCATCAGCCTGATCTGCATTCTTCCCCTCGCCTTGAGACAGGGTTTAGGAAGATTGAAGACCGATATCCTTTCGATCCATCTCCTGCGCGATGTAACTGGCGTCTTGAGTTACTATCTCTATTTTGTCGCGATCCGCTACCTCAATCTCGTCGACGCCACCACCTTGAATTATACAGCTCCCTTCTTTGTGCCCATCATTTGGTGGATCTGGATGAGGGAAAAAATTGATCTTCACGTCTGGTGGTCGATCATCGTCGGCTTTATTGGAGTGGCTGTCATTTTGAATCCGACCCGGCAAATCTTCCAGGAAGGTTTTGTGTTTGGGCTCTCTGCAGGGATTCTCTCGGCCATCGCCTTTGCTTCACTGCGCATTCTCAATCTGAATAAAGAGCCGATGAGCCGCACTCTCTTTTATTACTTTCTCTTTGGAACCCTTTTCAGCGCCCCTTTTGCCTATATCTATTGGGTGCATCCATCAGGTCTTCAGTGGGCCAAGGTCATCGGGGTCGGCCTAGCAACCGTGACGGCGCAAATGCTCCTCACAATCGCCTACCGCTATGGCACGGCTTCTTTCCTCTCTCCGCTTGGCTATTCTACCGTGATCTATGCAGGAATCAGTAGTTGGCTCTTGTTCAATATCCCTCCCGGAATTCGCTCCATCATTGGCACAATTCTGATCATTTTGGGAGGAACAATGACCTATCTCCTAAAGAAAAAGCCAGAAAAACTCGCAGAAACTTTTCAAGTCCCCGATCCGAAAGAAAAACCACCACCGTTATAGAGAGAAATTTACAGCAGAACTGTTTCGATAGAAAAAACAAAACAGGATATGCAGGATCGCTTTGCGGCAGGATATACAGGATAGAAAATTTTAGTATCTTGCATATCCTGCCGCAAAGCGATCCTGCATATCCTGTTATTCTATCTCGACTTGGGTTTTAATCGACAGTTTGCATGGATCTTTTGGCTGCGCTCACTCGATTGAGGGTAGTCTCTGCACCCTTTTCCATCGATCTTTTGGCTGCGCTCTTTCGCTTTTCTTGTTTGGGGGCTTGATTCTGCTGAGCTTCGGCATTCTCTGCTGTGACCTGTGTCGAGGGAACCTCCCGAACCTCTTTTCTCGGGAATTGCCCCGCCATACAGAGGAGGGCTGCCAGACTCAATAAACTGAATTTAGAAAGTGTTTGATTCATGGGGTCTTTATCCTTTTAAGTATCTGAACCTATCCAAGTAAAATTTGGGGGGAATTTTTAGCGTGAAAGCTCCGTAGAATCGGAGGTAGCAAGTTAACCCGTATTGAATTAATACGAATTAACTTGCGAGCTTTCGCGTATCGTCGATTCTACGGGCTTTGACGCAAAAATCACCCCCAACTTTTACTTGGATAGGTTCCTATTCCGCACACTACAAAAGACTCCCCACAAATTTCAATATGTTTTTAAACTGCGCTTTTTGTAGTATATAAGGACATGTATCGATTTCTTTTGTTTACGCTCTTCTTTGTCAATACTCTTATCGGAGGAGAAGAGTACTCCTTTCGAGGAAACCATTTCTTGGCCAGTTATTTAAATTGCGACCGTCTAGCTCTAAGCAATTTGGAAAAACTGATCGAAACCATGGATCAAGCAGTCGCTGCCTCACGAGCTACCGTTCTCGATAAAGTCACCTATGTATTTCCCCCCAATGGCCTCGCTCTTGTCTATCTTCTATCAGAAGGCCACGCCAGCCTCCATACGTATCCAGAATATGGCCACTGCTTCATCGATCTATTCACCTGTGGAGATCTTTGCACATCGAAAAAATTCCACGAGGTTTTAATCGAATATCTGAAGCCCAATGAGGTCAGCGAAAAAACCTTCTTGCGCGACCGTACCGTCGAAGAAATCCCCTTTCCCCGATGAAAAAGCTGGTTATTTTACCCCTCTTGTTGCTCTTCTGCGTAAGCGTTGGCCAAGTCCTCTATTTTGTAAAAGATGGATTCAGTCCGCGTAGAATTCAGAGTTTAGCCCATTTTGCCAATGAAGAGTGGAACGAGGAAGTGAAAGCTGCTCTCAAACAAACGTTTCGCTATCTCGGTAGAGGAAGACAATGCTTTGCCTTTGCGAGCGCTGATGGGAAGTATGTGCTCAAATTCCCGCGGACAGATATTTATAAAACCCCTCTTTGGGTCAAGAGTTTGCCCGTTTCTACTTATCGAAAAAACCTAGAAGCAGACCATAAGGAAAGAGAAGAATTCATTCTGGATAGCTTGCGCATCTCCTTTCAGGAACTCAAAGAGCAAACAGGACTGCTCGCCATCCATCTAGGGCAAAGCGAGAGCCGCCAATTCCTCAAGGTGATTGACGCCTCTGGCTATCTTCATTCTCTACCTTTAGGAAAAACCTCTTTTGTTCTCCAAACCAAACACCCCATCTTGATGCGAACCTTTTCAGAAGCTCTCAATCGAAAAGATCTACGAGAAGCAAAAAAAATCCTAGACGCGCTTCTTCACGCAATCCTCGAGAGGGCCCGTAAGGGAATCCTCAATCGAGACCGCTCTTTTTTGAGAAATTACGGTTTCGATGGAACGAGCGCTTACCAAATCGATGTCGGCAGCTTCTTCAAAAGAGCCGACTTATCCCAAAAAGCCGCCTTCGAAAAATCGGCACGTGACTCCCTAGACCCTATCCAAGAATGGCTCGCCCAAAATGCCCCTGAATTACTGGATTATTTTAATAATCAGATAAAAGAAAATTTATTATAACGTATTAATTCATTTTAGTATTATAATAGAAGTTTATTACAACTAAAGACGTTTTATATGAGCGCTCTTAAATCTATTAGTTATTCAGAACCAGACCCTTGCATATCCTCCCCTGTGGTCAAAGCCACTGAGGCAGAAACTAGGGTGGCTCGCCTCATGCAAACGGTCATCGAGCAAAAAGAGGAGAAGGTCCGCACGGCCCTTAAAGGGCGGGTCAACGCCGATGAGGCCATCCTCATTGGGGGGGACCTCTTTTCGATGGGGTACTTGGCCTTCCAGGGAGCGCAAATCATCAAGCCTTCCTTGACTGCCATTCCGGGCATTGCCATAGCAACGCTTGCATGCGGAATCATCGCTGGTACCATTAACTTGTGGGTCTCTTACATCTGCGCAAAACAGGGTTTGCAAGCCTGGGAAAATGGCGATATGATGCGCGCTGCCCGACTCTTTTTAGATTGTATCGGTTTATTTGGAATTGGCACGATCATGATTCTTGCCTCTTTAGCCCTTCGAGTGACCGCTCTAGGAGCAGTGAGCAGTTTCTTTGCAACCTATCCTTGGCTGATGCCGACTCTGTTCTTCTTGATATCGCTCCCTTTGATCTGGGAAGTCGGACGCTATATCTACAGAGCTCAAATGGGAAAAGATCTCGCGGCTCAATTGCTGAACGGAAATTTGAATACACTCATTCATAGCCAAGCTGAGGAAAAAGAAATTGAGGAAAAACCATTCCACTTACAATCTCTCCTCGGACAGGCCAAAGATGGGTTGATCCAAGATCAGCTCGCTCGAAGAATGGAAGTATTACAAGCCGATATGGGAGTAGAAGCTGCCTTGGAAGCCTTTAAACTCCTCCGACTCCAACTTCTCAAAGAAGAGACAGCTGAACAGATGGTAAAATTCAAAGAGAAAGTCCACGAGTGGAATCGATCTCAATATGTGAGGATGCTGCAACAGGTCCTCTACACAGCCGCCTTTGGGGTCAGTGTAGCCGCTGCAAGATGTCCTAGCTTCAACACACCCACCGTGAATGGAGCAGAGACCTTTGCCATGGTGGGAGGCAATGCGATTCCTCTCTACATGGACACCTTTTGGCCTTTCAAGAGAAATACAACTCTCGTCGTCCCTCACGTCAGGGAGGAGTCCCCTGAGGCCCCCTCTCAAGCCATCCTTTCAGATTCTTGAGACTTTCTTCTGTACGCGCTAAGACACGCATTTGCGCCTCTTTTTTGTCACTCCCTTCATCCCACTCGATAGGTGAGCCGAAAACAACGGTCATCTTCCCAAAGAATTTGGGGAATTTTTTGCCTCTCGGCCACGCTGCAAATGCCCCCTGAATGTAGGCCGGCTGAATCCGACACTCGGCCTTTTGCACGAGGAAAACAAACCCCCTCTCTAGAGGAAGAAGTTCCCCCGTCTCCGATCTGCCCCCTTCAGGGAAGAGGATCACTTTTTTTCCCTCTTTTAAAAGATCGATGATCATCCGAAAAACCGCGGCATCTGATCCCCCCCGCGATACGGGATGGGAATTCAAAGCTTTGATGAGCCTTCCCAAAAAAGGGACCTCAAAGAGCGACCCCTTTGCAAGGAAATGGACCTCTTCCGGACAGGAAATAGAGAGCACGGGAGGATCATAAAAAGAGGTGTGATTCGCAACGATCACTGCAGGACCTGGCCGAAAATGTTCGAGCCCATAGATTTTCAGCCTAAAGAAGCACTTGAAAAAGATGCGCGCCGTCCAATAGACCCATTTGTAAAAGAGTTTCATTTTTGGATAGCGTCTCTTCGGTTTCATCCGGACGATTTTGTCGATCACTTGCTGGGCCGTATAATGCGAAGTATCGATGAGAATCGCATCATTTGCTTGTTTAAGAGGAGAAACTGCCCGGGTAGAGTCGGTTTGATCCCTTTCTTTGATCTCTTTGAGAATCTCCTCGAAAGTCATGGATAGATCGGGAAACTTGTGGATGAGTTCTCGATATCTCCTCTCCGCACGCACCTCTGGTTTTGCGGTGAGAAAAATCTTTAGATCTGCTTCGGGAAACACCACAGTTCCCATATCTCTTCCTTCGAAAACAGCATCGATTGCGTGGCCAAAACGTCTTTGGATCTTGACCATGGCCTCGCGCACAAGAGGATAGATGGCAATTTGAGAGGCTGCCATAGAAATGGCCTGGGTGCGGATCTCCTGACTCACATCCGCCTCTTCCACAAAATAGTGTTTTTCCCCAGATCTACCCAAGCGAACTTCAAATTGAAAGTGAGGGGTCGCAGCTTCCACTTTTTCTTGGGCTTTTGGATCAATCCCTTCCTTTATAATCATCCAGGCAAAGGATCGATACATGGCTCCCGTATCAAAAAAAGTAAATCCGAGCTTTTTGGCAACTCCTTTTGCAACTGTAGATTTTCCAGTGCCCGAAGGCCCATCAATAGTAATGATCATATTTTCAATAGATGCAAATAGATGTAGATGATCGGAGCCGTAAAGAGCAGGGAATCGAGAGTATCCAGTACACCGCCGATTCCAGGAAGAGCATTGCTGTCCTTCTTGTTCGCATCTCGTTTGAGGAGCGACTCAGATAGATCTCCAAATTGACCAAGCACGCCTAGGATAACGCCTAAAAATAGCCATTCAAATACTCCTAAATGAAACGTTCCTGCATATTCGCTCGCCAAATGGAAGAGAAAGCTCGTAAGGCTTGCGCAAACAAGGCCAACAACCGCTCCCTCAATCGTTTTTTTGGGGCTGATCGTAGGAGCTAGTTTCCGGCGGCCCCAGAGATTCCCTCCAAAATAGGCGCCCACATCGGTGATTTTTGTCACGACGAGAAGATAGGTCAGCCACCATCTACCATCGACTCCGCTCGAGTAGAGAATCCCCAAAATCATGCCCGTCGGAACTGCGATGTAGAGAAGCCCAAAAGAAGAAACTGCTAGGTCGACAATCGCTCCGTCTTTCTCTTCAAAGTGCAGGGCGAAGAGAACCAAAAAGGCAATAAAAAAGAAAATGCCGGGAAGGCTTTTTAGCCAAACATCGTGCGAGCCCGAACTCAAGAAAAAAGAAAAGACCTCCACGATGGAAAGGATGATGAGAGCGGGAAGAATCATCCGACCGCCTTTTGCCTTGACGAATTGCTCATATTCCCAGATGGCAACACCAGCCAGAAGTGCGACAAAAGCCGCAACAAAAAATTGGAAAAGGGGATTAAACGCAAAGACGATCAAGCAAACGACAAGAGCTATCGTAATACTCGACACCATCAATCTTCGATATAGATCTGTCATATTCCAAGTCTCCTGTTCCGAGTCTGAAAGGCAAAAATGGCTTTCAAGAGCTCTTTGGATGAAAAGTTGGGCCACAAAATCTGGGTGCTGAAAATTTCAGCATAAGAAATTTGCCACAATAAGAAATTGCTCACACGCAGCTCTCCACTCGTTCGAATCAACAATTCTGGATCTCCATAAGGAGTTGTATCTAAATACCGGGCAATGCATTCTTCCGTAATCTGAGAGGGATCGATTTTTTCTTCCAGAATTTTGACCACAGCTCTTCGAATCTCGTCACGTCCACCATAATTCAGCGCCAAAACCAAATTGATCCGATCGCAATGTTCAGTGGCCCTTTTCGTATCCTGAAAGGCTTTATAGACTCTTTCGGGTAATTTTGAGAGATCGCCAATGGCATTGAGCTTGACGCCATCTCGCACCATCAGCTCTCTTTTGCGCATGAGATAGAGTTCAAAGACATTCATCAAATCTTCTACCTCATTCTTAGGTCTTCCCCATGTTTCGGTAGAAAAAGTATAAACCGTAAGCGTTTTCACTCCGAGCTCTGCGGCTCCTTTTAGAACATCAGTCAGCGTTTCAGCGCCTTCTAGATGGCCCATCACAGGAGGTAAGCCCTTTTGTTTTGCCCAGCGCCGATTTCCATCCATGATGATTGCGATGTGCTTGGGCACTTTAAAAAGATCGAGCTGAGAGAGCTCTTCATTCGAGTAGATAGATCGAGATTCTGATACTTCTAATGTATGGGCTGTCATCACTTCATTCACCAAAAAAACGATCTAACCAAAGCGTCTTTTCTCTTTCTGGACCGATCGAGATAAGCGTTATGGGCACTTCGCAAAGCTCCTCAATACGCCGAATGTAGGCTCTTGCGTTGTGAGGAAGGTCGTCATATATTTTTACATCACGAATGGATTTCTTCCAACCGGGATGCGTTTCATAAATGGGCTCAGCTCGTTTCAATTCTTCCATTGTCACTGGGAAATTTTTGCATTTTTTATACCCCGTACAGATCTTGATCTCATCGAGATCATCGAGAATATCGAGTTTCATGAGGGCCAAAGAATCGGCCCCATTTAAACAGATGGTGTGACGCAATAAAAAAGCATCAAACCACCCAATGCGCCTCTTTCTTCCCGTCGTGGTTCCCACTTCGCGCGAAGTCCTATGATCTGGAAAGTGGGAAAGCTCTGTCCCATTCAATTCTGTTGGCAGAGGGCCATTTCCAACCCGGGTCGTATAGGCTTTGGTGACTCCCAAGGTATGTTCGATTTTCGTAGGCCCAACCCCAAGCCCTGAAGAGATCCCTCCCGATAGCGTACAAGAGGAGGTCACAAACGGATAGGTTCCAAACGAAATATCGAGAAGGGCTCCTTGCGCGCCTTCAAAGAGAATTTTTTCCTCTTTTTTGCCCGCCTCATAGAGCATCTCTTCGACGAAAGCTGCATAGGGAGCCAGTTCCTCGGCATATTGAGAATAGCGCTCGAAAATGGGCTTCCAATCTAGTGGCGGATGCTGATAAAACTTTTCCAATTCGCGGTTTTTCAGCCCCACCGCCTCTTGCAACTGCTTTTGAAAACTTTCTTTGTCCAAAAGATCGGCGAGGCGAATACCGCACCTGCTCACCTTATCTGCATAACAAGGGCCGATCCCCTTTCCCGTAGTGCCAACAGCAGAGCTCCCTTTCTGTTGTTCGATGAGTTGATCGAGGAGTTGATGATAGGGGAAGACAATGTGGGCATATTTTGAAATGTAAAGCCGCTTTAAAGGGGAAACGCCCTGTTTTTTCAAGTTTTCCAGCTCTTGCAAAAGGGAAGCTGGATCGATCACAGTCCCTCCTCCAATATAGCATTTCGTGTGGGTGTACAAAATCCCGGAAGGGACTAGATGGAAACGGAATTCTTTGCCTTCAGCTACAATGGTATGGCCGGCGTTATTGCCTCCTTGAGAGCGGGCAATATGGTGCGCAGTTTCGGAAAGGAGATCGATGACTTTTCCTTTCCCCTCATCCCCCCATTGCATTCCGATAACGGCAACGGAGTTCTTATTTTTGGACATGGCATCCTTATTAATAGAATCCATCATACCGTAAAAGCGCCAAATCCCGAAAGAACCTTTTTAAGGATGAAGCGGACATCCGACACTCAACTTCTCCTGTTGCCAATTTGAAAGGAGATCGGTATCCTAGAACCCTATGAATTCAAAAATATCTCTTTTTTCACTGGTCATGCTCATCGTGGCAGCCGTCGACAGCATCCGAACTTTGCCAACTACCGCCTATTTTGGAAGCAGTCTCGTTTTTTACTACCTCCTGGCATCGGCCCTCTTTTTATTCCCCGTATCGCTGATCTCTGCCGAGTTTTCCTCCCGCTTCCCCGATGAGGGGGGCGTTTTTCACTGGGTGAGACGCGCCTTTGGCGACCGAGTGGGAGTGCTCGCGGTCTGGCTGCAGTGGATCAACACGATGGTCTGGTACCCCACGATGCTCCTCTTCATTTCCAGCACGGCAACCTACATCACCTCGCCTCCCTTCGTTCCACACAGACATTTTCTCTTGATCGCCTCTTTGGCACTTTTTTGGGGCCTTACCCTCCTCAATTTGCGGGGCATTCAGGTCTCCGCAAAGATCAATTCTCTATGCGGAACTTTCGGAACCTTACTTCCGATGGGAGTTTTGATTCTATTGGGAGTCATCTGGTTCTCGTCCGGTCACTCTCTCGCCATTTCCACGAAGAGTTGGATTCCCTCCGGCAATTTCCTTGAAGGGAGCAACTCTCTTGTGACCATTATGGCCTCTTTTTTAGGGATGGAACTGGCTGGAGTCCACGTCAATGATATTTTGAATCCTCAAAAAAATTTCCCTAAAGCGATCGGCTACTCTGTCACCATTCTCTTGGGAACGCTCATCTTTGGAGCGCTCGCGATCGCCATCGTCATTCCCCAACCCGAGCTTCGCTTTGTCGATGGAGTGATGCAGACCTTCATCACTTTTTTAACCCTTTTTAAGCTTCCGTTCTTAGTTCCGCTCCTTGCCCTTCTCATTGTTGTGGGAAGTACGGGAGGCTCTGTCAATTGGCTGTTATCTCCTGCAAAAGGTCTTTTGCAGGTAGCAGAAAAAGGATTTTTACCCCCCTTTTTCTCAGTCAAAAATAGACACGGCGTCTCTTCTAGAATCTTGATCGCACAGGCCGTTTTGGTCTCCCTCTTTTGCTGTGCGATGCACTTTGTATCCAATGTCAATACCTACTATTGGTTCCTCATGGCTCTGAGCACTGGGCTCTACATGTTGATGTATATCCTGCTCTTTTCAGCAGCTCTCAAACTCAAGAGATCCCAAACGGGCTATCAAATTCCTTTTGGACTCAGAACCATCTGCTGTTTGGCAGGGCTTGCCGCCTGCATCATCACCATTTTGGTCGGCTTCCAACCCGCCCCAGGAGTGGTCATTACAGACCAAGCGAGCTATGTCTTGACGATTGTCGTTGGATTCCTTTTCCTTCTCTCACCCGTTCCTTTCTTCTGGCAATATAGAAGTAGACAACATCGCCTTTTTTCGCTATCCTCCAACAATTCAAAGCAATAGGTTTTCATGGAAAAGCAGAAAAAGTGGCAGTTGTTTCTCATTCTCACGGTCATTGCTCTCACCCTTTACAACATCTTTCCGACCCTGTTCTACTACTTAAAACCGCTCAAAAGCCCGGTTACAGAGGCTCAAGGCCAAGACATCGCCGTTTCCATTGAAAAAAGGGTCCATCAACTAGGCAAAGATTCCAAGAACTGGCTCTCCTCTTTTTGTCAGCTGATCCAGGTAAAACCCCAATCCATCGAATCGGAAGGACAAACGTTTACAGTCCGTTTCGCCAAGTCTGAAGAAGCTACTCGATTCCGAAACTTTTTGCCCCGTGCAGGCGCTCTCATTCCCTTCGTCCCTGCCCAACTGGGAATTTCCCACCAAGACACCGATAATGTGAAAGAAGTCATCGTCACAAGACGCATTGGCAGTCCCTTAAATGCCGATCTCTTTTCCTATGCAAAAAAAGATTCTCCTCTTTATCGAGAAGTCGTTCGCGACCGAGCGCTGCAAATCGCTCGCGTTCTAATAGAGTCTAGCGAAGTAGAAGCGGCGTCCGACACTCTCTCTCTCGGCAGCCGCCACCCTCTTTTCAAAGAGATTCAAATTGACTGGGCGAGTGGAAAAATTCTTTTAAATCTCCATCCTGGTGTCGACCCGGCAGCCTCCCAACAGCCTCTCATGAATGAGGCGGCAAAAATCACCAGGTTGACCCATGAGTCCCTCTCTTCGGAAGAAAAAGGTTATTCCATCTCCTTGCACCAATTAGAAGATACGAGCGCTCTCTTGGTTTTCGATCTTGATCAATATCTGAAATCGCAAGGGGAAGAAGTTCTTTCAAAAATCAAAACGCACTGGCAGCCGAAACATCCAGATCTACAAAATCTATCCATCGTCGATTCGGCCCATTTTGAGCGTTTGAGCCCCAATGAAAAAGAGCTCAGCCTCGTCGTGAACCTTCCCACAGAGGAAAATAGAAGGCTCCAAATCCTCACCCATGGACTCAAGCACATTTTAAAAACTTATGAGAAATTTCCCGATTCAGATCTCGCCCAAGAATTCAGCTCTGAGCTCCGTTCTTTAGTCTATCTCTTAGAGCAAAATGGATTTGTTCCCTTTCAAAGAGAAGAGCAAGAGCTCATTTTCGAAAAAGTAGATCCTTTCCACTCGCTTTTGGCCGCAACCCGAGAAGATTTTCAGGTAAAAGGAACGGCAAAGTACGCCTTTTTGGAACTTTCCAATCTGGAGCAGCGCCTCATCACGGCCAATCGCATCGACACCAAAATTCATGAAGATCTGATGAAGTGGAAGGACGAATACAATGCGGCTCAGGTGAGCATCCAGCCGCATGCCCGCTACGATGTTCCCGAACCGACAAAAAACGTCTTTTTGAGCAATTTGGCCCTCTCTTGGAAAAAATATTTCCGAGGAGATGAGAAAAGGGTCATCCGATGGGGCCTCGATCTTTCGGGAGGAAAAACCGTTCAAATCGAATTGAGAGATGCGAACAATCATCTCGTGACAGACGACGATGCCCTCAAACAGGGAATCAACGAACTCTTCAATAGAGTCAATAAGATGGGAGTATCCGAAGTGGCCATTCGGCAGCTCGGCAGCCAGATCGTCCTCGATTTTCCAGGGTCTCAATCTTTGGCCGCATCTGAGCTCATCAAAGCCTCTTCCATGTATTTTCACATCGTCAATGAGCAGTTTTCTTCTCTCAATGAACCTGCACAAAAGTTTTTACAAGAAGTTTGGAATGAAGCGATCGTCACAAATCGCAAAGATGCGGCCAGCGTAAATGCAATTGCCTGGAAACATCTCCAAAGCGAAACTCCAACGGAAAGCGCTCAGACTCTTCTCAAAAGTGGTCTACTCCTCCCCTCTCCTGACGATTCGGCTTTAAGCGACGCAGTAGATCCAACTGTTTCAAAAATTGCCGTGATTCGGGGAGAGCCCAATCAATGGTTTGGCCAGTCTCATCCCCTTCTCTTTGTCTTCCGCAACTACGCTCTTGAGGGCTCGCAGCTCAGTGCAGTTCATGCAAGTTACGATCCGCAAAAAGGGAATTACCTCAGTTTTGAAGTCAGCGGTGCAAAAACAGGCCGAGATGGGAAAAAAGCAAATCCACGCGACTCTCTACAAGCCTGGACCTCTCGCTATGCAAAAGAAAAAGTGCTCGGAACCCCTCTCGAAGATTTTTCTAAAGGAAAAGGTTGGAGAATGGCCGTGGTTTTAAATGATACGGTCATCAGCGCACCAACCCTTGAAGCAGTCATTCGCGATAGCGCCTCCATCAGCGGCTCCTTTTCTCAAAGAGAGGTCAACACTCTCGCTGCCGATCTCAAAGCGGGCTCTTTGAGCTTCACACCTCATATCCTTTCGGAAAAGAACGTGAGTCCAGAGCTCGGCGCCAAAGACCGGATGCAAGGAATTTCGGCGACTCTCGTCGCTCTTTTGCTCGTGGTTGGCTCCATGATCGCCTACTACCGATTTGCAGGACTCATCGCCTCTATTGCCGTTCTCTTCAATCTTCTCATTCTCTGGGCGACTCTACAAAATATGGGTGCAACGCTTTCTCTTGCCGGGATTGCCGGGATCATCCTCACTGTCGGGATGGCCGTCGACGCCAACGTCCTCGTCTTTGAGAGATTTAAAGAAGAATTTGCCGAGTCTGGGAAAATTGGCTCTGCCATCGCAGCCGGCTATAAAAAGGCCTATAGCGCAATTGTCGATTCCAATGTAACCACGATCATTGCCGCGCTGATTTTGCTCAATTTCGATGCGGGCCCCATCAAGGGATTTGCCATCACCATCATCATCGGCATCGTCTCTTCGATGTTCACGGCCCTTTTCATGACGAGATATTACTTCACTGGCTGGGTCAAAAACCCAAAACATACCGCCTTGAAAATGGCAAATTGGATCCATGCCAAATCGATCGATTTCCTAAAGCAGGCAAAATTGGCTTTTGGACTCGCCGCTCTCATCATTGCCGTAGGGGGCTATCTCGTCTATGCACAGCGCTCTAGCATTTTCGGCATGGACTTTACCGGCGGTTTTTCCCTACAAGTAGAACTAGAGCCCAAAGAGGGTCTTCACTACCTTCAGTCTGTAGAGGAAGCCTTTCAAAGAGGAGGCGCTAAACCTCAAGACTTCCAGGTTCGTGAACTCAACCCTTCCAACACTTTGCGCATCCTGTTTGGTACGAGCATGCAGCAGCCTGGTAAACCTTTCTTCGATATGCCGCTCACTACAGAACAAAACACGAATCCCCGCATTGACTGGGTCTTGAACACATTAAAATCCAACGGGTTAGAACTCACTCAAACCTCTCTTGAGCAACTTGAGTCGAATTGGACAGCCATGAGTGGACAGATGTCTGATAGTATGCGCAATAATGCTCTGATTGGGCTTCTCATTTCTTTAGTTTGCATCTTCATCTATATTGCCTTCCGCTTTGAATACAAATTTGCAGCTGCCTCCATCCTCTGTCTTTTGCACGATGTATTCATTACGATTGGGATGATGGGGTTGCTCCATGCTTTCGGGGTGCCCGTTCAGATCGATCTCAATACGGTTGCCGCGATCATGATGATTGTCGGATACTCCCTGAATGATACGATCATCATCTTTGACCGAATCCGAGAAGAAATGCGACTCACTCGAAATACCTCTCTACGGGCTCTCGTCAACCACGCTCTCAATGCCACTTTGAGCCGAACCACCATCACTTCGGGGACGACGCTTCTCGTTCTCGTAGCGCTTGTCCTTTTGGGAGGCCCCTCTATTTTCAGTTTTGCGCTCGTGATGACCCTTGGGGTGTTCTTTGGGACGCTCTCTTCTTGGTACATTGCGTCTCCCCTCATGCTCTTTTTCCATGCAAGGGAAGAACGGGATCTTGCAAAACAATTTTGAGTCCTTTCTTTTAAACTGAAAGGGCGTTAAACTCCAAGAGAACTTCTCAGGATAATATGTCTTCGCAAATTTCGAAATTGCATCAGCCTCTATGGGTCTATCCTGAGAAAAACCCCACTCTCTTCCAAAAAATCATCCAAGAATTCAATATCCATCCGGTCACCGCCCAAATCCTCATTTCCCGCGGCTTTAAGACTTTGGAAGAAATCCACGAGTATCTCTACGCCAAGCTGCCCAATCTCTTCGATCCAGATCTCTTTCCCGACATGGACAAGGCAGTAGAGAGGATTTTGAAGGCGATCGAGAAGAAAGAGGCCATTTTGGTGTATGGCGATAACGATGTAGACGGGATGAGTGCAGCGACCCTTTTGACCGAATTTTTCCGTTCCATTGGCGCCCGTGTGTTTTTTGATATTCCCAATCGAGCGAGTTTAAAGAAAAGTCTAATCGGAGACGCTTTGGAATTTGCGCTGGAGCATAAGTGTAAACTGATGATCACCGTCGATTGCGGCATCACTGCAGCTAAAGAGATTCAGGAAGTGGTCCAGCATGGAATCGATGTCATTGTGACCGATCACCATGAACCCACCTCAAAAATTCCCAACTGCATTGCCACTCTCAATCCAAAACTCATCAATAGCACTTATCCCAATCGCGAACTGACGGGGGTCGGCGTTGCCTTTAAACTCGCGCACGCCATCGTCAATCAGCTCATTGAATCCGAAGAGATCAGCCCTTCTAAAATCGATCTGAAGAACTATCTCGACCTCGTCGCGCTCGGTACCATTGCAGATATGGGTGCACTCATGGGAGAAAATCGGATTCTCGTCCGCTATGGTCTCAAGCAGATGAAAAAGATGAAGCGAGTCGGCCTTGCGAAACTCTTACAAGTCAGCGAACTCGTGCAAGCAGATTTCTCACCTGTCGATATTGCCTCTAAAGTGGCTCCTCGGCTCAACTCGCTTGGAAGAATTGCCGATCCCATCAAAGGGGTTGAACTTCTCCTCATCCGAGATAGCGCAGATGCCGAAGCGCTTGCGAAAGAGCTCGATTTGCACAACATCGAAAGGCAAAAGATCGAAAGAGAGGCCTCTGTCGACATCGAGGAGCTGATCTTCCAACATCCTGAAATTTTACAGGAAAAAGCGATCATTCTCTCCTCAGAAAAATGGCATCCAGGGATCATCCCCATCATTGCCGCTCGAATTGCCAAACAGTACAATAGGCCTACCCTCATCATTTCAATTGAGCAAGGGGTTGGGAAAGGATCGATCCGCACAATCCCCGAGTTTCCCTTACTTCCCATTCTCAAACGCAATGAAGATCTGCTAGTGAATTTTGGAGGGCATGATTACGCGGCAGGGCTCACCATCAAAGAGGAAAATATTCCCCTCTTCAAAAAGCGTTTCATTGAAGCTGCAGATCAAATCCTCAAAGAACAGGATGTAGCCCCGAAATTGCATCTCGACGCACAGATCCACTTCAGCGAACTCACCTTTGATTTCATGGAATCGCTCAATTTGCTTGAGCCTTTTGGGAATGAAAATCCCCATCCGATTCTCTACTGCGATGCGATGCAAGTCTGGCCTCCAAAAGTTGTGGGGAAATACCATCTAAAACTCTTTTTAGAGCAGGGGGATCGGATGCTGGAGGGAATTGCATTTGGCCTTGCCGATCGCAGAGAGCAAATCCGGCGCAAAAACATCATGCTGCGCATCGCCTTCACGCCCCACATCAATCTCTTTCTCAACAAGGCGAGCATTCAGCTCCAAATCAAAGACTTCCAACTCGTCTAAGACAAGTTTCAGATGCTCATATCGGAGATAAAAATAATAAGGATCGCCCAGCATACTATTACCCATGAAATCTGATCCTACTCCTGTTTCTTATCCTGCCGCGAGCGTCAGCGAAGCGATCCTGCCCGCTCGTTTCGAGCGGATCCTGTTTTTAAAATATAAAGGAACAGGATCGGCGGCAAAGCCGCCGGCAGGATCGCTTCGCTGACGCTCGCGGCAGGATTTATAGGTAGGTTCCTTCGGAAGAGGGGCTGGGCGATCTTTGTTATTTTTGCCTCCGATATTCTATAAGATTAATTTTTTCTCTATTATCCAAAACTCAGGTTTTATAGTATCGTGAGAGACGATGCTTAAGAAATGTATTCTGCTTTTGGCCCATGCTGGTTTCGCTTTTGGCACCACGGCACAGTGGACAGGAGCCACTAACAATATCTGGACAACGACCACAAACTGGAACCCCAATAACGTTCCCATGATCTCCGGAGATACCGCCAATCTCACGAACGCCTCTCCTTCGCAAACGACGATCACCTTGAATGGCACTCCCATCACTCTCACCACTCTCAATCTCGATATCGGTACAGGCTACACAATCAATGGAGGAGGAGCGACTCTCACTTTTTCTGGAGGCAACCCCTCCATCAACGTGTCAACAGTCAACGGCAATGGAGTGAATGTCATCACCGCCCCCATCAGCATCGGAAGCGCCCTTTCAATCCTCCAGAATTCGACTGGATCGGGAATGATGCCAGGCTTAACCATTGGCCCCATCTCGGGATCTTCGAACCTCACTCTCGATGGGACGGGAACTTTACTTCTCACTCAGGATAATTCTGCTACCTACTCGGGCCAAATCACCATCGATACGGGAACGCTAGAAATCTCTGCCGATAACAATTTAGGGCAAACAAGCAAAACTCTCACGATCAATAGCGGAACTCTTTTGTACGACGCGAACGAGAGCACCTCTCGCCCCATTGCTCTTACAGGAGGTGCCAACATCAATACGACTATGGGCGTCACAGCGACCCTCATGGGAACGATTTCTGGCGCAGGTTCTTTGACCACTTCTGGAGATATCGTCTTAGCCAATGCGAGCCCGAATACCTACCAAGGAGGAACTACGGTGGCTGGGGGAACCCTCAGTATTTCTAGTGATTCCAACCTCGGCAACTCTTCTGGCTCATTGAATATCTCCAATGGAACACTGCAGATCACCTCTCCCATCACGATCGCGAGATCGGGCACTTTTTCTAACAATGCTGTGATCTCAAGTGGAGCGACGAATCATTTCACGGGCAGTTTCAATGGAGCGGGCAACCTCACCGTCCAAGGCGGAGGAACTTTTGTCATGACCGGAGCCAATAGCTACACCGGAGGCACCACGGTTGCTGCAGGCACACAGCTCTCTGGCACGACAAATGGTTTACAAGGCAATATCACCCTTGCCAACGCCACCTCGCTTCTCACCTTTAGCCAAAATTTCAACGGAACCTATGCCGGTGTTTTGATAGGGCCTCTCAATAGCCAACTCACACTACTGGGCACAGGTCAAATTACATTTACCGGTTCAAGTCCCGCCTTCCTGGGGACGACCTCAGTTCAAAATACCCTCATCCTCAACGGGAGCCTTGAAAATTCTCCCATTACAGTCACTTCCGGAGGTACTTTAGGAGGATCTGGAACAGCTGGACCCACTACGAGTACAGGACTCATCTATCCAGGTATCGGCGACACCATTAGCAATTTGACTATCCATGGAACTTTAGATCTCATGGCGGGATCTCATGTCAATATCAATATAGCGCCTTTGATCTCTGATCGGATTACAGTAGAGGGAAATGCAACTTTGACAGGTCCCCTTCGGATCACTCCCGCACCGGGGTTTTATGGGTTCAGCGCAAGCTACACGATTCTCACCTCAACGGGACTCATGGGAACTTTTTCCCCAGTCACCTCGATCAATTCGGCCTTTGTGCCCTCAGTCACCACTACAGCCACAGATGTCATTTTAGATATTGCCATTTCTGCTCCCTTTGCCCTTTTCCCTTTTTCTAATGAAAATACGGCAGCTGTTGGCCATAACATCGATGCTCTTTTCCCGGCTGGTGAGCTCTCCCAAGATCTCATCGACATTTTTAACTCCTATGTCGGACAATCCAACGCCACTATCAATGCGGCCTTAGATCAAATGCATCCAGCCCCCTACAGCGCTTTCACCGAAATGCAAGCGGAAAATGGGGGACAGCTCATCTCCCTCTTCCACCGCCTTCCCTACTTACCCTGTTCTTGCAAGAGTCCGAGCCGCCTATGGATTGAAGGGCTGGGCAATTCCTTGACCATGAAAAATCATGGAATTCAACTTGGCTTTCAGGGCAATACCGGCGGGATCGCCTTCGGCTACGATGGACAAATCACGGAGCATTTTCTAGTGGGAATTGGAGGAGCCTGGACCAACAACCACCTCACCTGGAAAGAAAGAAGAGGCAAGGGCGTGATGAACGGCTTTTACGGAGGCATCTACTTTGACTCGATCTTTGGTGATTTCTATTTTGGAGGCTCTTGTCTTGCTGGAAAAGATTTTTACACGAGTTCACGCCATATTGCCCTTCTCACGGGGGCCCGCACAGCCAAAGCCGATTTCCAGGCTTGGGATGTGATGGCGCAGCTGAGCGCAGCCTATCTCTTTGGCTCTCCTCAAGCTTTCTTTTACCCCTATGCCAACCTTGACTATCTCTACCTCAACACAAGAGAATTCAGCGAAAGCGGGGCAGATGGACTCAACCTAACGGTCTTCAGCAGAGTCGATGGAACATTGCGAACCGAACTGGGTCTTGGCTTACAGATCCAAGACCGCAATATCTCTGAAACCATGTGCATTTCCCCTTTGATCTCTTTAGGATGGGTCAATATGTGTCCCGTTGAAAGACCCAAGCTAAAATCCACTTTTGAAGGAGCTACCATTCCCTTTCAAGTCGTGGGGTGGGATGAATCTTGGAATCTCTTCAATGTCAACTTTGGCCTGACCGTCAGCTACTGCTGCTATAGCCTGATGATGGGCTACAACGTCGAAATCTCGCCCGATTCAGACACCACTCTCTTCAACCAACACGGCAATCTCCGATTCGATTGGAAGTGGTAATCAGCCCTTTTTCGGAACCTTAATCCCTTTTTTCCGGGCCTTGGAAAGACCAATGGCAACCGCCTGCTTTCTCGACTTAACAGGGGCTTTGCTCTTCCCGCTTTTGAGTTTTCCGGCTTTGTATTTTTTCATTGTTTCGCGAACGACTTCGCCCGATTTTTTTCCATACTTTGCCATAAAATCTCCCTTAAAGAAGAAAAAGTTTCTCTCCTTTCACCTGTTTTCTGCAAGAAAGAATTTTTTTTATTCTAAAAATGACTCGATCGTTTTTCAAAGATTCATTATTCTATTCAGTCTATGACAACGGCCGTATTGAATTCAGCCAATCCGATTCAGGCTACCCCTTTTTGCGATAAGATTTATAAAACGATCCGCGTGATCGGCGAATCTGTGGGCCGGGTTCTTTATGGGATTGTCCTAGCCATCATTGCCATAGCATGTCGGATTTTCAGTAGAGCATGGGCTCTTACTTTCAGGGCAATGGCAGAATACCAGTGGTATAGAGCAGAGACTCTGCGTAAAGCTTATTGGGCTTTTGAAGAAACCGAACTCATTGAGTTTTCGTGTAATGGCTGCTGGCCCGCTCCCCCTGCAGATACAGAGCTCGCTGCCCTCCGGCAGCGCTATGGCTCAGATACGATCGATCGGTGGCTGCAAATTGGAACGGAGGAAGTCCCTCTTAAATCCGAAAACTTAAAGCGCGTCGGAATTGGGATTTGCTCAGGGATGAGCCTAGACTTCATAGAGCAGTATCTTCTCCAAATTCAAGCGGGAAAATCGCCGATGGAAGCGGTTCGCGCGATCTGTTCGAGGTACGTAGAGGGCGCCTCGGATAAAGCGCAGCTTGCGCAGATTTTTCAGGCTGCTGTCGATGATACTATGTTGCGTACAAAGGAATGGAACCGCTTAGCTCAGTGCAGAAAAGAACAGCGGCAAAAGGTCTCATTTTCTCCTGAAGAAGCATCTCTCAGAAAACACCTAAACCAGGCATTTCCTGGGACTCTACTAACAGATATACGAGCTCATTTGGCGCGGGATCAAATTTTGGGGCAGCAGTTCGGTCTTAACCTAGGTTCAGCAGAGATCTATGTGTATCACTCTCTACCCCAGAACTACCCTGCTAGCTTTAGCCAGTTTTTAGAAGCACTCCCCAACGGTTGTTACCGAACGGTAATTGCCTTCACAGGAGGAGCACATGCCAAGAGTCTGATCAAAACAGACACCCACTATTTCCTCTTTGACTCAAACTATGGCACGCTTGTTTTCGATAAAAGTGCATTTCCCCAAAAGTTCTGGGATCTTGGAAAGAGCTACTTCACTCCTGGGTCATGCACCCTCAGCCTTTCCCCCTGTAGTCTAAAGTAGTCTGTATTATTTATACTTGACGTATTTAGGCAGGCCGCAGGCAGTGCACTTTTCCAACTCTAATAACTTGTTGAGATAGAGCTGGACTGTGGCAATGTAGGCTCCATGGCTCCAAGTCAGGGGAGAAACAGAGATCGGCTCGCCGGTATCGGGGTTCACCTGCTCAGCCAAAACTCCACTCGGCAAGGCATGATCGGCAACCCACTCCATCAATTCCTTGGCCTTTTCTAAATCTTTTCTGTTCTTGGCTAGAGCGATAAAGTACTGAGCAAGCCACAAGGTCGTCACGAACCAGGGATTGCCTGGGCCGCTGCCACCACTCCGATAATAAGAGTCGTTTTCATATCGGCTTAAGCCTCCGCCATTCGGGTTCCACAATTTTTTATAGATCTGCTCCATCGTACTTTTGACCTTCGGATCATCGGCATGATAAGCGCCAAATGCAAAGATTCCGCTCAAGCTCGCATCGATTGTTGCATCCTTTTCGATAGACCCATCTTTGTTGAAATGGATCATGCGGGCAAATCGGTTTTCCTCTTTTAAGAAGAGAAACTTGTCCATTGCCTGCCGCATTTTCGCAGCCCCTTGAGCATACTCTTCTCCCAGTTCCTCTTCCCCGAACTCTTTGGCAAAATTCGAAGCGGCCATAAGCCCTCCGTAAACACTGGAAGTGGTGAAAGTCAAAATCCCTCGTCTCTCTTCCCAAAGATCATAGCTCGGCAGAGGCAGTCCCGTTTTCATATCTCGGTAGTTCATCATGAAATCGGCCGCTTTTTTGATCAGCGTCTTGTAGAGGCGTTTGATGAATTCGATATCTTTGAAGATTTTGTAGTGATTCCAAAGAGCCCAGATCACAAGCGCCGTTCCATCTTCCTGGATTGGAAGTTGCGGTTTTCCCTCTTCTACCCACGGATGCCACGAACTCGCTAATGATCCCGATGGATTGTATTTATGGAGAAAGTAACCCTCTTCGTCGATGATTTGATCACATAAATTGTAAAAATTCGTCGTGAACCCATATCCAGCTAAATCGAGCCCGTAGGCGACCAACGCCCCATCGCGCGGCCACATGTAGCTATAAGTATCTCGGTTGAAGTGAACAGTATCTAGGTCATTGGCAGCAATGATGCTCCCGCAATTGTTGATCTGCGTCCTGCAAATGATGAGGCTTCTCTTATAGAGGCGATAAATTTTTTCCGAGAGGAGCTCCTGATTGAGCCTTTCCTTATCGGTCCATAACTTCCAATAGTTGAATGTCCTTTGATAAATGGCTTCGGGCGTTTTTTTCTTGATCATCTCGTTCAAAGACTTGACCTCTTCCCAATTTTTCCCCACCGCAATCCAGTAAAAACAAGATTCTTTCCCATTTGCCTTTAGCGTCAATGGAATCGCTAAAACAGAATCGACTGACCCTTGCGCGATCGGATTGCCGCTCAAAATACCATCCTCAGCATCCTTCCATGTACCCTCGGATTTGCCGCCCTTATTTCCCGTTGCAAACAGATCGATGCCGAACTTCTGATTGGCGAAGATGTTCGCTAAAAAATAGCGATCTCCTTTGTAGTGGAGTAGCGCGTTCATCTCAGGCCGGTATTCGGCCGTATCTCCGATGTCATTGCCGTAGATATTGAAATCATGGGCTAAAAAAATCCTCACCTCTTTTGATTCCTGACCTAGATTTTCTACAGTGATTTTCTTCAAATAGATATTCTCTTCAAAATCGACCAGATCGTTCATCACGATCCGTAAGTCCCTCGCTTCACTCTGAAGCTCCACATCGGTCACTAATGAATCATTGAGGTAGTCCCTCTTGACTTCCCATCCATCTGGGACCCAGCTGAATTGACCATCTATCCATACCCCGATCCGGAACGGCTCTCCCTTCGTATGGGTTTCCTGGCCTACATGAGGGAAATAAAATTCCCGTAAAAGAGCATCTCTATCGAAGGCAATTAAAATCGTTCCATTCCCAATCGGCACATCTCTCGGCATCAGAACCCTTCTTT
>CAYRJU010000007.1:0-78508 GCA_964424735.1 uncultured bacterium
CCATCGTGATGATCAATGATAACACTTAGGATTTTTTTGTCCATTTCATCTAATCCTAACATATCAATGGCTAACATTTCTAGGGCTTTACGGGCTGTATTTAAATCGATGAGCTTGACTTTTTGTACAAGAGCAAAATCGCGAACCCATTTGAGCAAATTATTGGCAATTCTCGGAGTTCCTCTAGAGCGTTTGGCAATTTCTAGAGAAGAGTCGGAGGCAAGGGAAAATCCAAGAAGTTTACCGGAGCGCTCGATGATTTTCTGAAGGGTGAGCGGTTCATAGTAATCGAGTCTCAAGGAGATGATGAATCGAGAGCGCATGGGCGCGCTCAAAAGGCCAGATCTCGTAGTGGCTCCCACAAGCGTGAAGGGGTTGAGTTTAACCTGCACCGTACGAGCATTTGGACCTGTGTCGATCATCAAATCGAGAGAAAAATCTTCCATGGCCGAATAGAGATATTCTTCGGCAGCTTTTGGCATTCGGTGAATTTCATCGATGAAGAGGACATCTCCCTCTTTCAGATTGGTCAAAACGCCTGCGAGATCGCCCGGTTTTTCGATAGAAGGACCCGAGGTGACAGTGAGCTGGGTTCCCATAGCTTTTGCGATGATGTGGGCAAGGGTGGTTTTGCCAAGACCAGGAGGACCAGAGAAGAGGACATGACCAAGCGCCTCTTTACGGGATTTTGCAGCTTCGAGAAAAATTTCGAGACGAGCGCGCACCGCTTCTTGGCCAATGAATTCATTCAAGAATTGTGGCCTCAGCGGATTTTCAAAAGGGACGTCGGGTTTTGCCCAAGAAGATTCGATGAAAGCTTCGCTCATACCTTGTACAAAACTCTAGCAAAAAAACCATTTGAAAAGCTATCCTAAAAGAAGCGTAGCCTAAAAACCCCGAGGGGAAATATGACACTCCAATCCGATAAATGGATTCGCCAAATGGCGATCAAACACAAAATGATCGAACCTTTTGCCGACAGGCAAGTTCGAGAAGAAAAGGGAAGTAAAGTGGTCAGCTTTGGCCTATCAAGTTATGGGTATGACTTGAGGGTAGATGAAGGATTTAAAGTATTCACCAATGTCCATAACACCGTTGTCGATCCCAAGAATTTTCAAGAAGATTCCTTTGTGACCATCCGCGGCTCCTCTTGTCTCATCCCCCCGAACTCATTTGCCCTGGCAAAGAGCGTCGAATATTTCCGTATCCCAAGAAACGTCTTGACCTTATGCATTGGCAAGTCGACCTATGCGCGCTGCGGAATCATCGTCAACGTGACCCCTTTCGAGCCCGAATGGGAAGGATACGTAACTCTGGAAATTTCCAATACAACTCCCTTACCTGCAAAAATTTATGCAGGAGAAGGCCTGGCACAAGTTCTCTTTTTCTTGGCAAACGAGGCCTGCGAGGTATCCTATGCCGACCGGAAGGGAAAATACATGAAACAACTAGAAATCACCTACCCAACTATCTGAAAGTATGTTATAGGTAGAAATCAAAGGGATCAGTCATGTCTTTCTGGGGTCGGAATTGGTGGGTTGTCTTTTTTTGCGCATTGGCTCTCTTCACACACGTCCATTTTTCTAAGGAAAAGAGAACGAGTCTCCAATCTTTAAGTCAAAGATTGTTAGAAATGGAAAGGGAAAAGATCCAATCTCTTCAGAATCAAGAAGATTTGCAGCTTCGGCTCGCCTCTCAAAACGATCCAGCCTGGATCGAAATGGTCTTGATTCGCGAATTAGGTGTTGTACCAGAAGGGTTTCTCAAAGTACACTTTAGAAAATGATTTTTTTTCTCATTTTCTTGATTTTGGTTTCGGCCTGTCTATCGGGGTCAGAAACGGCTCTCTTTTCCTTATCGCCCTTGACGCTCAAATCGTATCAGGCGTCCGCAAATCGTAGACTGAATCAGATCAGCCGGCTCATGGAAAATCCGAGACAGGTGCTCGTCACTATCTTGATTTTGAATATTTTAGCAAACATTCTCATCCAAAACACGGTGTCGATGATTTTCGACTCCTACGAGAGTTGGGGGTTGAAGATCGGCGTTCCCTTGGTGCTGACCCTAATTTTTGGTGAAGTTTTACCCAAATCATTTGCCCTTCCCAACCACACTCATATTGCCTATTGGACGGCCCCCTGGGTTCAGATTGCTTCGAAAATTTTGAGTGTCATCCGAGATCCGCTGACCAAAATGACCAGTTTTATTTCTCGCGCGCTCTTTTTTTTCTTGCGTGAAGAAAAGCAGATTTCAGCAGACGAATTGAGACACGTTCTCAAAACGTCAGAGGAAAGAGGGATTTTGATGCCGATCGAATCGGAATTGATCGGTGGTACTTTGGATTTGCAAAATTCTCATGTGAAAGAGCACATGCGGCCGCGAGAAGAGATCATTTTTTACGATACGAAAGAGCCAGTTTCTCATCTCTTAGATCTCTTCATCGATCAAAAAATTTCCCGTATTCCTGTTTGCGAGGGAAGTTTGGAAAATTTAAAAGGGATTCTCTTTCTCAAAGAATTTTTCTTTCACAAAGACCAAATTGAATCTTCCAAAGACCTCAACCTGATTCTCAAAAAGGCCTACTTTTTGCCCGAGTCGACTTCCGGGTGGGCGGCGCTGCGCAATTTGCGGGAAAGGGGAATCAGCTTGGCGATGGTGGTCGATGAGTATGGTTCGATTTCTGGGCTCATCACTCAAGAAGATCTCGTCGAGGCGGTAATTGGAGAGATTTTTGACGCCCGAGATGCAAGCAGTCTCTATACTCGTTCCAGTGAAGATGTGATCATTGCTAGCGGCAAAATGGAGCTCAGCGAATTTCGAGAGGTTTTTGGAATTCTCTTGAAATCAGAGGGAAACATCGTCACTTTAGGAGGCTGGCTCGTCGAACAGTTGGGCGATATTCCCACAGTTGGAACGAAATATGCAACGGATGACTTTCTCTTCTATGTGCTGGCAGCAGAAAAAAACCGGATCCGACGCATTTATGTCCGGAGGCTCAAAAAATGAGTCATTCTTATCTTTTCCTCACACTTTTTTGCGTCGCAATTCAAGCTCTTTTTGCCTTTTTTGAGATGGCTTGCGTCTCCTTCAACAAAGTGAGGCTGCAGTATTATGTGAGTATTGGGACCAAACGGGCTCTTTGGCTCAACTATCTTCTCAAAAGTCCCTCTCGTCTTTTTGGAACGACTTTGATTGGGGTTACCGCATCTCTTGTCGTGGGGTCGGAGTGTGCCAGGCGCTTTTATGAATCGATGGGACTCAATCCCGATTGGTCGCCTCTGACCCAGGTGCCTCTCGTCGTCATTTTTGGCGAACTTGCTCCCATGTTTGCTGCCAGACGCCATCCAGAACAGGCGGCGATGTTCTGCGTGCCTCTCATGATTTTCTTGGCCAAACTCTTTTCTCCTCTGACCTGGAGTTTTGACGCACTCTCCCGCCTGATTCACAAAGCGATGGGCAAAGAAAGCGAAACGCCCCTGTTCCTTACCCGAGAAGAGGTGAGAATGGCTTTTGAAGAGAAAAAAGAATCTGGAACCGATGAGTTCAATGCGGCTGTGAGTCGCATCTTTCTCCTAAAGAATTTGACGGCAGACCAGTTGATGACCCCGATTGACAAGGTGCAGATGGTTCCTTCTCATGCGACTCTTGCCGACGTTCGTCATCTCTTGAGTGTGCACTATAAACCGCTCGTTCCGATCTATCACCGTTATCCACAAAATATCGTCGCGATTGCGTTACTGAGAGATCTACTTCCTCTTTTAGAGAACAAGCGGGTCCTCGATGTGGCCCATTCTCCTTGGTTTGTGACGAAAGACACCTCTATTTTGCAGCTCTTGCAGCAGTTTAAGCGCAATAACCAGAGCACTGCGGTCATCTTAGAATCGAGCGGGCAGGCGATCGGGATCTTGACGCTGGATCAACTCTTAACCGAGATTTTTGGACAAGAGTCTCTCATTGGAGGTTTTGAGGAGACAGGGCTCTATATTCAAAGGACTCTTTCGGGCGATATGAGCGTTTCGGAATTCAATCAGCAATTTGATGCAGAGCTTCCCGAGGGAAAAGGAGATACATTGAATGAACTCATTCTCTCTCATCTCAATCACTTACCGGTGAAGGGTGAATCGATCCGCATCGAAGATCTCGAATTTACCATCGAAGAGCCAACTTTACGCGGCATCAAAACGCTCTCTGTCCGCTCCGTCCAAGAGTAATGTTCTTTTCATAAAGAAAGGGATGGATTAAAATATTTTTTTAACTTAGGGGCCATCGGATATGAAGGCAGTCATCTTATTATTTTTGCTCGCTTTTCTTACGGGGGAATCCTCGCAGCTCGATGAAAGACCCGCGGTGATTGTCTCAGATTGGCATATCGGTACCACCATGTGGCAGGTTGCGGTTCTCAAAGCCATTGGAGTGCCGGTCGAGGCCTACACGAATTCAGGCCACCGACGTTATGTTTCAGGCGATCCTTCCTTCCGTGAAGACCCTTTATTTGTGAATATTGGCTCATGGCCAGAAGAAAAGGTGCAGGAAGAGTTTACGAAGAATCCGAGATGGGACAATCTCACGCATGCGCTCTGTAGTTTTCCTCCTTCATACGTCGTCACTTTGGAAAAACTCCCCCCTCATGTGTCCCTCTTTTTAAACATCGCCCATCGCATCCATATCTCTGTCTCTCCCGACCATTTGGCCGATTTTAGAAAACGCATTGTCGAGATGACACGTAATCCTCGCTACACGATTGCGACCATGTCAGAGTATGATTTTCATTACATGCGCTATTACACCGGCTTGGAACTCTTGCGCCTTCCCGTGATTTCCCAGCACATTCCTCAAAAGCTGCGGGATGCTGCCTATGCTCCAAAGAGCCGAGTGGTATTGATCGGCCCGTCTCACAATACCAGTACCATCATCGGCTTTGGCAATGATCTAGCTCGCCTCAATCGTATGAGCGCCTCTTTTGCAGCCCGCCACCGCTTGAAACCTTATACCTTCAGCTTCATCCGATCTGTCTATCCGGACGATCAAGCCACTATGGAAAACCTTGCTCAACATCCGGCGGTTCTGATTAATCCCTACTCTGCCTTTTCGATATCGATGGTGGAGTTATACCACCTCAATATCCCCTTCTTCGTGCCCGATGATTCACTGCTTGTCAACGCTATGGGTGACGTGAGGCTATACCCCATTTATCAAAGTCAAGAAGCAGTTGCCCGTCTTGAGGTGGCATACCCAGTTAGCTCTAGCGGATACCCCTATTCACCCAACGACGAATCTCCGGATGCCCAACGATACTGGTTGCAATTCATGTTTTTCAATCAGGTCAAGCATGCGCAGCATTGGAAAGATCCCGAAGATCTATTTCGAAAACTTTATCTACAAGACCTTCGTAAACTCCATGACGATATGCAGGCTGAAAACGCCCAGCTATTTAAAGAGCAGCTCAAAGCCTGGGCTGTCCTATTTGGTAAAGATTATCCCGAGTAATCCCCTCCCCTTGCCCGTGCCCGAACAGTCGGGAGAAACCCCCGCTGCCCCTCTCTAGGCACGGGCAAGGTTAAGTTCTTACAGTTTTCGGAGGGTTTTGACGATCTGGGAAGTTTTCTCGATCGCGAGGTCCATTTCTTCCAGGGTGTTGAAGCGCGAGAGCGAAAAGCGAATGGAAGAACGGGCCGTTTTTCGGTCGATTCCCATGTTGAGCAGCACGCGCGACGGCTCTAGCGATCCCGAACTACAGGCAGAACCGTGACTGACGGCAATGCCAGCGAGATCGAGCTGCATGAGAAGCGTTTCCCCATCGATGCCGAAAAAGGCGATATTGACCGTATTGCAGAGGCGGGGCCCAAGACCATGGATGGCGATATCGGGGATTTCTCTCATGAGACCCTTTTCTAAATGGATGCGTAGATCTAGGAGATGAGAGGTGATTTCTGTCTGATTTTCGCTGAGGATTTGGAGGGACTCGGAAAGACCCAGAATCCCTGCGAGGTTTTCTGTCCCGGCCCTGCGGTTCAGCTCTTGTCCGCCTCCGGTGATTTCTGAGGGACACTTATGGGGTGAGCGGAGGAAAAGGGCTCCCACGCCTTTCGGGCCATGGAATTTATGGGCGCTCAGGGCACAAGAGGTGATTCCTGGATAGAGGATGAAAGGTTCTTTGCCGATGTAAGAGACGGCATCGATGAAGAGGGGAATGCCCCGTTTTTTTGCTAGAGCCGCAATGGTTTCAAGATCAATTTTAACGCCGGTTTCGCTATTGGCTGCAGAGAGGACGATGGCAGTGGTTTGGGGGAGGATTGCGGCTTCGATCTCTTCAGGAAGGGGAGCTCCCCAAAGGCCTACGGGGAGATAGGTAACTTCTAGACCTTGAGATTCTAGCGCTTGGAGAGTTTTATAGATGGCAGAGTGCTCGATGGTAGTTGAGATAACATGGCCTTTCAGCCCTCGTAGAAAATAATTGATGCTCTCCGTTCCTCCCGAGGTGAAGAGGATCTCTTCGGGCTTGGCATTGAAAAAACGGGCCGTCTGTTCTCGGGCAGAGAGGAGAAGCCCTTTGGCTCTTTGGCCAAAGGCATGGACGCTAGAGGGATTCGCTGGGGGCCCGCTCAAGTCCTGAAGCATCGCTTTGAAGACTTTTAGATCGAGCTGGGTCGTCGCATTGTTGTCTAGATAGATCCTGTTCATTCGATTGCACCATGAGGATCGTAATATTATCAGAGCTGCCTTTAAATTTCGCCTTTTGAATTAAGCTTTTGGAGGCCGCTTCTAGAGAGGGGGAAAGTTTTAAAATATTTTCTATTTCTTCCGGTTCGAGTACATCCGAAAGGCCATCGGTACAGAGAAAATAGAGATCGCCGGCAGCGTGGCGGCAAACAGCAACTTCCGGATTGGCTTTCGGGGCTGTGCCGATTGCCCGCGTGATGACATTTTTGTAAGGATAAGGAGTTTGCGATGCTTTGCCGGTTTTCAGCCATTTGGCAAAGAGGGAATGATCTTGCGTCAAAAGGGTCAATTTCCCATTTCGGAATCGGTAGATGCGACTGTCGCCTACATGAGCGTAAATGATCGCCTCTTCGGTCCAGACGAGGCAGCAAAGAGTGGTGCCCATCCCATTCAAATCCTCCTCTTCCTTGCCGAGTTCATAAACCCAAGCATTGGCCTTTTCAATTGCGCTTTTCAATTCGAGCATTCGGGTTAATGGATCACAAGCATCGATCTTTTTCAACGATGTCGAGAGATGATCGATGGCCTCTTTGGCGGCAACCTCTCCTGCTTGATGCCCTCCCATCCCATCGGCAAGAGCAAAAAAACCGATTTCTGGGAGCGCGATCCAGACATCCTCATTATTGGCTCGAGAATTTCCAATATCAGAGAGTCCATAGGCCAAAAATTTCATAGGGAATTTGTGAAGCCCCCAAATAGATACAGGTTGACGACGCTGACCGCATTGAAAGTTCCATGTAAAATCATAGGAGCGAGAAGAGAGCCTCGCTTTTCATAGAGAAATCCTAGGAAAAGGGCGAGAACAAAAAGAGAGAGAATGATCGAAATATTCCCAAGCCCTTGGCTCGAGTCATAATGAAAAAGGGAAAAGCAAGCAGAGGTGATCACAATGGCTTGAGCAGAACCGAGGTGCTTGCGGATGTAGGATTGCAAAAAGCCGCGAAAAAGGGTCTCTTCAATGAGAGGGGCAAGCACGATGATCGAGAGGACTGCGAGAAAAAAATAGAGGGGATCTACAAAGGTTGTTTTGAGGAATTTGACGGCGATTTGTTCTGGCAATTGGGGAAGACGAAAGAGTTTGATGAGGAGCATTTCTAAGAGCTGGCTCAAGAAAAGAACCAGGGGAAATGCCATGATCCACGCGTAAAGGGCTGCCCAGACATCTTCGATGAGCGGTTCTTGAGTTCCAGATCTTCGCAAAATGGAAGAGCGGATGTTTTTGGGAAGACATCCCAAATAAAGAGCGAGAAGGAAAAAGATAATCGAAGAGACTCCAAAATTGAGCCAGCTCGAATAACTCATGAAATTGAGCAAGATCTCTTTTTGCCAGAAGAAAATCGCAATGCGAGTGAGGATTGAGCTGACCAAAAAATAGATCGCAAAAGCCACAATCACATGAGAGAGCGTTAAGGGGACATTCCATTCAGGAGGATGGAATGTGAATGCCCCCTTTCTCCAGCCTATAAAAAGGATGAGGAATGCGAGCAGCCCAAAGGCAAGAGTTGCGGCAAGACTCGTTTCACCACTCATCGACTTTTCGCAAGTAGGACGTAATCTGCGATTCGATTTGCAATCTCTTCGATGAGCCCTGCATGAGCGATTGCCATCGGAGATTTGCGATATCCTTCTGTGCCCCAAACGTCGGTGCTATAATCGGTGGGAATGAGTGTTTTGGGAACAAAATAATTATCTCGAATCATTTCCTGTAAGACAATTTTGGGAGTTTCTTGTCTGAGATCGATGACGCGAATGCGAACCGCCATATTGAGATTAGATGAGGCTTCTTGAAGGGGGATGCCTTTGGTTCGAACGGGAACAAAATCGTGTTCTACGAGCTCTAGAAACACGACGAATTCTTCTCCTTGAAACTCTCTTTTCATCCAAGAAAGGTCGGTTCCAAAGGGATTTTCAGTGAAAGGAGATTCTTCTTGAGAATGCACATAAATGCCCCCTTTTGAAGAGATCAGATCCATCACTCCTTGTGTCAGTTCTTCGGATAGACTCCAGGAAGCATCAAAGGAAGTTGTGTCCAACATCGAGGCGATGGCAACGGAGGGTTTGACCCTTCCATCTTCGTGAAAGCGACTCATTTCGTCTGTTTGACTTCTGTTGCAACTGATAGCTGTAAGTGCCAGTAAAAGTAATGAGAGATAGCGCATGTTTCCTCCGAAAATATAAATCTCGAATATACAAGGAAAGCCTTATTCTTGACCAGCAAGGATTGCAGAATAGGGGAGAAGTTCGATTGAGGTTAGAGGGATTTTTTCTTTTTGGAAAATCCAATCGTCAGCGGTATTGACGAGGAGATGCCATTTTCCTTTCGGAAGAATCAGATTTACAGGTTCCGAAGAGGCGTTGAACGCAATGTAGTTTGATCCAAGTTGATAGGCAACTAGATGAGAATTTGTATCCCACTTAGTAAACCATTTTACTTCCTTTTCCTCGAGAAATTGGGTGTGTCTAAATTGCGGATGGGTTTTACGAAAGGCGATGAGAGAAGAGAGGAAAGAGAACATCTTTTCATTGTGCTCATCCCAGAGGAACCAGTTCAGTTCATTGTCCTGTCCATAAGGATTATTGTTTCCTTTACGGGTGTGGCCATACTCATCTCCCATGAAGAGCATCGGAATTCCTTGAGAAAGAAAGAGAGCGAGGAGAAAATTGCGCATCTGTCTTTCTCGAAGAGCTGAAATCGTTGGATCTTTCGTTTCTCCCTCGCATCCACAATTCCAGTTGTTGTTGTCATCTGTTCCATCTCGGTTGTTTTCTCCATTTTCGAGATTGACCTTCCTTTCGTAGCTGACTAGATCTTTGAGTGTGAAGCCGTCGTGGGCCGTGATGAAATTGAGGCTACTCAAAGGAGTTTTCGAAGAGGCGTAAATTCTTTCACTTCCGCAAAGAACGTTTGCAAAATTGCCCGCCTCTCCTTCTTCTCCCTTCAAAAATTTTCGGACTGTATCGCGGTACCAGCCATTCCATTCGGACCATTTGCCCCATTTGGGAAAAGAGCCGAGTTGATAGAGTCCGGCCGCATCCCAGGCTTCAGCAATCAACTTGACCCCGCTCAAAACGGGATCTTTTGCAATCTTCTCAATGAGTGGGGGGTGAGCCATTGGTTTTCCCATCGGATCTCGAGTGAGGATCGAGGCTAGATCGAACCGAAATCCATCCACGTGCATTTCTTGGACCCAATAGCGCAGTGAGTCGAGAATGAGCTCCGTCACGACTGGGTGATTGGCATTGAGCGTATTCCAACATCCCGTGTAGTTGAGGTATTCTCCTTCTGGGCTGAGTAAATAGTAGACAGGGTTATCGATGCCTCGAAAATGGATGTAGTACGAAAGATCGTTTTCTTCTCCCGTGTGGTTGTAGACCAGGTCGAGAAAGACCTCGATTCCCTGTTTGTGCAGCTCACGCACCAAAGTCTTAAATTCTAGGATGGGATCTCTTTCTGCATACCAGGCCATGGGCGAGAAAAAATAGAGGGGATTGTATCCCCAGTAATTCACGAGCTTTTGGCCCGTTTGGGGATTGATTTTTTTCGTATAGGTTTGATCGAATCCAAAAACGGGCATGAGTTCGATCGCATTGATCCCCAATTTTTTTAAATAGGGAATTTTTTCCATCAATCCGAGATAAGTTCCCGGATGATTCACTTTGCTAGAAGAGTGTTTTGTAAAGCCTCGTACATGCATCTCATAGATGATTAAATCCTCTTTGGGAATATGAGGAGGGGTATCGCCTTGCCAGTCGAATGGGGGAGGAAGAGTGGCGACGGCTCTTCCCGATCGGATGATTTTTGCATAAGGGTCGATGAGTAGAGCCTCTGATTTATAGAGATACTCTTTGGGGCCATCGCATCGAAAGCCGTATTCGAGGTTTTGCGGCAGATCTTGAATCCCGAGATGCCAGATATTTTGGGTGCGGTTCATAGGGATTTCTTTAATGGGATGGTCCTCTTGAAAAAGGCTCAAACTGACTTTTTGTGCATGAGAGGAAAAAAGGGCGAAATTGGCTACGGAGCCCTCTTTCGAAAAGCCTAGGGGGGAGGGAGTTCCTTCAACGACCTGCATCTGTCAAAAATTTCCTTGATTCCTTACCCTTTTTTAAGCTTGAAGTTTAGTTTTGTTTCAACTAAAATATTATTACCTAAAATAGCGTCCAGATGAAAAATGGGAGAACCGGAAGAATTCACTTGCAGCGAACGGCTGTAAAGAATTATAAAGGAAAGCTATTTGACACATTAGAATAATCCATTAGGAGGAAACCCAATGTCCTATGAAAACGCCAGAGCGAACCTTCGGGAGTTTGGTAAGGAGCTAAACCTGGAGGGTTTAGATTTCGATGAAAACAACACCTGTATTCTCGGAATCGACAACACCTTTTCGCTGCACATTACCTATGAGCCCAATTCAGATCGTCTCTATCTCTATTCTCCGATCCTCGATGGCCTTCCCAAAGACGACAAAATTCGTCTAAAGCTCTATGAGAGACTTTTAGAAGGCTCGATGCTCGGCGGTCAGATGGCGGGTGGTGGCATTGGGGTAGCTCCGAAAGAAGAATTGATCCTGATGCACTGTGTCATTGATATGGGGCTTGGAGTCGATGCAGCAGCCCTACGCAGATTCGCACCTCTTTTTGTTGAAACGGTGGAGAAATGGCGAGAAATTGTGAATAAGATCATAGCTGGGGAAGACCCTGGACCTTTCAAGTTCCCCGTGCCTTCTCCAGATCAAGCAGCGAGCTCTTTTGCTGGTGGAGCAAAGCCCGGCGAGCGCTACATCAAGATTTAAGTTTCTTTTCTCTCTGCTCTTTCAAGGAGCAGAGAGAAAAACCTCTATAAAAAAGAAAATTCTCCGAGATTCAGTGTTTTATCCTCGATACTCTTTTGAGTTTGCTTGATGCTGCTCATGACAGTGGAGTGATCACGGCCAAAGAGTTCTCCAATTTTCTGAAAAGGCAATCCCAATCTTTCTCGGCAAAAATACATGGCGATTTGCCGAGGAGTAGAGGCTCCTCTTGTCTGCGATTTCCCCAAAATGTCTTGGGTGGTGATCCCATAAAACGTCGCAATTCCCTTGATGATTTTTTCTGGGGTGAGGGCGTTTTCCGATTCTTTCTCGATGAGATCTTTCAAGAGTTTTTCTCCCCCTTGTTGGGTGGGGGGGGCTTTTCCTGCACGAAAAATCCAGGCCTGTAGGGCCATTACGGGATCGGTTGGGAAAGTGTGGAGGAGCCATTGGAGAAGATCTTCTGAGAGGATTATGTTCCATTGCGCGCCCTTTTGCTTGAGAATGGCGGCCATTGGGCCTTTTCCCACTTCGAGCGAAATTCCCCATTCGAATCTACTGACAAGGCGCGGTTCGATCTCCTGGAGTTGAGAGGGGGCTACTTGGGCGCTGAGAAAGATTTTACGCCCTTGAGTATGTAAAGTATTGAAAGTGTGAAAAAATTCTTCTTGAGTTGCCGCCTTTTTAGAAAAGATGTGAATCCCATCGATGAGAAGAACATCGATGTCCCTGTAGGTTTTTCGAAAAAGCTGCATTTGCCCCAAACGGATCGCTTGGACGACATGTTCTGTAAACGTCTCTGCCCGCACATAAAAGACTCGGGTTCCCATTTTTTGCAATCTATGGGCAATTCCCATGAGCAAATGGGTTTTTCCTACGCCTTTAGGTCCATAGATATAAATGGGATTGAAAGGGGGCAATTCTTGAAAGAGTTTGAAAACGACCTCGTTTTTTTCAGAGGAGAGAAAGGTTTCCAAGGTGTTGAGGGGATCGAGGGGTTCTGAATGAAAAGAGAGCGGCGCCTCTTCTTTTTTCTCTTTGGTTTTTTTTTCTAAAATCAGATGGACTTTGATCGGGCGGTTATTGGCATTGGTGAGATTTTTTAATTTAGGGCGGATATGCTCTTCGAACCAGTTTGCCTGGAAAGAATCGCTCGGCTCTAGGTAGATATTGGCGGCGTCAAAACGGATGAGTTTGGGGATCCATTTTTTAACAATTTCTCTCCCCAGTTCATATTCTAGCTCGGAAAGAAATTCATTCCATTCTTTCATGCCTTTTTCGCGGGCGTTGTGAGTCTCATTTTTTTCGTCATCCAGACCTGCTGAGCGATACCGAGGAGTGTGGAGAGCATGAAGTAGATGTTGAGGCCCGACGGGAAGTTATAAAACATCACAGTGAAGAGGATCGCCATCATATTCCCCATCATCTTTTGCTGTTTTTGAGTGTCTGATAATTTGCTTGGATCTTTGGGCAGTTTGGAGGTGAGTTTTTGCTGCAGGTACATGGAGAGTCCCATCAAGATGGGGAGGAGGTGGAATTCGTTGCCGATCAACCAAATCGGCTGTCCCCACGTAAAGAGAACATCTGGAGTGGAAAGATCGTCGATCCAACCCGGAATGAACATCGCCCCCCTTAAGGGAAAACTCGATTTCAGAAGGTAAAACATTCCGACCAAAAAGGGCATTTGCAAGAGGACAGGAAGACAGCCCGTGAGGGGATTGATGCCCGATTCGCGATACAGGTTCATCACTTCCATCTGGGCTTTACGAGGATCTTTCTTATGCTTTTCCTGTAACGCTTTGACTTTGGGGGCAATCTCTTGCATCTTGACGGAGGAGCGGATCGACCAGTTGTTCAAAGGGTACATCATGGCTCTTAGGGCAATTGTCAAGAGAATGATCGAAAGGGCCCAGGAGCGGGAAATTGTATAAAAGATCTGCATGAGCCAAAAGAGGAATTTGGCAAAGGGTTGTGAAATGAAGGAGAACCAGCCCTGAATGCTGAGCGCCGACACGTAATCGGGATTGTAATTTTTCAAAGGCTCATCATAAAGAGCGTCCAGCTCTTTCAAAAGAGACGTATCATAAGGACCTGCAAAGATGCGGAAAGCTAAAGAGCCACTTTTCAGAGGCAAATAGGTCGCATAGCCTGGATAATCGGCTGCCGGATATAAATTGTAGCCTGGATCGATCAGCGTCAAGCGGGTGGGAAGGGCCGTTCCATCGATTTGACCCGTTTTGTAACCGGGAGCGATCGGTGTCAGAGGATCCATGATGATCCCCAAAAAGCCGTTGCAGTTGCTGATCCAGTTAGGGGAAAGGTTCATATTTTGAACCAAGCCCTTTTTGGGCAAATCGATCGTCTCGACATCTGAGACTTTATTCTTTGTGAGCTGAAAACGCAAAATAGGGCTATAGGAATTGCTCACGATTTCCACATCGGGAACTCCGGAGCTCAGCCACAAACCGCTTGCATCTCCATCAACCTGGATGTCTAGATTGAAGCAATAAGGGCCATTTCTCTCCTGGGGAATCGAATAGGTTTTGGTCACTTGGGCCCCACCAATCGAGCCCTGGAACTGGATCAAGTTGGCCTCAAAGCGACTCACCCGATAATTGGCATTCGCAATGGCTGGGTCCTCTCCGACGATGTTGAGAGCATAGGTTTCAGCTGGCACCCTTTTCCCATCGATGCCCCTTCTCAATAGCGGATAGTACCCGCCCACTTTTCCTTCTACCGTTCCCCCGCCCGGCGCTTGAGCCGCCTGTAAGGGGAATGTGGCATTTTGGGGAGAGGTGCGAACGATTTCTCGATCGAAATCGATCTCTTTGACGAGGCTTTTAGAACTGGTGCTCACTAGCGGCAGGTTGATTTCGGCAAGACTTCCGCCCCGGCTAGAGAAGACGAGCTGTTGGTACTCATTTTCGAGGACATAGTAGGTTTCGCTGCCAGAGGAGAACTCTGCTTGAGCAATGAGGGGTTTGGGAGCGGGGGCCTCTTGTTTTAAGGCAATTTCTTTAACAACGACCTCTTTGGGTTTTTCTCCCCTGTGAAAGAAGGCTTGCACACCCAAAAAGGCTACGCTCACGCAGAGCATAAAAAGAATCGTACGCTTATCCATGGACCTCTCAAATCAATCAACCCAGGATAACAAAAGGCGAGAAATGATGCAAATTTTAGGGTTGCCTGTCAAAATCGACGGGTGGTTCGTTGCCGGTGAATTCACCAATCATGTGGCAAAGAGGGGGGAGAAGATCGGTAGCAGACTCGATTTCTCGACTGACTTGATTTGTATGGGCGTCAACATTGCTTTGCGCCTCTCTTAAAGTATCTTGAGCGTCTTGAGTAGGAAGAGTTGAACCCAACTTAGCACCTCGAGCCAAAAAAAGTTGAGTGATCTCGAGATGATTCCGAGACGCTGCAATCCAAAGGGGGGTGACTCCAGCTGGGATATCAGAAAAAAACTCGTTAGAAGGTGAGATGCAGTCGAGACTTGCTCCGGTATCCAAAAGCATTTGGGCTATCGTATAGCATTTTTTTGCGGAGTCAATAGAGTCTACTTCTGGTCGATCAAGAATCGTGCATAGAGTCAAAAGAGGAGTACAACCGAATAGATCTCTTTGATTTACTATGTTCTTACTCAGGGTTAAAATAGCTGCCACAATTGGAACATTTTTGAACTTCACAGCTCTATTGAGTAAGTGGAATTCATTATCTATAGGGAATTGGGGGTGATCCCCAAGAACCCTTTCAAAGTCTTGAACGGTTGATGTATCTGTAATACTATCGAAAACCGCTTTAAAACTATCGAAAGACGCTGTAGTAAATGGTTGAGATGCCATTTTGAGTTCCAATTATATTGAGGAAAACAGTTTAACTTCCCATCGAATTTAAAGTCATCGATCATTCTTCGCGGGAGCGCTGCATCTTCGCCTCGAGGGCGTTGATGAACTGGGCGAAGGCGGGAGTGGAACGGAGGTTGTCGAGCCAATCGTCATCGAGCATGTCCTCGATGGCGGGGAGAGTGCGGGCGTTGAGGGCCTTGTGGATCAGATCCATGGCCTCGTGAGTTCTGCCCAGGATGGAATAGAGGCAGGCGAGAGTGTAGTAGGCCCCCTCATGGCCGAGGGTTCCCGCTTTGGTGATCTTGGTTTCGGCATCTAGGTAGAGCTGGTGCATGAAGTCGGTATCGAGAGTATGATGGGCCAGGTGGATGAGGCAGATGCCCCAATCGAGAAAGGCCTGTTCGTTCTCTTCGTTTTCCCGGATGGCGAGTCGATAGAAATGGACAGCCCTTCGATAGTATTCTGCTTCTCCGGCAATTGAGCCAAGGCGGACGTAAGAAAGGGCCATTTTGTGGTGGATGTCAGGAAAATCGGGATCGATGAGAAGGACGTGAGAAAAGATTTCGATCGCTCTTATGAAGGGAGTCTCTTCATCGGTAAAATGGCCGAGCCATTCCAGAGCAGTGGCATAGCTGGTGAGCCATTTGGGATGGTGTAGGAGCGTGTCTTTGTGATTGTCGAGGAGGAGCTCGAAGAGGAGAAGCGATTGCTCGAGCGAGGGAAGATCATCGAGGATTTCGCTGGCATCGAAAAGACAGCAAGCAGCGTCGTAGAGAAGCGCGGGGCAGGCAGGTTTCAAATCCATCGCCTTTGCAAAAAAGCGGCTCGCCCTTTCGATGAGATCTTCACCTTGAGTGATTTCAGCGTAAGCTTGATGGACAAGGCCGAGTGCGTGCCAGAGTTCTGGATCGCTCCGATCGATGGAGAGGCCATATTGGAGTTTTTCGATGGCAAGTTCGTAGTAATCACCATCTTCATAGTATTTCCCGAAGGCGAGAAGGCAGATTCCAAAGGCGTGCCAAAGATCTGGATCGTCTGGAAACTGCTCGGCTGCCTTGATCGCCTTGTGCTCTGCTTCTACGATGAGATCGAGCCGATTCGTGACCATGCCGAGTAGGGAAAGACTTTCGATCCATTGACTGACGATGAGCGAATCCTCTTTGTCGAGCTCGGCAGCTCTTGCGCATTTTTCAATGGCAAGCCGGAGCATTTTGGCGTCTTTGTTGTGTTTTCCCGATTCTCCGAGGAGCTGACCCCATCCGAGCCACACTTCTGGGTCTGAAGGAGACATTTTTGTGGCCATGGCATAGGCGTCAGAGGCTTTGGCCACGTAGCGCTCATCGAGAGTGTTGATGTAGAGTTGAGAATACCCTTCTGCAAGGGAGATCCAGCCATCAAAATATTGAGGTGCTCCTTGGGTAGCCTTTTGCAGGTATTCGATCGATTGCAGATAGAGGCGTGAATCGTTGATGAGAAGACCCATTTCCAAATAGGCTTTTCCACAGTCGTTCCAAAATTCAGGAGACGGTTTTTCTTGGAAATTTTTCGACGTCTGAAAGGCGTCGATGGCTAGACGCACATCGAGGGCTTCTCCTGAATGTTGAGCAATCTCAGTCCAGGCAATTCCATAGTCCCAGTAAAGTTCTGCTAAAATTTCTTTCGGTTGATTCTCAGAGAGTTCGAGCGCTTTTTGGTATTTGTCTTTCGCATCGAGGAGAAAATGGTGCTCTTCGTGAAAGCGGCCGAGTTGCAAGAGGACATTTCCCCAAGCAAGCCACGCATCGAAGAAATCTGGTTTTAATGTGGTGGCGATTTTGAAATTTTTCCCAGCTAAGAGAAGCGCTTTTTCCTTTCCCTCTTCCGATCCATATTCAAAAAAAGCGAGACCTTGCCGATACCAGATTTGCGGATTTTGGGGTCCGAGATTGGAGGCCGCCTCAAAGCAGGGGAGGGCTCTCAAATTCCCTTGCAAAAGGGCCATTTCCCCTTCAGCGAGGTAGCGGAGCGCCAATTCTTTTTTTTGCTCTTCGGACAAATGGTCGCTTTCCACAGCTTCTCGAGGAAGGGCAGCAGTAGCTACTTTTCTCGGGAAGAAGCGGGCGAACATCCGTCTCAAAGGCGAACCTGCTTGCAAGGTGGTCATAATACCCAAAGTGAAATGAGGACAAGGATCGGATTATAGTTAAGCCCTCTTTTTTTGCCCAGACATGTTCAGATCTAATTGGTTTTTAATGAATTGCGATAAGAAAAATCGATTTATTTTAAAGCCGTTTATTTTGGGTAATTCATCTAAAAAATAAAGTGCGATGGGGATTTTAAATTTAGGTAAACATTTTTTCAAACGGCTTTGCATTTCCTCAAGGCTGAGGGGTGTAGCCACCGAAAGGATGGCGACAGGCCTCCAGCCCCATTCGGGATCTTCGAGGGGAATCACAGCGGCCTCTTTCACTTCGGGAAAAGCGAGAAGTTCCCGTTCGATCTCTTCGGGTTGGATGTTTTCTCCGCCTGAAATGAACATCCAATCTTTTCGGCCGAGAATTTCGAGTTTTCCATTGGTGAACCTTCCGAGATCTCTTGTCGGAAACCAACCCGTTTGAGGAGGCTCTCCCCAATAGCCTTGGAAAAGGCAAGGGCCTTTCACCCAAATTTCTCCGTCTTCGGCCAGTTTCAATTCTCGATTGGGCAAAACTTTGCCATCGAGAGTGACCATTGAGGCCATTTCGGTCAGGCCGTAGGTGGTCAAAACGGGAAGGTGCGCAGGATAGCTGTTAACTTGTGCTCCTCCCAAAAGAAGACAGCGCAAGTGTTTATAAACGGGAGTCGCTCGGTAGAGCTGTGTGGGGACGTAGGATAAATGGGTGACGCTAGGACTATCGTCTAAAACGATCGTTGCCCTTGCCAAAATAGAGCGGATCACGATCCCGATTCCGCCCACGTGATACAAGGGCAGAGTGAGCCGCCATTGATCGCCTGGTCTTAAGTCCACGGCAGAAACAGCGCTCTCAGCATTAGCGACGAGACACGAGAGGGGAAGCATGGCAATTTTAGGATTCCCCGTAGAGCCCGAGGTGTAGAGAAGAAGGGTTTTGGGAGGACCGAGGGTCGTAGGAGGCGGTTTTGGATTTCGGGGATTTGTTGGGAAAAAGGAGCGCTCCTCTCTAAAGAAGCGAAACATCTCCGTGATGGGGTGTATCCAAGTCAATCGATCGAGTTCAGCATAGGTGAGCGAAAAATCTTTTGCCAAAATAGCGATTTGGTTAGGGGCGTCTCGCGCCGCTTCTTTCAAAGGACAGGACATAATTTCCTCTGTACGTACTAGACAAAACACAGGATACACACACACTATATCCTGTAAAATATAAAACAGGATCCGCGCTCTAGAGCGCGCTAGCAGGGTCGCTCACTTTCGTTCGCGGCAGGATAAACAGGATAAATTAAGTTATCCTGCGAATCATGCCGGCGCTTCGCCGATCCTTTTCATCCTGTTTTTTTGTCCAGTACCAAGCATAATTTTTCAAAATTTAAAAAGTTTTCCGTTTTTTCCCAGGAAAAAATGCCTTTTGAGCACTCAATAGGGTGAGTTAAGAGATCGGCCGGAAAAACGGTGTCTAGTCCAAGTGGAGTTTTTCCTTTGGCAAGGTTTGCGATGTGCACGAGGCCAAGGCCCGATTCGTAGGAAGAGCTCAAGACGAGTTCAAGAGGCGGTTTTACTTTGAGAATCGAGCCGAGGAGTGTGGGTTTGACCACAATGGCCCTGAGTGAAGGAATTTTCGACCAGTCGGTATGAATCGATTCATCAAGAGCAATGGGAAAGTGGGTCTTTTGAGAAAAAACAATGAGTTCTTCGATGGATCGAACAGGTTCTTCCAGATAGATAAAATCTTCTGGTTTGAAGTGACTCGCAAAGAAGAGCGCCTCTTCTAAACTCCAGGCCCGATTGCAGTCGGCTTTAAGTCCATGACCCCGGTATTCTTTGGCGAGTGCAATCGCTTCAGAAAGTGGCAAAGAGCCTAATTTGAGTTTCAAAACGGAAAAATCTTTCTTGGGGCCGAGACCACAAAGAGGCAGTTTCACCGATTTCAAAAGTCTTTGGGCAGAGGCAATGCCAAAGCGGACAGAAGGGAGAGTAGGAGGACGCCCCACCAACATCCACTCTTTCACTTCTTGGAGAGCTTCGTCCAAAGTTTCCCCACTCAATCCCGGTAAGGGAGCAATTTCTCCAAACTTTCCATCCCATTCGAGAATGAATCCCTCACGAAACCGATCTTTTCCCCACGGCAATTGATAGCGATAGAGTTTTTTTACCATGCAAAATAGCAAAAGACGGCTGTGTAGAGGATCAGTAAAAAGGCAGTTTGAGGAAGAACGGGCATGAGTTCAGAAGGATCGTGGCAGAGAAAGGCCTTTTTAATCGAGGGAATGGCGATCACAAAAACCAAAGAGGCGAAGAGAAGTTGTCTAGGGAAGCCGAATCCAAAGACGAGGATCAAAGGGATCAGGAAAGAAAATAGAAGCGATAAAGTGTATTCCCATGCACCGAATCGATGGCCCCAGCGGACGATGAGAGTTTTTTTGCCGGTGACTCGATCGCTCTTTTCGTCGCGCAGGTTGTTGGCGATGAGAATGGCGCAAGAGAGAAACCCAGGAGCAAAGCCTGCGAGAAAAATGCCCCAACTCATGGTTCCGGTTTGCAAAAAGTAGGTGCCGCAAGTTGCAACGGGACCAAAAAAGGGAAATACGAGAAGCTCTCCCAGTCCTATATATCCGAGCGGTTTGGGCCCGCCTGTGTAGAGAATCCCGAAAGCAACGCAGGCAGCTGCGAGAAAAAGGCTCCAAAGACCTGCGATCTGCATGAGGGGAATGGCTACCAAAAAGGCCAAGCTAAAAGCGCTCAACGTGGCGATCCACATCGAGCGGGGAGAGATCCATCCTTCCATCGTGGCCCGTTTGGGTCCTTTTCGTAGTTTGGTATCTGCCCCGTTGACAAAGTCGAAATAGTCATTGGCAAAATTGGTTCCAATTTGAATGAAGAGAGAAAAGAGAAGGGTGAGCACGAAAAGCCTTTCATGCAAATGGGGGGCTAAACTGGCTCCAATGCATACGGGGCTCAAAGAGGCGATCCACGTCTTAGGCCTACTTGCTAAGAGGAGAGCTTTAAGGGCGCTTGGGGAAGCGCTGGAAATTGGGCTTGCGTTTTTCGTTGAAGGCATTTCGACCCTCCTGTCCTTCTTCTGTCATGTAAAAGAGCATCGTGGCATTGCCAGCGAGCTCTTGTAATCCTGCTTGTCCATCGCAATCGGCATTGAGCGCCGATTTCAAACAGCGAATGGCAATTGGCGAATGGACTAAAATTTCTCTTGCCCATTGAATGGCTGTCTCTTCGAGTTTTTCGTAGGGCACAACGCAGTTCACAAGGCCCATTTCTAGCGCCTCTTTTGCATTGTACTGCCGGCATAAAAACCAGATTTCTCGGGCTTTTTTTTGTCCAATGATCCTTGCGAGATAGCTAGCGCCAAATCCTCCATCAAAAGAGCCTACTTTGGGTCCTGTTTGGCCAAAAATGGCATTGTCTGCGGCGATTGTCAGATCACAAACGACGTGTAATACATGTCCGCCTCCAATCGCATAGCCCGCAACCATCGCGATGATCGGTTTGGGACAGGTGCGCATCTCGCGCTGCAAATCGAGAACATTTAGCCGGTGGACGCCATGCAAATCGGCATAGCCCGCATTGCCTCGGATCTTTTGATCGCCTCCCGAACAAAAGGCCTCTTTTCCTTCTCCTGTGAGTAAAATGACTCCGATTGTTCCATCATTTCGCGCATCGTTGAGAGCGTGTCGCATCTCTTCCACAGTATGGGGGCGAAACGCATTGCGCACCTCAGGGCGGTTGATGGTGATTTTGGCAATCCCTTCAATCTTGTGGTATTTGATGTCTGTGTAAGAACCGTAAGGGATCCACGGGGTCATATTTTCCTCTTGATGATGTCTGCAATGGCTTTTGGATTTTCCAAATGGACCATATGCCCCGCATTCGGGACCAGAATGGGATTTGAATAGAGCGCGCGAAATTTTTCATCCCGCTCTCCCACAACAACCCCATCGATTTCAAAACGCTCCTGTTTAGCCAAGCTATAATGCAATAAGACTTTCGCAAGATTTTGGATATTGTGCTCTTTTCGCATGCTGAAATCGGGCCGAAAGGGTTTAAAAATAGATTGATCGTACCATCGGTTTAAAAACTCGTCAATGGGAAGTTGTAAGAGCAGATTTGCCCACGCCTCATCGCTTTTCAAGCGTTTTGCTTTTTCTTCTTCAGTTTTAAGACCTGGATGGACAGAAAGGAGGGTCAAGCTCAACGCACGATCCCGGAACCTTTGCAGTGCGATCCTGCCTCCGAGCGAGTAGCCAACCAGATGAAATTTTGGGAAATCGATGTCGAAATCGGGATCAAAAGGGGAGCTTCCATGTCCTGGCAAATCGAACCCAATGCAGTGGCAATTGGGCAAATGAGAGGAGACGGGGAGCCAATCCTCAGCTGTTCCCAAAAAGCCGTGCAAGAACACGATGGGAATGCCAGAACCGTTTTTTAGTGTCTTTTTCACCAACATCGGCTTACTCTATTTTTCGATGCATGGATGCGTGCGATGATATCGAGTTCGAGCTTTTTAAGCTATTATGCTATGTTCTATGTGAAATCGGGGCAGACAAAACACCAGGTTCGTAAAGCATTGAACGTGAAAAAACTTGCGCTTTACAGTAGAAATAACAAAGGATCCATTCTATGGAATCAATAAAAGAATTTTTGGTCGGTCCTTTTGGGCCTGTTTTCTCTTTCTTTTTTAGAGCTTTTTTTGGATCTGTATGCGTGTGTGGTGGCATACAATTATTTGATTTCAAAAATCTTTCTCGTTTCTTTACTCTGAGAAAGGTAATCGGACTTTTCCTAATTGCAATTGGATCTAGCCGATTAATTTATGTGCTTTTCCATTAGGCAACACGCCCAAGGCGGCTTTTCTCCATTGTAATAGAGGCAGCTGGATTCATTAAAACCGAGCGAGCATTTAGTTTTTGCTTGTTGGTTGGTACTCTGTGTATTTCAATGATTTTCCCTTACACTGCTCAACGGGATATTTTTGTTTCATTTTCTCAAACTTTTGATAGGCTGCTTCAATGGGATCAATATTGAGCTTATGAGCCAGATAGAGAATCGCTTTAAATACGTCTGCAATTTCGTCTCTAATTTCTCGCATTGTCTTTTCATCGGGATGATAACTCTCTTCTTCTCTCATCCAGCGGAATAAATCGAGTAGCTCTCCCGCCTCCGATGCCAGATCCATCACTAAGTTTTTGGGAGAATGGAACTGTTCCCATTCTCGATCTTTATAAAAATCGAGGAGTGAGGCCAATACTTGTTCGTGCGGAGCTTTAGAAGATCGAAAGGTCTTGAAGAAAGAATGCACCGGGAGAAAGAGTGGACTTGGCAAGTGGTCCACAGAAAACCAATGCCACCCTTCGCATTTATGGGGTTCGAGCAGTTTTGGTTCCCCTTCAAATTGATCGATCACGGCGAAAAGGGTGATGTAATGCTTGTCGTTGTCAATGACGTCGTTGCTCCAGGCGCCCGTTTTCACGTCAAAGGCTTTGAGGCCGGTTTCTTCCAGAAGTTCCCGTTTTGCACAATCCTCGACAGATTCTCCGAATTCGAGATGGCCTCCAGGAGGAGACCAGTCGCCTGCACCATGAGCCCCCTTTCGCTTGCCCAGGAGGACCTTGCCGTCCTTAAAAACAAAGACAGCAACGCCCACTCTCGGCTTTATTTTTTCGGATTTGGACTCCATCGCAACTCCTTTCACCACAAAAACACTATAAACAAAAAGGAGAAAAAAAATTGTTTTTTTCATGTTTTTAGACCGTTTTAATCGTCACGTGTTCAGTGAGGACGCATCTTTGCGTTAAACGTCTTTCATCCTGAAACCAATCATTATAGTTTTGGTGGTTATAGGGATTTACTCTTGGATCTCGTAGCAGCGTAGCTTCCACTGCGTCGTGATGGTTGCTATGGGCCCATACTACGCAGGCGCATAGATCAACAGTTGGATCGGCGCGACCATCTGCTAACAGGACTTCTACTACATCGTTTTTACCGTGTATGCTAGCCATCAGAAGAGCTTTGCTATGATTAGCAGCAGGGTCGACTCTACCGTCAGCTAGAAGCATAGTCGCTACAGCTGCATTGCCAGCCAGTCGAATGGCTGTTTGACCATCGGCTGCTGGATCAACCTTTGGCAGCACGCATTGGACACATTCCACATGTCCATTGATCGCAGCTAAGACAAGAGCTTGATTTCCAATCGCATTCAAATCGACCTTTGGACTTTCCACTAGTGCCTGCACAATCTCTGCCTGGCCTGCCTGACAAGCCTGTTCGAGTAGAAATTTTCCTTTGTCTCGTAAGGTGACTTTGGGGTTGGCTAAAATCTGCTTGAGAACGTCTGGTTGATTGTTAGAGCATGCCCAGTTGAGGAGAAATTCATCTGGAACATAATTCGGGTTAGCTAAAAGCAATCGAACATCTTCTAAACCTTTTTCCTGAGCCCAAAAACTGGCGCGAGTGCCTGTAGGATCTACTTGTGAATGCGCTAAAAGTAAGCGGATAATCGGATCGCGTGAGTAACAAAGAGCGTTCTTGAGGGCTGCATTCTGATTGTCCCCTGGATTGACTCGTTGATCTGCCAAGAGTTTTTTGACAATCGCTTCTTTACCTTCTCGGCAAGCCCAATCAATGAGCCTATTTTGCGAGGCTGAAGGATCAGACTGATTGTCCGAAAGAAGGGCCATTACGGCTTCTTCGCCCTCTCGTATTGCTTTATCTATCTTTTTTCCTGGTGACAAGGACTGGTTCATCAAATCAGCCATTTGTCTTTGGTCTTCGATGCTTAACCTCTGAAAAGCAGCCATTAAGTCAGATTTGGATAGAGCGCTCATAGTTGATCCTTGGTTTTAAAAAGGAAAAGATTTTAAAGAAAATAAAATTAAAACACAACCTCTGCTACGTTTCTGCTTTCTTTTCATCCTGCGTTAAAGCTGTTTGGCTTTGAACCCAAGTATCGTAGGTTTTGTGGCCCTGAGGATTTACTCTTGGATCTTGTAACAGCCTGGCTACCACATCGTTTTTACCACGCATATGAGCCATCCGAATCACTCGGTTATCATTAGCAGAAGGGTCGATCCTTTCGTCAGTAAGTAGTAGATTCGTTATAGCTACGCTACCAGCAAATCGAAGGGCTTCGAGATCATTGGCTCTCGGATCAACCAAGGGGAGTAGCACTTTGACACATTCTTCACTCTCTGTGATCGCCGCTAAGACGAGAGCTCCATTTCCAAATGCCTGCATATCGACCTTTGGACTTTTCACTAATAACTGCACAATCTGATGCTGGTTGGTTCGACAAGCTTGCTGGAGCGCATGGATTCCTTTGTCTTGTAGGGTAACTTTGGGGTTGTCTAAGATCTGAGTAAGAACGGCTAGATGCTTGTTTGAGCATGCCCAGTCGAAGAGAGTTTGGTCTGGAACATAGTTCGGGTTAGTCAAAAGCAACCTTACGGCTTCTAGACCCTTTTCCTGAGCCCAAAGACTAGCGCGAGTGCCTGTAGGATCCACTTTTGGATGCTGCAAGAGTAAGGGGATCATTTGATCGCGTGAATAGGCAAGAGCGTTCGTGAGGGCTGCATTCTGATTATCTGCCGGATCGACCCTTGAATCTGCCAAGAGTTTTTTGGCGATTTGTCTGTGACCTTCTTGGCAAGCCCAACCAATGAGTCTATTGTGTAAGGCTGAAGGATCAATCTGATTTTGCAAAAGAAGGTTTTTCACAGCCGCCTCACCACAAGCGATTGCCCCCTCTATATTTTCTCTTTCCCTTAAGGATTGATCCATTAAATGGATGGCGAGCCTTTGTTGCTCAAGGCCTAATTGTTGAAAAGAGTGTATGCATGCCGGTATGCTCATAGTCGATCCTTTTCTTTTGCGATTTCTGGTAGAGGTAGTTCTGTTTTCGGTCGGTCGTCAATTCCACGACACAGGATTTTGTCCAGTCGATGTTGTCGAAAGAAGAGTAGGGAAGTCCGTACATTTCGGCCGCCTTTTGGAAGCGAAGATCGTGCGCCGCTGCCCAAAGCTCTTCGAAATGAGGAGAGGCAGCGATCGGTAGATGGTGGAATATTCCGCCGCCAAAATTGTTCGAAATGAGAAGGATTGCCGGGTGCTTTGTTTTTCTCAAGAGGGCAAGCGAATTCAGATCGTAGAGCGCTGCCTGATCCCCGAGAAAGCCGAGCATGGGCATCTCTTCGGCAAGCCCTGCAAGGGTGGCGATATTTCCATCGATTCCCGAAAGGCCCCGATTCCCAAAAAACCTCTTCGCCTTTTTGGGGAAGAGAAAGTGATCGCCATCGCGGATCGGCATGCCGTTTCCCAAAAAGACCCCAAAATCTTGGGGAAGGATCTCACTGAGTTTACGCATCGCGTGTACTTCGGTGAAATGATTTGTCTCTTCAAATTCGGGCTCTTCATCTTTCCAAGAAGAAAACCAGTCGGGATCGGTTCCTCCTTGAAAGATTTGGCAAAATTCAGGGATATCTGCTTGGACTCTTTCCGTGAGGATCCGCTCGGGGTCTTGGAGAGCGGGCCAGGGGCTAACATGCACGTATTCGGGTCTGATTTTTTTCAGCCATTCCAAAATTCTCTTAGAGGTCATTCGCTCCCCAAAATGCAAGACGAAGTCGGGCGTCGGTTTTTCGATCCAATCAAAGTGGCGGATCTCTTCTTTGGAGGAAAAACATCTCGCATTGGAAAGGATGTCGGCCAAAAGGGGCCACTGCAATCTCTTTGCAAGCGTTATGATGGCTTCGATCTCTTGGGGATTGGGTAATTTCCCCGCGAGGATGATCCCTTTTCTTTTGGGAGTTGCGTAGGCATCTATCTGAAGACGGGGAAGGGTCAAAAGGATCGGGGAGCCCTCAATGATCGCGAGATCGGGTTTATAGAGTGGGTCTCGAAAAGGGCAATTCACATGGACAGGGCCTGGAGGGTTTTGCAAAGAGGCGGCGTGTGCTTGGGCTAACATGGAGCGAAAGACCCTCTCCTCATTGTCAATGGGCAGATCGACTTGCCAACGGACGAAATTTTGAAAGATTTTGATCTGATCGGTCGCTTGATTGGCTGAGGAGTGGCGCAGTTCGTGAGGGCGATCGGCGGTGAGGAGAATGAGCGGGATATAGCTATGGTGAGCCTCCATGATGGCAGGCAGCAGGTTGCCGACCGCGGTTCCCGAGGTGACGATCACGGCGACGGGCTTTTGAGTCCCTTTGGCGAGGCCCAGTGCGAAAAAACCGAGCCCCCTTTCGTCGTAGTGGACGTGGAGCTTAGTTCTTTTATGATTTGCAGCCGCAGATACAAGAGGCGTTGATCTCGATCCGGGGGCAATGCAAAAGGAAGTAACCCCTTGTTGTACGAGTTGGTCAATGATCCAAGATTCCGTCATAGAGCTTGAGTTTTTGGTTGAGTTCTTCCCATTCTTCTTCCGGGTCTGAGCCTTCGACAATGCCCGTTCCTGAAAAGAGAATAGCTTGGTTTCCCTTGAGAAAGCAAGAGCGAATGCCCACTACATATTCAGACTTGTCTGGGGTGGACCACCCAATGGCTCCTCCAAAAAGACCCCGCTGAAAGGGCTCGATTTCTTGAATGAGCTGTTTGGCTTCTTGAGTTGGGCTTCCACAAAGAGCAGGAGTTGGATGAAGGGAGGAGAGTATGTCTATATCCAAAATGTTTTCCTTCAACCTGCCTGAGCAAGTGCGATAGAGGTGTTGGACATTGCGTGTTTGATGGACGGATAAGGGACTTAGGTGAAGGGCGTCTTTACAAAGAGGAGAAAGGGTTTTTTGAATGTGTTCTTGCACAGGGTTAAATTCCCGAATCTCTTTGGGACTTTTGAGTAGCTCTTCTCGGTAGGCCTCATCTTGAAGAGCATTTTTGCCTCTTGGCCGAGTCCCGGCAACTGCTTCGCTCAGGATCTTTTTTTCTGTCCTACAAAAAAGTCTTTCGGGGCTGGCCCCGAGAAACGATTCTTCTCCTAATTTTGCACAGAAGAGAAAAGCCCCTTGCGCTTTTTGTTTTAAGGAAGCGGCGATGGCGAAAGGATCGGGAGTTTCTGAGAGGTCTAAAAAGCAAAGGCGGCCGAGCACTACTTTTTCTAAAATTTTACGGTGGATGAGATCCAACGCCCGTTCAACACCCATTTTCCACGTTTCAAAGGAGGGGAGAAAGGTCTTTTTCAAAACCTGGTAAGTTTTAGGGGGGGGGAGATCGACCCATTCAGGGGTGAAAGAAAGGTGCTCAATGGAATCAAAAGATCGGATGTGGAACGTAGAGTGCGGAGGAGGGGCAACGCCTTCTCGATCCGACCAAAAAGTCTTCACATCTTATCTCCGATATAAAGAGTCACACTGCCGAGATTCATGGGGACCATTTTCAGACGGCTAAACCCCGCCTCTTTCATGAGAGAGCAAAATTCTTTTCCGCATGGGAAATGTTCGATGGTCTGATTGAGATAGGAATAAGCTGAGCGATTCTTTGAAAAGAGGGCAGCCAGATAGGGAAGAACGTGTCGCAAATAAAAGAGGAAAAAAGTCCGAATGGGCTGTGGAGGGAGAGAAAATTCCAAAACGAGCGCCTTTCCTTTGGGTTTTAGAACCCGATAGATTTCTCGAAGAGAGGCTTTTGGATCCGAAACATTTCGGATGCCGAAGGAAAAAGTTATGGCGTCAAAACTCTCCTCTTTAAAGGGGAGTTTTTCGGCATCGGCAATGAGGAACTGCATTTTGCTCGGGATTTTGCGTTTGGCAATTTCGAGCATTTCGGGAGAAAGATCGATCCCTGTAATCGATTGGATAGAGGCTTTGCTTTGAATGAGGGCGAGGGCCTGATCTCCCGTACCGGTAGCTAGATCCAAAATCTTGAGATTTTTGTGAGGGGGTAAAAACTCAGCGACTTTCGCGCGCCAGTGCCGGTCCATGCCGAAGGAAATGATCCGATTGGTGCGGTCATAGGTTTGCGAAATCGCATTGAACATTTTCCAGACATTTTTGCGCGATGGATCGGTCATACGTATGAATGTTTTACCACATTGCACGAGAGAAATCAAGGATTAGAGGGGAAATGTAGGTCCAATAGCTGTTGAGCTCTTAGATCGCCGAGTGCGGCCCCTCTTTCGAGATACTCACAAGCAAGTTCATGATTTTGCTCAACGCCTTCCATTCCATTTAAATAGGGCTGGGCGAGCTCAAAGAACGAAGGTGGATAATCCTTGGCAACAGCCTCGTGGTAATAATGAAGACCGAGTTGTGGATCTTTGTAAAGGATGCTGTAAAAATATGTAGTTCCCAATTCATGCATGGCTGGTGACCATCCAAGAGCCGCGCTTTTGTGAAAAAGATCGATGGCACGCCTGCGATCTTGAGGGACTCCTAATCCCAATAGGTAGCATTGGGCTAATTCATACATTGCCTCTCCATTCCCCAAATTTGCAGCTCTTCGAAAATAGTCTGCGGCTCTGGGGTGATTCGGAGGATTTGTGGATTTAAAAGCTTGGCCGAGTAGAGTTTGTGATGCTGTATGTCCGTCTGAGGCTGCAGACTCTAACCAGAGTTTCATTTCTTCTGGCTTCAGAATAGCTAACTGATATTTCGCCAAAGAGCATCCCCTGCTTGCGCTTTTTTGATAACAATCAATCGCTAGAGCTAGGTTTTTGTTGACTTCTCCATTTCCTTGTTCAAAGCAAAGGCCCAAATGATAGAAATGTTCTGCTGTTTCTGGCTCTCCGCTTTCTCCTTGATAGCTTTTCCGATACCACTGATTCGCTTCGGCAAGATTCTGGAGACATCCCATTCCAGACGCTAAACGGAAGGCTAAAATCATCATAGAAGATGAGTGTCCCAATTCTGCAGCTTTTCGGAGCCAAACATTCACTTGGGCAGAATCTGTGCACAACTTACTCAAGGAAAACATTGCCTCGGGACAACCCAGATTTGCACTTCTTGTAAAGCAATCGGTTGCACGGGGAATGTCTTGGGGTAGTCCCCCAACTCCTCTCAGATAGCATTGCCCCCGATTGTATAGAGAATCGGGATCGTTTCCTTGCCAGCTTCTCCAATACCACTCTTCAGCTTGGACCGGATTTTCGGGAACCCCTTTTCCTAGCTCATACCAAAGAGCTACTTGAGCCATGGCTTTTGGATGTCCTGCTTCAGCGCTTGTCTGATAATAGTGAAAGGCCGCGTTCAAATTTTGGCGAAAGCCCTTGATTCCCTGTTCCCAGTAAGTAGCTATGAGATAGTTCTGTTCTGGGCCTAAATCTGGAGTAAATAAGAATGTGTTAAAATTATTAATTGGATGTGTCATAATGTATTAAAAATTATTTTCGAATAATTTTAATACACATTGTAAATAAATTCAATTTTAAATAATTTATATAGTATATTGCAAGTCTTTAACGTTTAGCCGCTTGCTTGCATTCATGACTAAAAGGGAGGCGATGAGAAAAAACAGGAGCTTGCCCTGCTGAAAGAGAATGGGATAAAAGTCGCAGAGGCCGATGAAGAGGAAAGCTGTCAGAAGAGAGAAAAAGAGGGCTGTTTCGGATGTGAGAGGAGATCGAAAAAATCTCCAATAGCACCCTCCAAGAAAGAGGAGAAAAGCTGTGAGAGAAATGAGACCTGTCTCACAGGCTAAAAAGAGGAAGATGTTGTGAGGAGCTGTTACGCGGACATAGTCGAGGGGTTCTTTTTCAAAATAGGGGACGGACCTTTCTGAGAATTGAGTGTATCCCAGTCCAAAAAGAGGGTGGTCTCGAACGATTTCCAGTCCTGTTTTTTGCTGCACTTTTCGCACGTGATCTGAGTGTTGAACCCAAGCGTTGTAGTTGATCACACCACCCCGTTGTAGGTATTGCGGAGCTAAGAGGATGCCGCTTCCGAGGGCAGTGAGAATCAAAACGGCTGTTAAAGGAACAATCTGTTTCCGCCCTTGTTTGAGAGCCATGAGGACGAGCCAAAGCGATGTGGCGATCCCCCAGGCAAAAAGCGCCGCTCGGGAGAAGGAAAGAGCCATGGCGAAAAATTGGATGGGAAGGGTGAGAATCCAAATTTTTTTCGATTGGGCGAGGAAATAGGTTGAAAGAAGGGAAACGACCATAAAGCCTCCCAATACATTTGCATGGGGAAAGGTGCCTGCTGCCCGCATGAGGATGGTCGAATGGGCTTTTGTACCAAAAAGTGTATCCAAGAGCCAGCGGCTGCCATCGGTCGTATAAAAAATGCTCGTTTGGTTCACCTCTCCAAGTAGACGCAGCCCAAGAGGCGCTTGGTGGAAATACTGAATGATTGCAATGACCGATTGGAAAAGACCTGCCAGAACGAGACAGGTGAGGATGAGATGGGTAATTTTTGGTTTTTCTTCTTCTGAAAAAGCGTGAGTGAGAAAGGAAAAGAGGGCAATCGGGGTCAAGAGCTGCAAGAGCCTTATGTAGGGGATAGGGTAGTGGAGGAAAGGGGAGGCGAGAATCGAGGCAAGGGCAGAGAGCCAAACGATCCAAAGGGGATTGCCAAACCATTTTCTCAAAGGAATCCGAAACCAAAAAAGGCCCAAAACGGTGAGGAGCAAAGCGATCAGATCGGAAATGTAAAAATAGATTTTTTTATCGTACTGTTTGGAAACGTTTAGCCCTTCTGGGATCAACGACAAAGAGTAGAAACGAAACAGTTTATCGTATTTGTGCTCAATGGGGATGAGAAAAGCTAACCCCGCGAGAAAAAGAGCAGCTACCAGATATTTTTTGGACATCTCATCGAGATTGCCGCTTCCGCTCGTTTTCCGTCAAATAGACTTTTCGCAGGCGAATGAAGTTGGGAGTCACTTCGACGAGTTCATCATCGGCGAGATAATCAATGGCCTGCTCAAGCGTGAATTTGCGAGGAGGAGTTAAAATGATGTTCTCATCACTACCTGCCGCTCGGACGTTCGTGAGCTGTTTGGCCTTGGTCGCATTGACGACGAGATCGTTGTCTCGCGCATGTTCACCGACGACCATTCCCTCATAGACTTCATCTCCGGGTTTTACGAATAAAGAGCCCCGCTCTTGTAGATTGAAGAGAGCATAGCCGTTGGCTTTGCCGGGACTATTGGAAATGAGAACGCCTCGCGCTCTTCCTGCCATTTCCCCTTTCCAAGGAGCAAACGTTTCGAAAATGGAGGTGAGGACGCCGAGACCTGAGGTGCGGGTGAGAAAATCGTTGCGGTAACCCATGAGCCCCCTTGTCGGAACGAGGAATTGCATCGTCGTGAGGCCGTGCTCTGAAGTTTCTAAAGAGCGCATTTCCCCTTTTCTCTTCGATAGATCTTCGATGACCGTTCCTGAAAATTGCTCGGGTACTTCGACATGGACCCGTTCCATCGGTTCCATCAGAACGCCATCGACCTCTTTCGTGATGACTTTGGGCTTTGAAATGGCCATTTCATACCCTTCTCTACGCATCGCTTCGATCAAAACGGCCAAATGGAGCTCGCCGCGTCCGCAAACGCGAATCGCGTCATCTCGCTCTGGAATCTCTTCGATTTTCAAAGAGATGTTGGCCCGTTTTTCTTTTTGAAGCCTTTCTCTCAATTTGTTCATCGTCACGTGTTTTCCGTCACGACCGACAAAAGGGCTCGTGTTGACCAAGAATTCTACCGAGACGGTCGGCTCTGCAAGGGTGATAGGAGGAAGCTGTTTGATCTCATTGGGATCGCAAAGGGTATCGCCGATTTCGATCTCTGGGATACCCGAAAGAACGACGATATCGCCGGCTCCCGCATCCTGGAGTTCGATCTCCTTCAATCCCAAATGGCCTTCGATCCGGATAATTTTATGGGTCGTGTGGTTCCCGTTCCGATCGACGCGGGTAACCATGTCGTTTTTCTGGATTTTCCCTTCTAAAATTCGGCCGCAAGCCTGTCTTCCGACATAGTCGTCGTAGGTCAGGGTAGCCGCCTGCATGAGAAAGGGGAGATCGAGATTGCCTGTTGGGGCTGGGGCTTTTTTCAAAATCATTTCGAAAAGAGGGGTTAAATCCTTAGGAGTATCGCCGATCTTGTCGATGGCATACCCATTGAACCCAGAGGCATAGATATAGGAGAAGTCGAGCTGCTCATCATTGGCGCCGAGCTCTAGAAAAAGATCAAAAGTTAAATTGAGGGCCCGGTCGGGGTTTGCATGCGGGCGGTCGATCTTATTCAAGACGACAATGGGTCGTAAGCCCATTTTGAGCGCTTGGGAGAGGACAAAGCGAGTTTGGGGCATAGGGCCCTCTTGTGCATCGATGAGGAGAAGGACCGAATTGACCATGCCGAGAACGCGCTCGACCTCACCGGAGAAGTCGGCGTGGCCTGGCGTATCGATAATATTGATTTTAAAATCCTTGTAATTGACGCAGGTGTGCTTGGCGAAAATGGTAATGCCCCGCTCTTTTTCCTGGTCGTAGCTATCCATGACCCGTTCGGGGATCTTTTCGTGTTCGCGGAAAATATTTCCTTGTTTGAGGAGGTTGTCGAGAAGAGTGGTTTTCCCGTGGTCAATGTGCGCAATGATGGCAATATTTCGAATTTTTTCTGGGTCGTGCATATGGACCTCAATCCTAGAGCAATGCGCTTTTAACTTCCAGCAAATTTATGGTCGCTGAAGGTGTGAGAGAATACATGATATAGAGAAGAAACAGGATGCGCAGGATCGACAAAGTCGGCAGGATGGGTAGGATAAACACTATGTAATCCTACCCATCCTGCCGACTTTGTCGATCCTGCGCATCCTGTTTTTCTTTTCAATAAATTTATCATGCAATCACCCTAGACCCTCCTCTTTCACATAATGGACAAGGGCAAGAATTTAGCAAATTTTATGAGAGAATAAATGATACGATAAATTATACTGCGGGCGAGGATTTATGGATGAGCAGGAAACAGAATCTCAGGTCGGCCGCATCGATGACCTTCTGAAGGAAAAGCTCGAAAAAGCTTTTCATAAGCAGACGTCTAAAGTGCGCCTTCACGATATCGCAAAGATCGCTTGCGAGCACTCCCCCATTGACCTCGCCTACGCAGCCTCCCACTTGCCCCCCAACGTCCGCCCCGTTCTTTATGAGAACCTGCCCAGTAGAGATGATAAGATCAAATTTTTGATCAACACCGATAGCGATACGAGGCTTGCCCTCTTTCGCTACCTCGATGATATCGAATTGAAGAGAATTTTTGAACGGATGCCAACCGATGAGGCAGTTTGGGTTGTCGACGATATGCCCGAGCGCAGATTTCGTAGAGTCATGGACCTCGTCGATTCAAAGAAAGCAAGTCGGATTAAGGAGCTGAAAAAGCATGACCGCAAGAGCGCGGGAAGGCTCATGACCTCCGAATTTTTTGCTTTCACGATGGACATGACCATTGGTGAGGCGGCCAGCTACATTCGAGACAATCCCCGGATCGATTTCACGAAGGGCATTTTCATTTTAAATGATGCGGGCGAGCTCCAAGGCTACGTCCCCGCGCGTAACCTGATGATCAATAGCTCTTCTACCCCTCTTCGACAAGTCATGCGTCCCATCCTTCACAAAGTCACGGTAGATGCCACCCGAGAAGAAGTCATCGATATCGTAGAGCGATATAAAATTTCTTCACTGCCCGTCGTCGATATCGATAACGAACTCATCGGGGTCATTGCCCATGAAGACATTGTCGAAGCGATGGAAGATCTGGCAGATGAGACAATCGCCCGCATGGCGGGTACCAACGAAAAATTTACCTCACACGATCCCATTTTGCGAAGGTTTTTAAAGCGCGCTCCTTGGCTTCTCGTGACCCTTCTTGCAGGTCTTGTCAATACAGGGGTCCTCTCCTCTTTCCAAAAGCATGAAGGGGGAATGTTGACCTTTGCGATCTTTTTCGTGCCTCTCATCAACGGAATGTCGGGAAATATCGGGTTGCAGTGCAGTACAGTGCTAGTCCGCATCATGGCGCTCGGCGGTCTTTCTGCAGGAAATCGCAAAGAGACGATCGTCAAAGAGCTCTTGAGTGGCCTTTTTACAGGTGTCATCTTCGGTATTGCCTGCGGCATCTTGGTCTATTTGCTCGATTTCCTTAGTGGAAGTGCTCTCGGACCCACCACGCCCTTGGCAGTGGCGGCGATTGTCAGCACAGGACTCATCGGGGGCTGCTTTGCGGGGACGCTGCTCGGCGTCTTTTCGCCCCTTTTCTTTTCCCGAATTGGGGTCGATCCAGCCATTTCGGCAGGTCCCATTGTCACAGCTTTCAACGATTTTCTATCGATGACGATCTATCTCTGCCTTGCCTGGGGCATCAGCAACCTACTTCTGTAAGAAGAGACCAATAAACCTATTTCAAATAAGAGGCTTTTACAGCCAAGTTTCTGTAAATTGTATCAGCACAGAGGAAATAGATAGGGTAGAGAGACGCAGAGGATATAAAATGCAAAGATCGAGAGAAAATAGAGATTTGACGGGACCTTGCCCTGAGTAAGAGAGCGGCTCCTCTCTCCCTCAGGGCAAGGTCCCGTCAAATCTCTAATTTTATTTTTTCTCTGCGTCTCTCTACCCTATCTATTTCCTCTGCGCTGATATCTTTACACATATCGTTATGAAAGAAGGCTTTTATTCCATACTTTCGGAGCGCAACTTGGATTAGGATAGGTTCATAAGTGTGGTTGTGTTTTTGCTCCCGTTTTGATATGATGGAGAATATGAGATCTCGCACGAGAAGAAATTATGCCGGCACGGAAAATCCGGTCAAAAAAGCGGCAGAAATCCTGCCCGAAATCCTCGAAAGTTTGAAAACAAAAACCAAAAATCCTCAAGTAGAAGTTTTTCAATTCTGGCACAGTCTCATGGGAGAAAAAATGGCTCCTTTGACAGAGCCTGTATCTTTAATCGATGGGGTCTTGACGGTGAAAGTAAAAAGTTCTACTCTCTACAGTTTACTGGCAGGCGTGGAGGCCCCACGTCTTTTAGGCCAGCTGCAAGAGAAATTTTCAATCCGAAATCTCGTGTTTCGGGTGGGGTAAAAAATGGCAGAGACAATGGCGGAAGAAAGAAAGTACGATGCAAGCTCAATCACTGTGTTGGAGGGACTCCAAGCCGTTCGAGAGCGTCCTGGAATGTATATCGGAGACACGCACACCAATGGACTCCACCAACTCGTCTATGAGGTCGTCGACAATAGCATCGACGAGGCGCTAGCCGGATTTTGCACCCAGATCATCGTGACTCTCCATGCCGATGGAGGCGTCACCGTTGAAGATGATGGACGAGGCATTCCCATCGAAACGCATGAAAAAGAATCCAAGAAACAGGGAAGAGAGGTTTCTGCACTCGAAGTGGTGATGACGATCCTCCACGCGGGTGGCAAATTCGACAAAGGAACTTATAAGGTCTCGGGTGGCTTGCACGGCGTCGGCGTATCTTGCGTAAATGCCCTTTCCAAATTACTCACCGCCACAGTCTATAAAAATGGGCATGTCTATGAGATGTCTTTTGAGCGGGGAAAACCGGTAAATCCCCTCAAAAAATTGGGCACGACGACGAAGCGGGGAACCAAAGTTGCCTTTTGGGCCGATGAGAAAATTTTCTCCGTCACGAGCTACGATTATGATGTGCTCTTAAAACGGTTGCGTGAGCTTGCCTTTTTGAATAAGGGAATCACGATTCTCTTCCAAGATGAAAGAGATCCCACCAAAGAACCGGTTCGGTTCAACTATCAAGGGGGCCTCTCTTCTTTCGTCAGCTATTTGAATGAGGGGAAAGTGCCCCTTTTCCCCAAACCGATCTATTTCCATGGAATTCGGGAAGGCGTAGATGGCCCTGTTGAGTTCGAAGTCGCCATGCAGTGGAATGACACCTATACAGAGAATATCTACACCTATGTCAATAATATTGCGACGAGACAAGGGGGAACCCATTTAACCGGATTTTCCACGGCGCTCACCCGCGTTTTGAACACCTACATGAAATCGAACAGTTTGGTAAAAGCCGATAAAATCAGCGTGAGTGGCGAGGATATGCGAGAAGGGCTCACGTCGGTCATTTCGGTCAAAGTGCCAAATCCCCAATTTGAAGGACAGACCAAGCAAAAGCTGGGAAACAATGAAGTGGCGGGAATTGCCCAAGTCATCGTGGGAGAGGGGCTCACCACCTATCTCGACGAAAATCCAGCCATTGCCAAACTCATCGTCGAAAAAGCGGTCATTGCGGCTCAAGCTCGAGAAGCCGCTAAAAAGGCGCGCGAGCTGACCCTTCGCAAAACGGCGCTCGATGGAGCGAGACTCCCCGGAAAACTCGCCGATTGCCAAGAGCGAGATCCAGCTCTTTGTGAAATCTACATCGTCGAGGGAGATTCTGCGGGAGGTTCTGCTAAAATGGGACGGGATCGGAGATTCCAGGCCATTTTGCCCATTCGCGGTAAGATTTTGAATGTGGAAAAGGCTCGCATTCAAAAGATTTTGCAAAATACAGAAGTCTGCGCCATGGTTGCAGCTCTCGGCTGCGGAATTGGAGTCGAGAATTTCAATTTGGAAAAGCTCCGCTATCATAAAATCATCATCATGACCGACGCCGACGTCGACGGCTCTCACATCCGTACACTGCTTCTCACCTTCTTCTATCGCCACATGCCCGCTCTCGTCGAGAACAATTTCATCTACATCGCCCGTCCTCCTCTTTTCAAGGTGACGAGAAAGAAGACTAGCCAATACATCCACTCCGAAAGAGAGATGGACGAATACCTTCTCAAATTGGGGCTCTCCGATATTCTCATTCGGCGCCACGGATCGGATCGTTCTTATGACAAAGACGAAACGGAAAAACTCATGGGCCTCGTCATGGATGTCGAGATGTTTATCAGCTCCATTGAGCGCAAAGGGGTCCCTTTTAGAGAGTTCGTTGCAGCTAAGCAAGAAGAGCGCTATCCGCAGTATCAAGTGGCTCTCGGAGACAAATTGAAATTCATCTACACGGAAGAAGAGCTCATCGAACTCAAGAAAGAATATGCAGAAGCGGGAAAATTAAAACACGAAGAGACGCTCGCCTCCATTCCACCTGAAGAGGTGACCGAAGAGATGAAAACCTTCATTCCGAAACCGCTTGCCTTTGTCGAGCTCTACGATGTCAATCGTCTTTTGGCCCTCCATGAAAAATTGAGCGGCTATCAGCTCAAGCTCGAACAATATGTCATCGCAAATGGAGAGCTCTTCGATGTGCTCGAAGAGGGGGGAAAAGGGACGACTTGGCATACGTTGAGAGAGCTCATCGATGCGATTCGGAGTAACGGGAGAAAAGGGGTCGAAGTCCAGCGCTACAAAGGTCTTGGTGAAATGAACGCCGACCAGCTCTGGGAAACGACCATGAATCCGGCTGTGAGGACCCTTGTGAAAGTGACCCTTCCCGATGCGATTGCTGCCGATCGGATGTTTTCCATGTTGATGGGGGAAGAGGTCGAGCCGCGTAGAGTTTTTATCGAGACTCACGCCCTTTCTGTAAAAAATCTAGATATTTAAGGTTGAAGCATGTCGTATACACAAGACGAAGACATCGTAGCGCGTAACGTCGAAGAGGAGATGAAGGAGAGCTACCTTCGCTATTCGATGTCGGTCATCATTTCCCGCGCTCTTCCCGACGTGAGAGATGGACTCAAACCGTCACAAAGACGGATTCTCTACGCCATGCGGCAACTCAACCTAACGCCCGGCGCAAAACATCGTAAATGCGCAAAGATCTCCGGCGATACATCGGGGGACTACCACCCACACGGCGAGACGGTGATCTATCCGACGCTCGTGCGCCTAGCCCAGGACTGGGTCATGCGCTATTCTCTCATCAATGGACAGGGAAACTTTGGCTCGATCGATGGAGATCCACCCGCTGCGATGCGTTATACAGAGGCAAGACTCACGTCGGCTGCCATGGCCCTCATGGAGGATCTCGATAAAGAGACCGTCGAGATGGTCCCAAACTACGACGAGACAAAACTCGAGCCCACCGTATTCCCCGCGAAATTCCCCAATCTGCTCTGCAATGGATCTTCCGGAATTGCGGTCGGAATGGCGACGAATATCCCGCCCCACAATTTGAATGAGCTCATCGAGGCAACTCTTCTCGTGCTCGACAATCGGAGTACGACGATCGACGACATCATGAAAGTGATGCCGGGGCCTGACTTCCCCACAGGCGGGGTCATTTGTGGTTTTCGCGGCATCAAAGAGGCCTATCATACGGGTCGAGGCAAACTGATTTTGCGCGCCCAAATGCGCGTCGAAGACATTGCGAATAGCCGTCAGCAAATCGTCGTCGATGAGGTTCCCTATAACGTCAATAAGTCGAGGCTGATCGAACACATTGCCGATCTCATCAATCAAAAAACGATCACGGGCCTTTCCGATATCCGCGATGAATCGGATAAAGATGGCCTGCGAGTCGTCTTGGAGCTAAAACGGGGAGAAATTCCCGATGTGGTGATCAATCAGCTCTATAAAAATAGCGATCTGCAAGTCACTTTTGGCTGCAACATGTTGGCGCTCGATCATGGGCTGCCGAGAACCATGAACATCAAACACTTCATCTCCGCTTGGATCGATCACCGGATCGAGGTCATTCGGAAAAGAACCCGTTTTGAGCTGGCGAAAGCAGAGGCTCGCGCCCACATCCTCGAGGGCTATCTCAAAGCTCTCAACCATCTCGATGAGGTTGTCAAAGTGATCCGGGCCTCAACAAACCGCGATACGGCCCGTACAGAGCTCATGATGCGCTTCGGCCTTTCGGAAAAACAGGCGAATGCCGTTCTCGATCTTCGACTCTACCAACTCACGGGGCTCGAAGCGGAGAAAATCGAAGCCGAATACAAAGAACTCCTCGAAAGAATTGCCCACTACAAAGCAGTGCTTGCTTCAGAGGCGCTTGTTCGCGACATCATCCGCGAAGAGCTCGAAGAGATCAAAAAAGGGCACAAATCTGAGCGCAAGACAAAAATTGTCGCGGCCGAAGGCGAATTTGCGATGGAAGATCTCATTGCCGATGAGCAGGTCGTGATCGCGATCTCCAATGACGACTACATCAAGAGAATGCCAATCGACACCTTCCGTGAACAGAAGAGGGGAGGAGCTGGCGTGATGGGCATGGAGATGAAAAAAGAAGAAGATGTGCTCAAAAACATCTATGTTGCTTCCACGCACGATATGCTCATCATCTTCACCACTCATGGACGGTGCTATTGGACGAAAGTCTGGCAGATTCCCGAAGGGGGAAGGCGAACGAAGGGGCGGCCCATCATCAATCTCCTCGAAGATTTACGCGAAAACGAAAAAGTGGCAGCCGTTCTCAAAGTGAAGAATTTTGAAGAAGAGGGGGCATCGATCCTACTCGCCACCGTGAAGGGCGTGGTGAAGAAAACGGAACTTTCCGAATTCAGCAATCCGAGACGCAAAGGGGTCTATGCGATCAATATCGATGAGGGAGATGAGCTGATCGCAGCGCGCCTCACTCGTCCAGGCCAGCAGATCATGCTCTTTACCCGCAATGGGATGGCGGTCCGCTTTGATGAGACGCTCATTCGGCCGATCGGCCGGGTGGCTCGCGGTGTGCGTGGCGTGATGCTGAAGAACAATGACGATAAAGTCGTTGGTTGTGAAGTCGTGACGCCCCAAGAGAACATCCTCGTCGTTTGCGAAAATGGGTATGGCAAGCGCTCCCAAGTGGAAGAGTTCCGCCAAACCAACCGAGGCGGCGTAGGGGTCCGTTCGATCATCACCTCAGAGAGAAACGGCATGGTGGTCGCGGCGCTCAGCGTGACCGATGCAGACGGAGTCCTCCTCATGTCCCAAGCGGGCCAAGCTGTGCGCATTCCGATGCGCGATGTACGCGTGATGGGCAGATCCACTCAAGGGGTGAGACTCGTCAATCTCAAAGAAGAGGACGATCTCGTCGTGGGCGCCCAGAAGATCGAGGCCGTTGCGGAAGGCGTGCCGGTTGAAGAATCCTAATACCATTTATCAAAAATAACCTCGATTGGGAACAGCCATCATAGCAGCTTACCTTTTAACGAACGCTCGTCGCCCATATTGATGCAATATGGGCCTCCTCGCGTTCGTCAAAATCTAAACCACTCTGAGACCGTCCGCAGTCAAGCTTTTTTCTGATAAATGGTATAATTGGGGATGCGAGTTTTCAATAGATTCGCGACGTTAACCCACCCGCGCGAAGTCGCCATGGATAGGGGTGTTTGGTTGTCATCGAAGACCCAGTTGGGATTGGCTCCCATGTCCAAGTAGAATTCTATGTGCTCTAATTGCGGACACCATTCGCTATAGAATTCTCTCTTAAAGAATTTTTCTAGATCCGCCCCTTTTTCTATGAGAAGAGGGCACAGTTCTTTACTTTTCCAACAGATTGCAAGAAAAAGAAACTTGTTTTTTTCTTCTTGCGTGGTGAGGAGCGATAGAAAAAAGGTTTGGTATTGTGTTTCTCCTGAACGGCATCGATCGAAGAGGCGATGAAGCAAAAGCCCCTTCAAAGGCCCACCATAAGAGAAAGAAGTGAGTACTTGAGTTGTCAAATTGAGGTCCATTCTTTCAATCAAAATGGCAATGATGGCTTGAGAATCCGTATATCTCATTGCGTAGATTCCAATGATGCGTAGGAAAAGATCCATCCGGTTTCTTCTGTTGAGAAAGTCGAGTAGAGCCTCCGAACCATCACTCAACAGATATTTGTTATAAAAAGAGGTGGCCAGTGAGTGGGTGCGTATGAACGCAACGCCTCCAGGAGTGCGTGCGATATCGAAGAGAACTTTTTCGAACTCTTCCATATGGCTCTTGATTTCGTCTTCAAAGGCGATGAGCGAATCGAATTTTTCTTGGGCTCTTGGGTGTGTTTCCAACATCCGCAAAAGGGGGTGAAGAGTGCCCCGCTCTAATTTCTGTTTGTAATCGATAGGGAAAAGGGCTTCCCGCTCACCTGCAAGATACAGGCAAATTCGGATGGGGAATAAGATGGGGAAGATAACGACACCCACGAAATTAAGAGTCGGGATTGGATTGGGGCAAGCAACGGCCTGAAAGAGGGCTTGAGCGCTTCGCTGAATGAAATCATAGCTGAGCGCAAAAGGAAGGTTTATGAGAAGCCCCATGGGAATCACGAGATAGAGAATCACAACGGCGCGAATCCGGGTGAGAAGATCGAGAGCCTTTAGTTCATCTGCCCCTTTAAAGCTGAGATTTTCAAAACGCTGAAGTACAGAACCTGTCAAGGAGTCGGCAGAAACGAGAAACCGATTATCTGACAAAATTCCGTTAGACATATTGTATTATTTATTGTCCTCCTAAATCATGGTAAGAGTTGAGAAGAGCGGCAAAGAGCTTTTGAAAAGTGCCTGAATTTTCATGTTTGTCGGTGTGAAAGAGTAAGGCTTTTTTGTAATAGGCTCTCTTTAATTTCTGTGACTCAGTGTCTTGCAAGCCAAAAATGGCCCATCGCGTTGTGGCTTTTGAGATTTGATCTAAGAAGGCAAGAACCTCTCGATCAAATGACTCTTTATCATTTTTCTGAGGATCATTTGTGTCATATACTTTGGCGCGCAATTCTTGTTGTCCTTCTTCTACAAGCTCTCTTGGAAAATATTGGAGAACGGCTGCTCTAGGATCTATTGATGTAGAGGGAGATTTGTACTCATCATAACTGCTGCTTCCTGTCTGCCTGCCGCTTCTCCCTTCGAGAAGATTCACTATGTCCTCGTATTTCAGTAAATGGGCTATTTCCAGAGGTGTTTTGCCATAATGCAAACCTGCCGCCTCGCATTTCATGTTCAGGTCAGCGCTCCTTCCTTTGAGTAGGCGAGCAAGGGCAAAATCTCCATAATACGCGGCGTAAGTGAGGGGGGTATGGCCCTTGAGAAGACCGGATGAGAATCGAGTATTGACGTTTCTAGAAGTTAAAATCAACTCGATGAATAGGCGTTTGTCCAACATGTGCTTCACGAAAAGATCTTGGAAAAGAAATGGATCAGGCTTTGCTCCAGCTCTATACAGCTGAGTAGCGATATCTAAATTCGACATCTGCAATATAGCATAGCGTAAGGGGTGATCTGAGCCGGCAGGCTTAAGATTGGGGTCTGCTTTATATTGCAGCAACACGGGCACGAGACCAGGCCTATAGTTTTTTAATGACCAGCAAAGAGGAGTATCAGCCCCCCAATTTATCCTTGTGTCTGGATCGACACCCATTTCCAACAAGCATGCGATCCGAACTGTATCTGCCCATCCGATAAATTCTTGTTTAAAACGGGCTTCTAACTCTGACTTTCTTGACTTTGCGATAGATTTAAGGATAGTTTGGCATTGGAGTTCATCTCTAGTCCTAGGAACAATAAGGTATTTTCGAAAGAGTTCTTTGGCTACATCGAACCATAAATCGGGGAAGCGAGCGGAACGCAAAGTAAGAACACGATCGATGATCGTTTCGTCTCTCGTGCCAGCCAGAACTTCGGCGAGAGAATCAGAACTCATATCCGTTGTCCATTTATCTATTTCGAGCATGCGCGTGATGAGATCTGTGCGATTAGAGCTTTTCAAAAAGTTCAACAGACCCCTCACGTCCCAGGAATAAAGGTTCTCTCTCAAAATAGAACGATGGCCTTTCAGAAAATTGATTCCACCAGGAATAGAAGCAATGTCGAATACTGATTTCTCAAATGGGGTCATGTCGCTTTTGATTTCACTTTCAAAAGAAACGAGTTGATCGAATTTTTCTTGGGCTCTTGGATGTGTTGCCAACATCCGCAAAAGGGGATGGGGCTCACACGTATTTCCTTTAGTGACGTAGTCAATGGGGAAAAGAGAAAAAGTATCGTTATTCCCCACCACGTAGAATCCGATTCGAATGGGGAGAGTGAGGGCGAAGGTAACAAACCCCACGAAATAGATTCTTATGGTTACCTCTTCGCCTTTAAGGATTTTCCAAAGCACTTGAATGCTTCGTAGGCTTAAGTCAAAAACAACTAGGCAAAAAGTTGCGCCGAAAATAACAGGAGCCATAAAGATACGAACAACAATAGTTGCAATTCGCGGTAGTGTTTTATTGTCTTTGTAAAACTCCGCTTCCCCTATTTTGAGTCACTTGGCTGTCCAAGAATCGGCAGGAAGAAGAGAGTTACTAGATAAAGTCGCACATACCATCGGAAGCTCCCTAAAAAAACAAAAATAATTTAAAGAGGTTTTTGGATTTTTTCAAGAAGATTGTTGTTCTTGGATCACATTGACTGAAAGTGATGGCGTGCATATGATACATGGATGCGCAAGAAAGGCTTTTTCATCACATTTGAAGGAGGAGAAGGGGCGGGGAAAACGACACTCATCGAACAGATTGCCCGTCAGCTCACGGAGGATGGCCACTCGGTCTTGAAAACAAGAGAGCCCGGAGGAACAGAGCTCGGAGAACACATCCGCATTCTTTTATTGCAGCATGAAAGACCCATTTCGCCCTATGCAGAACTCTCCCTTTTTCTCGCTTCGAGAGCGCAGCACATTTTAGAAGTGATCGGGCCTGCTCTTGAGAAGGGAAAGATCGTTCTCTGCGATCGCTTCAACGATTCTTCCATCGCCTATCAAGGAGCCGCACGCGGCCTTGGCATGGAGCAGGTGAGCGCTTTTTGCGAATTCATTTCTCAAGGAGTAGAACCAAAGCTCACTCTTTATCTCGATCTCGATCCGAGAATTGGACTTGCTCGAGCGGCAAAAGAGAGAAAACAAGATCGGATCGAAGCAGAAGAGATCCTCTTTCACGAAAAAATCAGGGAAGCCTATTTGGCCATCCACAAAAAAGATCCAAAACGCTTTTTGAGACTCGATGCTGATCTTCCCCCCTCTCAAGTTTATGAAGAGGCGATGAAACGGATCAAGATGCATGTTTAGTCATCTCGTCGGCAATGAATGGATCAAGAGCTATTTGCAAAAGGCCATTTCGGAAAATTGCCTGGCTCAAACGCTGCTCTTCGTAGGGCCTGATGGCATTGGAAAGAGTCTGTTTGCAAAAGCTGTTGCAAAAACGCTTTTGGGAAAAGAGAATTCTCCCGATCTACATATTTTAGCGCCCGCTGGAAAGAGCGGACTCTATGCCATCGACACTTTGAGAGAAATGATCGATCAAGAACACGAAGCCTCTTTTGAAGGAAGGGGCAAAGTATTTATCTTAAGAGATGCCGAGCGGATGCAGCCAGCAAGCGCCAATGCTCTTTTAAAAACTTTGGAAGAGCCGACGCCAGATACGACCTATATCCTTCTCACGAGCTCACCCCAAGAAATGCTTCCCACCCTTTTATCGCGTTGCACAAGGGTATCTTTTCAGCCGTTAACGGAAGAAGAGATTGGTGGGTTATTACATGCCAAAGGTTATCCCAAACATCTCGCAAAACTGGCTCAAGGGTCTATAGGAAGAGCTTTTGAGCTTGCTGAACATCCCGAATTTGAGGAGCATCGAAAACGGCTCTTCGATCTCTTGACCCAAAGACCCTCCTATCCAGAGCTCTCCTTGGGACTCGCAAAACTGGAGGAGATGCTGAATGCGGAAGAGGATCCCGTCAAAGGGGCAAGGCGCCTTGAGCATCTCTTGATCTCTACGTTGATGTGGCATCGGGATCAGCATTTAAGAGAGGTAGGCGCGCCCGTTGAAATGCTCTTTTTCCCAGACGAGGCGAGAAGGGCGCCCATTCCTCTTCCCCAAGTGGAAAAGGCGATCGATCAGGCGCGGCTTGCCATCCAGCGGAATATGAAACTCTCCGTCGCTCTGATGAAGATCTTTTTCTAGCGGAGTTTGCCCGACCAGGCGAGTTTGGTGCGCAACGTGTTGAAATACTCATGCCGATGTAAGTTCACCCTTTTGAAGGTGCGCTTGGAGCGCTGAATGGTGATCGATCCCCCACTTTTTAAAGAGATCGCATCGAGCCCATCGGCGCGGGCATCAATCGGTCCATATTCACTTAAGTACTGGATCCGGATTTTGCAATCGGCAGATAAGACGATCGGTCGATTGGAAATGGTGTGGGGACAGATGGGGGTAAGGACTATAGCTTCGAGATTGGGGCTCAAAATGGGGCCGCCTGCAGCTAAAGAGTAGGCGGTAGAGCCGTTGGGAGTTGAGATGATCAAACCGTCGGCAGTAAACGTGTTGACATAGGTGCCATCCACTTCGAGAGAAAGTTCTATGAGACTGTAGTTTTGAGCCCGATGGATGACGATGTCGTTAACAGCCCGTAAGGTTCCCGATTCGATCATGAGTCTTTGATCGATCGTATAGGCGCCTTTGAGAAGATCGGTGAGACTCGGATAGATATCATCGAGAGGGATATCCGCCATGAATCCCAAATGTCCGAGATTGATCCCGACGACTCCTGCATTCAGGTGACTGTAGCGATGGCAAAGACGTAAAATTGTTCCGTCGCCTCCCATTGAGATGAGGAATTGGATCTTTGTCTGATCGATCGTTGATAAGGGGCGCGCTCCAATCAAATCAGCCTTCTCTTCCTCGGCAACGACAATGACACCCCGCTCCTCTAAAAATGCCCGAATTTGGGCAGCGAGTTCAAAGGATTGCTTTTTCTTTTCGTTCGGAAAGAGGGCGATCATGATCTATCCTCGAATAAAGCCTCATTCTCTCATAAATGCGAGTTTTACCCAAATAAACTCAAAATGGGTTTTTGGCTTCGCCGGCATCCACCCTCTCAGTAGTCTATGGGATTTTCTGCGGAACTCCCGGGATCCAACATTATGACCTCTCCTGGTTTTTTTAGGTCTATACCGAAAGTCACTGGATGTAAGAAAGAATAATCTTGTCCAGAAAAAAAACGCCAAGCACCCAAAAAAAGCCATTGATCTCCTACTCTCCGATTTTCCCAATCAAACGAATAAACGCCTCTCGGACTAAACTTTTCACCCGTGGTAAATACAAGCGTACTCAAATGCCATTCGTCAATAATATAGTCTTCTTCCTTGTTACTTAAAGTTTTTGTCTCAGCCTTTAAGATAGGATAGCAAGTGCCAGTCTCTTGATTATATCCTTGTAAAGATCCATCAGGATTTGCTGTGATACAAATTTCATTGCCTGTCATCCACGGATTGTTGTCTGGGGTTTTTAGGTAATAGAACCATTGACTCCCATCTTCAAGCTCAAAAATATTGAAAAAGATGGGGCACTCCGGCAGCCACGACAGCCAACTCTTGACTGTAGTTGAAACGCAGCATGTCTGTCGTATTTTTCCTTGGGCGATGAGACCTTTACTCAGATCAGCCCGAAGATCATGAACAGCTGCTCCCATTGTATATGCTTGGATAATAGGGGCCTGAAAGCCCAGATGGGCATTGCCAATTAAATAATTCATTAATTCTCCGTTTAATAACAGGCTAATTTTAGGATTTTTGTCTTAATTATTCAATAAAGCACAAATCTTTACTTGGGGGTTGCTGCCAATTGCGACTTTTCAAATTCGGTGCCGACGAGTTTACTCGCAGGAAACATCACGAGAGCAGATGTCAGAGCTAAAATGCCCGCAAAGAAAACACTTTCTCCAGGCCCACCCAAAAAGAGAAAGAGGAGAATGCTCAAGAAAGAGGAGGCGCCCCTTCCTAGGCGTGATCCGATGCCGTCGATGATCAATTTGCCCTTCACTTGCCCCTCTTGATCTAACGGAATGAAGGCCAGCTCCTTAATGGTGTCGAAGAGCGTGTACTTGGCCGCTCTTCCAACGCAAAAATGGATACTTCCCAGCACGACCGCGACCCCGAGAGCCGATCCTGCTGCAATAAAACCATATTTGGAAAGGCAAACTACAGAGAAGAAAGCAAGCGTAGCGGCAACCATCAAGATCGGAGGCATGAGGAAGGTTTGGGTCCAGTTGTAAGCATGGAGGAGATAGGGGGTGATGAAGATCGATCCTACGGCAACGAGGATCCCCATCCAGAAGGAGAGGTTGCCCATGTACTGGCAGTATTCAGTAGGGGACGGGTATTTTTCTTTGAGGGTTTCTAAGAAGATGAGCTCTCCCAGAGTGTAACATACGTACTCTGCAACGACGATGAGGAGTAAAGAGCGCAAGTAGGGAGATTCGATCAAATAGCGAAGGCTGGAAGAGAGAGAGAGTTTGCTGGAGAAAGTTTGCGAAGGGGGTTTGAGGGAAGATTCTCGGCTTTGAAAGCGCTTGAATAGAGAGCGGAAGCAGAGGTGAGTGAGGAGGCCGCAGAAGACGAGACAAAAGGTTAACATGTAGAGGGAGTGCTGCCATCTCAGATCGGAGAGCGGAAAATGGTTCCAACTGAACATCGAAGTGCAGAAGACGGTGAGGGGTCCTGATAGGATCGTTCCTACACTCGTGCCGAGAAAAAGAGGGGGGTAAAATCTTTTCGCTTCGGTCAACGTCAGATTTTGATTTAAAAATCCCCAGAAAATGACCGAGAGAAGAGCGACTTTCCACAGTTCTGCCATGATATAAAAGGTCATATCTGGCCAATGGGTCAGGATCACTTTGAATCGAGTGAGGCCGAAAAGGGTGCCGATTTTATTTTCTAAAAGGAGCTGAATCCCTTCTTTATGAGGATAAATCCAAAAGGCGAATACGATAAAAAAAGTGAGAAAAAAGAACATGGTGACTGTAAAGGTGAATCGGAAGGAAAAAACCCTCATGAGCCTCGAGAGGCCCCACGTGAGTAAGATCGATGCGGGAAACGTTCCAAATAACTCGAAATAGGGGATGAAAGCGGCGCTGCCTCCTGCATCGGCAACGACGAGTGTATTTCGCATGCTTCTCAAGATGCTGAAGTTGACATTGATCAGCGAGACAATGAGGAACATGAAGCCAAAAAGGGCCCATTCGGCACGTTTGACTGGAAAAATTTGGGTTTTAAACATAGTTAAGCCAGGGTTTGTCTTAGGGGCTGACCATCCCCATCCAATACGAGTTCATTTTTCTGTTTGATGAGCTGCTCGATCCGTTTTTCAGCTTGGGTCAGCCGTGTATTGCATGTGTCGATCAGTTTTTCTGCTTCCTCGAAGAGTTTAAGCGATTCTTCTAGAGGGGTTTTCCCGCTATTCATCGTGTTGAGGATCTGTTCGAGCCTTTCAAAAGCTTTTTCAAAGGAAAGAGTTTCCTGACTCATTGAGTACGATCTCCTGGATTTGAGCACCTGCTTTGCCGTCTTGCAAAAGAGCCGTGACAGTTTGCCCCTGTCGAAGGTCTTTCGCTGAGAGGATAACCGAATCTCCCTTTTCAGAGAAGAGAATGGCGTATCCTTTTTTTAAGACGTTATTGGGGTGCAGCGATTGTAAATGATGGGTCAACCGGTTCAACCGGTCGCGATACTCTTGGATTTTGAATTTGGGATGAACCCTTTCAAGCCCCCGAGCAAAATCATCGAGCCTTTGAATGGCGGGGGCAAGCACTCCGTATGGCGAGCTGAGAAGGGGGTGCTTCTTTAGGGCGTTGAGATGCTGTTTCGATTGGGCGATTTGTTGCAAAATTCTCTGCCTACATTGCGCTTTGACCCCTTCTAGAAATTGGAGGAGGGCCGCTTTTTCAGAAATGGCGATCTCGGCTGCAGCGGAAGGGGTGGGGGCTCTCACGTCAGCTACCCAGTCGGCAATGGTGAAATCGGTCTCGTGGCCAACGGCAGAGATGATCGGGATTTTGGATTCAAAAATGGCCTTGGCGACTCTCTCTTCATTAAAAGCCCAAAGATCTTCAATGCTCCCGCCGCCTCTTCCGACAATGAGGAGATCGGCTAAGTGAAAACGGTTAAAATCATCGATGGCCTGGGCAATTTCAAGAGCCGCTCCTTCGCCTTGAACTTTTACGGGGTTCAAGAGGATTTGCACACCGGCAAAACGTCTCGTGAGAACGTGGAGAATGTCTTGAATGACCGCTCCCGTTGGACTCGTCACGACCCCGATGCGTCTTGGGTGTTTGGGAAGAGGTTTTTTCCGCTCTGGATCGAACCAGCCGCGCTTGGAGAGCTCTTCTTTCAGCTGATGCAATTTTAAGAGCAGCTCTCCCACTCCCAAAAATTGCAATTCCCGGATGACGATCTGGTATTGACCCCGCGGGGCGTAGAGGCTGATCTCTCCAGAGGCGATGACCTGATCGCCCTCCTTGGGAAGTTTTGGCAAACTGGCCGCATTTCCCTTGAAGAGGACCGCAGAGATCTGCGCATTGGCATCTTTCAGGCTAAAATAGAGATGGCCAGAGGATTGGAGCTTGAAGTTGCTGATTTCTCCTTTGACTGCAATGCCTCTAAAGCTGGGCTCGAGCACTCCTTTGATGGCAAAGGTCAATTCCGAAACGCTAAAAACCTTCATAACGGCTCATTTTGCCAAAGAAAGGATTGTCAGGCCACGTTTTTCTCATTGCCAGCTAGCCCCCAATCGGGTATCCTTGAGATAAAAATTTGAGTTCTTCAATGGCAAAAACATATACAGTCGTCGGAAATTGGAAAATGTATAAAACAGCCAGACAGGCGACCGACTACATCGAAGAACTCCTTCCAGAAATCCAGAAAAGCCAAGTAAATGTTTATTTAGCGGTGCCCTACACTTCGATCCACCCAGCTTCTCAATATGCCAAAGAGACCAATCTCGTGATTGGGGCCCAGAACATGAACGATGCCCGAGAGGGAGCCTTTACGGGAGAAATTGCGGCCTTGATGCTCAAAGAAGCGGGGGCGGCTTTTGTTCTCTTGGGACATTCGGAAAGACGCACGGTCTTTAAAGAAGATGATCAGTTCATTCACAAAAAAGTTTTGAGAGCTCTTCAAGATGAGATTCAGCCGATTCTCTGCGTCGGTGAGACAATTGAGCATCACGGGAAAGGAAAAACGCAAGAGGTGCTCCAAGAGCAGATCGGCAAAGCTTTGAAGGGGATTCCCAAAGAGGAGGCGGCCAAATTGATGCTTGCCTACGAGCCTGTATGGGCTATTGGCAGTGGGAAAACCCCTACGCCTAAAGAGATTCAAACTACGCACGCGTTTATCCGGAGCTTTCTCTCCGAGCTCTTTGGCAAAAAGATTAGCGAAAAGATCCCCCTTCTTTATGGCGGATCGGTGAAGCCAGAAAATGTATTTGAAATCGGCCAGCAAGAAGATGTCGATGGAGTCCTCGTAGGGGGAGCTTCGCTCGAGCCTCGAAAGCTTGCGACCATCGTCCACAATATCGCTGGCCCAAAAAAGAAAACCACTCGAACTTCTAAGAAAGAGAAAAAAGAATGACCTTTTTATTTTATCTAACTTTATGTCTATTTTTATTGGCTTCCCTCCTCCTCTGTTTTGTGATCCTCATTCAAGAAGCAAAGAGTTTGGGATTGGGCGCTTCCTTTGGAGGGGATAACAGCGATTCTCTCTTTGGTACTTCGACGGCCGAGGTTTTGAAACGTTTTACCGGCTATCTCGCTGGAGTTTTTCTGTTTGCTTGTCTTGCCCTCTCTTTATGGAGCGGTTCACTGGGCCGTTCACAGAATATTCCTGCCCTGACCGAAGTAGAAAGCCATGAAGGAAGCTGATTACGCGCTTCGCTATTACGGCCATCCCGATCTCAGAACGAAGGCCAAAACAGTAGAAGCAATCACTCCTGAAATTGCCAAAATTTGCGAGGCCATGCTGGCCAAAATGTTCTCTTTGGACAACTGTATCGGCTTTGCGGGTCCCCAGCTGGGAATTCTTTTGCGGATTTTTGTGATCCGCGAGGAAAAATTTCTTCCCAATAACCAGTACTATTTTGGCCCGCCCGAAGTGATCCTCAATCCGCAGCTCTCCAATCCTTCTAAAGAGGCTGTATCGATGCTGGAAGGATGTATGTCTTTCCCTGGCCTCCACGTTCCTGTCGTACGTCCCAAATCGATCCACGTGCGCTATCAGAACCCGAAAGGGGAATTTATCGAAGAGGACTTAAGCGATTTTAGGGCCCGCATGTTCATGCACGAAAATGACCATCTAAATGGGGTTTTACACATCGACCGGATGGATCCCAAAGAACGCAAGAAGATCGAGCCCCTCCTCAAAGCCATGAAAGAAAAGTACAATCCTTAAGTCCTTTAAAATGAGAGTGATCGTTCTCGTTAATTGAAATCAATTTCTAGATGGTATACCATTGTTATTACAAGGGGGGCTAAATGATTAAACGCCTAGTCAAACACGGACACAGTAGGGCTTTAGTGATAGATAAGAGTTTATTGCAGGCTGCAGGGTTGAATGAATCGGCCGCTTTTCAGCTGATTATCAATCCAAACGGAGGACTCCTCGTGCAATCAGTGGATGAGGGAGATCCTGAGAGTTTTGAAAAAAATTTTGAGGCCTTGAGTGAAGAGCTCTTCGATCTCATGAAAAGCCTCTCTAAAAAATGATCCGATATTTAACAGTTGATCAAGCCATTAAAGTTCACGATCGCATGATCGAACAACATGGAGGCCTTCCGGGAATTAGGGATTTGGGATTGCTGACATCTGCCATAGAAATGGCAAAGAGTAGTTTCGATGGAAAAAAACTCCATAGAACAATCTCGGAACAGGGTGCAGCGTATCTCTATCATGTCATCAAGAATCATCCTTTTTGTGACGGCAACAAAAGAACCGGGGCTTTTTTACCTCTTTTATTTTTTAGGATGAATGGGATTCATTTTCATATTGACCCACTGGAATATGAGATATTGGTAATTGGTGTTGCAGAAGGGTTGATTTCTAAAAAACAGATTGCTCAATTCTTTCGTAAGAAGAAATCGAGCAGATCCTCAAAGCCATGATTTTTTGGACTTAAAAATGCAGATTGCCTATCCTTTTCTGCCATGACCATTGCCCCAATTACTCAACATTTTCCTTACCAGCCCGTTCTGCAGGCGCTCCTTGCTCCCGTGAAGATCATTTATGGGCTGTTTCTACAGGCTCTGGGCTATCTCCTCTCCTTTCTTTGTTTGAGCGATTGGGGAAAGAGTTTGAAGGATCGGGGGGCGAGGATCAGTATCGGCTGTCTCAGCCTTTTGCAAGGACTTTGGGCCTATGGATGCCGGCTTCGCGTTCCCAGCCATAACTACGATGAGGCTTGCAGAGGAAGTTCTTACTTGTTCATTGAGCGGCATCTTGCCGACCCGCAAAAGAGCTTGGAGGCCATTGCCGAAGAATTTGAGGAGGGGCCCCCGGAGAGTGCGGTTCAGCTGCATGTGCGTAAGATGATTCCCACTGCCTTGGAGGAAAAGCGTTTTTGGAAAGAGGAGATAATGCAAAAGTGGCCGAAATGTCCGATCCTAGATCCTGGCGCCTACATGTTTTTGGTCGGGTATTCTCGAGATGCAAATCATCCGGGTAAAGCGCATCTATTTGTGCTGATCCGGCAAAACGAAACTTCTTATCTCTTTGATCCCAATACCGGATTATCCGTTTGGGAGAGTGCCGATTGGGAGCCCCTTTTAGATCGGATTGGTTCGGGAATTCGAACGAGCCCAGCCGGCTACTTTACCCTCGAAGGCTACTGCTACTCTAGAAATTCTTCTTTACCAACTGAACGTTGATGTTCCAGTCAAAATGGTTGTGTAGCGTGTAGCCGTAGTAGAAATGGAGCTTCCAGCTAGAGCTCAACCAGGTATAAAAGTGGATCCGGAATTCATTATAGGGTTTTCCGTGGACGCTATTCTTATAAAGGCGATAAAAGCCGTGCTGCGATTCCAACTTCATTTCCCAAAACGGATTGATTCGAAAAAATATGTTGGAAAGAAAGGTGATTCTACGATCGGAGAGGGGAGAGGAGAGCAGTTCGCTTTCTGATCGGGTCACGTCGAGAATGAAATCTTCATGATCGCTCTTGCGCCAGTCATATTTGGAGCGGTAGCGGGTTTCAAGCGACATCGCTAAATTCTCGCTCACGGTCCATTTTAGTCTCGTATTGGAAAAATCCCAGACTCGATTGCGGAAGTTGTAGCAGTTGTGGAGCGTGAGATGGACGCTTGGAAGGCGCCAACCGAGCCAGAGGTAAGCTTTAGGGACCACTTGAGGGATGACCGGATCGGAAAAAAAGGCGTTGGCGTAGAGATTTGCGGTCAAAGAAGCCTCTTTGCCGGGTCGTTTTTTTGAAAAGAAAAGTGTTCGGATACCTGCCTCTACTTGCTGAATTTTCTGATAGCCATCCTGGATCGAGAAAATGTAATGCGCATCGGGGCTTACCGTGGGTCTTGTCAAGGCGCTGTATTGGACATAGGGCTCGAGTACGTGTTTGTATCTGGAAAATTGCCTTTGCCCATGCATATGTGCATCAAAGCCATATCCCAAAATGCCGAGACATTTTGAATGATGGGAGGGGCTCGTTCCATAAAAAATGGCTCTTCCCAAAATGTGAGGCGTGAAGGTGAGCGCCTTTAAGTGGATGGGGCGATAGAGATGCTCGAAAATTTCCGCGCGTGCAGATTGAAAATCTTGCAGGGAAACTACGAGCTGATCGGAATAATCGAAATCCAAATAAGAGGTTTTTACAAAGCTCGTTGAGATAACCCCTGTATTTTTGATTTCGATCGGCCGAATCATCATGTAAGCTGTCGGTAGATCCTGCTTGATCGATTCGAAGGAATTGAGCCTTGGCCTGACTTTGAAATAGGTGAGGATATCCTCTTCTTTGTGGTGCACATAAAAGAGGGTTTTGAGCGCTGTATTGACCTCGAAATCTTCGCTCTTGAAATCGCCCGGCATGCGCACATCGCTGTATTTATCCCAGGTAAGGGTCGTATGCGTTTTTTCATTTTCACTTCTGGAATGAAGCGCACCTTGAATGCGGTATCTCCTTTCGACATCTTCGGCATTGAACAGCCTGTCTTTACCGAGATAATTCCGAGTGGTAAACGTCGTGAATCCATCGGGAGGAAAATACTCGCTTTCCAAAGCGCCTCCCCAGCCCTTGCTCCAGCGATATTCGACCCTTCCGTAAAGGGCGAGATCTTGCCAAGAGTAGAGCTGATAGCGAAATCCTACTTTGGGCCCTTTATTCCAATTGGCATAGTAGCGAAAGATGGGCTCTTTGAACCGTTTGAGGTTGAGCTTGAAAGAGGGGAGCCACAGTTTTGGCCATTGCAAGAAGCGAAGGCGCACTCTTTTCGCCTGAAAAAACTCATTCTTGACGACATTTACGCTGTTTGCGCGTAAATCCCAGGAGCTGTCTTTATTTTCGCAGGTCGTGACGAACGCATTGGCGACGTGGTAGCTTCCATCTGCTGTGAGCTGGATCTTGTCACCGCCGACATACCAAAATGAGGAAAAGGTCTTGCCATCGTAGACTATCCCGCACATTTTGTTGAAATCGAATTCGAGTTCCGAGCCGACAAAGACCTTGCCCTTGTATTGGACGAGAAGATCTCCTTCCGCTTCGATTTTTTGCACCATCTTGCCCTCTTCCATTCTGTGGAAGTACTGGATGCTCTCGGCTTGGATGCGGATGTCTTCGTTTTGGATAACGCCGCCTTGACTCGTGTAGACGACTCCATTTTTATAAATTGGATTGCGCAAGTAGACATTGACTTCGTTGGAAAAGAGGGAAACGGCAGCGAAAAGAAATAGAAACTTTTGCATTTTCGAACATGATACTCATCTTGGATTTTTCTTGCTCGAAAAGGAAAGATCTCAAAATTTAGGGTCTGTTTTCTATCTGTATGTCAATGAGTAGCGCGAATTTGATTCTCACAGCCTTATAGTCGTATCTAGTTGATATTCAACAACAATTTACGCACTTATTACGCATTACAAGAATGTTTTACCATGCCCTGACACAAGGATTTCAGAGGGAGATGCTAAATCTTCAAAAACGCGTTGTTAAAATTCCTGTCCTTGTATATCATCGTATTTAGCTGTTTTTCAGACACTTGCAATATTCTATGTTAAACTTTTGAAGCTACGGATGTTAAAGATCGAAGGAAATGGATGTTAAATGACAAAGGCCGAATTTAAACACTATGATCTGACCCTGGTAGAGCCCACGTTTGACTCTCCTCTAACGGATCTTATTATCGATTTGAACCATCTTCGGAAAAAACGTTTAGATGGAACGACTCCTTCCCAGGTCTTTTTCAATCTCAAGAGCATTTTCCATATGCTGGAGAGTATCGGGTCAGCTCGCATTGAAGGAAATAACACTTCGCTTCTTGAGTATATAGAGACCAAGCTAGAAGAGAAGATTGACGTGCCTATGGGAGTTAAAGAGATCCAAAACATCGAAAATGCCATGGATTTCATTGAAAACAACGTAAAAAAACATCCGATCAATCGAGCTTTTGTCAGCGAAATTCATAGGATGGTTGTCGATGGATTACCTACTTCGCCAAAGGGAGAAGGCGATAAAACTCCAGGCCAATATAGGAAATCAAATTTACAAATCACAAAATCCAAGCATCTACCGCCAGAGTGGATACTTGTCGATGAATATATGAACGAATTATTTGACTTCATCAATCAGGACAGCGGCCCAAAATTCGATCTGTTAAAAACAGCGATTGCTCACCATCGATTCGTATGGATACATCCATTTGGCAATGGCAACGGACGGACAGTACGTTTATTCACTTACGCAATGTTGATTAAGCTTGGCTTCAACGTCAATGTAGGGAGAATCATCAACCCTACGGCCGTTTTCTGTAATCACCGAAACAATTACTACAAGTATCTCGAGCAGGCTGATACTGGAGAAAAATCGGGCATTCTGGCTTGGTGTGAATACGTGCTCCGCGGTCTAAAAGAGGAGATCGAAAAAATCGACAAGCTTCTCGACTATGACTATCTGGCCAAGGAAATTTTGGTGCCCACAATCAATCACTCTCTCGAAAGAAAATATATCACCGATGTGGAAGCAAAAATATTGAGAATGGCTATCGAGAAAAAAACAATCCAATCAAGCGACTTGAAAGAGATCTTTCAAGGAAAACACGGCGCAGAATTATCCCGACAAATCAAGAGGCTTGTGGACAAGAAAATGCTTCAACGCATCGGCTTCAAGGACTATTGTCTCAGTTTCGGCGACAACTACTTGCTTCGAGGCATCATGAAGGTGCTGGGAGACAAGGGATTTCTGCCTCACCTTGATGGAAAATAAAATTACCGCTCCAGTCGCCGATATAAATCCATGAAATAACATGTATAAACATCATCTAGCTACAATTAAATTATTTAATGAACGCTCTAATGAATTCTCATCCCATGATGCAATGAAGCATTTCGAGTGAATGGTTTCACTCAATAGAGTTTCGCAATATTTGCGGATAAATTCCCAATTTTCTTTCGTTGAAATTAAATGACTTAGGAGGAGCGGCACAAATCTTCCATTGTTTTTATAAAAAGTGCGCCCCTCATACTTTGTCCAACCGTGAGGTAAATGAGTATATGAATGAAATTCCCCAAACAAACTGACAAGCTGCTTTGAATAAAAAACTGTTCGAAAATGATAAGACAAATCGAAAGGACATTCTTCAATTGAGCCTTGCAGGACTTCAGCAATAAATTCCTTTTTCAAGGCAGAAAGATCGTCAAGCAAGCCCTGGTTTTGACCTCGACAACCAGAGAGTACTAAAAGGATTAATGACAGCCATCTAGATGTCAATGTAACCAGCCTAGTAAACCCATAACAAAAGCAAAAGTGAACGACATTGCAACCCACTTTTTCTTTCTATTATTTGTTTTCCACGCCTCTTGGACCATATCCACATATTTTACTAGGACAAGGCCACCTAGGGGAGCAAAAACAATGAGTAGTGCGAATTTGATGGCAAAAGTTTTCAGATCGAACATAACTCTTCCTAAAGAAAACAGGATCCGCTTCGCGGGGAAAGATCTGGCAGGATATGCAAGATGCAAAGGAAGCCCTGCAACCCAAAGCTGATCCTGCAGATCCTACCGCTTGCGAGGTCTGTGAATCCCGTTCTTGTCCAGTGCAAAGAGCACGACTATACGGCTGGGAAATTTTTTAATGCCAGGAATAAGGCGTTCTTTATTCGGTGGCTTTCATGAGGAGGCCCATGAGGGCGTAGCGGTTGATCGCATTGCCATTCTGGATGGCTTCGAGCAGGAAGGCAATGCTCTTTTCGTCTCTACGGCTAGCGATGGAGAGAAACGACTCGATGAGGAGCCGAGAGGTCTCTTCGGGAGTGAGTGTATAGTCAGACTGTTCCAGGCGGTATTTCCAGGGAAGGAGCTGTCTGAGCTGGATGAGCTGTGAACCTTTTTGGTGCATCACCCAGTGAGTGACGTACTCTTCGTAGGGGCCCTCTTGTTTCATGCGAAAAAGAGAGAGGCGGCAATAGTCTCGAATGAGCGGGCAGGCGATTTTTTCGGCGCCCTCCTTGAGAAGAGCGATCGCTTTTTCAGTTTGGAGATTTTCCAAAAGGCCAATCGCTGTGGGAACGAGATCGTTTTGTCCCCTCATGAAGAGTCGTTTTGCAAGTTTTAAAAAGATCTCTTCGGGAAGGTGGATCGCTTCTCGCAAGAGATGTTCTCGCATAGCGAGGGAATAGCTGAGATCGAGAGTCGGATCTTTGGCTCTCAATTCAGCTGAGGGAACTGCTTTGATGGCAGAAAGGGTTCTCCCTAAAGAATTGAAGGGATGGAAGGCGAGATCGCGAGCGTCGGTAATCAAGATTTCAGAAAGGACTTCTAAACATCTCGGATCGCGTCTTTGCAAAAGGGCAATCGCAGCATTGATACGTACTTGGAGATCGCTGGATTGAACGAGCTCTGCAAGCACCTCCTCCGTTTCCGAAATGGCGCCGAGAGCTGCAATGGCGAAGAGATTGGATTGCTTGGCAAGCCGTGTGATTGTGGGAACATAGGAGCGATCCCCAAGATGAAAGAGAGCAAGGCCTGCACTCAGGCGGATTGCGTCAGTTGGCGAGACGACTAGTTTTCTCAAGCGCGGCATGGAATGGCTATCTTTCAAAGCGCCAATGGCAAAACTGGCCGCTTCCACTTCTGCAATGTGGGTATGGGTGAGTTTTTTTCTCAAAGTGGGGAGAAAATCATCTCTTCCCAGACGAGCGACATGGAGAATCGATTCGACTCTTGTCTGCGGGTCGGCATCTTCGATGAGCCTACGTAAAGAACGGGTTGCGTCGCTGGTCCCGAGAAGGGCAAAGAGAGAGGGGAAATAGGGTTTAAAAGCTGGGGGAAGACGATACATGAGGCCTTCGATTTGCCCCACCGCATGGGGGTGTTTGGTCTGGGCCATATAAAAGGCCGCTTCCATCCGGATGGCCAAGTAGTCGGAACTCATGGCCCGATTGAAAATTTCTGCAGTTCGGTCATCCTCAAATTTGGCAATGAAGTGTAGGGCGAGAAGTTGCATCTGTGGGTCGGGATGGGTTAGCCCGTGCTCTAAAATCTCGAGGGCATTGGCAGAACCAGACAGGCCCGCACCGAAAAGGGTCATCATAAACGTTTGGCTGTCTTGAGATTGGATCCCTTTTTGCAAGAGGATGATCCCCATCTCTTGCAAAACTTCAAAATCGTGGCGCCCCGTCAATTCTGCATACTCGCGGTATTTTTCAATGGACTCTGCCATTTGTCCCTGCTGCATCAGATAGAGGGAATGGAGCTTGATTTCGTCGAGCTCGCCTCCAAAGAGTATCGAAGAGGCTACGAGTGTTAGATAGATTTTAGATGGTCCCATAAATCGATCCCTACCTTGAAGAGAAGCCGCTGCACCGTATGGATGGGCAGCCCCATGATGTTGTAATAACACCCTTCGATTCTTTTGACAATGAGGCTGCCCCCTTTTTGGATCGCATAGCCTCCTGCTTTGTCGAGTGGGAAGAAGTGGCTGTGGTAGGTACGAATCTGAGACTCAGTCAGTTCATGGAAGAAGACGGCTGATTTTTCAACCTCTGAAAAAATTTGTTTTTTATGGGACACGCACACCCCGGTAAAGACCTGATGCTCCTTTCCCGAAAGTTCGGCCAACATGCCGTGCGCCTCCTCCAAACTCTCCGGTTTCAAGAAGAGCCTCCCCCTTAGATAGACGATTGTGTCGGCTGTGAGGATGACGTGATTGGGAAACCGGTCTGTGAGACAGAGCGCTTTACGGCGTGCCACCTCGCTTGCAAAGTGGATGGGATCCCCTTGAAACACAATTTCTGTTTCGTCGAAGTCGGGGCTCACCTGCTTGAAGGGGATTGAGAAGAAACTGAGGATTTCTCGTCTTCTAGGGGAATTGGATCCGAGGATGAGGTCCATAAATTGAAGACCATCCTACTACATGACTTCAATTTTTGCATTAGGTATCATGGAGAGCAAAAAAAGGTTTTATGACTCAACCTATAGGTCCCTTATCTACTCAAACTCCTCCCGCAGTAAACGTTGCAGGAGTCCAACCTATCTCAGGAGGGGTCGGCTCCACTCCCACCACGATGGCGTCCGCTTCTCAGCAAGCGCCCGAGCAAATAGGGTATGTCGAGACGGCTGTCCGGTGGCTAGTCGGGAAGATTGTGAGTTTTTTCAAAATGATCTGTTGCTGCTTTTTTAAAGAAGAGACGCCGGTGGTAACGACTGCAGAGAGCGCGCCAGCACAACTACCCCAGCAGACTCCGACCGATCCTACGATGGGTACATCTCGTCAAGCAGGACCTGCCCCCAGTCAACAGATCCAGGCGGAACTAGCCCTTTTAGCGGCATTTGAACGTCTTTCGGAAGAGGCGCAAAATCTTATTTGCGCTCGCATTGGGCAAGAGGTGTATAAAACCTATAGGATGCCCAGCTGGAAGTCTTATGAGGCCATAGGAAGAGAAGCAGTCGGACAGGCTCCTTTCCTGCTCCGATCTTATTTGAACGTAACTTGATCAGCTTTAAATTTTTTAATCCTCTTTGACCCGTTTTTTCAGCTTCTTCACGCCGGAGGTGGCTGTCGGTTTGGAGGAGAGATCGACCCAGATGGGCGAGCTCCAGGCGAGGTGTCCGTCTTCCTGTTCAGTTCTCAGGTAATAGTAGACGAAGGGCGGCTTATCCTCTTTTCCTTCAAGGACGATTTGACTGAGTGAATCCATGTCGTCGATTTCAAATTCGACGATGCCGTTTTTGATTTCGAGTTTTCGAAAGCTTTTACCATTGCGGACGAGCTCTGCCCGGATGAGGGGCGCTGTTCCGATGCAATAACCGGTGATGTGGCGGTTGAATTCCAGCCCTGGCCGAGATTTCGTATCGAGCTCAGATCCCATCGTAAACCCAGCAATGTGCAGGCCAAGGATTATCCGTTCTCCCGTCGTTGCATAGCAAGAGCGGGCTTGAAGGGCTTCAAGGATCGAAGCTCGGTTGTGTTCTTTCGAAAGGATGGCGGTGAGACCCGGTGTGTACTGAGTCTGATCGGCATCAAAAAGGCCTTGATAGGGTCCCCGATCGTCCAATCCCCCCGCGACGAATCCAAAACGGCAGCCTTGGTTCAAGGCTTTTTGCAAAGATCCTTCAGCCGTTTCTTGAATGCCCTGTTTTCCTCCCTGAATGGGGCGCAAATTCCCTTCTTTGGCCGTGCATTCGGAAGAGCCCCAAGCGTTGTAGATTTCGGCTACCCTTTCAAATTCTGCATTGAAATCATTGAAGTTATAGCAGGTCGATTTTCCCATGGTGAAAGAGGGGATGGCTACCATCTCTTTGGGGTTATTGGTCTTGTAGATTTTTTTGAGAGAATTGTTTTTTGTGTCTTTGCGCCGCATGATCGGTTTCATGTCTTTGGCGTAGAGGAAATGGCGCAAGCCCTCTTCTTTGGGCTCACCGAACCATTGGAATCCCAACATGGCGACAAAACGATCGTCTTCATTGAATTCGGCAACTTGTGTAGAAATGATCTTCCAGAGCTCATTCGGAGTCTCTTCTTCCGAGTCAAAGCAAGAGAAGCCAAAAAATTGTAGGGCCCGATCGTCTCGCATGTGTCTCAAAAAGGTCTCGATATGCTCCGAAGAATCCACTTTGGCCGATTCTCCGTGGAGCAATCCCCAGTAAAGGCTCAACGCTCCTTCGGGAAGGCATTTGATCGGAGGGGAGAAAAACTGCTCTTTTGTCTTCAAATTCTTGAGTTGGATTTTGTAAATACCAGGTTCATTGAAGTAGAGATTGGGAAGGGCAATGAATCCCGTTTCAGGGACAAAGAGTTTCCAGCTCAAATTTTCTCTGAGGTGCTGATGGCTCAGATCGATGAGCGTTCCTTCCGGCGCATTCGACGTCAAATTGCCATACATATCTTCAAAGCGAACAATGACGTCAAATCGCTTATTGCGACTGACCAAAGAGGGGGCGATGATTTTGAGTGTTTTTAAATGATTGCCGCGGACATCGAGGAAAAAGGTTTCGCTCTCTTTGTAATCTCCTTTGCCTTTGGGGTCAATGTGGAGATAAAAGGGCCGCTTTCTCTGGACTGTTTTTTGAGCGCTGTTTTCTTTGATGGTCAGCGTAAGGGTCTCTCCCGGTTTGATCTCAATGGGAAGAGTGAATTCAAAGGAAGCTCCGAGAGTTTGCGGATGGTCAATTCGAGTGGGGCTCAAAACTTTTCCATTGGGAAGTTCTGCCCAGATGATATTGGTCTTATCTTTTTGATTGGTACTTGGGATCTGCCAATCGACACTGCGGCCTCGGCTCTCGAGATCGAACCTCAGCTTGGCCCCTTTGGGTAGATGGCTTGCCGTCGTATAGATAAATTTCCAGGTGGCTGGATCTCCGGCTAAAGCATAATTGGGTTCGCAAAAACAGATCGAGCGTCGCATTCAAAAACTCCTTAAGGATGAGCCCTTCATTTTGCCCATTTGCCCATTGTTTGACAAGGGGATTTCTCTTCTCTTCTAATTGTCAGAAAGGGGTTTGGGACGGGGGATAATCTTGATTTTTTTGAGGGAGCGCTCATTGGAGCTGAGCACCTCTAGATCAAACTCGTCGTGGGAAAGGCGCCAGCCCTTTACCGGGATTGTCCCTGCGCAGTGAAACACGTAGCCCCCAATGGTTTCATAGTCGGGATGTTCGGGGATTTTGATTCCGAGCTGGTTTTCGATGTCGATGAGCGTCATTTTGGCATCGACGACCCAGTTACCACCTGGAAGTTCCCAAAACTCTTTGGCCTCTCCAATATCGGATTCGTCTTCGATTTCTCCGACGAGCTCTTCCAAAATGTCTTCAATTGTCACGATCCCCTCTGTTCCCCCATATTCATCGACGATGATGGCCATGTGGATCTGTTTACTGCGAAACTCCTGGAGGAGAAGGGCGATTTTTTTGTTTTCAGGAGCGTAGAGGACCGGCTTTGCGATCGATTCAATAGGAGCTTTGAGATCTTGGTCTGGATTGGCAAAGCTTTTCAAGAGATCTTTATAGAGGGCAACTCCCAAGATGTCGTCGAGAGATTCTCGATAGAGGGGAATTCGGCTGTAGCCTTCTGTTGCAAATAGTTTGGCTGCTTCCTCAAGAGGTGTCTCTCCGCTCAAAGCATAGATATCTACCCGAGGCACCATGACCTCTTTGGCAACCCGCTCTTTGAAATTGACGAAAGAGCTGATGAGTTTTTGATCGCTTGGATCGAGATGCTGTTGGAGCTCCGATTCTCGGATCATTTCGCGGATTTTCGACTGGTCTTTGACGATTTCCCCCTCTTCTTCGAGATGGGTGCGTCGAATGAGGATGCGGGTGAGTTTTAAGAGCAGCCCTACGAGAGGAAAGAGAATGAGGAGATAGATCGATGTGATCGGAGAGATGATCTTTAAAATCAGTTTGCTCCACAAATTGCCCAAAAGCCTCATAATAAAATCGAGGAGGACAGAGAGGCCAATGATCGATCCTCCTACAGTGAGAAGGGGAGGCCAGTCGCTTTCTCTTGGTAACTGATCTGTTAAGTGATGCAGAGCGGGAAGGACCGAAATCAGATAGAAAAAGGCGGTGATGGCATAGGCAAGCTCACAGATGTGTTTGGAAATCGAGATGCAAAAGTAGAGATTTTCCCATTCGTGCTGTCTGAAAAACTTTTTCAAGATCGGGCGAAAAAAGAGTAAGGGAGCACCCTGAGAGCGGAAAAGCTCTTTCGATTTAAATTTTCCCAGGTGCAAAAGGGCGCTATTGCAGGTGGTCATAAAGAGCGAGCCCAAGAGTAAAATAAGGGGGAGAAGAGGAGTTTCTAAAATCATCTTAAAAAAATCTTTAATCTATCTAGATGACGCATACAACTTTTTTCTTTTTTACGCATCGTCTCTTTTGCTTTTTTTTCGAGATCATCGTACCCAATGAGATGAAGTAGGCCGTGAACGATATAGAGCGCTGTTTCCCGATAAGGGTTTGCTCTTCTTTTTTTTGCATAGTCGATAGCGACGGCTGGGCAGACAAAAATTTCTCCTAAATGGTTTTCATCGATCGGAAAAGAGATGCAATCTGTCGGTGTGGGGTCTTGGAAGAACCGCTCGTGGAGTTTGGCGATCCGTTTTGAGCTCACAAAGTAGACAGAAACCTCTTCAAAAGGAATTTTGAGGAAAGTCAAGGTAGCCTCTACAAGGGCTCTTACAGAACCCTTGTCGATGCTGAGATCTTTTTGCTGGGTATAGACGGAGATCACTTAAGCAGAGGGGGTTTTGGGGAGGCCTGTCACTTTCTTGTTTTGACCATCTACCCATCTGCCCAATTTGCGGAGCACTTCTACACGCTCAAATCGCTTGAGAACATTGCGCTTCTTTGCGCCCTTACTACTTTTTCCGTAACTGCCATGTCTTGTCATTGTCTTTAACCTATTTTAGGGATGAATCGGTTCGCTGGAGAACCTTCACGCACGGCGTTTTCGTGGGGTTTGTAGCCTTCAGTCAAGGCATCTTTTTTAGGGCCCGTTTTCGTCCCAGCCAAGCGGGGTCTTCTGGGCGAGATGTGCCGAATTTTGCCCTGTTTACTCATCCGTGTCATAGGTTCTACTCCAATCTTTAAAGGGACTCATTATAGAGTTAAAAGAGCTTTGAATCAAGACTTTTCATGAAATTCGGGCTTCAATCGAGAAGGAGGCTTTCTTGTAGGCGTCGAATCTTTGAGAGGAAAGATTTTTCTTGATGGGGGCTGTCAGATCTTCAAATTCATAGATGATTTTAAAAGGTTCATTCAAGAGAAGAGCGGTGGGGCAGAGATTGAAGGCAATTTTTGCCTGGTTGAGGTTCTGTTTTGTTTTTGTGATGACGATGAAATCTTTGATAGAACTATCCGATACCGTGTGGGGCAAAAAGCTCGTGGCTGGCTGTTTCCAAAGCAGCTCGTCGACAAACTTTTCACTTTTTTCATCCTCGACGAAGATGAGAAGGGGCTCTGGGATAGAGAAATGGAAATGGGCCATTTCGGCAATTTTACTCAGTTTGCCCGCATTGGTCTGTACCTGGAAAAAAATCACTCTAGATGGGATGGTCATGACTCTCTTCCTTGGTATCGGCTTCCGGTAAGATCATTCCGCAGGAGACCAAAAATTTCACTACCTCTTCATTGGTCATATCGACCTCATGTACATCGGTTTCGGGAATGAGGAATAAAAAGCCCGAAATGGGATGCGGAGCTGTTGGAACAAAGACCGAACGGAGGGGAGTTTGAACTTTTTCTCGGCATTCAGCAGCCACTTCTCCCGCCTCAAATCCGAGGCAGTGACTGGGTTTACTGGGGAAAGGAATCATCACGGGCCTTTTGAAAGCCTTTTTGCCGTCAGTCGAAAAAAGAGCGGCAAAAATATCGCGGCTCACTCTGTAGACGGTTTTGATGAAGGGAATCCGGAAGAGGATCAGATTGCCCCACTGCATGACGAGTCTGACCAAAAACAGTTGGGTGAGGAAGCCAAGTAAGAGGATAAAAAGAGAGAGGAGAATGAGCGCTAAGAGACGTGAAAGAAAGAGGGTGAGACCTTGAGGAAGAGAAATGTGGGCTTTTTGCTGGAGAAAGTCGACAAGAGGACCCACGATGAAGACAAAGGGCTCTGTGAAAAAATCAAAGAGAAAGAAGATGATCATCAAAGTGAGAGCGACGGGAAGGAGAATGATGAAGCCTGTCAATAAATGCTTTTTCATCTCTTCTCCGGTTGAATGACGCCGCAAGAAACGACATATTTAATGGCTTCTTCGGTCTTCATGTTGAGATAGATCAATTCCGATTTTTTACACATGACCAAATAGCCCGTAGAAGGGTTAGGGGTCGTCGGAATAAAGATCGATAAGAGCTCCTCTTTTTCAGCCTTTGAACAAGGCGTTGGCGCCTCTTTTGCGATGAGACCCAAACAAAAGGCGCCTCTATAGGGAAAGGGAAGCAAAACGACCTGTTTAAAAGACCTTTCTTTTGCCCCAAAGATCGATTTGACGATCTCTTTGGAGGTTTTGTAGACTTTATTCACAAGAGGGATCTTGATCAAGATCCGATCGCCTAATCGGATGAGGTGATTGAAGAAGAATTTCCTCGCAAAAAAACCTAAAGAGAAGGTGATGAAGAGAAGGCCCACGAGGATGAAAATCTGACTGACCGTTCGAATGAGCTGAGGGGAAGCAATGTGAAGCCGGTCTATGAGAAGGCCCACTAAGCCGATGAACGGTTTGGTGAGGAAATCGACAAAAAAATGGACGATCCAAAAGGTCACTGCCAGAGGCAAAAGAGTCAGAAGGCCTGTCAAAAAGTACTTTTTCACTTGGATTTTTTCCTTTTTGCGGGAGTGGGTGGCGGAGGGACGATAGACCATTCTGTTTGCAAGAAAATGTAATTGATCGCATCTAAGCGGACATAGATTTCTTGGCCGACAGTAAACGTTTTTCCGGAACGTCTTCCTCTAAACGACATGTTTAAAGCGTTGTATTCAAAGTAATCGTTGCCAATTTTGGAGATGTGGAGATTGCCTTCGAGATCGAACATCGAGACTTCAAAAAAGAGGGCAAAGGGTTTGATTTTTGTGATGATTGCTCGATAGGATTGAGTTGGATCATCTGCAAAATAGGTCGCTGCGAGTCGGAGTTTTTTCAAGAGGACGACAGAACTTTCGGCTTTGAAAGAGAGCCGCTCTTTTTCAGAGCAGGCAAGAGCCACCGCTTCGACGTCGGTATTTTCGGGCAATTCATTGAATAGAAGACGTTGGATGATGAGGTCTGTATAACGGCGAATGGGGCTCGTGAAGTGGCAGTAGTATTCAAGAGCCAGACCATAGTGACCTAAATTTTCTGGCGAATAGGCGGCGAGTCTCATGCTCCGGATAAAGCTGATGGAGAGCTGGGCGTTCAAAGGAGAATCTTTGGCTTCCTGAAAGAGTTTTTGGATATCTTGGCGAGAAGGATTTTGAGGGAGGTGGAATCCCAAAATTCTTGCGAATTGGGCAAAGTCTTGAAAATTTTCGGGTGAGGGCTCTTCATGCACGCGGTAGATCAATTTCTTTCCTTGAGCGCTCAAGTGTTTGGCCGCAATCTCATTGGCAATGAGGGCGAATTCTTCAATCATTTGATGGGTGATATCGTATTCTACCCGTTCGATTTTCTCAGGGACTCCCTTTGCATCGACGAGAATCACATCGTCGGGCATGGAGAAGTCAATACTGCCCCGTTCAAATCGCTTTTTCTTGAGGAGAAGACACAGCTCAACCATTCGTTCGAGTAAAGGCTTGTGGACACTCTTTTTCTTGCCTTCTAGGACCTGAAGAGCCTCTTTGTAGGTAAATCTCTTTTGGCTCTTGATCGCGGTTCTCTTGATTTCGTATTTCAAGAGATCTCCACTCGGACTGTATTCGGCGAGAACCGATTGAGTCAGGCGCACTACTTTCGGTTTCAGGCTGCACAGTTCATTCGATAACTCTTCCGGCAGCATGGGAATACAAGTGCCGGGAAAATAGGTGGAATTGCACCGAAGATAGGCCTCTTTATCGAGATGGCTGCCCGGCTTGACATAGTGGCTGACATCGGCGATGTGAACGCCGAGGAGAAAATGTCCCTTGGCATCTCGGGTCACCGAAATGGCGTCGTCATAGTCTTTTGCTGTATCTGGATCGATCGTGACGACTTCCCAATCTGTCAGATCGAGCCTTTCTCCGACTTTGACCGTTTTGCCAAACTGTTTGGCCTCTTGAATGGCCTCTTTGCTAAATCCATCGGGGAGCTCAAATTCTTCAACTGCTGCTTGGATATCGACCGATGGATCTGAGATGTGGCCGATGAGACGGGTCATGCTGCCAACGACAATGTCTTTCTCTCCATGCCAATCTTCCACCTTACAAATGATACGATCCCCCTCTTTGAGAGGATCTTTGGACTTCACTTTGACCGGTTTCTCGATGCCGAGAAGAGGGGCGTAAGCAATGGCGTGTCTGGCCGTTTTTTGGACCACAATGCAAGCGAGGTGAGTGCGGCTGCGCTTCAAGATGGCCACGACCTCTCCTTCGGGTCCTTTCGACGAGACGACTGGATTGACCTCGACTTCGACCGTATCTCCATCGACCGCATCTTTCATGGCGTGTTTCGGAACAAACACATCGGGTCCTTCGCTGACGCGCACGAACCCAAAACCTTTTGCGTGAACACTGATCGTTCCCGTAACGAGGCCAGGGAGGTCAGGAGCGTTGGGGAGAGTATACTTTCCTTTTTGAAGGGCGAGTTCTCCCTCTTCTACGAGATCGATTAAAATTTCTTTGAAGAGGTGCTTATGAACATCGGGAATGTCCAGTTGGTAAGTCAATTCATTGAGGGTTGCAGGGGTGTAGCGCTTGCCTTTGATGTATTGGAGGGCAGTTTTGATCAGATTCGAAGTTAACCTTTCTTTTTTGGCTCCTCCCTTTTTTGCTTTCTTTGAGGTCATAAAAACCATGATAAGAGAGGGGGGGAATTATTGGCACAAGAATTTATTAGATCCTAAACACTCTTTGGAGATCACTGGCCATTCGCAGAATATTGGGGAAGACCGTTCTGGAAATAAGACTATCTACTCCACGCACTTGAGATAGATCCTGTTTCACTTGCTTCACTCCACGAGACCAGGCTGTCTTTGCCACAGCAGCCAAGATAGCGCCGCTGGTAAAAGCCAAGGCAGGTGCTCCTACAGACATAAGTTGACCCATCGCTATAGGTTTCCCTTCAAGAGAGGTCATTGATAGGTAGGTCCAAGCTCTGAGAAAAGCGAAACCATGGCTAGACGAGGCAACTAGAGGAAGCCCCCATTTTGCCGCAAATCCACTCCATGTAACCGGGTTTGACTCATCTAGTTCTCCTTAAATGGACCCATTCTAAAGAAAATTTCGATTTTGATCAAATCAGCTCGCTTGCGACGGTGTCGTAGTAGAGCATTCCCTTCTCGGTGAGTTTGAGATGAGAATTTTCTTGAATCACTAACCCCAAATCCCGTAAGTGTTCGATCGTTTTCTTTGTCTCTTCTCCAACTTGCCACTCCTCCCAAGGGACCCCTTCTCGGGTACGTAGGCGAATGGCCAGACGTTCTTTGGCGCTTTCTAAGGGAGAGAGTTTTTCTCGAAAATCTACAGGCAAAAGCCCCGCTTTCAAATTTCGGGCATAGCGGTGAATGTTGGCGACGTTTCGAAATCTCTCCCCTTCCCAATAGCTAAAGGCGGAAGGGCCAAACCCAAGAAAGGGTCTTCCGGTCCAGTAACCGAGATTGTGCCGAGATTCAAAGCCTGGGATGGCAAACGCCGAAATCTCATAGCGCTTGAGACCGATTCTCTCAAAAGTCTCTAGAGCAGCGCTCAAGAGCGCTAAAGAGGTTTCTCCATTTGGCGTTTGGACCTTTCGTTTATGGAAAGAGGTATGGGGTTCTATGGTCAAATTGTAGAGCGAAAGATGTTGAATGGGAAGTTCTGAGACCTGATCGAGAGTGGTGCGCCAGCTTTTTTCTGTTTGACCTGGCAAATCGTACATGAGATCGATGGAAATATTTTGAAAGCCGGCCCGTTTGGCATTCCAAATGGCCTCTTTGGCTTTTTTAGCCGAGTGGCTTCTTTCGAGGGTTTCTAAAGAGGAGTCGTCGAGCGATTGAACGCCCAAGCTCAATCGGTTGATCCCCCATGTTTGAAACTGAGAAAAGAGTTCATAGGAGCTCTCTTCGGGATTGGCCTCTATTGTGATTTCACAATCCGCAGCCCGAGGGATTTTTTCTAAAATCTCTGGAATTCCTCGATAAAGTGAGGGGGTGCCCCCACCGAAATAGATCGAGGTGATCGAGTGGGGGGAGAGGAGAGGAAGCCTCATCTGCCATTCGAGGGCGAGTGTTTGCGTCAAAAGCCGCTGATACGCTTCTCTATCGGGAATGACATAGAAATGGCAATAGGGACACTTCTTTGTGCAAAAAGGGACGTGAAAATAGACGGAAATTTTCACCAATTGTCTGCGTCGGGATCTTCTAAAATGCCCCGCTTCCAACGATTCCGATCGGAGAAAGGGTCTTCGTCCTCTTCTTCTTCGACGAGAGTGGATTCTCCCTCTTCAGTGGTGCTTCCGCCGCCCCCGCCTTCGGTCTCATCTTCTGCAATCGTCTCCATGTCATAGGCCTCTGTCTCCATGTCGAGACCCGCGTCGGTCATATTGTCGCCCATGTCCATGTCGGGAAGGGTGTGGGGCTCCGCATAGGCTTGTCTTGCGGCAGAGCGTTTGGGAGTCACATACTCTTCGAGCTCTCCACTTTCCTTCATGAAGCGAAGCCGCTCTTTTTCCTCATCGATTTTTGTTCTTAAGGATCGGATTTCCTCTTTGTGCTTTTCCATGTCTTTTTTGGGGACTAAGCCGAGGCTCATCCATTGTTCGAGATCTTCTAATTCAGTCTCTAATTTTTTCAGTCTTTCACTTTTGATATTCATTGCTACTCTGTTGCTTGTACGTTTCTTCCTACCCCACAGGCAAAAAATTGTAAAATCATTTTTTTAAACCGGTAGTCCTGTGGTTTCGAAAAAGGGACAGAAGAGAGCTTTTTACTTGAAAAGTGTATTTGCAGTCAACAAATATCAAAGCGCTTGAGGAGACTTAAGAAGAACTCTTTAGACCACCCATCGAGTTCTTTGGGGTGGCGGATAAATCGCCGGATATCTTCTTTAGCTGCTTCAATATTCAAATTGGCGATTTTATCTCTCAATAGAGCAATCAAACTCTCTTGGGTCAATGGCTCTTTCAACACGTAGTGGCCCGATTGTCGCAGTCGCGCTTCCAGGTGTGTAAGATGCAAGGGGATTCGTTGGGCAGTATACCAGATCCAATCGTACCAATCTCTTCCTTTGACCCGAATTTTATAGGGACGGCAAAGGAGTGCATGCATTTTGCCGGCGAATAGATCGGGAAGGGTATAAGCGCGAACAGAAAAGGGAAAAGGTTTGGTGAGATAGTGGATTTCTGTCGTAAACTCTTGAGGCGGGTTGATGTCAATTTCTAGCTTGATTTTGAGGACTTCGTTAGATTGAGTATGTTTTTTCAATTGTTCACTTAAGCCAATCTGAATAAAGGTTTCTAAAGTCCCTGCTTTTAAGAAGGCCGAGCGAATCGATTCGATAGACCGTTTTACTCGATGATCAATATGGATTGTGAGTCCTGAAAGCGTCAATTCTTCTTCGATCGCTTTGAGAAAAGGCTCTAGATTGAATTCGGGATTGGGCTTTAATAAAGAAAAATCGAGATCTTCGCTGAACCGATTAAGTCCATGGAGAATGCGAAGAGAAGTTCCTCCATAAAATGCGGCGTGCTCAAAAAACTTTGCCCTCCAAAGCCCGACAAGAGTCAGTTCTTGCATGATTTCTTGAATGGCTCCTTCGTATTCATTTTTAGATTGAGGACGATAACTTTTGAGCATTTCTTCAACAGTGCTTGTCATGAATCCAATTTCTCCAGGAGTCGGACACTCTGTTTTTGATACGCACACACAATTTCATTGAGTTTCTTTTTATCTAGCAAAGAGGTTAGGTGGGGATCTATTCTCATTTCGATGAAAAGGTAATGATGTAGCTGCTGTAAAGTTCGGATTCCTGGTGTCCGATACACCAAATCCGCAATCGCTTTTTCACGGGAAGCAATGAAATATCCCCCTTCTTTGCCCAAATCTCGGTATTCAATGCCTATTTTGAATTTATCTTTGTCAATGGCTCGATATTCAAAAATTCCAATCGGGGTTTCGAATTTCTTAGAATCTCCAATCGCTAAAGAGGTCACAGTAGTAGAGCGTTCTGCAAGAAGTCCGTAATGGGTCAGGGCATACTCGAAAGAAATGCAAGAGGGGCCATAGAGGAGATTGGCAATGATTTCTAAATTCAAAGGTCCTCGACGCCATTCTTCGCCAAAAACGTAAAGCCCTTTTTTGAGCCTAACTATCTTACCTTCAGCGATTAAGGATGTAACTTTGTCGCGTGGCTTTTTTAATTCGGAAAGGTATTTTGCAAGTATTTGGTAATCAAATATTTCCGCTAGAATCTCCCGTCTAAATCTTTCAAAATTCATAACCGCCATTATGCACATTTTCCTCAAAATGTCCAGGAAAATTGGACATACCCAGGAAAATGTGCAGAAGGAGAAAGAGGGTTTTTCCGTTTATTTTGAGTTGTGCTATGGAAGGAAAAGGAGGCCCCATGCCCGATTTTCCTAACTACGGACAGCTCGCCAATCTCGCCCTCATTGAGGATCTCTACAACCGGTATTTGAAAAGTCCGGAAAGTGTCGATCTGTCGTGGCGCCATTTCTTCGAGGGAATCGATTTTGGGGCCTATCTCTACAAAAGGGGGGCGGAGCCCGCGTCAGATTCTTCTTCTTTGAGGATTTATGAACTCGTAAACGCTTTCCGCAAATATGGGCATCTCCTCGCTCATTTCAATCCTCTCGGGAATCCAGAAAAAGAGGTAAAAGAGCTTAATTTAGAAAATTTGGGGTTTTTTGCCTCAGAAATGGATCAGCTTTTCCCCACGTTGGGATTTTGCCCAGGTGAAAAAGCTCCTTTGAGAGATATTCTTGCGGCTCTACAGGCCATTTATTCGGGTCCGATCGGCTTTGAATATATGGATTTAGGCAATCCAGAGCTCGAAAAGTGGGTGCAGTCGAGGTTGGAGCCAAAGTTGTCCATTGAGCCCACCCTCGAGGAAAAGCATCTGCTTTTGGAATATCTCAATAAATCGGAAGTTTTTGAAACGTTTCTCCACACCAAGTACGTAGGGCAAACCCGGTTTTCTCTAGAAGGGGCCGAGACGATGATCCCCCTCATCGCCGAAATCGCCGAGTACGCAGCAGAATTTGGGGTCAAAGAGATTCTCATCGGAATGGCCCATCGCGGCAGACTCAATGTCCTCACGAATATTCTCAATAAGTCTTTGGAAACGATTCTCGTTGAATTCGAAGATGATATGACTCTTTCTTTCCAAGGCAATGACGATGTGCGCTATCACATGGGGTTTGTTGGAGCCTTTTCGACCCGCAGCCAAAAGAAAGTGATTGTGGGAATGGCGGCGAATCCCTCACATCTCGAATCGGTCGATCCGGTTGTTTTGGGACAGACCTTTGCCAAACAGAAAGGGGAGAAAAAGACGATTTTCCCCCTCTTGATCCATGGAGATGCTTCGATTGCGGGACAAGGAGTGATTTATGAGTCGTTGCAGCTCATGAAGTTGCCCTTCTATTCGGTTGGGGGAACGATTCATCTCATCGTCAACAATCAAATCGGCTATACCACACTACCCGAAGAGGGGAGATCGACCAGGTATTGCACCGATATTGCGAAAACTTTTGGCTGTCCTGTCTTTCACATCAATGCGGAAGATCCCGAAAGCTGTCTTTTTGCGGCAAAACTTGCCGTGGAAATCCGTCAAAAATTTGGAGTGGATGTTTTCCTCGATCTTCTCTCTTATCGCAAATATGGGCACAACGAAGGGGATGAGCCTTCCTACACACAGCCGTTGCAGTACGAAAAGATCCGCTCTAAAAAGACGATTCGGCAAATCTATTTGGAAAAACTCTTGCAAGAGGGAAAACTCGAAGAGAAAATGGCCGAGACTCTCGAGATCCAATACCGGGAAATTTTGAAGACAGAACTGGGAAAGGCCCAGGGAAAGCTCAAAGAAAGAGAAAAAGAGAAAATCCCTATTCCGTCCTCTCCGGTTGTCTCTTCCGTATCTGAGGAAAAACTTCAGGAAATTCTCGATCTTTTTTGCAAGGTGCCGAGTGGGTTTGATCTTCACCCAAAATTGCAAAAATGGCTCGAAACGCGCGCGCACTCGCTTCACAAGAGTATGGATTGGGCAACTGCAGAGTGTTTGGCGTTTGGAACGCTTCTCGAAGAGGGGATTGGGATACGACTAGCAGGGCAAGATTCGCAAAGGGGGACTTTTAGCCAAAGACACATGATCTGGGTCGATTACAAAACGGCTAAAACCCATTGCCCACTCTGTCAGTTGAAAGCCCCTTTTCAAATCGTCAATTCTCCTCTTTCTGAATATGCTTGTATGGGCTTTGAATATGGATATAGTTGGAGCGCTGGGAAAGATCTCACCCTTTGGGAAGCGCAATATGGTGATTTTGATAACGGAGCCCAAATTCTCATCGATCAATATCTCGTGAGTGGAGAGCAAAAATGGAATACGCCCTCTTCTCTTACTCTTTTACTCCCTCATGGATATGAAGGAGCGGGCCCTGAGCACTCCTCAGCGCGCCTAGAGAGATTCTTGCAGCTTTCGGCCAATCAAAATATCCAGGTGGCCTACCCTTCAACGCCTGCTCAATATTTTCATCTCTTGCGAAGACAAGGGTTACAAAAAGTGAAAAAACCGCTCATCGTTTTGACTCCAAAAAGTCTACTCAGATCTCCCGTTTGCGTTTCTAAACTCGAAGATTTTACGGGGGGGCAATTTTTAGAGAGTTTGGATGATCCCTCTCCTCCTCAAAAAGTGAAAAGACTGCTCTTTTGTACGGGAAAAATCTATTACGATCTCTTGGCGGCTCGCAGCCAATCCGACGTGGCGATTTTGAGGATTGAACAGCTCTATCCCTTGCATTTGGAAGGACTCAAAAAATTAGTGGAAAAATATAGAGGATTTAGCGAGTGCTTTTGGGTGCAAGAAGAGCCGGAGAATATGGGGGCTTGGAATTTTATTCGGCCCCATTTGCAGCAGTTAGTAGGGGAATTGAAGTATGCAGGAAGGGCAGAGAATGCGACGACTGCCACTGGATCGAATCGGAAACACAAACAAGAGCAAGCCGCTCTTTTAGGGATTGTAAAAGCATGAAGATAGAGATCAAAATACCGAAAATGGGCGAATCGATCGTAGAAGCCACGATTGGAACCATTTTAAAGCAGGCGGGATCTCAGGTGAAAGAGGGGGAAGAGATTTTGGAACTCGAGACCGAAAAGGTCAACCAGGTTCTCTCTGCTCCTGCCAGTGGCAAAGTAGAATGGAGAGTCAAGACGGGCGATGTTGTCAAAGTCGATCAGGTGATTGGCAGCGTCGATTCATCATCGGTCGGAACTACAGAGCCAGAGCCCAAAAAAGAACCGGCCCCTCAAACTAAAAAGGAGTTGCCGCCCGTTCGGAAAAAAGTGGATGAGTATGTTGCGGAAGTGACAAAGCCTGCCGTAAAAGCAGAAGTTCCACAGCCCCCTCGTGTATCGGGACGCGAAACCCGCAAGAAAATGTCCAAACTCAGAAAAGTCATTGCCGAAAGGCTCGTGCAGGTGAAAAACGAAACGGCCATGCTGACAACTTTCAATGAAGTCGATATGCAAGCCGTCATCCAGATGCGCACCGAACACCAGGAAGCCTTTCAGCAAAAACATGGGGTGAAACTGGGGTTCATGTCGTTTTTCGTCAAAGCGGTCGTTTCTGCCTTGCAGCAATTTCCCGACATCAATGCGAGCATCGATCGAGATGAAATCGTCTATCACCATTATTATGACATCGGGATTGCTGTGGGGACTGAAAAGGGGCTTTTTGTTCCCGTCATCCGCAGCGCCGATCAGCTCTCCTATGCAGAAATTGAAAAGGCGCTCAAAACATACGCCGAAAAAGCGAAGAGTGGAACGATCACGATCGATGAGATGCAAGGCGGGACGTTTACGATTACAAATGGGGGAACCTATGGTTCGATGCTCTCGACTCCGATTCTCAATCCGCCCCAAAGCGGCATTCTCGGCATGCACAATATCGTCAAGCGCCCGGTTGTGATCAAAGACGAGGTTGTCATCCGGCCCATCATGTATCTTGCCTTAAGTTACGATCACCGGATCGTCGATGGAAAAGAGGCGATTTCGTTTCTCATGCACATCAAAAACCATTTGGAAAACCCCACGAGGTTTTTGCTTGATTTATGATGTTGTCGTCATTGGATCGGGACCTGGCGGCTATGTAGCGGCGATCCGCTCTAGTCAGCTCGGGCTAAAAACGGCTTGTATCGAAAAGAACAAAACGCTTGGAGGAACCTGTCTCAATGTGGGATGCATCCCTTCCAAAGTGCTGCTCCACGATTCAGCAAATTCAAAGGGTTTTTCCGAAATGATGGAGCGCAAAACCAAAGTCGTTTCGGGCTTTACTTCGGGCATTGAGCTGCTCTTCAAGAAAAATAAGATCGATTCTTTTCAAGGAGAGGGGGTTTTTCAAGATCCCCATACGATTTCCGTAGGAGGGCAGAAGATCGAGGCGAAATATATCATCCTCGCGACCGGCTCTGAGCCGATTTCTCTTCCCTTTTTGCCGTTCGATGAAAAAAAGATCCTCTCTTCAACAGGCGCACTTGCTCTTTCCAAAATCCCTAAGAAGATGCTCATCGTCGGAGCGGGTGTTATCGGGGTGGAGCTCGGCTCGGTCTATAGACGGCTCGGCTCGGAAGTGGTTTTCATTGAATTTCTAGATCGGATTTGCCCCGCTTTTGACGGCTCTCTTTCAAAAGCTTTGCAAAAAAGTCTCACGCAGCAGGGAATGATCTTTCATCTCTCTCATAAAGTTGTTCAAGCAGAAGGGACAAACTTGACGGTTGAAGGACCTTCTGGAACCATTCAATTTTCAGCCGATGTAGTGCTCGTGGCAGTGGGGAGAAGACCGTTTTCTCGAGGACTTGGGTTAGAAAAGGTGGGCATTCAAGTCGATGCCAAGGGATTTGTTCCGATCGATGATTCATTTCGCACCTCTCAGCCCCATATTTTTGCCATTGGAGATCTCGTCGATGGACCGATGCTCGCCCATAAAGCTTCCGAAGAGGGAGTTGCGGTAGCTGAGCTCATTGCAGGCCATCATCCCACTCTCAATTACATCGCGATTCCGAATGTGGCTTACACGCACCCGGAAGTGGCGGCAGTGGGTCTTACCGAAGAAGAGGTAAAGGCGCGAAACATTCCCTATAAAACGTCTCAGTTTCCCTTTAAGGCCAATTCGAGGGCGCGTTGTATCGATGATGATGAGGGGTTTATTAAAATCATTGCCGAGACGAGTTCAAGACGGATTTTGGGCGTGCATATGATCGGTCCAAACGCCTCTGAGCTCATTGCAGAAGGAGTACTTGCGATCCAGCTGAAAGCGACGGCGGATCAGCTGGCAGACACCTGTTTTGCCCACCCGACTCTTTCAGAGGCTTTAAAGGAAGCCGCGCTCGGCCTCTTCAAAGCCCCCATCCATATTTAGAAATCTTTTAGAGAGACTTCAGAAAAAAACAGGATCTGCAGGATCGCAAGCGGCAGGATGGGCAGGATAAATGAATCTATCCTATGCATCCTGCCGCTTGCGATCCTGTAGATCCTGTTCCCTTATTTGAATCTCAAACTATCCAGGGATTGCCGCAAATAATACTTCTTTGTAAAATATTTTAGGTGGATTGTATGGAATCAGTAAAGGAGTTTTTACTTGGCCCTTTTGGTCCTATTTTCGATTATTTTTTAAGAGCATTGATAGGATCTGTTTGTGTCTGCGGTGGAATACAGTTGTTTAATTTTCGTGATTATTCCCGCTTTTTTTCACTTAGAAAAATAATCGGTCTTTTTTTTATTGGCAATTGGCGCTAATGATTTAATTCGCGTTCTCTTTCGTTAGAGACTGTTAACAGTCTCTAACGGAGTTTTCTATTGGAAAGAACGTGTTTAGTAGCCGTGGGAGTTGCCGCAGCCACAGGAAGATTTTACATTGGGGTTGGTGATCTTAAACCCTGCCCCATGAAGCCCATCGACATAGTCGATCACACAGCCCATGAGCCGGTCTGTCGACTTGTGATGCAGGTGAATCTCGATCCCTTGAGACTCGAGGACGAGATCGCCCGGTTTGGCCTTTTCAGAATAGTCAAGAAAATATTCAAAACCGCTGCAGCCGGCAGCCCTTTCTCCAAATCGAAGCCCCCAGCCAGCCTTCCCCTCTTCTTCAAGAATTTCCTGATATTTTTTGGCAGCCTTTTCAGTGATGGTAACCGTGTTGGGATCTTCTTTCTCTTCAAGAATTTTGTTGAGACGTTTTAAGAGATCTTCGATCTCCTCGTCATTTTTGCCGTGTCCATACATGCCCGCTTCAAGGGTTTCCCAGGTGGAAGCTGAGCACCCCACACAGTGAAGACCCGTGTTCGTCATCTCTTGGGCAAGTTTTGGGCTTTTATGAGGAAATTTTTTGAATACCTCATCGATTGTCATTTCACGTGTAATTTTTTGTTGCATAGTGTCCATTTAAAATTTGATTTTGACGCACCCACCGCGAATTCGGCATTGGCAGGCAAGCCGTTCCGTGCCGAGCTCACCGAGAAAATCGGCCTCTGCCTGATTGAATTCGGAAAGGTTTTGCATCCCTTCCGTCACTTCGATCACGCAGGTACCGCATACCCCTTCCGTACAGGCAAAAGGGATCCCCGCCTGCTCGCAAGCCTCTACAATGGGAGAGTCGTCGGGTAGATCGGCCTCTTCGTTATTGTCTTCAAAAATAAGCTTTGCCATAATTGAAGGTCAATTTACCCCATTTTCTCTTAATTTACAAGGAACCTTTTAACAACTCTTCTACAGCTGTTTTAAGAGTTGTGACTCCTTCGCTGAATCCACATTCGACAAGAATTTGATTTAAATATGATAATTCTGTTTTTAAGTAGTCAACTAAACTTTCTAATGTAGCTATT
>CAYRJU010000008.1:0-70103 GCA_964424735.1 uncultured bacterium
AAGAGATGGGAAGAGTAGGTAGCCGCCAGATTTTTTTCACCAGCCCTAGAAGAGCAATCTTCTAGGGCTTTTTTTTTACTCCCAATTTTGCTAAATTCTTTCGGAAATGAGTTGGTTTAAGGAGATTTTATGGCTGCTGAAGTAAAGATGTCCCCCATTAATCTATCAGATTTACGCAATCAGTTTGGCACTTTTGTAGTTGAGTCTATGCAAGAAATGGTTCAAGGGAGTGAGAAAGCAAAGCAAGAGAAGAACATAGAGAGAGGGATTTGGTATCCAGATGAATATATTCAGGCTTTGGAGGGCAAGGGAAAGCGATACGACTTGTTGCGAGCTAAGTGCCATTTAGTAGACGGATTCTTACCCCAACAATTTTTTGATCCACTTTATGCACAAGTAGGAGAGTACACCAAACGTAGAACTTGGAGTTTTTCGCCAAAAGCGGATAGGTTGCCGTCGGCTGCTCTAAAAGCTGCAAAAGCAGGCCTCAGTATCTTAGATTGTGGAGCGGTTTGCCAACTGGCTCGCTATGACGCTCTTTTGAAAATACTCGGAGAGGGGAAATTTGATCGATTATTTGGTAAAGATCATGGCCAACCCATCAATACCACCTTTCAAGATGATGAATCACAACCTCTTCGATATTTTTTTAGGTTTACCGACAATGCTCTAGCATTAGCACAAAGAAGGGGAAAGAAAGATTCTGAAGGTAACCGAATTGTTCAAAGAGGACAAATGGTTTCATTCCAAGGGGTGGACAGATATAAACAGAAATTTCCTGGGGGCGTGGGAGGGGAATACAACCTCATTTGCTTAACTGACACACCAGGACAGCAACGTTTCATAGGGCATGGTCTTCCTCTTGACGGACTATCTGAAGAAGAGATCGCTCTTCTCATGGTTCGAGAGTATAATAAAGTTCCTGATCACTATTCTAGGGTAGCTGTTGCGGGGCATGAAATTTTAGCACAGATTCTTGAGGAGCGTAAGACTGATGAATTGAAAACACATACAGTTTCCGAAAAAAAGCCACTTAAGCAAGTGAAAGGGTTTGATCCTAGATCTCCCCAGGACGTTTGCATAGAATTGATTGCAGATTTAATCGAGCGACCTTTGGAGCAAGTTTCGATGGCGTATGTGAAGCGGCATCCGAAAGCAAATCGAAATTTCTCATGATCGGCATAAGTTATTAATAGCTAGGCGATTGTAATTATTCTAAAAAAATGTTTCTTTCTTGTTTACAAAATTGAAAAAGGGCCTTATTAGAAAATTAAAGGAACTAAAAAAGGAAGGTCCTTTCATGAAAAACACTAAATTCTTAGACAACCTCTCGGTCTTTTTGATCCTGCTCGGCGGTATTTGCTGGGGATTGATCGGGGCTTTCGGTTTTGATCTGATCGGTTCGATCTTCAATTCCGATGCAAGTATGATGTCTCCTTTAACTCGCATTATCTATGTGTTGATCGGCTTATCTGCCGTTTATCGCATCATATTGTGGGCACAAGGGCGTAAGTAATAGGATCCGCCCTAACTATTCTCGGTTAGGGCTTTCTTCTCTTCGGTTGTATTCAAGATATATCCCTGGCGCAGTTCTGCGCTGTAGATCAGCCACAGCCCTATAGAGACAATTCCCGTCGAAAGAAAGATGATTGGAGAGAGCGGCTCTTTGAGAAAGACCCAGCTACTGATCGAGGCAAAAATCGGACTTAAGACCCCCATAAAAGAAAGGAAGGTCGCGGTGAAGCGTTTGAGCATGAGTCCGTAAATATTGTAACAGATGAGATTGGATAGGAGCGTCATGATGAAAAGGCCTTGGAGGAAAGGAGAGAGCGAGACGGCAGCTACAGGCAGAGGATTCCACGGCTCGACGAGATAGGAATGCAAAAGAGCAAAGAGGCCGCCAAGCATCATGCTCAGTCCGTTGGCAAGGACCGGGGAAATGCTCGAATTTTTCACAATGAGACGGAGAAGGATCCATCCATAAACGGTGCAAAGAGAGGCCGCCATCATGGCAAGCTCGGGCCACGAGAGATAAAAGAGCCCTGAAAGGAGTTCATCCGCCCCTTTTTGAAGAGCGAGAACTGGAACGATTCCGGCAAATCCAACCGCCATCCCCAGCCACTTTCGGCCATTCATCTTTTCTCCAAAATGCAGGTAAGAAAAGAAGGCAGCAAAGAAAGGAGAAAGAGAATAAATGAAGCACGTTTTGGCAGCTGTCATGTGCTGCAAGCTCCAAAACTCAAAGGCGTTTGTCAAATAAATGCTAAAGACAGCCAAGAGAGCGATCGAAAGCCACTGCTTTCGGGTCAATTTAAAAGCAGCAAAATTTTTAAAGGCAAGAAATCCCACGATGATGAACCCAGCTAGCAGCATCCTTGAGGCTGTAAGAAAGAGGGGGGGAGAATGCTCGAGGGCCATTTTCCCGAGGGAAAACATGCTCGACCAGCCGGCGTACATGAGAATGACGATCAAAATGGACATGGAAAGCAGCATAACAGGGGATGGGCTATGCTTCAAGGACATTTTTTGGTAGTTTAAATTTATTTTTATTATTTAATTAAACATTGTTTTTAATTATAATATATTTATGAACGTTTCTTGTGTAATTAAAGCTTTGTTTTTTGGTGTGTTGATATTAACAGGCGGCGGCTTTGCTAGTCGAGACCTGTGTCAACAAAACAATATAGGTGGGTTTTGCCGGGGTAATTTGGGGATAGGGCGAGCAGACATGCCTCAAGTAGAAGATAGCGCTCGAGACGCCTATTTATGGTCGAAGTCCAGTCAAGGAATCCCCATCAGCGTATCCCGAATTCCCTCTCATCAGCTCACTTGTATACAAAGGGAAATCAGCAAACCGATTGTCCTGAGTATGCTTAGGTCCAATGCTGAGAGAATGTTTAATCCTTGTGAAAGGTCCATCCTCGTTGCCCGGAATCACACTCATTACAACATTATCGATGGCCATCACACAGCAGCAGCTTGCCACCTTTTAAACGGGAATCAAGAGGCGATTGTCGTTCAAGACTTTGGAAATCGAGTTCTCAAAGAGCTGCAAGGGTTCGCCGGCTGTTTCAGACGCCTTTTCAACGATGCAATTTTTTAAGATTTGAGGAACTCTTTCTTCAAAAGGGCAAAAGCCAAAAAGGGATCGCGAAGGGGGATTTTTTCTTTGTCGATCAGTAAATACCCCTGGATAAATCCCTGCTTAATCTCTTCAAGGGAATAGATCTTTTTTCCTGCAATTGCTTCCGAATACTCGATATCCGCAAGGCCCTCTTGAGAGCCGTAAGCGATGTAAATGGGAACGATAGATCCGAGAGCCCCGCTATCGGGCGCCATTTCGCCCAAAAATTCGAGTTTCTCTGAGCTGAGCCCTGTCTCTTCTTTCATCTCGCGAAGAGCGGCTGCTTTGGGGTCTTCTCCCGGTTTGATGAGCCCGCGGGGAATCTCGAGCTCCCAAGAGCGAGTCGCATGTCGGTAGTTGAGATTGAGTACTATTTTTCCATCGGGTAGGACGGGAAGGATGGCCACACCGGGGTAAGGATTATCTAGACTGCTTTTCCAAAGGAGTCGATCATAAGTACCTGGAATTCCCCCGGGGAAGAGAACAGCATCCCGGATCCATATCCAGTACTGGTCTTGGGCGACAACCCCCACTTTGCTAAACTGACCCGCCTCTTTTTCTGGAAATCCCTTTTGGATGAGTCTTGTCTTTTGAGTCGTTTCTACTTTTTCAATCTGATCGGGTTCAGTGACAATTTCAATTTCGCCCTTTTTGTGGTCGCCTAGAGGAAGCCCTAACTTTTCTAACACTTCCAGATAATTGATCTGCCCCGCGTAGAGAGTTGCCCCGAAGAGAAATAGGTACTTAAAAATTGAATGAAACATGGCTTTTTTTACATCCATACTGTATAATCTACTGAAAAAAGTCAAATTTTTTTTCATGAATGAATGGATCTTCTTTTGTCACGTTTTGCTGGTGATCGCTTTTACGTTTGGATGTTTGCGTTTGGGGGCACCTGCGCTGATCGCGTTTGTTGCCTTGCAGGGGATTTTGGCCAATCTCTTCGTCGTAAAGCAGATCGATCTCTTTGGATTTTCTGTCACGTGCAGTGATGTGTTTGCCATTGGGGGCATTTTATCGCTCAATCTCCTGCAGGAATACTATGGCCAGGAAAGAGCTAAGCAGGCGGTCAAGATTTCGATGGTAGCGCTCCTCTTTTTTGCCTGCATGTCCCAATTCCATCTCTTTTATGAACCGACCCTTTTGGATAGGACGCATGCATCGTTTCAAGCCATTTTTTCTTCCTCTTTGCGCATCCTTTTTGCCTCTCTTTTCACTTTCTTTCTCGTTCAGCAATTTGATGTGCGGTTTTTTTCGAAATTGCAAGGAAAATTGCCCTTCCGGATTGCCCTCTCGCTTTTCTCTTCGCAACTCTTAGATACGGTGCTCTTCAGCTTCCTCGGTCTCTACGGCCTTGTCGAATCGATCTTCGATATTATCTTGGTCAGTTTTCTCATCAAGTGTCTCATCATTTTAGCGAGCGCTCCTTTCACCGCGTTTTCAAAGAGGTTCGTCAAAGATGCACTTCCGATTTGAGAGAATTTATCAATCCAAAAAGAGTAGAGCCCGCGTCGGGAAGATCTATACCCCGCATGGAGTCATCGATACCCCAAACTTCGTAGCGGTGGGTACGAATGGAACCTTGAAGGCGCTCGATAATCGGATGGTCGATTCCATCGGACTCCAACTCATGTTCTGCAATACTTACCATCTCCTTTTGCAACCAGGGCCTGAAGTCATTCAGCGCGCTGGGGGATTGCACCGGTTCATCCATCGTAAACTGCCCATTATCACCGATTCAGGTGGATTTCAGGTGTTTTCTCTCGCTTATGGTTCAGTTGCAGATGAGCTCAAGAGTCGAGGAACCAAAAAGAGCGACGGACATGTTTTGAAAATTTCCGAAGAGGGGGTCCATTTTCGCTCGTATCGCGATGGAAGGAAAATCCTCCTCACCCCAGAAAGTTCCATTCAAGTTCAAAAAGCGCTCGGTGCCGATATCATCATCCCGTTTGACGAGCTTCCCCCTTACCACATCGGCAAAGAGGAGCTCAAGCAGTCTCTTGAAAGGACACACCGTTGGGAGATTAGGTCCCTGAATGAGCATCTCAAAGATCCTCAGCAGCAGGCGATCTATGCCGTAGTTCACGGAGGGGTCGATCCCGAGCTCAGGACGCTGAGCGCAGGTGTTTTGAGCCAGCACCCCTTCGATGGATTTGCAATTGGAGGCTCTTTAGGCAAGACAAAACCAGAAATGGTGCAAATGCTTTCTTCGCTTTTACCTAGAATTCCAATCGAAAAACCCAATCACTTGCTCGGGATTGGAGATTTAGAATCTCTTTCTCAGTGCATTCCGCTCGGCATTGACACTTTTGATAGTTCCTATCCGACTCGGGCTGCCCGTCATGGCCTTCTCTTGAGCGAAGAGGGGGGACTCAAAGTGGGAAAGAGCGAGCATGCCAATCACTTTGCTCCGATAGACAGAGATTGCTCTTGCTGGACCTGTCAACAATTCACGCTTGCCTATCTCCACCATCTCTATAAGGCAAATGAGCTCACTTTCTTTACCTTGGCTACGATTCACAATCTCCATTTCATGGTCGATTTGATGAAGAGGGTCCGAGAAAAAATCTTGCGAGATGAAATCTAGTCGTGGGGATGGGTCATTTTCTTGGGATCGACCGCCCGATCGAACTCTTCGGCGCTCAAAATTTTCAGTTTGAGACAGGCCTCTTTTAGGGAAATTCCCTCTTTGTAGGCAAGATGCGAAATTTTGGCCGCTTGGTCGTAGCCGATGACCGGATTGAGAGCTGTGACGAGCATGAGGGAATGTTCGACGTACTCCTTGATTTTTTTCTTATTCGCCTTGAGCCCTTCGACACAAAATTGACGGAAGTGATGACTGCAATCTTTCATGAGAAGGATCGAATGGAGCAAGTTGAAAATCATGAGGGGTTTATAGACATTGAGCTCAAAATTGCCCTGGCTTCCAGCAAAACCGATCGCTGCATCGTTGCCGAAGACTTGGACTGCCACCATGGCAAGGGCTTCGCACTGAGTCGGGTTGACTTTTCCCGGCATGATGGAAGATCCCGGTTCGTTTTCGGGAAGAAAGAGCTCGTGAAGAGCGCATCGGGGGCCCGATCCGAGCCAAGCGATATCGGTACCGATTTTCATGAGTGAGCAAGCGGTGGTTTTGAGTGCGCCACTTGCAAAGACGATCTCGTCATGGGCAGAAAGGGCGGCAAATTTATTGGGGTGGGAGCGGAATGGAAGGCCTGTGAGCTTGGCAATTTCCTTTGCTGCCAGTTCGGCAAATTGGGGGGGGGTGTTGAGACCCGTTCCGATAGCCGATCCCCCGATAGCCAAGTCGTAGAGACCATCGAGCGCCTCTTTCAAGCGCTTGATATCTCGGTCGAGGAGGGTCACATACCCAGAAAATTCTTGTCCGAGAGTGAGCGGTACCGCATCTTGAAGATGTGTGCGGCCAATTTTGACGATTTTGGAAAATTCTTTGGCTTTTTTGGTGAGCGCACTCTTCAATTTTTCCAAAGAGGGGATGAGGGAGTTGTGGATTTCAGTTGCCGCCGAAATGTGCATAGCGGTTGGAAAGGTGTCATTCGAAGATTGAGACAGGTTGACGTGGTCATTTGGGTGAATGGGGGTTTTACTTCCCAGTTTTCCTCCTGCAAGTTCGATGGCCCGATTGGCAATGACCTCGTTGACATTCATATTTGTCTGGGTGCCACTTCCCGTTTGCCAAATGCGTAGAGGAAAATGGGCGTTGAGTTTGCCGGCAATGACATCTTCGGCGGCTTCGACGATGAGTTTGGTCCGTTTTTGATCCAATTTACCGAGTTTGTGATTGACGAGGGCGGCGGCCTTTTTGAGGATCCCAAACGATTGGATGAGTTCGGGCGGCATCAGGTTGTAGCCGATCGAAAAGTGAATGAGGGAGCGGGCTGTTTGTGCGCCGTAATATTTGTCAGCAGGCACTTTGAGTTTGCCCATGCTGTCAGATTCAGTACGGAACTTCTCCATTGATCTGACGTATATCTGAAAGGAAAATTTTAGTGCGACAATTTTTCAAGTCGGGTATAAGATCTATTTTAAATTGGAGGACTCATGGCCACTTTCAAAGCAGAAAAAATCAAGAAGCGAGAAACACCCGTTTTACTCCATCCCCCCCTCATCGAAGCGATTTTCGAAGTCCGCTGGGAAATCGAAAATGATCCACAAACCGGACGGATGCGAGATCCTTCCTACCCCATGATGTATGGAAGTCTTTACGAAAGATTCAAAAAAGATTTCCCCGTCATCGAAGATTTGCCGAGCGTTCAAGCGCATCCAGAGACGACCCCTTTTGTACCCCGCCATCGCATGAGAAAAGAGCGAAATGGATATCCTTTGATCCAAGTAGGCCCCGGCATCATCACCATCAATCTGGCCAAAGGATATTCCTGGACCACTTTCCGCGCGCTCATTTTGCGGGGTTTGGAATCGATCATCGAGCTCTATCCGAAGGAGCCGTTGCCGCTCAATTTCATCAAGAGCGAAATGCGCTACGTCAATGGCATTCGATTCGATCTGGCAAGAGAAAATCCCCTCAGCTTCTTGAGTGAAAAACTCCATATGAAACTGGAGATGGATCCAGAGATTTTTGGGCTCACTTCCATTCATGAAAGGCCAAATGCAGCCGGCTTAAATCTCTCCTATGTATTGGATAAACCGATGGGGCATCTCGCAATCGCCGCCAATCTCGGGCAATTTGAAAGCAAACCGGCCTTCATTCAGCAAACCCTCATCCAATCTTTTGGCGAATTGACCCCTTCTGATCTCGCCGGATTTACTCTATGGCTCGACGAGGCCCATACAGTGGCGGAAAACTGTTTTCAAGTCTTTTGCAAAGGAGAATTAATGGAGAAGTTTTGCGGGGCATGAAAATCAAGCGAATTGCAGTGACAGGAGGCGCGGGCCAAATTGCCTACAGCCTTCTCTTTCGGATCGCGAATGGCGATTTTTTGGGAAAAAATCAGCCGGTGGCTCTGCATCTTCTCGATCTTCCCCAGTTTGAGCCCGCTTTGAAGGGAGTGCAGATGGAGCTCGAGGATTGTGTATTTCCCTTGCTCAAAGAGATCAAGATTGGGAGCGATCCAGAAGAGATTTTTGGGGACGTACACTACGCCTTTTTGGTCGGGGCAAAACCGCGCGGGGTCGGCATGGAGCGAAAAGATCTCTTGGCTGATAATGGCAAAATTTTCACCCTGCAAGGAAGAGCCCTCAACCGAGCTGCGAGTAGGGATGTGCGCGTTTTAGTCGTGGGAAATCCGTGCAATACCAATTGTCTCATCGCCATGCACCACGCTCCCGATATCCCAAGAAAGAATTTTCATGCGATGAGCCGTCTCGATCAGAATCGGGCCATCTTTCAGCTCTGTAAAAAGGCCAATGTCCACCCTTCTGAAGTGACGCATATGACGATTTGGGGAAATCACTCTTCGACGCAAGTCCCCGATTTTCTCAATGCCAAAATTCACGGCAGTCCCGTAAAAAATGTGCTCGATCAAAAATGGCTCGAGACGGAGTTTGTTCCCTTGATTCAAAAACGGGGAGCTGAGGTCATCGCAGCTCGTGGGAAATCTTCGGCAGCCTCCGCTACGCAAGCAGCTCTTGATAGTTTGAGAGCGCTCACAGAACCTACACCGCATGGGCAATGGTTTTCTGCATCGGTCTATTCCGAAGGGAATCCTTATGGCATTGCTGACGATCTCGTCTTTTCTTTTCCCTGCAGATCCAAAGGAGTTGGAGATTTTGAGATTGTCAAAGGGCTCGAGATCGATTCTTTCTTGAAAGAAAAGCTCTTCCTCACGCAAAAAGAGCTCATGGAAGAGCGCGACTTAGTACGCGAGTTATTATCATGAGAGACGGCATCCTTTTTGAAATCACGAAAGATTCTTTAGAGACAGGCCTCAGGGGCGTTCCCGTTGGCTATTGTGTCACTTCATTCGTCGATCCCCACAAAGGACTCACCTATGTGGGACGGCCGATTGCAGATTTAGTGCAAAAAGAGCCAATCGAGCTCATCTATCTCCTCTATTATGGAGAGATGGGAGACAAAAACCAAATTGCCCATTTTCAAAAGGAATTGAATCAAAGAGCCTCTCTTAAAGATGAAACAGTTGAGGCCATTTTTGCCCTCCCGAAAAAGGGGCATGCGATGGACGCCTTTGCCGCGGCGCTCCTTCTCGTCGGGATGTGCGAAGGAAGAGGCGATTATCGAGAAGATTGTCTCGATGTGATTGCCAAATTGCCCCACCTCGTGGCCTCTGTCATCAATGCTCAGGCGGGTTGGGGAGAAACGCCAAAGCCGAAGCCAGAGCTGGGATATATGGAAAATTTTGTCCATATGCTCAATTTACCAGGATCCAAAACACCCGCGCTGATTCAGGCCATGCGCCTTTTCAATATCATCCACTACGATCATGATGGGGGCAATCTCTCCGCCTTTGTCGGAAAAGCGGTCGCATCTGGCTTAGAGCACATGTATGGCGCACTCGCCGCTGCGATGACCGCGCTTGCAGGTCCAAGACACGGAAGGGCCAATCAAGACTGTCTCGAATTTGTTCAAAATGTATTGAAGGAAGTGGGAGAGCAGGCAAAGCCTGTCGATATCGAGAGATTGATTCGAGATAAACTTTCCCGCAATGAGCTCGTCCATGGGTTTGGACATGCGGTTTTGCGAGTAGAAGATGCTCGGGCAACGGTATGCTACAACTACTGCCAAAAACATTTTGCCACCCATCCGCTCGTCAAAATCGCCCTTCTTTTGAGAACGGAAGGATCGAAAGTTTTGAAAGAAAATCCAAAAATTTCCGATCCTTATCCCAACATCGATGCCATTACGGGATCCATGTTGGTAGCAGCTGGATTTCCCTATCCCGAATACTTTACCGTCTTGTTTGGCCTTTCCCGCTCGGTGGGTATTGCCGTTCAAATCGTTTACGAGAGATTGGAAGCTCGGGACGGCAAAGGGACTCCGATCGTAAGGCCTCTTTACCTTTATAAGTCACGGAAATGAGAACGAAATACCCTCCGATTGACCCGTATCGAATCGGTTTTCTCAAAGTTTTGGGCCATGAGCTCTACTGGGAAGAGAGCGGCAATCCACAGGGGGTCCCCGTCCTCTTCTTACATGGCGGGCCAGGCTCTGGAACTGAACCGGGCCATCGCTCCTATTTCCACCCCAAACTCTATCGGATTATCTTGATGGATCAAAGGGGGTGCGGAAAGAGTAAACCCCACTCGAGCTTGCAAGACAACACGACGTGGCACCTCGTGGAAGATATCGAAAAGCTCCGCATGCACCTCAATATTCCCAAATGGGTTATTTTTGGAGGATCTTGGGGAAGTACTCTCTCTTTGGCCTATGCCGAAACGCATCCGACTAAAGTTCTTGCCCTCATCTTGCGGGGGATTTTTCTTGGCCGTCCCAAAGAGCTCAAGTGGTTCTATCAATTTGGTGCACACCACCTATTTCCCGATGAATGGGAAAAATATCTCGATCCCATTCCAGAAGAAGAGCGAGGAGATTTGATCGGTGCTTACTACCGCAAACTGACCTCTGCCGACTCGGCTGTGAGAAAACGGGTCGCATCGACCTGGTCGAGTTGGGAAGGAGCCACTCTTAAACTTCTTTTTGATCCCAATCTCTTCAATCAATTCACAGAAGATTTGCACGCCGACGCTTTGGCCCGTGTCGAATGCCACTATTTCGTCAATCGGTGCTTTTTCCAAACGGACAATTGGCTCTTAGAACATGCGGATGCGATCCAAAACATTCCCGGCGTGATTGTGCAAGGGCGATACGATATTGTCTGTCCCATGGAAAGTGCTTGGGAGCTTCACAAAGCGTGGCGGGGAGCCGAATTTCAGGTGATTCCCGATGCAGGACATGCGGCGAGCGAACCGGGAATTTTAGATGCCCTCATCCGGGCGACGGACGATTTTGGACAAAGATTGCAGTTTTAGAAGGAAGAAAACTCCAAACGCCTTCTCCTGAAGCGATCCATTTTTTCAAGTCTCCCGTGGTTGGATCAAACCAGAATTCGCCCTTGCCTAAAGAAGCAAGTCTTTCGTGGGTCGATCGGATCTCGACTTTTTGAAGGCTCTTCCCTGGAAACTCCAGTACCTCTTCCAATCCCTTTTTCATTGCCCGACCTGTGGCTACTAGAGGGGGCTTTCCTACAAGGGAGTTGAGTAACGATTCAGGGATCAGGTTAGTGACGCGAGGTGGATACTCGGGGACGACGACGCAGCCCAAAAGGGTTGTTTCGTTGGATAGGACAAAGGATTTTAAACCCAATTCTGCTTGCATCATCCAATGATGGTTTTCTGGTAGTTCAATGGTTCGATCCAGACCCGTATCTGCAATCTGTACACGCACCCGACGCTCTGTTCCTATCCGAGTCAAATCGATCTTCTTTGGACCCAATTGGTAGTGGAATTCTTGCAAAGAACCGTCCGAATGGTATCTAGAGGAAGCCTTCGCTCCCGTGTTGAGATTGGTTTGAATCGCCGTTGTCATGTGGGGATAGGTTTCGATCGCCCAGGAAGTGCGATATTTATTCCCCCATGCCGTTTCTTCATATTCAAAATCGGGAGTGACTTCAGAAGGAGGGGTGGGATAGGTAATGGGAAGGGCCTCTGCTTCGGGGCGATAGGGATCGACTAATTTTGGAGGATCACCAAAGGTTTTCCATGCGATCCAGATGATGGTGTTGATGAGGGGAAGTAGCAAAAGAATTCCTTGAATCAGATAGATGACGCGCTCTTTCCAATCTAAAACTTTGTGCTCCAGAGGTGGACCTTTTCCCTGCCAACATAGATTGATGAACTCGCAGCCTTCTGCAAACGGCTCGAGGACAAGGGAATGCAGCAATTCTCGACTTACAGGATAGATTTGCATAGTGCGCAAGATTATATCGCTGCTTCAGCAATAACGAAAAGGGATTTTTCCTTCCTATTCCAGTCGCGAGAGGCCCTTTCGGCGGGTTTTTTCAAACATTTTGTTGAAGAGGACGAGCGATGTCGTCAAATAAATAATGTTGAGCCCTACGCTAATCCAGAAGTAATGGGCAGGGAAAGAGCCCTTGGAGAGGATGAGGCGCATCCCTTCAAAGATGTAGGTTGTGGGAATGCAAAGGGCAATCGACTGCGCCCAGACGGGAAGGACATGGAGGGGATAGAAAATCGCGCTGAACGGAGCAAAGGCAAAGGCGATCATCCAGGCAAACATCTCGACTCTACTTCCCCAATAGATGATCATGCTCGAGGAGAGAAAAGAGAGGGACCAGCCAAAGACGAGGAGCGAGGCGGCAAAGGGCAAAAAAGCCCATCCAATCGTGTATACGTTGAGGGAAAAGAGCAGATACACTACGAGAGAGCCAAAGAGCAGCATGATGATGAGTTTGCATAGGGAAAGCAGAAGCATCCCCGCAATCCATTCAGAGATTTTGAGAGGAGTTGAGAAGAGATTGACTAGGTTGCGATGCCAAAACTCTTGGAGTAGGCTCACCGAGATATCGACCGAGCCGCGCCAGGCGATCTGCCAAAAAATGAGGCCCGTCATCAATACTTGCGGCAAGGCGTTGATTTGACTCTCATTCTGAATCCATACGGAAGCAAGTCCCCAGAGGAGAATATCGACGAGGGGCCAGTAGAAGAGATCTGAGAGCTGTTGGATCCCTTTTTTTGCTACGTAGAAATAGCGCAAAAATACGCCGTAAATGCGAGAGGGGTTCATGGGGTCTTATCCGCAATTTTGAGGAAGTAGTCTTCAAGAGACGGTTCCTGGATTTGGATGCTGGCGTAGCTCACGCCCGCTTGCATGATCTGATTCAAAAATTGGGGGATTTGTTTCTCATCTAAAGAGATCGAAATCACCCGATGTTCGAGTTGGTAAGATAGTTTGAGCTTTTCTGCCAAAGAGACAGTTCGCTTCATCCCATCCGTGATCGTGAGTCTGATTTGGTAAAGAGAGACGCTTTTTGCCAAATTCTCTGGTAGATCGTCTGCAATGATCTGGCCATTTTTCAAAAAGATCGTTCGATCGCACAGTTCTGCTACCTCTTCCATTTTGTGGGAGGTGAAGAGAATGGAAAGACCCATTCGATCTCGCTCTTCTAAGAGGAATTTGCAAACTTCTTGGGAAACATCTGGGTCGAGTGATGCGGTTGGTTCATCGAGAAGAACGATTTTTGGATTGGTAAAAAAGGCTTTGACGAGCATGAGTCTCGTGATTTGGCCTGCAGATAGCGAGGCGATCGGCGTGTGTTTTTTATCCAAAATGCCAAACCGCTCGAGAAGGGCGTCGGTCCTCTTTTCAAAATCCCAAATTTTGTAGTAGAGCCCAAAGCATCTTAAATTTTCTCGGACGGTCAAGATGTAGGGAAGGCTCGTATAAGTGCTCGCAAACGAGATCGATTGGAGAAGCTCAGAGCGATTTTGGGTAAAATCTTTTCCAAAATAGAGGATCTCACCCGAAGTAGGAGTGAGAGTCCCGAGCAGCATCTGGATCGTCGTCGTTTTTCCCGAACCGTTCGGGCCGAGAAGGCCGAGAATTTCCCCAGGCCTCAAATCGAAAGAAATCTGATTGACCGCAGTGACCGGTTTTTTCTTGCCGTACACTTTTGTCAATTTTTTTACACTCAAAGGATTCATATGGGATATAACAATAGCACTCCCCTTGAAAATTGTACATAGGGTATACTCTTTCAAAACCGAAGGTCTTATGAATTGGGTAGATATTGAAAAATCGTTTGCGCGGGCCATCGCCTTTTCCTTTTCCAAAAAAAAGATGCTGCTCACGTTTCCGGTTTTGGTGCTGTGCGGGATTTTGGCCGTCTTTTGCCGGGCCGTTGCCTATGGGGCAAGCGACTGGATCGCGATGAGTTTTGCCTTCTTGCCCATTCTCCTCTCCTCGGGGGTGCTTTTGGCCCTCGGCGTGCTCCTCATCCGGATCCACATTCACGAGGTCAAGCAGCTCCATCTGGGGTTTCGGCGTCTCATTGCCGGCTCGGTCGATCTCATTTTGGGAACCTCCTATCTCGCGATCCCCCCCATTTTGGCCTATCTTCTTCTCTGGATGATACTCGGGATCTTTTTCCTCCTGCGGGAAATTCCCGGGATTGGCGACTTTTTTTCCGTAGTTTTTGCCTTTGGTCCCTTTTTGCTCATTTTCGGCTCTCTTTTGCTCTGTCTTTTCAATCTGGGCCTTCTCTTTTTCGTAGCGCCAGCCGCCGCTTTTCAACCCTTTAAGAGAACCTCTTTGGCCAAACGGGTCATTGCCTTTTTCCAGGGCAGAATTCTCAGTAGCATTGCCCTTTTTCTCCTCGCTTTGGTCCCTATTTTGCTCGTCGTGGGGCTTCTCACGCTCTCGGCTCTTCTGACCGATTCTGGGGCTGAAAAACCTCTTTCGATTGCCCTCTCTTGGTTTTTCATCATGATTCCGTTTGCCGCTATTTTGACCCCTGCCGTCATTTTTTTCTTTAATTTTGCAGCTGAAAGCTATCAGCTCCTCCACCCGAAACCATCCTCATGAAAATCGCCATTGTTGGAGCTGGCTACGCGGGCCTTGCTGCCGCTTGGCATCTTTCGCATCACGAGGTGACCGTCTTTGAGGGGGGAGAAGGGGCTTCACACGTGTCGACGGGGCTCCTTCACCCCGCGCCTGGAAGATCTGCAAAAACAACTTGGAAAGCTCAAGAGGGGATGGAAGCAGCCCTTGAACTTCTGAAAATCGCGGGGGAAGATACTTTCTTACAAAATGGCATTTTGCGCTTTGCCGTCGATGAAGAGCAGAGGCAAATTTTTGGCGGAGAAAAGATCTGGATTAAAGAGGGGATCACTGTTTTTTCAAGAAACTATTTGATGGGACTCAAGAGGGCGTGTGGAAAAGCGAAATTTGTCCAGCAGTGGGTGAGAGATTTAAAAGAGCTCTCTCAATTTGATCGGATCGTATTGACGACGGGGGCAGAGACTCTATCCTTGGCTTCATTGCCCTTAAAAAAGACGATTGGGCAGTGTTTGGTTTGTAGGTGCGAGGAGCCTTTGACAATGAGTCTTCTCGGCTCTGGCCACATCACCCCAACTATAGAACCGGGGATCTGTCTCGTCGGCTCTACCTATGAACACACCGAAAAGCCAGACCGTCAAAAGGCTCTTGCACTCCTGACCCAAGTGGCAAAATTTTATCCACAAGCTAAAACGTTTGAAGTGTTGGAAGTGCTTTCTGGGGTACGCGTGACGCCCAATGGAACCTACCGGCCGATTTTGCAAAAAATCGATCCCAAAACGTGGGTGTTCACAGGTCTTGGATCAAGAGGGCTTATCTACCACGCTCTTTTTGCTAAAAAACTTTGCGAGGAGATCCATTTATGAGGGGAACATTTCAATTCTTAGGGACGGGTGCATCGGCCGGAGTTCCCGTGATCGGTTGCAAGTGCGGGGTGTGTAGTTCATCTTCTCCCAAAAATAAACGGTTTCGCCCAGCTGGAGTGATTCGGATTGCTGGCAAAGTCATCGCGATGGATATGGGACCCGATTTTAGGAGTCAGGCGCTTGCCTTCGGAATCGATTCGCTAGACGGACTTCTCTTGACCCACACGCACTATGATCACATTGCGGGAATCGATGAGGTGAGAATTTTCAATGTGAGACAAAAAAAGTCCTTACCCTGCATGCTCTCTCGAGAAAGTTATGAAGAGATCAAAAGGCGCTACGCCTATTTTTTCAATGCAGAAGGGGTGAGCGCAAAATTTGATTTTTTCCCCTTGGATCACGACGCTGGAATTGTAGAGTTTCTCGGAATCGAAATGGGATACTGCCATTTTTATCAGACGCAAATGAAAGTGACCGGATATAGAATCGGGGATTTTGCCTACATTTCCGATATTCAAAAATATGAGAACTCGATTTTCACGGCCTTAAAAGGAGTAAAAACTCTCGTTCTCAGCGCGTTGAAACCCGAAGCGTCTCCTTTCCACTTGTCTTTTGAAGAGGCGATCGCCTTTTCCAAATGGACTGGCGCTGAAAAGACCTACATCACCCATGTGGGGCACTTTCTCGATCATGAGGCGATGAACAATCTATTGCCAGCGGGATTTGAGATCGCCTATGATGGTCTCACTTTGGAGTTTTCATGCACGAATTGATAGCGCAGCCAAAACCGGGACAGGGCCGTTTACACGACTTGAGTTCAGAAGACAAAAAAGCTCTTCTCGTAGGGACGTATAAGAAAGATAAAGAGAGCTGTCTTGAAGGGCTGGATGAGCTGGAGAGTCTTGGAACTACTTATGGCCTTCAGACTGTATTGAAATTGCCGTGTCCCATCCGGAGCTATGATGCGGGGACTTTTTTGGGAAGCGGAAAAGTGGAAGAGATCCATGGGCTCGTTTTGGAGCATGAGTGCGATCTCGTCATTTTTGACGATGAGATTTCTCCGCAGCAGCAACGCAACCTCGAAAAGATTTTAGAGTGCGTGGTCATTGATCGCACCGAGCTTATTTTAGGGGTATTTGCCCAAAGGGCTCAAACTCGAGAGGCGAAAATCCAGATTGAACTCGCCACTTTTCAATACCAGATGCCACGCTTAAGGCGCCTTTGGACCCACTTGCATAGACAGAGATCGGGAGGAGCTAGCGGAGGAGCGGCTGTCAAGGGGGAAGGGGAAAAGCAGATCGAGATCGATCGCCGCATCATCCGGCGCCAGGTTGAAAAGCTGCGAGATGAATTGGAAACCATCAAAAAGCAAAGGCAAACGCAACGAAGACTTCGAGAAAGAACGCGGATTCCCACCTTTGCCATCATCGGTTACACCAATGCGGGAAAATCGACCCTTTTGAACACTTTGACAGATGCCGATGTGCTCGTCGAGGACAAACTCTTTGCGACGCTCGATCCCACAACCCGAAAATTCATCTTGCCGAATAAGCAGGCCATTTTACTCATCGATACGGTCGGATTCATTCGGAAAATCCCTCACCAGCTCGTGGCTGCCTTTCGCAGCACGCTCGAAGAGGCGGTTCAGGCCGACATCTTGCTCCACCTCGTCGACGTCAGTAATCCACAAGCCGATAGTCAAGCAGCGGCTACGTTTGACGTTTTAAAAGAGCTTGGCGCTTTAAACCATCCCATGATCACCGTCTTGAATAAAGTCGATAAGATAGAGGATCAATCTATGGTTTATCGCATGCGGGTTCAATATCCCAAAACGGTGGAAATTTCAGCCCTGAACAAAACGGGCTTGGATGAGCTCATGGATCTGATGATCCGAGAGATTTCGCTTTTGCGCAAAGTCGTCAAACTGCGCATTCCCCAAAGTCATTATGCCCTTGTCAGCGAGATCCAGCGGGAGGGGAAAGTGCTTTCTTGTGAATACGAGGAGAATGACATTTTGCTAGAAATGGAGATCCCCCATCATTTAGAAAGAAAGGTTTTTCATTTTGTTTGTAATTGAGCTATCTTCTTCATAAGAAAAACAGGATACGCACGATCGACAAAGTCGGCAGGATGTACAGGATAAATACCATGTAATCCTGTACATCCTGCCGACTTTGTCGATCGTGCGCATCCTGTTTTCTCTTCAATAAATAGACCGTGCAATTGTCTGGCACGATTTCTCTATCACATTTTGATGCTGAAATAGTCCCGAACGAGATTGAGAAGGCCATTGGTCAGCATTTGGGTGCCGAGTAGGCAGACGAGCATCCCCCCGAGCCTTTCGACTGCGACGAGCCCCTTTTCTCCCAAAATTTCTTTGATGTAAGAGCCGAGGAGGAGAATGATGAGCGAGGGAACCCAAGCGGCGACAGCTGCTCCCGCAACGAGAAATGGGTTTCCTGTGTCGTGGGCGTAGAGCATCACGGCAGAGATGGCGCCTGGCCCCGTGATCCCGGGGATCGCGAGGGGGATGATCATCGGCTCATGGGTCATGGCTTTGGGCTGGTGATCGGTCTCCACTGTTTTGGGGAAAATCATCGTGAGGGATATGAGGAAGAGGAGCACGCCGCCTGCAATCGCGATGATCGGACGAGAAATGCCCAATACTCTGAGAATGAAATCCCCGAAAAAGGTGAAGAGGAGGAGGATCAGAAGGGCGATGATGAGCTCTCGGGTGATGATGACGAGCTGTCTTTTCTGATCGAAGCGGGCAAGAAGCCCCAAAAAGAAGGGGATTTGGCCCGTAGCGTTGAGGACAAAGAAGAGGGCGGTGGCGATACCGATGAATCCAGCGTCTGAGGAAAGGGATTGCATATAAAACTCTTTATATGCAAATCCTTGGATTTTTGGGAAGAGAGTGGTATCATCATTCTCTATGAAAAAGTTCAAAGTTGCGACTTTGGGGTGCCGGACCAATCAATATGAGTCGCAAGGATATACAGATCAGCTTAGAAAAATGGGCTATCTCCCTGCAAAAGAGGGGGAAGAGGCAGATCTGTGCATTGTCAATACCTGCACGGTGACCGAAGGGGCAGATCGCTCCTCGAGACACGAAGTGCGTGAGTTTTTACGCGAGCATCCGAAGGCCAAAGTGGTCGTTACGGGCTGTATGGTGGAAAGTGCGCCAGATGAGCTGCGGCAAATAGATTCTCGGATTCAGATCATTCCCAATAAAGAAAAAGAGAGCCTCATCGATCAGATCTTTCCCGAAGAGGAACATTTACCCGAATTCAACATCCAGGCTTTTGATGCCCATACCCGGGCCTTCGTCAAGGTTCAAGATGGATGTAATTCCTTTTGCACGTACTGCATCATCCCTTACGTTCGAGGAAGATCTCGTTCGCGTCAAATTTCCGAAATTGTCTCTGAAATCGAAGGGCTTATTGCCAATGGATACAAAGAAATCGTCTTGACGGGAATCAATGTAGGGGATTTTGATGGAGGGGGAAGGCTTTCTGATCTCGTGCGCACAGTCGATCGCATCCCGGGACTTCAAAGACTTCGGATCTCTTCCATTGATCCAGATGAAGTCGATGAAGATCTGGCAGATGCTGTCCTTCATGGGAAAACGACCTGCCCAAGTATGCATATTGTCTTGCAAGCGGGATCGAATGTGACGCTCAAGCGGATGAATCGGAAATACACCCGGCAGATTTTCCTCGAAACGGTAGAAAAAATGGTGGCCCAAAATCCCGATTTCACGGTGACGACCGACATCATCGTCGGTTTTCCTGGAGAAACTGAAACCGATTTTGAAGAAACTCTTGAAATTGTTGAACGGGTGAAATTTGCTAAAGTGCACATGTTCCCCTATAGCGTGAGGAAGAGAACGAGAGCGGCCCTCTATCCGAACAAAGTGGCGTCCCCAGTCATTTTAGAGCGCAAGCAAAGACTACTCCGCCTTGCCGAAAGGAGCGCTTTTGAATTGAGGAATCGATACATCGGCCGCAAAATGTCTGTCCTCTTGGAAAATGAGACCAAGCCCGGCTTTATTTCGGGTCACACCGCCAACTTCTTGCGCATCTGGGTTCAGGCGGGCTCCTTTCGTCCTAACGACCTGATCGATGTACAGATTGTTGCCAATGAACCAGATGGCCTCGTAGGAACTTTATGAAGATCAAAATTGCCGTTCGTCTAAAACCTTTTTCGCACACCCCTGGTATGAGCGCAGTCATCCCGGGATCTTGCTCCATCCTCCAGGCCTTCCCGACGCTTCTTCGACTAGATGATCTGGATTGGAAAATGCCTCTCACGGGACCTGTTCGTGGATTTACCCTCCAACAAGACCTCGAGAAAAACTGCATCTACGTCTTTGGGAGAGCCAAAGAGGGGTACTTTCGCATTCGGGTAGAGGCCCATGACGGAGGATTTCGTCTCATCGTGGAAAAAGGGCCTTTTCCTTCGGGTTTTCTCGACAAAGAAATCGTTTTCCAGACGCCTACACCCTTTGAAAGGCTCTCTTTGGGCAATCACAAAGCGCAAGATTGGGATCTCATTCAAAGGCGGATGGATCTCAAAGAGATTCTCCCTCTCCTTTTTTGCCTTGGGCAAAAAATTCCCCTCATTTCTCCCCAGCCTGTCACCGGAACCGCTGCCCTTCTCTCACTTCCTTCCGATCGATCCAAGCTCGAGGAGGCCCTTCTTTCATTCTGCAAGGCGGCCTTTAAGGACCTACTCATCCCCAGACTCGTCGATGACCAACACCAGGGCCTCATCCCAGAGGGCCCCGCTGGAGGAAATCCATTTTTTCTCCTTCAAGAAGGATACAAGATGATTCGCTCTCTCTTTTTTCATCAAAACGAGCGGCGCCTTGCTCTTCTGCCCAATCTGCCGATTTCCTTCGATGCTGGTAGAATCACTCATCTCAAAGCGCCGGGCATTGGTGAAATCGATCTCGAGTGGTCGAAAAAGATCTTGCGTAGAGTAGAGATACGGGCCGAGAGTTCGGGCGATGTGCTCTTGGGTCTACAAAAAGAGATTGAGTCCTACCGCGTGGGGAAAAAGAAAAAATTCAAACGAGGTGAGCCTCTTCTTTTGGAAGCCGGCAAAACCTATCATTTAGACCGTTTTGAGAAATAAATAGAATAAGAGGTTGATCATGGTCAGTTGTTGTCGATCGGTTTCCAGTAGTGAGAGGGGTGTTTGCTGTCCTCGCTGGGTGAAACCTTTGAGTGTTCTAACTGGAGCTGCGGTGTCGGCAGCTCTTGGTTTGTGTGGGAGTGTTCATTTTTTAAACCGTTTAACTCAACAGCATAGTCGCCAGGCCTCCCTCTTCATGGCGGTTGGAGCAGTCCCTCTGACCCTCACAGTGACTCTGACTGCAGCTTGGTGGGGAGCTGTCGCAACCCGCTATATCGCCAATCAGGTTTTCAATAAATAAAGGTTTTAGGCAACTGATTCTTCCACTTTTGGCGCTTGTGGGTGTGCTGCTAAATATCTCTCTTGGGCTCGGTGTTCTAAATATTTATAAAGCTGATCTAAAAGGGTCAAAGCTACAGTAAATGCCAATGCCCCGCCAAACGCTGCTCCGAGCCCCGTTCCCAAGAAGGGAAGAGCGCTGCCGATTACACCGCCCAGTAAGGTTCCTGCATACAATGCTGCAACAAGTACCACAAATTGCAAAGCTCTAAAAGCTACCTGCTCTACCGTTGTTAGGGCCTTCGTTTCCCTGGATGCCTGGACGAATTGATTAGGAAAATCCGATTGGGTTACAGTTGTTATCATAAAACCTCATTTTCTTATTTAAAATAATATTATACCATAGTTAAAAATTAATTTTAATATTTTTATATCCCGATATTCGGTAAGGCTCGGATCGATTCAGGGGCGCTCTTACAATTTTTGCCAATTAATAAAAAAGATGATAGGGTATCCCTTTTTTTGGAGGAGATGGATCATGGTGAGTTGTTGTGGGCGGATCTGGGCTGACTTACAGTCTGCTTATTCCAAAAAGATGGATGCTTTTACTCAGCGTAAGAGGTCTTCTTTTGAAGTTCGATCTATATGTGTCCTAGCTGGGGCTTGCGGAGGGGCTACTGTTAGTTTTTGTGGGGTATTTTTTAAGTCATTTCAAATAAATGGTCTTGGACCATCTATGGCTACACCGTTTGGAGAGCTTCCAACGACAGTAGCTGTGATTGCTGCCGCATCGTTTTTGGGTGCAATCATAGGCGGGTATACTGGCCAATCATGATGGGTTGAAAATTCATTTTATTGAAAAATGACTGTTAGACTACTCTCCCGATTATGATGACAGTGCAGGGAAGCAGCTCACCTGAGCTTACGCTATTGATCGAGGGGCGCTCTTACAATCCACACCATTTTCTTGGGTTACACAATGTAGCAGGGGGCCAAGTCATTCGGCTCTGGCGTCCAGGCGCTGAAAAAATTCATTTAGAAGTGAAAGGCTGCGTCGTCAACGCGAACAAGGTCCACGATGCGGGACTTTTTGAATTTCGCCCCGAGGAAAGAATCACGGGGCAAGATTACCGCGTCTATCATCCAAGCGGTCTTTTGGCCTACGATCCGTATGCACAGCTACCTCTCATTGGGGAAATGGATCTTTTCCTCTTCAATCAGGGATGTCATTATGGCCTCTATTCCGTCTTGGGTGCAAATCTCAAGCAGGGAGGAGTACAGTTTGCCATCTGGGCGCCCAATGCGACAGGGGTTAGTCTCATTGCCGATTTCAACCACTGGAATGGAAGGCTTTGTCCCATGCGGAGCATGGGAGTATCGGGCATTTGGGAACTGTTTATTCCAGGCTTAGTTCAGGGCGAAAAGTACAAGTTTGAGATCCGGACGAAAGAGGGGTATTTACGCGTCAAGAGCGATCCGGTGGCCTTTTTCTCAGAACTCAGGCCTTTGACCGCTTCTGTTGTGTATGATGTCAATGCTTATCCTTGGGGAGATGGGAAATGGAAAAAACCATCTTTGACAGGTCCCATCAACATCTACGAAGTTCACTTGGGCTCTTGGAAAGACTATGGGAAAGAGTTCCCGAATTACCGAGAACTGGCCATTGATCTCGCAAAGTATTGCAAGCAGATGGGATTTACGCATGTGGAGCTCATGCCCGTCATGGAGCACCCGCTCGATGAATCGTGGGGCTATCAGGTCACCGGATTTTTTGCCGTGACGAGTCGCTATGGAACGCCAGCCGATTTTCAATTTTTTGTCGATCACATGCACAAGGAAGGAATCGGAGTCATCCTCGATTGGGTGCCCGCCCATTTTCCAACAGATGACTATTCGCTCAATCGCTTCGATGGAACAGCGCTCTATGAACACGAAGATCCGCGGAAAGGGATGCATCCTCATTGGCAGACAGCTATTTTCAACTACGGACGCAAAGAGGTATCCAATTTTCTCATTGCAAATGCGCTTTTTTGGCTAGATAAAATGCATATAGATGGTCTTCGAGTTGATGCCGTGGCTTCTCTTCTCTATCTCGACTACGGGAGAAAAGCGGGGGAGTGGATCCCCAATCCAGACGGAAGCAATTTCAATATCGAAGCGATCGAGTTTTTAAAACATCTCAATGCGATTGTTCATGAGCGTTTTCCTGGGACGCTCATGATCGCAGAAGAATCTTCTTCTTATGCCGGAGTGACCCACAAAGAGGGGCTTGGCTTTGATCTCAAATGGAACATGGGATGGATGAATGACACTTTGCGCTATTTCAGCAAAGATCCCATCTATCGAAAGCACCATCAAAATGATCTCACGTTCAGTCTTCTCTACGCCTTTACAGAAAAATTTCTTTGCGTGCTTTCTCACGATGAGGTCGTTCATGGAAAGAAAAGCCTCGTGGATAAGATGCCGGGGCCCGATTGGCAAAAATTTGCAAATGTCCGGCTCCTCTATAGCTATATGATGTGCCATCCGGGAAAAAAACTCATTTTTATGGGCTCGGAAGTGGCTCCCTGGAGCGAATGGGATTGTAAGAGTCTGATCCGTTGGGATCTTCTCGAGTATGCCTTTCACAACGGGATCTTTCAAATGGTGAGGGAGCTCAATCTATACTATTTGAAGCAAGAGGCTTTTTGGGGCTCTGATCTCGACTGGCAAGGGTATGAATGGATCGATTTTTCAGACGCTCAGCACAGTGTGATCTCTTATTTGCGAAAGGGGAATGGCAAAACGGTTATCTGTGTGCACAATTTCACCCCCGAATACAGCCCCGAGTATTGGATTCCCTTCAAAGGGGTCAAAAAGATCCAGGAAGTATTCAATACCGATGCTGCGCTCTATGGGGGATCCAATCAGATCAAAGGGGAGATCCGAGTGGAAAAAGATGCGTTTTGCATCGCTCTCGCCCCTCTCGCCACTCAAATTTTTGAAGTGATTTTCTAGTAAAGAGCTTTGTACTGGACAAACGTTAGGACATAGAGAAAAACAGGATCGGCTGCGCCGGCAGGATCGCTCGCCGACGCTCGCGGCAGGATGAAAGTTTTGACCCATCCTGCCGGCGCGTTAGCGCCGATCTTGCCGTCCCAGCGGGTCCCCTCGAAGAGGGGCTGGGCGATCCTGTTATCTTTTATCCAGTACTGATAGGGGAAAAGGACTATTTATTAACCCGGCATCCAAATAGGTAACAATCTGCTGGCTACGGCCTTGCCAAATCGATTCTCGCTCGGAAGCCTTCGTATTCAAGAATGTTCTTTCTCGCTCGAACCGGTCGCTTCGCTCCCTTCGATTTTGCTGTGCCTCGCTTGCGCAGATTGTTACCTATTTGGATGCCGGGTTAATAATCACGTTTTTCGTTGGAAAAACGTGGGGTCTTGCCACGTTTTTCCAACGAAAAACGTGATTTAGAGGGGCATAAAAGGGGGTTGCTTGAGCAAAGGGGAATAGAGTATATTTCTTTGAATATGAAGCCCAAAAGTCAGCAGGAATACCTCCAGCTCGTCGAAGAGCTATTAGAGCACGATCGGCGCTATTACGATGAGGCAAAACCGGTCATTTCCGACTATGAGTATGACCACTTAATGAAGGCTCTCATCGCCTATGAGAAAGAGCATCCGGAACAAGTTGTACCAGAGTCGCCCTCGAGGCGCCTCAGCGAAAAGGGGACAGAGGGCTTTCAGCAAAGAGAACATCTCATTCCCATGATGTCGCTCAACAATACCTATTCGGAAGAAGAGATTGCCGATTTTGTAAAACGGGTCCATAAGCTCTTGGAGAAAAGAGAGGTCACGTTCTGCTGCGAGCTCAAGATGGATGGGACTTCACTGTCTCTTCGCTATGAAAAAGGCCATCTCGTCCATGCGCTGACCCGCGGCAACGGCAAAGTGGGGGATGATGTCACAGCCAATATCAAGACGATCAGAGCCGTTCCTTTGAAGCTACATGGCTCTCATTTTCCAGATGTGATGGAGGTGCGGGGCGAGGTGTATATGAGTCTTGAGACTTTTCACGCGCTCAATGAAGCGAGGGAAGAAGAGGGACTCGAACCTTTTGCCAATCCGCGCAATGCAGCTGCCGGCTCTTTAAAAATTCTCGACCCCAAAGAAGTGGCCAAGCGAAAGCTCAATCTCGTCACGTATGGAATTGCGGATGGCGATTTCTTAAAGACCCAAAAAGAGGTGCACGAGACGTTGAAAAAATGGGGATTGCCGACGGCTCGGGAAAATCATTTAGCCGTTTGCAAAAATTTGGAAGAAATCGTCCATTTTGCGAAAGAAATCGAAGGGGAAAGAGCAAAACTTCCCTTTGAAATCGATGGCATTGTGATCAAAGTCAACGAACTCAAATATCATGACCTTCTAGGGGTCACGGGCAAGGCGCCCCGCTATGCGGTGGCCTACAAATTTGCTCCGGAGCAGGCCCGCACCAAAATTCTCGAAATCACAGTGCAAGTGGGAAGAACGGGAGTGCTGACTCCTGTTGCAGAGTTAGAACCGGTTTTTTTAGCGGGGAGCACCATTTCAAGAGCCACTCTTCACAACAAAGAGGAAGTGGCTCGCAAAGACATCCGCGTTGGGGATACGGTGATCCTTGAAAAAGCGGGCGATGTCATCCCGCAGATCGTCAAGGTCGATTTTGCAAAAAGATCTGAAGGGGCAAAAGTTTGGCATATGCCGACCGTATGCCCCATCTGCAAAACCAAAGTGGTTCATTCTGAAGGAGAAGTCGCCATTCGTTGTCCCAATCTGGGATGTGGAGGGCAGAGAATGCGAAAAATCATCTATTTTGCCTCAAAGCATGCGATGGATATCGAGCATATGGGAGAAAAGGTCGTCGAACAGCTCGTAGAAAAGGGGCTCATTGCCCGCGTTTCAGATATCTATCTCCTCGATGCCTTAAGTTTAAGCCAGCTCGATGGATTTAAGGACAAATCGATCCACAATCTCTTAAAAAGTATCGAAAGCTCAAAAAAGTGCTCCCTTGCCCGCTTCATCATGGCACTCGGAATCAAATATGTAGGAACAGAAACAGCAGAACTTCTCGCAGAAGAGGCGGGAAGTTTAGAGCATCTTCTGCAAATGAATGAGGAAGAGCTTCTTGCCATAGAGGGGATCGGAGAAAAAACGGCTCCCACAATTGCCGCTTTTTTTTGCGACCCCAGCAATCTCGAAGAAATCGAACTTCTTCTCTTGCATGGGGTTGAGCCTGAGAAGATGAAGAAAAAAGTGTTCGATCACGCCTTTTCGGGCAAGACGTTTGTCTTGACGGGGGCACTTTTACACTATTCTCGGGATGAGGCGACAGCCCTCATCAAAGAGCGGGGGGGGAAAGTCTCTGGATCGGTGAGTAAAAAGACCGATTTTGTGCTCGTAGGGGAAGATCCTGGCTCGAAGTACGAAAAGGCCAAAGAGCTCGGTGTTTCGATCCTGTCGGAAGAAGAGTTTAAAAAAATGCTTTGAAAAATGTTCAAATTCTTATATGGAGGAAAATAGACATAACTCAACGGAGCCGTATGAAAAGTCTATTTCTCGCTGCAACAACTCTTTTTCTCATCGCGGGCGCGGAAGCCCGTGAACACTGGGGGCCGCCTTCTGCTTGCCCGCAGCCCAAGGCCGATTGCTGTCCCAAACCTTGTGCTAAACCAGAACCCAAACCATGCAAGCCAAAAGCTTGTAAACCCAAATGTCCTCCCCCTGTGGATCCTTGCTGCCCTCCCGTCTGTTTTGAGAGGGGCTATCCAGCATTCAATGAGTGTAAACCTTGCCTCCCTTCTGCCTATGTAGAGCCAGCTAATTTTGATGTGCGCTGCGGTTGGGATCTGTTTGTTACAGCAAGCTTCACTTATTGGGAAGCAATGCAAGATGGAATGGATCTGGCTCTTCCCGCACAACTCACAGCTCTTCCAATTGAAGTGGCAAATACGAACATCACCAATTCAGCATTTGGGAACAGCGTACTCACCCAAGATTTCGCTTTCAAACCGGGCTTCCAAGTAGGCCTTGGTTGGTCGGGAGGCTGGGATGGATGGACACTTTATGGAGAGTATACCTGGGTTCGTGGAGAGACGCATACTTCGGGAACGCCTCCTACACCCTCTGCCAGCTCTATTGATGGAGTGACCACGGGTGCTTTAGGGGTCTGGATTCCAACGAACTGGTTTCCCTCTATCCCCCTCAATAATGCAACGAATTCTATCTCTTCAGAGTGGGAATATGCCTTTGATATCGCCGATGCACAAATCTCTCGCCCATCCTACATTGGAAGCCGTTTTGTGTTTGAACCTGTTTTCGGTGCTCGAGGTCTCTGGATTCGCCAGAACTTGGATATTGAAGCAGCCATCCTTCCTGAGACGGGTGTGACAGTGACTGGAACTAGCCGGCACGCGCGCTACAGCTCCCATTCTTGGGCAGTTGGACCCCGTGTGGGATTCAACGGGAATTGGCATTTGGGATACGGATTCAGATTCCTCGGAGATGTAGCTGCAAGCCTTCTCTATACGCGCTATACAGAGGTAAAACAAACCGTCGATACTCCCAATACAGCCACTCCATCGATTCGAATGAAGCTCGATGATGTAGATGGCTTGAGACCCAATCTCGATCTCTCAGCCGGATTTGGTTGGGGATCCTATTTTGGGTGCCGAAGGGTTCACTTCGATTTTGCTGCCACCTATGATTTCAGCGTATTTTGGCAACAAAATATGATGCGCTATCTCGCTGATTTGATGTCAGATGGATTTGTGCACCCTGGATCTTCTCCTTCAAACCTCTATCTTCAAGGTTTGACGGTGAAAGCAGCTTTCGAATTCTAAAATCTTTTCTCACGCAAGAGCCGCCGCTATTCCAGTTGGCGGCTCTGTTTTTCTAAAATTCATCATTCCAAGTGTAATCAGAACGGGTATGGCAAGAATGCCGATCGATGCTGCCACGGGATTGAGTCCAAAGATCGCTAAGTGGACAAAATCGTGAGTGAGATTCCACGGTTTAGCTCCTAGAGCCGAATAGGCGTAGGCAGCATGGTGGAGAAAATCGATGGCAGCCCAGGAGATCAGGTATTTTCCAAACTGTGGATATTTGTCTAAAAGCGCCATTCCGATTGCCCAGATTGCAGAGGAGACGAGAAGGGCAAGACCTGGACCTGAAGCCACGACAAAGCAAGTGGAGGCAGCAGAGCCCAGTTTTTGTCCCCAAGGAGTCAGTTTTGTCTTATAAAATTCGGTAATTCCTCCTGCAAAGGGATACACCGCGATATTAGGGCGAGGGTTTTTATAGAGGAGTAAAGAAGCAAGCGCGTGCCCCGACTCATGTACGACTGTTTGCGTATTAAAACCTGTGAGAACGGCGAAATTGAGCCCTGCAATCCATTCGCAGGCGTAAGCTATGTTTTGGTAAAAGCCTTGATGGGGATCTTTATCGAGGGCCTGATAGGTGGCAAAGGCTCCAAGCGAGTGAAAAAACGTGCTGACAGCCAGCTGAACGACTACCGCACTGATGAGAAAAGTGGTTCCCGACGCGCTCACAACGAAGAGAGAGACGATGCTTCCAAAGACAATGGAGAGAGCCAGTTCTTTAAGAACTTTGAGGGCGATTTCCTGCACGATGTCGCAAAGAGGAGGCTTTTCGCTAGGGCGGAATACGGGAACAGAGGTTTGTATGGAGGCTACGGACATAGCCCAAAATTATCTTTGACTGTATTGAATAAATCAACAAATTCTAAGCGGCCAAAAAGGCCACATTGATGCGCATGAGGGGAACGCTACGAGGAGGGTGCACTTTGCCGACGCGGGGCTTAATCGCGATGGCGATGTGAAAGGCGTGTCCGCCTGGATGCTCTGTCAGAAACTGGCGACGGCGAAATTCTTCTAAGCCTGAAGAGCGCACTTTGAAAAACCAAACCTGTTCCACTTCGGGCCAAGAAGAGGGTTCCATAGAATAGAGCCCTTCGATTTCAAAGGAAATTTCCTTTCCCAATCCTTCGATTTCTTCGAGATAGTGAAAAGAGGTTTCTCGAGAAGAAATGACTGGAATATGGGCTCCCTCTGGAGTTTGAAAGAGATTGAAGTAGGGAGGGCGAATCAACCCTTGCGCTTTTAAATAGGGGAGCATCATCGTGATGAATCGATTATCGATATCGAGATAGACGAGGCCCTGAGAGTTTTGCTTGAGGACGCCTTTACCTCGGCAAAGAGAGCGGAAGAGATGCGTATTTCCCGGAACAAGCTTGGCGTCAGCTCTTTCATTGGTTTCCATGAGCAGATAAGAAATGGGTTCTCTCTCTTTTCGGTCGAGAGTTCCTCTAGAAAAATAGCGAGGAGGGGAGAAAGAGGCGGGAGGCGGCTCTACTGGAGGGGGCAAACGGGGAGAAGTCGATAGGGAAACGGGTCTACTCTCTGCAAACTGAAAGAGATTTGCAAATCGCTCTCGTAAGGCAAGAAGCCGCGCTGCCGCTTCTTTCTTTGCCTTGGGTTTAAGTCCCTGAGAGATCAGGACAGAGCCTCCCCATCCCATCCGGTACCGGTCTCTAGGCGGTATGAATTCTGGGTCTAAGTTCAAATAATCTTTGGTGATTCTAGATAAAAGATGCTGGTCCATAAATAGTTTAATATTTTATTGCTTTTGCAATTAAAATTAAACTAAAATAGTTTTTAGATGACTTTGAGCTGTCCTTGGGGTTTTATCCACTCGCCGATCAGGGTTTCGTGGCTAAAGCTGTGCACCTTGACGGGCTGCAGGGTCCCGATGAGGCTCTCGTCTCCTTCAAAAATCACCTTTTTCCAGCAGCGGGTGCGCCCTTTGAGCATTTTTCCATCTTTATTGAACCGCTCGACGAGAACTTCATAGGTTCCGCCGAGCATAGAGGCCCTTTCTTCGTTGCTGATCTCATCTTGGAGTGCCATGAGCCTTTGGAGCCGGTCGAGTTTCTCCTCTTCGGGAACATCGTCTTTCCAGCGCATAGCTGGAGTGCCCTTACGAGCGCTATAGGCAAAGATGAAGGCAAGAGAATAGCGGATCTGTTTCAAAACGTCATAAGTCTCTTGGAATTCGGCTTCAGTTTCTGTGGGAAATCCGACGATGATATCGGTTCCCAAAGAGACGTTTGGAACGATGTCTCGGAGGAGGGAGACTTTTTCCAAATACTGCTCTTTTGTGTAGATGCGGTGCATTTTTTTGAGGATGCGGCTTGAGCCTGCCTGGATGGGGAAATGGACAAATTCACAAAGAGAGGGGAGATCACGGATGGCCTGCATCAGCTCTTTGGTGATGTCGATGGGATGAGAGGTCATGAAGCGGACACGCTCCATCCCGGGGATCTGATCGATCTTGTAGAGCAGGTCGTGGAAAAGGCAGTTCCATTCGGGCTGGTCTTTGCCGTAGCTATTGACGTTTTGGCCGAGTAAAGTGATTTCTTTATAGCCGCTTTCGACGAGTTTTTTGCACTCTTCGAGGATGCTTTCTGGGGGTCTCGAGACCTCCTGGCCGCGGGTGTAAGGGACGACACAATAGGTGCAGAACTTATCGCACCCTCGAATGATCGAGACAAAAGCCTTGATCTTGTTGTCCCTTTTGGCGACTAGATAATCTAAATTTTCCTCGAATCGATCATCCGTCTTGACGATTTGCTGATTCGTGTAGAGAACCTCATCGAGAACGGTTCCCAAATCGGTGATGTTGTTGGTGCCGATGACGAAGTCGAGATGAGGGAATTTTCGAAAGAGCGATTCTTTTTTTGCCATGGCCATGCAGCCGGTCACCCCAATCAGGGTATTGCGTTTAGCGCCTCTTCCCATTCGGCCGAGCTTTCCCATCACTTTGCGCTCTGCAAGGTCGCGAATGGAGCAGGTGTTGAAGATCAGCAAATCGGCATTTTCCTCATCGGAGACGGGACTTAGACCCCTCTTTTGGAGCTGGCCCGCCATGATCTCGGTGTCGAGTTCATTCATCTGGCAGCCATAGGTGCGAATAAAATATGTCTTTGGCTCTTTCATAAGGGGTTTATGATAACTGAGGGAGTGCTACTTTTCCAAAGAAAAAATCACCTTTGCAAAAAATCTTCAGGCTAGATATGATATTGTTTTCAATTTGTATTTAGGAAATTCAAAGAAATGAACCAGAAGCACAAGACTCCCCTCCTCACTAAACAAGAGGCTCTCGATACGCGTAAGTGGTATCTCTTCGATGCGACCGGAAAAACACTAGGTCGCTTTGCTGCAGAGATCGCGAAAATCCTACGTGGAAAACACCGTCCCGATTATACCCCTTATGTAGATTGTGGCGATGGCGTTGTGATCATCAATGCTGAAAAAATTGCTGTAACAGGGATGAAAAGAGCCCGTAAGATTTACCGTAAATATACCGGTTATATCGGGGGCATGCGAGAAATTCCCTATTCGACGATGATTGCCCGCAATCCCGAAATGGTCCTTGAAAGAGCCGTCAAGGGAATGATGCCCAAGACGCGCCTTGGGGGACAGCAACTCAAGAAACTGCGCATTTTTAAAGGGGCAGCCCACGATCTAAAAGCTCAACAACCGATCCCTGTAAACATTTAAAGGAATTCTAAAGATGGCAAAGCAAGAAGAGACAATTGGAATTGGCCGTAGAAAGACTGCGGTTTCTGCAGTGAGACTCAAAAAGGGATCTGGCGCAATAGATGTCAATGGACGCAAGTTTGAGGAATATTTTCCTCTTCCTCTTCAAAGAGATTTGATCCTCGCTCCCATCCAAAAATTTTCAAACCCTGAGAAAGTCGATCTCATCATCCGAGTGAAAGGGGGAGGTCTCGAAGCGCAAGCAGAGGCAACCCGTCTCGGCATCAGCCGCGCACTCGTCTTGGAAGACGACAGATTGAGGGGCGAGCTCAAAGAACTCGGGTATCTCACTCGCGATCCTCGCAAAAAAGAGCGCAAAAAGTATGGCCGCAAAGGGGCCCGTAAGCGCTTCCAGTTCTCCAAACGTTAAGATTACTCTCTATTTTGCGGATGGCCATTTTCCCATCCACAAAACTATAAAGGCAACTTTGCAAAGTTGCCTTTATAGTTTAGGCTCTTTTGACAATCGCTGGACGATAGATTCCCTTATCGACAATTTCCAAGAGACGAAGAGCGGCGTGGCTGGGAAAGCGCTCGCCGGATTCCCAAGCTTGGACAGTTTTGATGCTGACGTTCAGAACTCTGGCAAAGATACTTTGGGAATAGTGCCCTTTTTCTCTGATTTTGCGGATCTCTTTGGCCGAGTATTCAGCAGGCGGCTCTGGGATTTCGATGATTTCAGTACGAAGCGTGATCTTGCCTTTTTTGTGTTCGATAGCATCTTGAAGGCCTTCTTTGATTTTTTCAAAAAATTTGCTCATTTTTTTCCCTTAAGCGTGGTTGTCAGTTCTTTCAACTCTTTCTTTTCTGCTTCGCTGAGATTTTCTTGTTCATTTTTCTGGAAGATGAATAACAGATAAATTGCCTCGGCTGCGACATAATAAAAGTAACAAACCCTAAATCCTCCCCGTTTTCCTTTGGAAGCGGATTTCAGCCGAATTTTTCTTACCCCCCCTGTGCCTGACAAAGTAGGTCCATCTTCTGGATGTTCTGCCAATTCCTTTTTAAAAGCATCGTAGTCACTCTGCAGTAAACTTCGCGAACGCAGCAACTGTGCGATTTGCCTGGAAAAAGGCCTCGTTTCTATTATTTGTCTTTTGATTTGCATAGTACTACATGGTAGGATATTTCTGCAAATTCCTGCAAATAAAAATTTTCAAACACCTGCTGATCCTTTTCATAAAAAATTCCGCTTATTTTTTAGTGGGCTTGTCGGAATTTCGTTTTCTTGGTATGGGGGAGGAACTATGGAAGGAAAACCGGTTTCTGCCTCTGCCATCATCGATCAGGTTGTCGAAGTATTCCCCAATGATCTGAATCCCCACGGGACTCTTTTCGGGGGAAAATTGATGCAAGTCGTTGATAATTTAGCTGCGATTGTTGCCAAAAGGCATACGGGGCGAGTCTGTGTGACGCTCGGAATCGATTCGGTTCGCTTCCTCAGCCCTGCAAGACACGGTGATATCCTCGTCTGCAAGGCGTCCGTCAATAAGACCTGGCACACTTCGATGGAGATCGGGGTCAAAGTGATCGCAGAGGACTTTCGGACTCTTGAACAAAAAGATATTTTGTCTGCCTATTTTACCTTTGTCGCTATGGATGATGAACTAAAACCGGTCGATGTACTGCCTGTCATTCCAGAAACACCCGAGCAGATCGAACGGTATCATGCGGCGGAAAAAAGACGCCAACACCGTCTCAAACCTCACAATTTGTAAATGTCTGCGTACTTTTTCTTGAGATAGCTGCAATAGGCCTGTTCGCTAAAAGGTTTTCCCGTGACCCGTTTTGCAAGCTCTTCTAGATCGTAGGTTCTTCCCCATTGGTGGACATTCGTTTTCAGCCACTCGCGAACGAACCCCAAATCGCCAGAGGCCACTCTTGTCTCCCAATTCGCATGTTCTTTGGCAAAAGCCGAAAAGAGCTGGGCGGCCATGAGATTGCCCAGAGCATAGGTGGGAAAATAGCCAAAATCGCCGAGAGACCAATGGATATCTTGCAGACACCCCTCTCGATCTGTTTTTGGTTCGACCCCCAAAATTTCTTTCACTTTGGCATTCCAAGCAGCCGGGAGATCGTGGACATTGAGTTTTCCCGTGATGAGCTCTTTTTCAATCTCAAAGCGAACAATGACGTGCAGGCAGTAGGTTACCTCGTCGGCTTCGACCCGGATGAAACTCGGCGTTACTTTATTGACAGCACAGTAAAATCTGTCGAGGGAAATTCCCTTCAAAACACCGGGGAGTGCTTTTTGGAGTTTTGGATAAAAATATTTCCAAAAGGGCAAACTGCGACCGATGAGAGTTTCCCAAAAGCGTGACTGGCTTTCATGAACACTTAAGGAGACCGGTTCTGAAAGGGGAGTTCCCCAAGTGTGTAAAGGGAGTCCCATTTCGTAAAAGGAGTGGCCCGCTTCGTGCAGGATCGAAAAGAGATTGCTCATGAAGTTGTGGGGGAGTAAACGGGTCGTGATCCGGCTATCGTGGGGATGCAAGGCCAAAGAGAAGGGGTGATTCGACAGATCGAGGCGAGTATAGGCCATTTCTATGGGAAGAGCCGAGAGGATGAGCGATCCCAATTCTTGCTGTTTTGCATTCTCCACTTTCCGATGTAAAAAACGGTTGTCGATAGAATGTGCTTTATTGACCTTTTTGAGAAGGGTCATGAGCTCTTTTCGCAAACCGTCGAAGAGATTGCCCAGTTTTCGGGCGTTCATGGTGGGTTCATAAGTTTCTAAAAGCGCATCATAAGGGTGCTCTTCAAAACCAAAAATTTCGGCCTTTTGTCTAGATAATTGCACAATTTTGTCTAGAAAAGGGGCGAAAATTTTGAAATTGTTTTCTTTTTTTGCACTGGCCCAAATTTGGCTTGCCTCCGCAGTGACTTGGGAAAAATTCTTCACGAAGTCGGCGGGAAGTTTATTGAGTCTACGGAAATCTTTCAGCCATTCCCGCACCATGATTTGCTCTGCTTTATGTAACCCCTTGACTTTGAGTTTTCCCGTGGACAAACTCACGAGCTTTTCGAGACTTGTCTTGAACTTGCGACTCGTTTTCTTTTCGTGAATCAAGCCCGATAGGAGAGAGATTTGGTGGCTGCGAGGGACGCTCCCTCCAGAGGGCATATAGGTCTCTTGATCCCAATGCAAAAGAGTCAGGACCGAGTGGAGTTGGTGGATCTCTAGCGATAGCTCGCGAAGGTCGGTGAAGGCTTTGGGCGGTCTCATTCTTTTGGAATATGGAATTGTCAAGGAATAAAGTAAAGTGTTCTCTAAACACTTCGCTGTTTCAGCGCATTTTAACAAAAGAGGGCATTGTAGTAGATAATAGGATGAGAATGGGAGAAAAAATGGCGACATAAGAGGGAAGGACTTGGTTTTCCCCTAAAATCAGCATTCCATCGAGGATCGATTTGAGTCCTAAGAGCCCAAAGATCGAAAGGGCTGTGGTGAGAAAGATCGGTCTTTTTCGATCGTAGCGAATGAGAATTGGGCAAAGACAGATCAGGAGGAGAAAAGGGATGAGGGGCGCGAGCAATTTGTAATAGAGATGCGAAAAGATCACTCTTGCATCTGCAGCTTTTCCAGAGGCTTGGCTGAAAAGGGTAGAAAGGGGTCTACTCTCATAGGGGATGAAACGATTTAAGGCAGTTTCACTATTCCAGGGGAGTTCCTTAAAGGGGCGCGATAGAAAACTCTCTTTCTTTATAAATTCTTTGTTGTCTCCCCGGATCAAGTGATTGACAAAGCGCCCTTCTAAGAGATCGATTTGAAAACTCTTCATGTGCCAGATATCGCTTGGGTTTCGAATCCAAAAGACATCCATGAGTTCTTTGGTTTCTTTAGAGAAGCTTTGATAGACGAGAGCAGATCCATCCTCAAAAGAGACGCTGTACAGATTTTTAGGGAGTTTTGATTTCTTTTTAGATTTGTACGTGCTTTTAAAGCTGCTAGAGAGCTCTCCTGCATTCGGAGCCGCAAACTGTTCATTGATAAAACCTGCAAGCGCGAGCAGACCAGCGAAGAGAAAAAAGGGAGAGAGAAGTCTTTTTTTTGAAAGGCCCGCCATTTGAAGGGCTACGAGTTCTCGATGGGAAGTCAGATCTATGAGACATTTTAACACGCTCAAGAGAAAGGTCAGAGTGAGGAAGAGATCTAAGAGAGTCAAGAAGTTGTGTAAGTAATAGAGGGTGATTTCTAAAAAACTTGCTTTTGAAAAAAAACGAACTCCATGAGCCGAAAGATCGATGATCACGTAAATCGTGAAAAGAGAGAAGAGAAAGAATAGAAACGTTTTTGTAAGTTTAACTAAGATGTATCTCTGCCAAAGTTTCATATTCGCCCCTTTGCAATGCGATAGAGATGGACGCTCGAGCAGAGCCAGATAAAGGGATGAGGAAGCAAAAAGGCGAGAAGAGCTAGATCGCGAGAGCCTTTCAACTCTTTTCCTAAAAGATAGCTCATGAGAACGCAAAGAGTTAAGAGAAGAGCATAAAGGAGATTTTTCTTTGAGGGGGTACGTCCCTCTTCAATCCCAAAGGCGCAACCGAGAAAGGTGAAGCTGAAAGCCGCCAGAGAAAGAGAGATGCGTCTCAGCATTTCGATATGGGCCTGATTGGGCTTGATGTGCAGGCGAAGCATTTTGAGATTGAGAGCGTTGATATCGAGTTTAGGCCGACTCTTTTTTAAACTTTTCGATAGAAGGGGAGCAGAAGTCGACATCAGAGATTGGTTTTCGATGATGAGATTGTCAAATCCGTCATCCGATTTGAGATATGAGAGGATGGCCAAATCTTTTCCCACCAATTTTTCTTTTTCCAACCAGAGTTTTTTCGCAGAGATGAGACTCAAACGGCCCGTTCCCTCATTGGCAACAACGAGGGTCAGATCTTTGATTGTCTCGTCGTCTTTGACCTCCATGTCCAGATAAGCGCTTCTGATTTTCACGAGCTTTTGTCTTTGAAGGAGGAGAAGGGGATTGGGAGAAGTTTCGTGATAGATCATCGTTTTTCCCTCTCTACGGCAAAAGGGGGCTATCTCAGCACAAATGGCGAAATTCAAGAAAGAGAGGAGAAGCGAAGCTGAAAGGGGAGGTGCAATGATTTTTTTAAACCCTAAGCCCGATGCCCTGAGGGCCGTTAGTTCAAAGGATTTACTGATCCTCTGAAAAAAGAGAAGAGAAGCGATGAGCGCGGATAGAGGAATAGCAAGGGGTAAAATAGTGGGAATGTGGTAGAGTATAAACAGTCCTGTCATGGAGAAATCGCCGCTGAGGGCTGTGAATCTCGCAATCTCTTTGAAGCGGGTGATGAGAAGGACAGAAATGAACGTACAGACCGAGAGAAAAAATACACGGGAATAACTTTGCAAAGCGTAGCGCCACAAAATCGACATATCGTGAGTTTAACAAAAGACTTTCTTAGCGTCCATTGGGATCGGGAAAAGCCTTTGCTCCTCGCTTATTCGGGAGGGCCCGATTCAAAAGCCCTTCTCTACGCCCTTTTGGAAGTGGGCGCTCATCTCTCGATCGCCCACGTCGATCACGGTTGGCGCGAAGAGAGTTTAGAAGAGGCAAAAGCCATCGAAGAAGAGGCGAAACAGCTGGGCTGTTCTTTCTTCTCAATCCGATTGCAACCCAAAGAAAAAAGCGAAGACGAGGCGAGAAAAGCAAGATATGCCTTTTTCGAAAAGATTTTCCCGGGACATGCCGCTCTTCTCTTGGCCCATACAGCAGACGATTTAGCCGAGACGGTCTTGAAGAGAGTTTTAGAGGGAGCCCATCTCACTCATTTAGGAGGGATGCGGGCAGAAAGCTGGCAATTGGGCATGCCGATTTGGCGCCCTTTTCTCAGCATCTATCGGTCGGCTATTTTTCCGTTTTTGGAAGAAAGAAACTTAAAACCACTTCTCGATGCTTCCAATTCTGATCCCTCTTACTTAAGGGCGAGGATGAGAGCCGATCTCTTCCCCCTATTGAATGAATGCTTTGGCAAAGAGACGAGAGGAAACTTGACCCTTCTTTCTGAAAGGGCGCATGAACTCAGCGAATATTTTGAAAAGAAGCTAGCTCATCACCCTATCCAAAAAGGGCCTTGGGGATTCCTCTGCGACTTAAGCGGACTAGAGAGGCTTGAAAGAACCTTTCTCCTTCAAAAAATGGCAAAAGGGAGATCCCTCATCCTCAATAGAGACCACCTCAATACTCTTTTAACTTGGATTGAACAAAGAGAAACATCCAAATGCTTAATCCTCAAAACAAACAAAATTTTCGTTGATAAAGGCATCGTTTGGTTTGTTTAAAAGAGTGCAACCTGTTCGTAGTCAGTATAATATAGACAGGAAGGAGACAATTTATTCTTTTTTTGCTATGAGAACAATTCCAGGGCGAAATTGGGCGCATCTGGCACTTTACTTAAAGCAGAAAAAGTGATTTAATTGACCTGTTCAGAAGAATTTATAACAGAAGAGTAAGGCGTTTATGGCCAAAATGAGACCAACCCCTAAAAAAGGCTTCCCCGGAGGATTCCTCGCATTTCTCCTGGCAGCTATTGTCATCATCATAGGTGTGCAGACCTTTTCTTCCTCTGTCGCGGGGAGAGTCTCGTTCAGCCATCAGGCCGAGCATTTGACGAATTTGAATTTGACTTTGCCAGAGGAAAACCGAAAAATCGCCCAGAACGATAATCTCGTTACGTTTACGGGTAAGTTTCGAGAACAGCTTTCCGAAGAAAGCGCCGAACGGTTTCGCTATCTAGAAGTGCTCAATAAGCACCATGAACTCACAAATGCTTCAAATCGTCTGATCAGAGATTTGGATCTGATCCAAAAAAATGTACGCGAGGCGGCCGATCTCTATCTGCATATTGGTGGAGTTACCCTTCCCCGTTCGGGCTATGTGGTTGTCGGACCTCTTTATAACACTCCAGATCGTGAAAGCTCCATCGTGTTGAACCATTTGTCCGATCGAGATGTCACGAGTCTGCCTTTTGTCCAGAGGAGTTTGAGTCTTGCCCAGCAAATGCAGACGGTAGAAACGGTCGAGTCAACAGGGAAAGAGTTGCAAAATCTCGTGGCTCTACTTCGCTCGCCAGCTCTTGGGATTGGAACAGAGTCGGTCAAGCAAGAGCTCAAAACGATCAGCAATCAGCTAACAGCTGCTGTAGATCATTCACCAGAGCTCCAGTTGCGCACCTATCGAAATATCTTGAATCAGATCACTTCCATCATCGGTAACCTTGGCAGGGAGGCGGATGGAGTGCGTTTAGGAGCCTTGCGCAGTGTTCGCAGTTATGTGGAATCTCTGGAGGAATTTGGCAAGGTTGTGAGTGAGCTCGAAAAGAATGAAGCTCTTTTAGAAAAATCAAGAGCCAAAGTTGCCTCTAGCATCTGGTTCTTCAATAACCAAGAGCTTTCAACAAGGGCCCTTGAAAAACAGGATCCGGAAGTTTTCAGTCACTGGTTTGCCCAAGCCAAAGAAGAGTGGGGTAGTTTTGAGGCCAATAAGGGGCTTACCTACCGCGCGCCCGATCAGCCGAGAAATACGGTTCTCGAAAAGACCTTTAAGAGCCAAGAACCCTCTCCCAACTATTTTAGCTATATTTTTACGATTTTGCCCGTGATGCTCGTCATCCTCTTCTTGTATTTCATTTTCTCAAGACAGATGAAAGGGGTGGGATCCTCTGCCATGAATTTTGGAAAATCGCCCGCGAAACTGATGACCAAAGAGACCAATAAGGTGACTTTTAAAGATGTCGCAGGTGCGGATGAGGCAAAAGAAGAGCTGAAAGAGATCGTCGACTTTTTGAAAGACCCGCAGAAATTTACAGCGCTCGGCGCCCGAATCCCCAAAGGGGTTCTCCTCGTTGGTCCTCCTGGGACGGGAAAAACGCTCATTGCAAAAGCGGTGGCGGGAGAGGCCGATCGTCCCTTCTTTTCAATCTCCGGCTCAGATTTCGTGGAGATGTTTGTAGGGGTCGGTGCTAGCCGTATTCGCGATATGTTCGATACGGCCAAGAAAAACGCTCCTTGTATCATCTTCATGGACGAAATCGATGCTGTGGGTCGTCATCGGGGGGCTGGTATCGGCGGCGGACATGACGAAAGGGAGCAGACTTTGAACCAGCTTCTCGTCGAGATGGACGGCTTTGACACCAAAGAGGGAGTCATTTTGATGGCTGCAACCAACCGTCCTGATATTTTGGATCGCGCCCTTTTGAGACCGGGCCGTTTCGACAGGCGCGTCGTCCTCGATTTGCCCGACATCAAGGGAAGACTCGAAATTTTGAAAGTCCATGCTCGCAAGATCAAGATGGATAAATCGGTGGATCTCAATGATGTGGCCCGCAGTACGCCAGGAGCTTCAGGCGCCGATTTGGAAAATATTCTCAATGAAGCGGCGCTCCTTGCTGCTCGCATCGGAAGATCGGCTGTTACCTCAGCTGAAGTGCGAGAGGCGGCCGATAAGGTTCGGTATGGAAAAGAGCGGCGCAGCTTGGAAATGGATCAAAATGAAAAGCTCACAACCGCCTATCACGAATCGGGCCATGCGATCGCAGGTCTTTGTGTAAAATACAGCGATCCGGTCGATAAAGTGACGATCATCCCGAGGGGTTTTTCTCTTGGAGCCACACACTTCATGCCGACCAAAAACAGACTCAGCTACTGGAAAAAAGAGGTGCTCGATAAACTCGTCGTTCTGATGGGAGGGCGCGCAGCCGAAGAGATTTTCGTAAAAGACATGTCTTCGGGCGCTCAGCACGATATCATGCAGGCGACGAAGATCGCGAGAAGCATGGTCTGTGAATGGGGGATGAGCGATAATCTCGGAACGGTGACCTATGATGAGCGGACCGAATCGGGTCAATATCTCGGAATGAGCGGGTATCACGAGAAAAATTATTCGGATGAGACGGCCCAAGCAATCGATAAAGAGGTGAGGGAGCTGATCGACGAGGCGCATAAGAGAGCCGTTGATATCCTCACTGAACACAAGATCCAAGTTCAGCTTATGACCGATATGCTGATGGAATTCGAGACGCTCGATGCCACCGATGTCAAAGAGATCATGGATGGCAATTGGGATGTCGAGAAGAAACGGGCCCGGGTCAAAGTGGCCGATGAATTGCAGATCAAAAATCCGCCTCCACCCCCACCAATCCCAAGCCAAATTCGTCCTGCGGTTAATCCACAAGACATTGGCCCTCAAGAGGCTTAAGGCAAAATCTAGCACTCTATCTCAAAGAGTGCTAGACAAAAGTTTCTCCGTTTGCTAGAATTCAAATTGAATTCGACAAAACTGAATTCAAGGAGAAACGTATGTCACTTGCTACACTTTTTCAAGAAGTTGAAAATGCCTTCCGTCCAACCGGTGTCCGGTTGAGTGAGACGGAAGAGGCTTATGTCGTTGAGGCGCTCGTTGCCGGGGTGAAATCCAAAGAGATGGAGATCACGCTCGAAAAAGGGGCGCTTTCGATTTTAGCGAAGTCGGAGCGGTATAGCTACTCTTACCTCGTTCCCTTAGAAGGGATCCAAATCGATGAGAGTGCGTCCATCCAGGCGTCGGCAGAAGATGGGATTTTGAAAATCTCTCTTCCCAAAGCCAAAACCTCAAGACCGCTCAAAATCACGGTAAAAGCCTAAAAGTGAAAGAAGGGCTTGCCGAAAGGCAAGCCCTTATGGTTTTAAAGAGCAATTTGCAGCATAATTGCTTAAGCAAGTTAGAAGGGAACAGGATTTGCAGGATCGTAAACGGCAGGATGAGAAGGATGATATACTCTCTTAAATTCCAATTTCCTCTTTCCAAAGTTCATCCATAAACCGTGGTATCGCTATTTTTTCCTGTGAATCCTGCCACTTGTGATCCTGCAAATCCTGTTTCCCTTCTGAACCTTCAGCAGTCTGCCATAAAGGATTCTTTAATGATAGCCTAGAACTATAGAAGGCTTGCCTTTCGGCAAGCCTAAAGAGGAAGGAATTAAGGCACAGGCCGAGGAAAGACGCTGGTTGAGCAACCTGTGTAGTTTGCAGCCAGTGTGGCATTCACACATTGGCAGTTTGCGCTACCTGGTAGCTCTCTCAACACCTGGCCAGATCCACAGTCCTTAGCAAGGCCCAGGACCAAACCCAAAAAAGTTCCGAATGCTGTGAGGGTTGCCACTGCGACAACTTTGGCTTTCTTCGTACAGCAAGGCCGTCTTGGCTCTGCTCTAGGATCAACAACTTCCAAGGTCTTATAATCTGGTTGTCTAACCCTATTCAACGGGGTAGTAACGTCTGTTGACATAAAAATATCTCCAATTTTTAAATTATTATTTAAGTTATTAAATTTTAACTAGTTGTATAGTGTTAGATGTGGGCAGCTAAGCCCAATGCATGAATCTATCCGGCTGGGGCCGGATAAAGGAGATAAAGGATGTGATGAACTTTCTATCTTTCATGGGAGAAATTATAATAAAAGTTTCGATTATTATACAATCAAACTTTTATTTATTTTATCCCATTATCGTTTTTTGCGCCCCATAAAGAGAATGGCTGCTCCGATGACGATCAAGATGATGCCGCCGACTTTCACCTTGCCGGAAAGGCCAGAGTAGTAATTGACCTCTCTTTGTCCCGCATCGATTTTCTTCTGAGCGCCACCTGTAAGCGCTTTCCCGAAAGGTTTTGTATATTCTGAGCCAGAAAAGAGCGTATCCGTGGTGTTGACTTGGGACTGAGCGCTGTCAATTTGTGCTTGCCCTTGCGCAACTTGCCCTGCAATGTAGTTGGAAAAGAGCACCATCGCTCCCCCGATCACGATCAGTAAAATTCCTAAAATACGTTTTGATTGCATAAAACTCTCCCGAATTGAGTGATAGATCCTTTTTTTCATAAAAAGGGTTTACTTGTCAACTCTTGGAAAATTTGCCGACTTTGGGATCGACGAGAGAAAATAGGTCTTTGGACTGCATGATGATCGATTCTGTCGTGAGGCCGCAATTGAAGGCCGATCTTTCTTGATGCAAAATTTCTTCATCAAAATAATTGTCGAGATTGAGGAGATTCCCGAAAGGGGGAACGCCCCCAATCTGCAGACCAAACCGCTCAGAGATCACGGCTGGGTCTTCGAATTCGCATTTTTCCCCGACGATTTCAGCAACTGCTTTCATATCGACTTTGAGATGGGCAGGGATATTGAATTGGTAATTTTTCTTCGTGGTCTTTCCTCTTAAGATAAGCGCTTTGACACCTTCTTCCATCTTGATGTTGCGCACGCGCGCCGAATCTTCGGAAGTGGGCGTCGGCTCGTGGACACGGTGGTCGAAATCAATTTTTTTCACTCGGAGTTGGTGGATGATTTCATTGCGGATATTTTCGCCTCCAAAAAAGATCTTTGCCTTGATCCGATTTCCGGCAATCCGTTTGGTGTCTGAGGGAAAGAGCGAAGCTTCGCGGATATTTTTGAGTTTGAGAAAGGTCATCGTGAGTCTTTCTAGCCCCATGCCAAAGCCGCCATGAGGAGGCATGCCATATTTGAAGATGCTCAGGTAATCGGTAAAATTTGTGGGATCCATCCCCTTCATCAAAATGCCTTGAACCATCGATTCGTAGGTGTGGCGTCTTTGTCCGCCCGAGGTAATTTCGGTGCCGGCGCAGAGAAGATCAAACGTATTTGTCAATGTGGGCTCATCTTCTTTTGGATAGGCATAAAAGGGGCGCTTTTCTGTTTTCCAATCGGTGACAAAGACGAGATCGGTTCCCGATTTTTCAGCTGCCCAGGCGCACAGCTCTCGTTCTGCTGCAGGACTCAAGTCGGGCTCACGCCTTTCATCGACGCCCGTTCTTTGAAAATAGAGCTCCTGTGCTTCTTGGAAGGTTAAGCGGGGGAAAGGGACGTGTTCAGGGGCCTTAATGATTTGCCCCCCAAGCATTTCGATTTCTGATTTACAATGTGTCTGAATGAATTTGAGAATGAATTTGAGACACCCTTCTTGGATGTCCATGATCTCTTCCCATTTTTCGAAAAAACCCATTTCAAATTCGAATTGTTTGCCTTCAGAGAGATGTCTGCTCGTCTGCGAGGGTTCTGCACGAAAAAAGGGCATGAGAGCAAAGGCCCGTTCATTGACGCCGACCATGATCTGCTTATAGAGCTGACTGCTCTGTGCAAGTGTTGCGGTGTAGCCAAAATAGTCCACATTGAAGAATTCTGCCCCTCCTTCGGAAGAGGCTCCAATGATATTGGGAGCAAAATATTCTGTAGCGCAAACCGTATCGTGCATATAGAGCTGATAGGCGTGGGCAATTTCTGCCTGAATTTTAAAAACGGCTGCGATTTGCCGATTCCGAAGGGCCATCGGCCTGTTATCGAGAATGAATTCCAAATCGGAGTGGACTTCTGGTTTGTAGTATTCAATTGAAGGGACTTCCCAGATCGGGTTTTCTATGACGATTTTGGGATCGACTACCTCTGCTTGATAGGCCGAATTGGAAGCGACAATTCTCCCATGAATTTTGAGAATTGAGCCAGGTTGTAAATCGGCTACTTTTTGCAGCTCATCTTTGTCCTCGATGACGATTTGGGCAAGGCCCGTTCGGTCGCGGAGGAGCAAAAAGGCGAGCTTTCCCATAGAGCGGAGGTTGTTGAGCCAGCCGCGCATGACGACATGTTTTCCAATGCAATTCGGAACCTCTTTCGCAAGTGTTCGGTCCATCTTCTACCTATTGGCGGTCTCTTCCATGACAGCTCTATGGCTCAAGCGGATTTGACCGCGGTCATTGATATCGATGACTTTGACTTCCAGAGTATCGCCCTCTTTGAAGGGGGTGTCGTGGATATTTTGGATCCGCTTATTCGAGAGTTCAGAGATGTGGCAAAGCCCTTCCTTGCCTGGGAAAATTTCGACAAAGAAGCCAAATTGAACAATCGACACGATTTTCCCCGTGTAGATTTTGCCCACTTCCGCCTCAGCTGTCAGGCTATGGATGATGGCCTTGGCTTTGTCCATCGCTTCGGGGTTTGTCGAAGCAATGCTCACCAGTCCCGAATCATCGATGTCGATTTGGACGCCCGTTTCTTCAATGATGGACCTAATCTGTTTACCGCCAGGACCAATCACGATACCGATCTTGCTCGGCTTGATCTGCATCGTTTCGATGCGCGGTGCATAGATCGACATTTCGGCTTTGGATTTTGGACATACGGCGAGCATTTTTTCCAAAATGTGCTGACGTCCCTTTTTGGCCTGCATGAGGGCTTCCCTCATGATTTTCGGGGTGATCCCCTCGACCTTGATGTCCATCTGAAATGCCGTGATGCCTTCATGGTCACCCGTCACTTTGAAATCCATATCCCCGAGAGCATCTTCGGCTCCCAAAATGTCGGATAGGACGACATATTCGCCTCCCTCTAAGATAAGGCCCATGGCAATCCCCGATACAGGACGTTTGATTGGAACGCCTGCGTCCATCAGAGCAAGACAGCCTCCGCAAACGGATGCCATCGAAGAAGATCCATTCGATTCTGTGATATTGGATTCTAAGCGGATGACATAGGGAAATTCCCCCTGTTTAGGAAGGGTAGCGGTCAAAGCCCTCTCTGCGAGTTTGCCGTGACCAATCTCTCTTCGACCGGGAGAGCCGATTCGGCCCACTTCACCGACTGAGAAGGGAGGAAAAAAGTATTGCAAATAGAATCTATGGGTCCCTTCTCCATGCAGATCTTCATAGCGCTGTGCGTTGTTTTCTCCTCCGAGAGTGCAGACGGCAAGAGATTGCGTCTCTCCGCGGGTGAAGAGAGAGCTCCCATGGGTTCTGGGCAAAATAGACTGCTCGATATCGATCGGACGGATATCGGCAAGTCCTCTTCCATCCATCCTCTTTTTTTCCGCAAGAACCATTTTACGCATGAGAGAGGATTGGAGATTTTTATAGGAAAGGAGCACATCGACTTTTGAATACTTACTTTTTGCTTCTTCAGAGAGCAGGGTATTGATGACTGTTTCCTTGATTTCTGCGAGAGCCTTTTCTCTTTCCTGTTTGAGAGAAATGCGCAGAGCTGAATCGAGGAGGGTGGCCGCTGCACTGTGAACTGCGGTATTCACTTCCTGAGGGATTTTTCTCAAAGTGTCGAGTTTTTTTGGTTTACCCACTTTTTCACGCCAGGAATTGAGCTGATGGCAGAAATCGTGAATGGCTTTTTGACCCATTTCAATAGCTTCTAGGACCTGGGCCTCAGTGAGAAAATCACAATATCCTTCGATCATCAAGATGGCATCTTCTGTTCCTGCCAGCACGAGATCGAGTTTGGACTGTTTCATCTCTTCAACTGTTGGGTTGACCACGAATTGATCGTCGATCATTCCCATTCTGACGGCACCAACCGGTTTGACGAGCGGGATATCGGAAATGACGAGTGCTGCGGATGCGGCGCAGATGGCGAGCACATCAGATTGATGGAGTCCATCGTAAGAAAAGACGTAGGCCAAGAGCTGGACTTCGTTGTAATACCCCTCTTCGAACATGGGTCTTAAGGGGCGGTCGATGAGGCGCGAGGTCAAAATTTCTTTTTCAGAAGGGCGTCCTTCTCGTTTGATGAAGCCGCTCGCGGTTCTTCCAACCGATGAATATTTTTCTTGGTAATCGACTCTTAAGGGGAAAAAGTCGATCTCTGCGCTCGCTGTTGGGGCTGCACAAGCCGAGGCGAACACCACCGTATCTCCGCAATGAAGCAGAACCGCTCCATTGGCTTGGCGGGCAATTCTTCCTGTTTCGAGTTTGAGGGTTTTATTCCCGACTGGGATGGTGATTGTTTCGCGCTTGAACATTCTTTTTTTCTCCGTCTAATATAAGGTAGGGAGCGTAAAGGAAATGCGCAAAAAAAACAAGGGGGGTAAAAAGCCACCCCCCCTAAGATTAGGACTTATTTTCTGAGATTCAGACGAACGATCAGGGTCTGATACCGCTTTGTGTCGGTTGAGTTGAGATAGTCGAGGAGCTTGCGTCTTTGGCCAACGAGTTTTAAAAGAGCCAGTCTTGAGCTGTGATCTTTGGGGGCAAGCTTCAAATGTTCTGTTAACTCAGCAATTCTTTCAGTTAAAATAGCGATTTGAACATCGGCTGAGCCGGTATCTTTCTCATGCAATTGAAATTTTTTAGTAATCTCTTCTTTAGTGCCTTTATCTAACGTCATGACTCGGGGGTCTCCAGTTGAAATATAGAGTTTTTTATTGATTGCATTATACAGGATTTTGAATAATCGGGCAATCCCCTTCACTTGACTTCATCGAAAATGGGGCATCTGCTATTCTGATCAAATCAAAATTAACCCGGCTACTGCTCTATGGAAAATCTGTTTGTTCCCCTAAAAAATTGGATGCACGTCATCCTGAGTGACATTAAAAAAGATATTCGATCCGATCATCTCGGCTCGGACCCAGAGTTTTATCGAAAACACTTTGGCAATCGCCCCCAGAATCGGCTCACGATAGAAGAAATTTTTAATGCCTATGAATCGGAGCTCATCCAGGGCAATCAGGAACTTGCAGAATGGGTCGTCAATCGTTGGGTTTTTAAGCATGGAGATCTCTATCAGATTTTTGCCGACAGATTGAGCAAGATCAACCCCGAATTCAATAAAATCGAGTCTTTGAATGAAGAAGAGAGTGAAAGGGTGCTCGTCGGTACCGTAGAGGCTTATGGTGCGATCCCCACCTTTTTATTTGTACTGCTCAATGGGGTCGTCTTTCCCGAATCGGTGAGGCAAAGGCTGTGTGCTGCTGCAGAAAAGGAAAGGGGCGATTTAGAGAAAAGGCAGCAGGCAGAAGAGGGAAAAGAGAGTTTGGAAAAGCTTCTTGCTGCCAAAGAAAGAGAGATTGCAAGGCTGCATGAAAAGATTGCAGGTGTCCAGAAAAAGTATGACAAGGACACTGAGGCTTTAAAGAAACAGATCAAAGTGCTTCAAAAATGCAAGATCTAGACGAACAGTTCATGCGCGAGGCGCTCAAAGAGGCGAAAAAGGCTTTTGCCCTCGATGAGGTACCGGTTGGTGCCGTCCTCGTGCAAAACGGCAAAATCATCGCGCGCGGCCACAATCAAGTTGAGCTATTGCAAGACGCAACGGCCCATGCGGAGATGCTCTGTCTCACTGCGGGAGCAGGAGCCCTTGAGAATTGGCGTCTCACCGATACGACGCTTTATTCTACTCTTGAGCCTTGCTGTATGTGCGCAGGGGCGCTTCTTTCGGCTAGGGTCAAGAGGCTTGTTTGGGGGGCGCCCGATCTGCGCTTAGGGGCCAATGGAAGTTGGATCGATCTCTTCACAAAAAATCATCCGATGCATACGCTGGAAATCACATCGCGTATCTTGGAAGCCGAGAGCGCCGAGTTGATGCGATCCTTTTTCCAAAAAAAACGAGGCCAAAAAGAATGTTTGAATTAACCCGACATCCAAATAGGTGACAATATGCGCAAGCGAGGCAAAGCAAAATCGAAGGGAGCGAAGCGGCCGGTTCGAGCGAGGAAGAACATTCTTGAATACGAAGGCTTCCGAGCGAGAATCGATTTGGCAAAGCCGCAGCCAGCAGATTATCACCTATTTGGATGCCGGGTTAATCATCCTTTCGATGAACTCATTGCCCAGCAAAGACGAACTCTTTTGAAAACAGCTCAGAGGATCGTTCCCCATATCACCGAAGAAGACCTCCTACAGCCCAATGATTTTCCAGCCCTAGAATTGCATCCTCATTTTCGCCATGAGGAGGGGATTCTCGACGGCCTACTAATGGCCTGTGCCTTTTTGTCTAGTCAAAATTCCAAACACTCTTCTATAAGGAATTTTGATGGCCAAGAACCAAACTCCCAGGCGATCCTTTGATCTCTTCGACACACTGATCGGACGTTTTCACTGTTTCTCCCATTCCGTTTTTGAACAGGTTGAACAGACCTTTCCTTTTCCTGGGTTTTCTCTTTATCGGATCGCTGCAGAAGAAAAGTCGGATCATACCTTACCCAATATTTATCAACACCTTCAAGAAATGCTCGATCTCACCGATTCACAGACCCAAGCGCTCATGGAGTTTGAGTTTCAAACAGAACTCAATCAAATTTATCCCATCCAAGAAAATGTGAATCTCGTCCAAGAGGGCGATCTTCTCGTGAGCGACACCTATTACAGTCAGTCTCAAATTGAAAAAATCCTGACATTTATAGGTCTAAAAAAGAAGGTGCAGATCCATGCGAGCCCTCTCGGTAAACATTCGGGGAAAATGTGGGACCATCTCAAGGGAAAGTATGCGATTTCTTCCCATTTGGGCGACTCGCTCCATTCCGATGTCCACATGGCATCTTCTCGGGGCATTTCAGCTATTCATTATACGGGAAGTGGATTCACAGCTGTGGAAAGGGCTCTTTTAGAGATTGGCCAAGTCTCTTTGAGTTGTCTCATCCGTGCACTCAGGCTGCAAAATCCTTACACACCCTTCTCCCCAGAATATGCGATCTGGAACGAGCAGTGCCAGTTGAATGTGCCGCTTCTCATCCAATCGTCTCTTTATCTCGATGCTTTTTGTAAAAAACGGAAGAAGAAAAAAGTCCTCTTTACAATGAGAGATGGCTGTCTTTGGATGCCCCTTTTTCAAAAACTCTTCCCTCAATATGAACCCGTTCCCTTTCACACTTGCCGTTCGCTCTATGTCTTCCCGACTCCTACTTTCATTGAATATGCAAAAAGCGTCTATACAGACGATGCCGTCATTGTCGATTCGAATGGAAGGGGAATCACCTGCGAAACCTTCTTCCAAAAACATCTCAATATCCGGCCCACTTATCTATCGATTGTGAATTGCAGTAAGAAAAGAAACGCCATTTTGCGTACCAAACATCCGCATGATGGGATTGAGAAGATGAATTACGATACGGTCGGCGCTCTCTACGATGTCCTAGATGGAAAAGCCCATCGCGCGAGCCCCGAATACAACCTCCAATACATCTATCCCAGCCACGCCTGCCTTGCAAAATGTCTGGAAATCATTTCCCACTACAGGTTCGATCGTTTTGACAAGAGGATCGTGGATTGGGCGGCGACGCAAATGGAATTGGGGTTAGCGCTAGATAAGCACATCCAACACGCGAGGTACCATATCCATATTCCTCTAGAAAACAGTCGAATCCGCCATCTGCATCAAGTGGAAAATGGATTGTTCATCGAAACGAGTTGATATTGTGTTGCATAACCCTCCTTTCCTATCCTGCCGCGAACGAAAGTGAGAGATCCTGCCTGCTCGTTTCGAGCAGATCCTGTTCCTTTTATATTTAACAGGATACGGCCCACTTGCGTGTGGCCTGCAGGATCCGCTTCCTCACGGAAGCGGGCAGGATAATAAAGGAGAGTTGTGCGGGCACACCCTTGCCTGGTTAATAAATAAAGAGATGGCTCGAGATAAAGGCTCTCTTTTTTGGATCTTCGGGATGGCCTCCTAAAGGACCCTTCCCATAAGCGGGGAATTGATAGAGTTCTTGGACATCATTCTGATTTTTGAAGGAAAGACCGCTTTTCTTTAAAACATCATCGCGGATAAAAAATGCATTGACTCCCCGTTTTTCTACATAGACGAGAGAATACCCTTTTTCTCGTCCCAGCCTAAAAAGGGATAAGAGGCTGGCCCCATAGTAGAGAGTGCCGTCCCAATGGGCGTTGGGATCGTAGGGGATGATCCGATCGAGATTTGGCCCGTGCGAGCCGTTGTATTCAATGACGACTACGCGGGGAATGTAGTGGGAGAGGGCCTTCCAAACGTAAAAATCGTTGGAATCGATGTCGATGGAGAGGAGATCAAATTCTTTGGGAATGGAGTATTTCGTCAAAAGAGATTGGATGTTTTCAGCGGTTACCTTTTCTCTATATAACTGGATTTTGGGGTTAGAGTGCTGCAGATCCATGAGCAATCCGCTCCATCCTCTTTCTCTTAAAAGGTGGGTATTGCACTCACTCCCGTCTCCAGCCCCAAATTCGACATAGGTGCGGTTTAGGGTTCCTATCGTCCGGAAGATCTGGGCAATGATCCCATCCTCCCCATTCTGGCTATAGATCTTCTCCTCGAAGCGACTTAGGTCCATACCCGTTCTTTACTAGAACCCCTTTTAAGAAATAACTTAATTCGTAAGTTATTGATTATTAACATGTTAATAAGTTCTTAATATAAGAGTTATAATAACAAAATATTCGTTTGTTAATATAGAAGTAATAATGAATAAAAAGGTGATAAAACAATGGATCTTCAGGAATTAACTGCTTTGTTCCAAAACGAGTCCTTGGGGGCGATGCCGAACGGCGGATCCCAAGACCCCAGTTGGAGCCACATGCTTGCGATGTTGCAGGCCGAGATGCAGGGTCTTCCCTATTTTGCCCCAACAAACATGAATGGCAACTATGAGATTCAAAGGGTGCAGGGGATGCTCGACATGATGGGCGAGTTCTATGGCACTGATCAAGGCCAGACGGGTCAAGATTATCAGGCCCTTGTGCAAGCTTGGCGCTCTTATACAACGGGTACTGGGACCGCAAATGCTGTACAAACCGCTCTGAGTCAGCTTCAAAATGATCCGCCTCCCAATCTTCCCGATTCGGTAGGCTCTATGCAGCAAGCCATTTTGTATTTGCAATACCATCTTGAAAACACAAATCAAGGATCTACCAATCTTCAAGGATATTTGGATGGAGCGGCGTCTACTCTTTGCTTCTTGATCAATGAAAGCCCTCTTTACGATTCGAATGCGAATTTTGTCCAAACGGCAAACCCCGCATTGACCAACGATATCCAATTCTATGCTGATTACATGAATACCCCACAAGCTACCCATTACTTGAACAAGTTAGTGAGCGATTTAGGTGCAGCTGCTGCCGCCCTACAACCCTCTTCGACGAATGCGCCTGTTCCCTCTTCTCCTGGAACAAATTCTCCTACCTCTCCTTGGACCGATATTCTCTCAGAGCTTGCAGCTGAATGCGGACTTGCTCAAACTTCTGCAGGAGTGAAATCCAAGATGCAGGGAATAATTGATGCAATGGCCCTTTTTTGGGAGAGCGCTGGAGGCTCCTTTAGCACAGATATGCAAAAACTCTCTCAAGATTTTGCGAAAGGCAATATGTCAGCAGTCGCAGCAGATATCGCGCAGCTGCAACGCGATGGCGTTCCTACTCTTACGGCTACTCAGGCAAAATCTGCTATGGCGGGTCTCTTGAATAAGATGAAGAGTGCGATGGATGGACAAGACCTATCCAAAGTGATCACAGATCCTGGCTACTTAGAAGGGCTTGGCCTTGTCGGAACTCTTTTTGTCAACGGACTGGGCTGTTTTTCAAGTCAAACCATTCAGGATATCAATACGGAAATTGGGACCAATATGCCTTCTTTTACCATTTGGTCGGGAGACTCTCAATATGCTGAAACAGCTCTCAATTACAATGATGCGCAGATTGAAAAAGCGCTGCAAGATTTAAATCAATAAGAGGAAAAAAATGAGTTCTCAAGGAATTACGGGTTTTGGCCCACTGAATTCAGATCCTGGTACAGATCCCCTTTGCTGGGGCAATCTCATCGCCAACTTGCAAGCCTATGTGGCGGGTCTTCCTTCCTCATCGGCAAATGGAAATCATACTCCCTATAACGTGATGTATGTAGAGGGGATGATGATGATGCTCCGCTCTTTTTATGGGAGCAATTCTCCTGCTTTCAATGCGGCCTCGAACGCTTGGAATGCTTATTACAATCACCAGGGAAGCGCTGCAGATGTTCAAAATGCTTTTTCTGCCTTGGCCAATTCTCCAGCCCCCACCTCTTTTTCCGACCCTGCGACCCAAAAACAGGACATGCTCCAGGCTTTGACAGAATACAATATGCTCCTGGGCTCTTTTGCCTCGAATAATGAGGTAGGTCCTATGGGATGTATGGATGGAATGAGCGCAGCTTTGGCCTTCATTGTCAATGAGAGCCCTTATTACTCAAGCGATATTGCCAACATCAACAAAGTAGTCACAACAGATGCGGCTGAATTCAGAGCCTATTCGGGAACAGGAGCAGGGGGAGCGGCCCTTTTGGATCAGATCCGCGAAGACATTTTTAACGCAGAAGCAGGTCTCAATGGGACAAGCGGGTCCAATGAGGTGCTTCCCACTTCCAATCCAAATGCAACGACTGTTCCTTGGACCGATATTTTGAATAACTTACTCACTAATTTAAAAATCTATCAATCGAGCTCAGATCCTGTCTATCTGCACTATATTCAGGGAATGTTAGCTGCGATGGGCCCTTTTTGGAGCAACGTCAGTGGAGGTCCTTTTGCATCTGATTTCCAAAAACTCTCCGCCGATTTCAATGCAGGGAATCTCACAGCTGCCATTGCGGACGCAGGCCAGCTCCTTTCAGATGGTACGCCTCCTGCAGGATCCTTGCAAAACCCACAGCAGGCTATGGCGAATGTCATGCAGCAGATCCAGACTCTCATCGATAACCAAGATCTGTCGAAGGTCATGACAGATCCCGGCATGCTGCAAGGACTATCTCAGGTAGCAGCCCTCTTTGCCAATGGGTTGGGTTGTTTTTCGAATCAAACAGTGAACGATATCAATACGGAACTCTTCACGTATATGCCGAGCTTTCTCGATTGGTGTGGAGACTCCAATTTCGCGGGTACTGCGAAAGGGTTTAACGACCAGGAATTGCAGCAGATCCTCCAAGATCTACAAGCCTAATCAAAAGGGGAGTGGGTGCGAGTGAGGAGCATTTGCTTACCTAAGGTTAGGGGTATCCAACCACGGATGATGGCATAGGGAATGATGAGTCCCCCTTTTCCTTTTTGGCCATATTCCATGTCGTCGATTAGGATCATGGAATTTTCGTGCAGTTTATCTTCCGCTTTTTGAAAAGCCTCAAGGTGTTTTTCCCGATAATCGGTCCCCGGAATGACGTCCCATGCATCGAGATAGAGAAGATCGATCCGTTTGGGAAAATTTTGCAGGGCCTCCACCCCATCTCTACATTCTGCGATGAGATTTTTCTTCGATCCAGCCAAAATGTTGGTGAGCTCAGTCGCTTTTTTATCGATGTCATAGGAATAGACCTCTTCAAAGTGTTCGACCCAATGAAGGGTGGCATGACCGTCTCCTTCAATCCATTCAACCCCTGTGTTGCGGATGCTTCCGATTTCTACAACAGTTCTACATCTTTTTTCTTTAGCCAAGGCGATCACATAGCAGAAGTACCTTTTCATAAATATTAACCGGGGTGGTAAAAAGGTGCCAATCTGCTTACTGCGGCAATGCCAAATAGATCTTCCTCGTCGCCCTTGTCTTTTGACAATGGTGCTCCTCTTTCAGACCGGGGGCTTTGCCCCCTTCGATTTGGCAGTGCCTCGCTGGCGCATATTGTCATCTTTTTACCACCCCGGTTAATGTCTCCAAAATGTCTCTTGCGAGATCGATCGGTTTTCTAAAAAAGGCCGAAGGAAGATCCTTTGTGGAGTGAAATTGACCAAATCGTTTGGGAATGAGGGTTCGGATGGCAGGAACATCGTGTGGAAGGGTGTAGTCGATTCTGTTCCCAAGGCCATAATCGCGAATGGAGCACCAGTTAGAAGCGATGACGGGAATGCCGAAGCGAGAAGCCTCCAGGAGGACGAGTCCAGGAAGTTCCAAAAATGAGGGGTGGAGATAAAGACCTGCATGGGCAAAGGCGCTCAAGAGTGTTTCTCTTGGGAGAATTTTGCCATCGGGCATTGGGATGAATCGCACATGATGAGCGAATTTTTTCGGGATCTTTTCAGAAATCAGATAGACTCTGGATTTACACCATTTATGGGCTGCCATGAGAAAGGCTTCGAGATAGAATTGGTTCGGTTTGCTATACGGTGCAATGAATACGAGAGGAAGATCGAGATCTTTACAAGCAAGGAGAGTGGCGAGTTGATTTTTCCTGGGTTCAATGCGACCCACCTGCAAGATGTAACTTCCCTTCTCAAGACCTGTAAATTTCAAAAAAGCGTCTGAGGGATCTTCGCGCGCCTCCGCTGCAAAACCGGGTGGAAAGAGACAGGTCTTCACATTGGCTTTGGGCGCTTCTCTTGAAATCGATCTCGCCTCCATCGCAGAATTGGCAATCACGACTTTGGCTCCTTCTAAAAACTCGCTGTTATCTAAAAAGTGATATTTGAGGAGATATTGAAGGGACACATTCGGATTTTGCCAGAATTCATCTAGATGGATATCGAGATAGATATTTCGAATGAGATATTCAAAAAAACTGAAGGCCCATCCTGGAGAAATGGATCGGTCTTCATAAAAGGGGATAGAGCCATATTCTTTCCCGAAGAGTTGGGTAGCGTGTAAATGGGGGAGTTGATTCCAGTTTGTCCCCGCAAAAAAGAAGAAATCACTCTGAAAGGCTTTTGAGAGATCTCCAGTGAGCTGGGTCTTATGTCCGAGCTCTTGCATCCCAGACATGATTTGCTGCAAGATTTTGAGATCGCCTCCCCATTTCTCAGAAAGTTTGGAGCGAAAGAAGGCAATTTTCATTTTTTTCTCTTTGAGATCTCTCTCATCCTCTTTTTCTCTTGGGGGGTCAACGACTCTTCCCCATGGCGAGAAATCCGATCGAGCATGGCATCCATAAATTGATCATCATCTAGCACCGGTTCTCCCGATTTGATGTCGTAGATTTTGGAATGGTTGTAGGGAGTGTGTGTTTTCTTTTTCTCTAGGAATCGAAAGAGCGATTTTTCAAATCGGCGCAAAAAGAAAAAAGGGCCTGGCTGTCTCCAGGTGATGAGGAAAAAGAGGTAGGCATAGAGGCAGGAAACGGCAAGACTCAACGCACCCGCCCAATCGTCATTTGTGAGATCCAAGAGAAGAGCCGCCCCCACAAGGGCTAGAATGAGCCACTGGGAGGCAAAATTGAAGGCAAAGAAAAGGCGGAGGACGGAGCCCTGGTTGAGCAGCATCCAGGCGATCAGGATCGCATAGACCCCATTGGTGCTGCCGCTCAAAAGGGGGTGGGGAACGGCTAAAGCCGCAGCAGCGCCGAGGAGGCCAGCGCCCAAATAGAGGGTCAGAAACAGCCGTGGGTGGGCCCGCTCCATGAGTTGAGATCCAAAGATCCAGAGAAGGTACAGATTGAAGGCCAAATTGAGGAAAAAGGGGAAGGAGAGGGGGCCTTGTTCCACAAAGAGATAGGTAATGAACTGCCAGAGGAAAAGGTGTTGTACGCCATTCCAAGAAAAGGCGAGAAAGGCATAGAGGGTAGGGATCAGGGCTCCGAGAAGACTCAAGACAAGGGTTGTGAGGATGAGAACTTTCAGCAAGATACGCATAAAATTTTTTTTACCAGAAATCCTTGAATTTTTCTACAGATCTCAGATACCCTAGAGTGAAAATTCTCAAAGGATTCGTTTGCTATGAAAGAGAAAATACATCCTCCCTATCAAGAAGTTCTATTCGAAGATTCTTCGACTGGTTCCAAATTCATCATTGGCAGCACGCTGCAAACCAAAGAAAAGACGAAACACGAAGGAAAAGAGTATCCGCTTTATCGCGTACCCGTATCTTCTGCTTCGCATCCTTTCTTCACCAAAGCCACTCAGTTCATGGATACTGAGGGCCGGGTCGACAAATTCACCAAGAAATACCAGCGCAAGACGCAAGAGGTGAAAAAGGCCCAAGACAAACAGGAAGAGGCGAAGAAAGAAAAGGGCAAAAAGAAAAAGTAGATGAAGGATAAGGTTCAGCGGCTCTTGAATAGACTCCAAGAGGTCGAAGAGATGCTGGGCCAGCCAGATACTCTTTCCGATCAGAAGCGTTATCGGGAGCTGACCCAGGAACATTCCCAATTGTCTGAATTGAAGGAAAGTTGGGATCGGCTCATCGGTTCTGAAAAGGAACTCGCCGAAAATGGAGCGCTTCTTTCGAGTGAACAGGACCCCGAAATGGTGGTTTTGTTGAAAGAGGAAATTGGGCGCCTTGAAATCGCTGTCCTCGAGTTTAAAAAACAGATCGAAACCCTTCTCGTTCCTCCCGATCCAAGAGATAGCCGCAACATCATCATGGAGCTGCGCGCAGGCACAGGTGGCGATGAGGCTGCCCTTTTTGTCGGTGATTGCATCCGCATGTATCAATACTATGCAGGGAAAAAGGGATGGAAATGCGAAATTCTATCCACTTCCGAATCAGAAGTAGGTGGATATAAAGAATACATCATGTCTCTTTCGGGACACAATGTATTTCGCCTCATGCAGTACGAAGCGGGGAATCATCGGGTCCAAAGAATTCCCGCTACTGAAACACAAGGACGAGTTCATACCTCTGCAATTACGGTCGCTGTATTGATGGAACCAGGTGAAGATGAAAAGATCGAAATCGATGAAAAAGATCTCAAAATCGATACCTATCGGGCCTCCGGTGCAGGAGGTCAGCACGTCAACCGAACTGATTCAGCCGTCCGCATCACGCACATTCCGACAGGAACGGTAGTGGCTTGCCAAGAAGAGCGGAGTCAACACAAGAATAAGGACAAGGCCATGCGTCTTCTTCAAAGCCGCATTGCCGATGAATTGAGAAGAAAAAATCAGCAAGAGATGTCGGCTTTAAGACAATCTCAAGTGGGATCAGGAGATCGTTCAGAGAGAATTCGGACCTACAATTTTCCGCAAAACCGGGTGACCGATCACCGGATTGATCTCACGCTCTATAAACTCGATCGGGTCATGGAAGGAGATCTCGATGATCTCACGATCCCCCTCGTCAATCATTTCTACCAAGAGCTACTCCAGTCGTGAAAAATATTGGAGAAATTTTAAAACTTTCTCAAGAATTTTTAGCTGAGCGGCGCGTTGAGAAGCCGAGAAGGCTGGCAGAAGAGATCCTTGCCTTTGTACTCAAAATGAAGAGAATGGATCTGTATCTGCAATTCGATAAGCCCATTGTGGAAGAAGAACTCTTTGAGATTCGGGAAAAGATCAAGAGGTGTGGAAAGGGAGAACCCCTTGAATATGTGGTGGGCAAAGTCGATTTTTTTGGAGCTGAGATTCAGATCGATTCCAGAGTTTTGATTCCCCGTCCCGAGACCGAAATTCTCGTGGAAAAGATTGCCAAAGAGGCCAAAAGGGGAGTTCTTTGGGATCTATGCACCGGATCGGGTTGTATAGGAATTGCTCTCAAAAAGGCGAATCCCGAATTGGAAGTCACGCTCTCCGATCTTTCAGAGGAGGCGCTTCAAGTGGCCAAGAAGAACGCAGAGCTGAACGGAGTCCACGTCCAATTTGTTCAGGGAGATCTCTTAAAACCTTTCCGAGGGCAGAAAGCCGATTGGATTGTCTGCAATCCTCCTTACATTTCTGAAAAAGAATATTTGCAATTGGACCCTTCGGTCAGAGATTTTGAGCCCAAAATGGCTTTGGTTTCTGGACTAAGCGGTCTCGAATTTTATGAAAGACTTGCTGAAGTGGACAAGTTTTTGCAAGAAGGGGGAAAGTGTTTTTTCGAAATTGGCGCGGGGCAAAAAGAGGCTCTTGTCAAACTCTTCCCGAATGCACGAATTGAAGCTGATTGGGCAAACTACCCAAGATTTTTATTCGCTAAAAAGATATAGTCTTTTTCATGAGATGGTTTTTTTTCGCTCTTTTTCTCTTTACTGCGTCGGTGGGCGCATCTCTCATTCTGCATAATCAGCTCAAACATTCGAAAAAAGCCACCAAGACGATGGAGATTGATACGAAGATTTTAGAGCAGAAATTGGCGGCTGATCCCCCCGCCTGGATGCTCAAACAAATTCGTAAAGACTTGAGCGCCTATTCGGAGGGGATCACTAAGCAGAAGCTCGATGAAGGGTTTTCAGGAAAACGGATCGAGGATTTCAGCTTGATTCGCTTTACCATTCAAGAAGAGCACGTTACTTTTGCCCATGATGAGAAAAACCTCTACTCTCGCAGTTTCAAAGAGCTTTTGGCCTGCATTCAAAAACTGAATCAATTAGTCCGGCTTCCCAATACCGATTTTATCGTTTCTCTTGAGGACGGCTTTGAAGGAAATCCGGGTATCGGTCCCTGCTTTGTCTTTGCAAAAAGAGCTGATGTGGCCAGTCTCATTTTGATTCCCGATATCAACGCGCTTGTCGGGTATAATCGATTGCGGAAGATGATTCCTAAGGGAAGCGAAAGGCATCCTTGGGAAAAAAAGATTGCCAGGAGTTTTTGGCGAGGATCCTCAACGGGGGGATATTCCACTCTATCCAACTGGGAACATCTGACAAGAGCCAAGCTCGTGCTGCTATCTCTTTCTCATCCGGAAGAGATCGATGCCCGTTTTAACAGCATTGTTCAATGTGAGCCTGAAGTCCCGATTTTGATGAAGGCGAAAGGAATGGTCTCCTCGAACGTAAATAGGATCGATCATCTGAAATATAAATACCTCGTGGATGTGGATGGGAATTCTTGCTCTTGTGAACGCTATTTTTGGCTCCTCCTATCGAATTCTTTGATTCTCAAGCAAATGACTCCCAATATCCAGTGGTATTACGGGGCTTTAGAGCCCTATAAGCATTACGTTCCCGTCAAGGAGGATCTCTCCGATCTCTTAGAAAAAATTGAATGGGCGAAAACCCACGATCTAGAGGCCCGGATCATTGCAGAAGAGGCCACCCATTTTGTCGAAGAGCATCTATCCCCTGAAGATGTCGCTCTCTATTTTTATTTACTATTAAAAGAATATTCTAAGTTGTTAAAATAATACGTCCATTGATTTGTTCGTTTTGATTCGTTATTGTTTATTCATAACAATAACAAAAAAGGTTTTATGGAAATTCAGGGAATTCAACAAAAAACTTTGGCTCTTCCCCAAGCGATCTATTTAGGGGGATATGTAGGGACCTACGAACTCACAGAAGATGGCTATACGGGAACGCAAGTTCGCGTTGAGCTGAGAAATGATGGACTGTATGCGGTATTGCCGACTTTAGACCCCTCTTTGCCTCCACTCGCGGAAGTCAAATTGGATTTTGAAGGAGTTGAAACCCTCCCAGAACCGGGTATTCCAGAAATGAAAAAGGTTCTTTTTTCCAATGGGTTTAGCTTTTATGTGGACACAGTCAACAACACAGTCCATTCGATTCAGTTCCCCAATGGTCTCGTAGCCTATAAAATTTAAGATCGATATGGCAAAGCCTTTAGCCAAGTCGATTTTTACCTGTTTGGGCTTGAGTTAATAACTTCGATCGGCCGTCATCTGGCGGCCCATTTCTTAAAAATTTCCTTTTTCTTTAGGAATTCCCCTTGAATCAAGCCGCAATTTCTAGTATTCTATTTCCTAATTATGTTTGGCGCATTAACCGATAAACTCCACAATCTCTTTGCAAACTTGAGAGGCAAGAAATCGCTCACCGAGGACAACATCGCGGATGCGGTGCGCGAAGTGCGTCTGGCTCTTCTCGATGCCGACGTCAATTTTTCGGTCGTGAGCGCCTTTGTCAAGCGGGTCAAGGAAAAGGCAGTAGGGGATACCGTCCTCAAATCGGTCACGCCGGGACAGCAATTTACGAAACTCATTCACGATGAGCTGATTGCCCTCATGGGTAGCGAGGAATCGCCGCTGGATCTCAATGCAAAACTGTCGGTCATTTTACTCACAGGCCTTCAGGGATCGGGAAAGACGACGACGGCAGCTAAGCTCGCGGCCTATATTGGGAAGACGGCGAAGGGAAAAAAAGTCCTGCTTGCCGCCTGCGATCTGCAGCGTCCAGCAGCCATTGACCAGCTCAAAAAATTAGGAGCAGATATCGGCGTTCCCGTTTTTCATGAAGCGGGGGAGACAAATCCTTTGAAAATGGCTAAAAAGGCCCTGGAAGCAGCTGAAAAAGGGGGATTTGATGTTCTGATTGTCGATACAGCGGGGAGACTCCATATCGACGAAGGGCTCATGCAAGAGCTCGAAGAGATCAGAAAAGCGTTGAGCCCACGAGAAGTGCTCTTTGTCGCCAACGCGACAACGGGTCAAGATGCGGTAAAAACAGCTGCCGAATTCGACAAGAGGGTGCAGATCACTGGGACTATTCTCACGATGCTCGATGGAAACGCGCGGGCAGGAGCTGCGATCTCGATTGCTGAAGTGACCCATAAACCGCTCAAATTTGAAGGAATCGGCGAAAAAGTGGGCGATTTTCAGCTCTTCAATCCCCGTTCGATGGCCGATCGGATCCTCGGTATGGGCGATGTGATCAATTTGGTGAAAAAGGCCGAGGAAAACTATTCGGAAGAAGAGAGCAGAGAACTCGAAAAGAAGCTCAAAAAAGCAAGCTTTACCTACGAAGACTATCTCAAGCAGATGGGGATGGTCAAGAAGATGGGCTCTTTCAAGAGTTTGCTCCGCATGCTTCCCGGGATGGGCAGTTTTGGAGATTTGGACTTTTCCGATACCGAATTCAATAAAATGGAGGCGATCATTTACTCCATGACGCCCGACGAGAGACGAGAAACGGTGGAACTTGAGCATGGAAGGAGAAAGCGCATTGCCAAGGGAAGCGGAGTACCGGTAGACGATGTCAATCGGCTCGTCAAGAATTTTAAGCGCGTGAAACAGCTTTTTAAAAATATGCCCGACATGAAAGCCCAGGCTAAAAAAATGGGTGGAATGCCGGATTTGAACGAACTCAAAAAACAATTCGAAGGTAAAAAATGGCACTAACGATTCGCATGAGACAGCAAGGAGCCAACAGTCGACAGAGATTTCGCCTCGTTGTCACCGATTCTAGAAACCCGCGAGATGGCAAATATCTCGAGATGCTCGGCTGGTACAATCCATTTGGAGCAGATGACAAGAATTATTTCATCGACATCCCGAGGATCCAATACTGGCTCGAGAATGGCGCTCAGATCAGCGATCGAGTGAAATCCCTCGTCAAGCGTTTTGCTCCTGAAGTGGTTCGAGAAATGAACCAGAAGAAAGTTGCGAAAGTCGCGAAAAAACGGGAGAAGAAAAAGAAATCCTAAATGGACATTGAGATCCTCTCGCTCTTCCCTGAGTATTTTCGGGGGCCTTTCGATGTGAGTATGCTGAGGCGGGCCATCGATGCAGGACACATCAGGATTCGGCATACGAATATCCGGGATTTTGCCGAAAACAAACATGGGAGAGTCGACGATCGCCCTTTTGGAGGAGGACCGGGCATGGTTCTATGTCCTGGACCTGTCGCTCGAGCGATTCGAAGTGTCCGAAGACCCAGCTCGCATGTGATCTATCTCTCTCCGCAAGGGGCAAAATTGACGGCTAGCAAGTGCGAGGCGCTCGCCAAACACGAGCATCTCATCCTCCTCTCTGGCCACTATGAGGGAGTGGATGAGCGGGTGCTGCAAAAAGAGATCGATGAAGAGATCAGTATAGGGGACTATGTGCTGACGAATGGATGTGTTGCCGCCATTGTTCTCATCGATGCGATGGTTCGGTTTATTCCAGGAGTGATCGGCCATCCCGACGCTGTCCAAGAGGATTCATTCCAAGAGGGGATTTTTGATTCGCCTCACTATACGAGGCCGGAGAATTTTGAAGGGATGCAAGTCCCAGAGATCCTCATGGGAGGAAACCATAGAGAGATCGAAAAATGGCGAAGAGCCGAAGCAGAAGAAAAAACACGCCGGGTACGACCCGATTTATTTTAGGAGAATATTGTGAGCCGCTCATCCATCATTGTAGAACTAGAACAAGCCTATCTGAAGAAAGACGTCCCGGTGTTTAACATTGGGGACACAGTGCGTGTCAATACACGCATCATCGAAGGAGAAAAAGAGCGTCTGCAGGCCTTTTCTGGCACCGTCATTGCCAAAAAGGGTACAGGACTTTCTGAAACTTTCACCATCTATCGAAACGCCTACGGCTCGAGCATGGACCGGGTCTTTTTGCTCCACAGCCCACGCATTGCCTCTATCGAAGTGATGCGCCCTGGTAAAGTGCGTAGAGCGAAACTCTATTACTTACGCGGACGATCTGGCAAAAAAGCCAAAGTGCGTGAGCAGTACGTAGCAGGTGAAGAGGCTGCGCAAAAATCTCCCGCAGAAGAGCAGTCATAGATTTTTCTTTTTAGAAAAGCTCTGAAAGGATAATTTTTTATGCTAAAGCGTGAAAAAGATTTCCAAATCAGAGCTTCGTCGTCTTCAAGAGATGTCTCTTTTCGAAAAACGGCTTCGCGCCGAAGGTTTTTTGAACATTGCAGGCATCGATGAAGCGGGAAGAGGACCGCTCGCAGGTCCTGTCGTTGCAGCTGCCTGCATTTTGCCTGAAAATTCTCTCTTCGAACATCTCAACGACAGCAAACAACTCACGCCTGAAGAAAGAGAGATTCTCTTCACCCAGATCACGAGCTTTCCCGGTGTGATTTTTGGCATTGGCATCATGGATGTAGAGACGATCGATCGGGTCAACATCTTGCAAGCGACTTTTCTTGCCATGCGAAAAGCTCTCGAGAGCTTGGAGTTGCAACCCGATTATCTTCTCATCGACGGCAATCAACTGCCCCACTTTGAAATTCCCAAAGAAGCGATCGTTGAAGGGGATAGCCTTTCCATCTCAATCGCCGCCGCCTCGATCATTGCCAAAGTGACGCGCGATCGCCTGATGGTCGAACTCGACGCCCAATATCCGGGCTACGGCTTTAAAAAGCACAAGGGCTACGCGACCGATCAGCACCTAGAGGCGATCGCCCTCCACGGCCCATGCGCGATCCACCGCAAATCCTTCAATCCGGTGAAGTCGATGCTGAATCCGCCACCTATGCAGATCGAGCTCTTTAAATGAGTTGATCGAGCAATATATGGAAGAAATCGGCCAGAGCAAGACCTCCGAGAGCAAACCAGAGAAGGGCCCAATCGGTGACGGTCCATCCTAAGAGAAGCCATGAGAGAGCGGCTAGCCAGAGGACGCGGGTGAGGGTGCCGATGACGGGCATGTGAGAGATGCCCCGATGACGAAAGAGGCGGCTATAGGGACGAAAGGGGAGAGTGAGGAATCCTCTCAGGGAAAAGAGTTTGGTTTTATAGGCCAAGTCGAGATCGGGATTTAAGAAAAAAGTCCCATAGAGAAAAGCCCCGACAAAGGAGAAAAACTCCTGCGTCGTATAGGGAACAGCCGTGTAGTAGAGTGCTCCAAGAGAAAGGGGAAGGCCGATCGCGAGATTGAGGGTTGCATGGACTCTATAAGATGGCATATTTTTTTTGTGTATAACAAAAAAGGACAATTCTCATAACATTTCGCTATGCTGAGTAGTATGACCGGCTTCGGAAGAGCCGTCCTAGATGTTTCAATGGGCCGTCTCACGGTTGAAATCCAATCGGTCAATCGCAAGTATTTGGAGATTTTTGTCTCTTCTCCCAAAGAGTTTTCCCAATTTGAGCATGACGTGCGCAAGTGGGTGGGCGATGCTGTTTCCAGGGGTCAAGTTTCAGTCCGGATCTATCTCGTTCCTTCGATGGGTGCAATTGAAAAGCTTCTTCCAAAAGCCGAAGTATTGAAGAGGCTCAAAAAAGGGTGGGACAAAATTGCCAAAAAGGCGGGGCTAGACTCCAAGGGGATCGATCTTCCCTTTCTCATGCAGTATTTACCGATGCAGGCCAAAGAGGTGAGCGAAGCAGATCTTCGAGAACTGCGTACCTGTGTGCAAGAGGCCCTTCGGGCTCTTTTGGGCATGAAGCAGACGGAAGGCAAAGCGTTGGAGCGCGATTTGAGCGCGCGGATCAAAGAGCTGGAAAAGTCTTTGCGAGACATAGAAAAGCATGCGCCCGATGCGACCCAGAAGATGCGGGTCAAACTCTTCGAAAAGATGGGAGAGATGACCCAGTTGGGATCCGAAGTGGAAGAGAGGCTGGTTCGAGAGGTGGCCCTTTTTGCAGAGAGAGTCGACATTGCCGAAGAGATCACCCGTTTCCGCAGCCATGTGGATCAATTTAGAGGACTTCTCAAGGGCGGAATCGTGGGTCGCAAGATGGATTTTCTCCTTCAGGAGATGGGAAGAGAGGTCAATACGATCGGATCGAAATCGATGGAAGCGAAAATTGCCCACACGGTTGTTGCCATGAAGAGCGAACTCGAAAAAATACGAGAACAAGTGCAGAACATCGAATGAAACGGGGACTGGTTTTTGTCATCAGCGCGCCCGCGGGAACGGGCAAGACGACACTCGTCAAAATGCTCAAAGAGGAATTCCACAACGTCGTCGACAGCATCTCTTTCACGACTCGCCCTCCAAGACCCAACGAGATTGCCGGTAGGGATTACAATTTCATCACGAAAAAAGAATTTGAAGGGAAGATTAAAGAAGGCGAATTCCTCGAGTACGCCGAGGTGTTTCATCACTACTACGGAACTTCAAAGAAATATGTTGAAGGGCAGCAAGAAAAGGGAAAACATGTCGTCATGGTGATCGACACCCAGGGCGCTTTGCAGCTCATGGGAAAGTTTGAGGCAATCTATATCTTCATTAGCCCTCCGAGTTTAGAGGAGCTCATGGCAAGGCTTTATAGGCGCAAATCGGAAGATGAAGAGGCGATTCGCATGCGTCTTTCTTGGGCGGAAAAAGAGATGGCTTTGGCCCCTAAATACCATTATCAAATTGTCAATGACAATTTAAAAACAGCCTACGATGTGCTCCGCTCGATTTTGATTGCGGAAGAGCACAGAAACCGTTAACATATCCAGCAAAATGGGGGATTTTCTATGGCAGAATCTTTAACGACAGAAACGATTCGAAAAAAATTCAAAAACAATTTTGATCTTTGCAATTTTTCCATCAATATTGCCCGGACTATGATCATGGGAGGTACGCAGGCAACTCTCACAGAAATCCTCCAGGTCATCGATGAGAAGGCAACGGAGCTTCGTGGCTGAAAAGGTTCTCATCACTTCGGCGCTTCCCTATGCAAATGGGCCTCTCCACTTCGGTCATATTGCAGGGGCCTATTTACCGGGTGATTGCTATGCCCGCTTCCAGCGCCTCATGGGAAATGAGGTTCTCTATATTTGCGGGTCAGATGAGCATGGGGTGGCCATCACCCTGAGCGCAGATCTGGCAAAGCGCAGTCCCAAAGAGCATGTCGATCTCTATCACAAAGTGATCAAAGATTTTTTTGATACGCTTGGGTTTTCTTTTGATCATTACAGCCGAACGACCTGGCCTGGCCACATCCCGACGACTCAAGAATTTTATAGGGCTTTGGACCAGAAAGGATTCATCGAAGAGAAAACGGAAAACCACCTCTACTCAGAGCAGGAAAAGCGCTTTCTTGCCGATCGCTACGTCGTTGGCACTTGCCCAAAATGCGGCTATGAAGAGGCAAGGGGGGATGAATGCCAGCGCTGCGCGAGCTCTTATGAAGCGACCGATCTCAAAAATCCCCGCTCAAAACTCACGGGAGCGCCCCTCATCTTAAAGCCGAGCACGCATCTCTATTTGCGCTTTGATAAATTCAAAGAAAAGCTCACCGAGTGGATTGGGAAAAAGCGTTGGAAAGAAAATGTCCTCAACTTTGCCATGCAGTATATCCAAGATCTCAAACCCCGAGCCATCACTCGCGATTCTGATTGGGGAGTGCCCGTTCCCGATCGGGCAGGCAAAGTGTTTTATGTTTGGTTTGATGCTCCGATTGGCTACATTTCGGCAACGAAAGAATGGGCCGAAAAGAGCGGAAAACCACACTTGTGGGAAAAATATTGGTTAGATCCCAATTGTAAACTCGTCCATTTCATCGGCAAAGATAACATCCCTTTCCATGCCGTCTTTTTCCCTGCCATGTTGATGGGACAGGATAAACCCTACAAACTTCCCGATGAGATTCCCGCAAATGAGTTTTACCTACTCGAAGGGCGGCAGTTTTCAAAATCGGAAGGTTGGTATATCGATCTGCAAGAATTTTTCACCCGCTATACGGCCGATCAGGCGCGCTACGCGATTGCCGCGAATGCACCCGAAACTTCCGATGCGGAATTTAGCTGGAAAGATTTTCAGATGCGCTGCAATGCAGAGCTCCTCGGCAAATTTGGGAATTTCGTCAACCGCGTCCTCGTCTTTGCCAAACAGCACTGCAGCTCCAAAGTACCCAAAATGGGCAAGCAAGAGGACCCTTTCCTCAAAGAGATCCATTCTCTAGTCGATCAGGCAGAAGGATGCTATGCAAAATTCCATCTTCGAAAAGCCTCTCAAACGATCATGGAGCTCTCTCAAGCGGGCAATGCTTTTTTCGATGCCCAAAAACCTTGGGTGCTTGCCAAAGATCCTTCTCGCAAAGAGGAGCTCGATCACGTGATTGCACTTTGCATCGAGTGCATCAAGAATTTAGCCCTCATCTCTTCGCCCATCCTTCCGGTCACTGCGCAAAAAATCTGGCATATGCTTGGGTTTTCAGGGGAGATTGCGAAGGGGAATTGGAAGGAGATCTCTTCTCAAAAGGTCCCTACGGGACAAGCTCTCAAAGAGCCGGTCATCCTCTTTCGCAAAGTGGAAGATGCCGAGATCGAAGAGCAAATAGAAAAATTAGGAAAAATTGCCAAAAAAGTTGAAACGATGAATCCAACAGCTGCCCTGCAACCCCTCAAACCAACGATCACTTTCCCCGATTTTGAAAAGCTCGATTTCCGTGTGGCTCAAGTTCTCGAAGCGACCAAAGTGCCCAAATCGAAAAAGCTGCTTAAGCTCACCGTCGATCTTGGGTTTGAAAAGAGAACGATCGTTTCCGGCATCGCCCTTTCCTATGAACCTGAGCAGCTCATCGGGAAGAAGGTAGTGATCATCGCAAATCTCGCACCGGCAACCCTCATGGGCATCGAGAGTCAGGGAATGATCCTAGCAGGCCACCTCGAGTCCCTTCTCGAGCTGCCCCAAATCCAGAATTTACCCCCCGGCAGCATCGTATCTTAAGTTGATAAAAAAATAACAGGATATGAATGAACTATTTGATGAAAGTAGCAATAAGCGCTTATAAAAAGAAGGCAAAAATCTAAGCGAATTCCAACTGGTGATGGGTGTCGAGCTGAAAGTGTTTGGCCATTTCGGCAATGGCTGTTTTTAAGCCAGTGTGGCGCGTTTGGACTTGGTTGTTGTTGACGGCAATCCCGATTGCCTTCGCCATGCCGACGAGATAGACCTGTCTTTTCCCACGTGTCACGGCTGTATAGAGAAGATTGCGCTGCAGAAGTTTGAAGTGGGAGGTGTGGATCGGCATCACAATGCAAGAACATTCACTCCCCTGGAATTTATGGACGGAGGTCGCATAGGCCAAAATGAGTTCATCGAGATCGCTCAAATCGTATTCCACCTCCCTTTCATCGAAGCGGACTAAAACGCTCTCTTCTGTAATGGCAGAAATACGGCCAATGTCCCCATTGTAGACGTTTTTATCATAGTTGTTCTTGATCTGCATGACTTTATCATGCAGATGAAAACGCCTTCCCGCTCTAAAGATAGGGTTATTCGAGGGATTGAGGAGATTTTGGAGCGCTTCATTGAGCATTTCGACGCCAACGATTCCCCGTTTCATGGGGGATAGCACTTGGATATCGTCGATGGAATGATAGTTCCAAAGGCGTGGGATTTCTTGTGAGACGAGCTCTAAAATGATCTGACTTGTGGCTTCGGGAGTTTCTGCGCTGATGAAGTGAAAGTCGCTCCGCTCGTGCGTATGGATTTCGGGAAATTCTCCTTGATTGATGAGGTGGGCATTGGTGATGATTTTGGATCCTTTTGCCTGGCGAAAGATCTCGGTGAGCCGGGTCACGCCAATTTGATTGGAGAGGATGAGATCGCGCAAGACCGTTCCGGCTCCAACGCTCGGCAGTTGGTCGATGTCTCCCACAAAGAGCACTCTTGCCTTTGTAGGGATCGCCCGGAGCAGATGAAAGAGGAGCTGCGTATCGATCATACTCGCCTCATCGATGATGATGAGATCGCAGTCAATCGGGTTGTCTTTATTTTTCTTAAATCCTCCCGAGGCAAAATCCATTTCGAGTAGAGCGTGAATCGTAAAGGCGAGCTTGTGGGTGATTTGGGTCAATCTCTTAGCGGCTCTTCCCGTAGGGGCTGCTAGAGTGATCTTGTTCGTCAATTTTTGCGTCACGGCCAAAATCGCATTGGTGATGGTGCTCTTTCCCGTACCGGGGCCGCCCGTAATGATGTGCACTTTATCGGTGAGTGCCTGAATGACTGCCTGTTTTTGCTGTTCGGCAAATTGGATCGAGAGTTGTTTTTGAACCCAGTCAGCTGCGATCGAGGCGTCGATGGGACGAATGGCCTGCCTTCCATGAACCAATCGGAGAAGGTCTTTAGCGACGCCCTGTTCATAGGCAAAATAGGGTTTGAGCCAGATCTTTCCTTCCCGTTCCACAAGCTGGGTGTTGATGAGGGCCTGGATCTGTTTTTCGATGAGAGAAGTCTCTACCTCGAGCTGACCCGCGGCAAGGGGCAAAAACTCAGAGATCGGGTAGCAAGTATGGCCCTCTCCTGCCAGCTCCCACAAAACAAACTCGATACCCGCAGCCAATCTTTCGGGAGAGTGAAGCGCAAAGCCGAGCTTACTCGCAATGCTGTCGGCCATCTTGAAACCGATTCCAAAAACCTCTTTGGCGAGCTGGTAGGGGTTTTCTTTCACTTTGGCGATCGACTCATCGCCATACTGCTTATAGATTTTTTGAGCGTAGCCGGGGCTTGCGCCGTGAGCTCTTAAGAAGACCATCACTTCGCGGATGGAGCGCTGCTCATTCCAGCATTCTTTGAGTTGGCGCACCTTCTTTTTTCCCAGGCCCTCAATTTCATAGAGCCGATGGGGATTTTTATCGATGATTTCGAGGGTGTTTGCGCCGAAACGGTCGACGATTTTCTTGGCGTAGACAGGACCAATGCCTTTGACGAGGCCCGATTCGAGGTATTTTTGGATGCCCAAAATGTCTGAAGGGGCTTCGACGTTATACTCTGTAACTTCGAACTGCCTTCCATGAGAAGGGTGATTTTTCCACACGCCTTTCAAAACGACATTTTCGCCTGCCAGAAGGCCGGGCAAATAGCCGACGAAGGTGGTCAAATCTTTTTTTTTGGGTTCTTTGAGCCTGGCGACTGTGAATCCATTTTCTGGCTGGGCGTAGACGATGGCGTCGACATATCCCGAAAGCTCTTCATCCATAGCAAGAAATTTTATCAGCCGCCCCCTTCCCTTCGCAAGCAAATTCCTTGCAGTTTAAAGGCTTTCGAAGATATGATTATCCTTTTTTAATCCGGGTTAGCTCAGTGGTAGAGCAGTGGACTGTTAATCCATTGGTCGTATGTTCGAATCATACACCCGGAGTTCTTGTCTTTTAAGCAGTTAGGATCAAAACTTAGCTGCTTTTTTTATGCCTCTAAGTTCCAATGCTCCAATAATGCTCCACTTCTCTCAAAAGTAACGCACTTCGGATACTGAAACGCCTTGTTTGGACACCTCAAAAGTCCGATAAGCTATAAGTCGTTTCCGATATCCTACTGCGTACTATCGTGTAGCCATAAGAAACATCGTCTTATGTGGTTTTTT
>CAYRJU010000009.1:0-67396 GCA_964424735.1 uncultured bacterium
TCTGCGGTTTCACCGCTTTGTCCTACGACTTCGGCGTAGATCTTGATTTTGGGCTCCGTCCCTGAAGGACGGATGATGAGCTTAGAGCCCCCTTTGATCCAAAAACGAAGCACATCAGAAGGCGGAAGATTCTGTAATCCGGGCAAAAAGTCTTCGGTCAAAATCACCTCTTGTCCAGCGATTTCTTGGGGAGGAGATTGGCGCAGCGCTTTCATGAGATGGGTCATTTGATCCATCCCTAACTGACTATCGGCAAAAGCGATCTGAGTGAGAGATTCCCGATAGAGCCCAAACTCTCTATAGATTTCGCCCATCACATGGGCAAGAGTTTTTCCCTCTTGTTTCGCAAGAGCTGCCATTTCGGCAATGAGACAAGCGCTGGAGATCGCATCTTTATCGCGTACAAAAGTGCCAAAGAGATAACCATACGATTCTTCAGCCCCAAAGAGGAACTGATAGCCGTCAAAAGTCTTTTCCCAAATCCCGATCTGCTCTCCGATATATTTAAAGCCGGTGAGGACATCGATGCATTTGCCCCCAAAATGTTCCGCAATTTTGCGAAAGAGCTCCGTCGTCACGATCGACTTGACGAAGGCTCCGTTTTCGGGCAATTCTCTCCTAGCTTTCAGCGTCTTGCAGATGTGATGTAGGCAAAGACAGGCGATTTGATTGCCGCTGAAACGCATGCCGGGAACGACCAGTCCAATTCGGTCTGCATCGGGATCGGTTGCGATGAGAATATCTGCTTTTTCCCGAATCAGCTGTTCAGTTCCCAGCTTGAGAGCTTTTTCTTCTTCGGGATTAGGCGAGGGAGCGTTCGTGAAATTCCCATCGAGAGAAAGCTGTTTCTCGACGAACTTGAGATGGGTGTATCCCCAAGACTTCAGAGCTTTCGGAATGAGGCGGATCCCCGTTCCATGCAGATTGGTGTAGATGATTTTGAGAGGACTTCCCGCAAGCTCTGGCAACATTTGCAATTTCTTGAGCTCCTGCAGATAGAGATCGTCGATTTCCGATCCGATTTCCTCGTAAGGGTGGCCCCCCATTTTCACTTGCGCGCTAGATTCGATCTTTTTGACCTCATCCATGATGGCGCTATCGTGCGGCGCTACCACTTGGCATCCATCCGACCAGTAGACTTTGTAGCCGTTGTATTGAGGGGGATTGTGCGAGGCGGTGATCATGATGGCCGCCGTACATTGAAAATGCCTGCAGGCAAAAGAGACGAGAGGAGTCGGACAAATCTCTTTGGAAAGAAACACTTCGATCCCATTTCCCGAGAGAACTTTTGCTGCTTCTCTCGCAAATTCTTTGGAGTGATTTCTGACGTCGTAGCCGATGAAGACCCGATGTTTTTCCCCTGGCTGCTTTTTGATGTAGTTGGCAAGACCTTGCGTGGCCATTCGGATTGTATAGATATTCATCCGGTTGGTGCCGATCCCCATCACCCCGCGCATACCACCGGTTCCAAAGGAAAGATCTTTGAAAAAGGCGTCCTCGAGCCCTTTGGGATCGATCTCGAGCAGGCGGCGGATCTCGGCTTTGGTTTCGGGATCGATGGGGCCATCCAACCAGTTCTGGATGCGTGCGTGGGTTCTGTCTGGCATAAAGCTATGATTTCAGGAAAAAGCAATTTTTTAAAGATTGAAGTTTTGGGCGAGCAGGTTGTCGAGATAGGTGAGGCACTGCTCTTGAATCTGTAAAGAGGGCACAAGAGGTGCGTCTGGATGGTTGATTCCCTCGCAGCGCTGCTCTGCCTCTTCCCAATCTTTCGGCTCTCTCAAATTTTGGATCCACCAGGGAAAGGTGCGGCACTGAGTGGGCCTTGCCTCATAGACGGTGCACCGTTTGTCTTTTAAGAAAATGCAGTCGTAAGTCTCTTTCCGATCCAAAAGGGCATATTGCTCATCTACATAGCGAGCATACTTTTTCAAAAACTCCTCTTCGCTCAAATGAAAGTGCTCTGCGAGTTTTTCCAGATCGGGTTTGGATAGAAAGACATAGCCGGGGGAGCCGGTGCAGCATTTGCCGCAGCCCGTACATTTGAACTTCAGTCCCTCGTCAAACCAAGGACTGTTCACCTCTTCCACAAAAAATCCTCAGTGCGCGTTTTGGTCCAACGGTGATCCCAACGGTAGGTGGAAACCGTACAACCCTCATCCTTCAAATCGATCAGATTCCAAGCCCCTTTCCTTCCTTGAGCAGAGCTTCCGCTATCGAGAACGATCGGCAATCCGCTCACCTGTAGATCCGCGATGGTGTGTCTATGGGTGTGTCCATGGAGATAGAGTCGGATTTGCGGATGTTTTTCCAAGATTTTTTGTAGCGCTTCTCCTCGTATCAAGTTGTGCCTTGGAAGATCGTTTTGAAAGAAGGGATAGTGGTTCATCATCACGATGGATTCTTGCTTAGGGATCTTTCCCAATACCTCTTCTAGATAGCTCTCTAATTTTGTCGAAAAAAGGCCTTGAGAAGAGTAGGGGTTTGTGGCTATGGCCGTGTCTAGCAAGATGAGGCGCCATCCGGGTTTGAGGGTGTGCACTTCAATGCGGTGCTCTTTGAGGGTAAAAAAGTCGAGAGGGTTTTGGATTTCGGATCGCTCTTGAGAAAAGTAGCGGTAAAAATGGAGTCCTTTGCAACTTCTTCGGGTGTAACGATCGTGATTGCCTGGAACTGCGAACCAGGGCTGTTGGAATTGGTTCACGAATTGTTTTGCCTTTTCAAATTCTTCAATCAAGGCGGTTGTCGAAAAATCGCCGCCAATCAGGACGAGATCGACCCCCAAATCCTTGAAGAGCTCGGGCAAAGGATGGAGCTGTTCTTCAAAAAAATGTTTTTTCCTCAATGTGAGCCAATTGAGGTTCCCGAGCGCCCTCTTGGAAAGAAGGCGCAAGGGATTCCACGTCAGGTGGGTAAAATGAAAATCGGCTACTTGGGCGATACGCATCGCTGACTATGATAGCAAAAACCCCCTTAAATACGGGGAGTTTTTTTCTTTGTCGGCTTGGCTTTCTTTGCGCTTCCCTTGTTCTGGTCAAAAACGGGAACCCTGCCTCGGCGCCCCCCTTTCATCTCCCGGTTGCGCTCCTCAGGGGTTTTCCCAGAGGGGGCGCGGGCCTTTCTTTCGGCCTTCATCTCTCTTTTTTGCTTTTTTCTCTTTTCGCTCACGCTCGTAGGCTGGGTAGGAATTTCAGGAAGTTCCTCTTCCTTCTCTTCGCGCCTTGCAGATCGGATGATTTTCCGATTCAATTTTTTCATATGATGGGGAAGATCTTTCATAAAACACCTTTAATAAATGTATGAATGACTTTTTTTGCTGAAATAAAGCGGCTCCAATGGTTTTCACGGAGTCGGAACCCTTTCCAGTTGGGCACCCACTTTGGAGGGGTGAGGATGGTCCCATGTCCCCAGCCAGGTCTCCAGTGGCGCATGTGTCTCTCGTCACGTCCGATGACGAGATGGGGGATTTTGAGACACGAGGCCAGATGGCCAGGTCCAGAATCATTACCGAGGAAAAACCCCGATTCGTAGATAAATGAAATGAGCTCTTCGAGATGCGGGAATTGGGGAAGAAAAACCGGCTCAAATCCCTCTTTGGCTGCCCAATTTGCAAATTGCTGAAATTTTTTTAGAGGCCAGTTGCGAAAGGAGCTTCCGCTCGTCGTATGGATGGCGATCCTCTTTTGAAACTTTCTAAACTCTAATCCACTTGGAGGGCGCATTCCATTATCAGAGCTTGCCTCGATGCCAAATAGAGTTTTGAGAGAGCGGACAACATTATCGACCATCGTTTGGTTCGGATCGGCCACAAAATCAAATCCTGGCTTTAAGGGACCATGTTTCAAGAGTTGATGGCTTCCATAAAACGTGTAGACGAGCCCTTGTTGTCTGATCAAAGCAGCGCGCTCTGTATTGTCGTATTGCAAAAAGATCGCATCGCAAGGCTCCAGTTCTCCAAATTGATAGCCCTCAAGCCATTTTCCAAAGCGGTGAGGGGTCACGGTGATGACCTCGTGACCTGATTGTTTCAAATGGTGCGAGACGATGTGCAAAATAGCCAGATCGCCAACGCCTGGAGAGCATACAACACAAAATTTCATTAGTCATAGTATTTTGGCTGGAAGAGAATTACTTTTCCAGACAAAGGCTTGACTTCGAGTTGAAAAGTAGGAGAATCGAGCGGTTTTTTTTCGTTGAGGCCGCTCAAGAGATCGATCGCGCTCGTTTGTCGAAGAGAGGGAGATTCAAAGACGTAGCGTGCCGGTTCTTTACCGAAATTGATGGCGAGGAGGTGAGTCATGAGGCTTCCTCGCAATCGATGGACTAAAACGAGAAGCCCTTTTTGTTTTGTCGGGGGAACGGCTAGGAGTTCGGCTGACTCTATGCCAGATTGGATGCGTGTTTCCAGAATGTTCTGGAGCCTTTTTGCAAAAGAGCAGCTATTTTTCATCTGGGAAGATAAAGAGCCGTAAAGAGAAAATTCATTGGGCGAATTGAGGTCCAGGTTGCTATTTTGAGTGAGGCCTAAGAGATCCGACACGGAAAACGAAAAGGCGCCTGGCTGCATGGCATAAAAAAGGGCAAGCAAGAGATGCACATTCATAACCTCGTCCCGTTTGGGATTCGCCACAAGACACAAAGAGGGCCAAGTTTTCACATCTTGACCTTGGAGCTTTGAAAGATCTTCTTTCAAGAGGCGGTTTTTGAGAGCTTCTCCCGTTAAAATCTCTTCGTAGTATTGAAAGCGCCTTTTGGATTCTTGGAAAAAGGCGGTATAGTCGCAGGGGAATTGATCAAAGGGCTGTAAAACATGAACGAGCCGTTTGGTCTCGATTCCCTCTTCTAAAAAGAGTCGGTAGATCAGTCTGAGGGCTTCGGCATCTTCTGTCAAAAGCGCGTGCAGAAGAGCGCCTCTTGTCAAATTGTCTAAGATGAGATCGGAAGGGGCCCGTTTCCATTCTGCAATGCCCCCCATTGTCTCTAGAGCAGAAAAACCGCCCAATTTGCGAGTCCATAAACTGAGAGTATCCAGAGTGCTGGGCTCGATAGACCCATCCAAGAGGACGATTTTCTCTCCTAACTGGTAGATGGAATCGAGAATGTCGCTTGCCGCAATGCGATAACCGGCAAAAGAGGGATGGAGCCAGTTGATGACCGGGTCATTTTGATTTTCTTTGAGATAGATCCATCTGTGGGGTTTTCCATCTGAGCCCTGAATGGGGCTTGTCGCATTCCAACGGCTCTCTTTCGTATAAGGGGCAAACTGTTCGGGGACATATCCTTTTTTATGCAGCTTTTGCAGCGTGAGCCAAGGAACGTTGGCAAATCCTTTAGACACAGAAGGGAGGATGGGCCAATCTCTCTCCTCAATCTCAATCAAGTGATAAAGGCCTCGATAGCCCTCGACATTCTTTAAAGCGAGTGCAAAATCGGGCGTCAAGCCGCTCGCAAGTTTTAGCCCCTCTCCGATTAAGCACAAACCCTTTTTCTGGAGAATGAGAGCCACCTCATCCCAACCCTTGCCCCATCTTGGATCGAGCCCCATTCCATTCCGGTATTCGCCCCCTTTTTTCAGATCTTTTAGATAGACGCCCCGCACTCCGATTTCTCGTAGATTGTCCCAGAATTTTTCTTTGGACAGCGTCTCAAACGCCGGAGGATTTAGATTCGCTAAATCGAGGGAAAACCAGATCGAGGCTTGATTCAGAGCAGAAAGAGGCTGAGGATCTAAAGAAGGAGGAGAGATTTTGTTGATTTCCAGACTGTATTTCTGGGCGATCGCTTCTGCATCTGAAAGCATGGTGGAAGGGGATCCAGCAAAGAGCAGAATGGGGAGGAGAAGAAGCCATCGCATGCTCTTCTCTCATACCCGAGTGTTTTTCCGGTGTCAACTGCGAATTCGTGAGTTATAGAAACCAGTTCTATAACTCACATTTTACCGCAATTCGGAATCATCCTTCCTTTGCATTGGCAATGAGGGTCTCTGAGAGAAGGACGATTCCCGCCATCGAGACGGCGTGACTGAGGCTGTTTTTGACCACTTTTGCAGGGTCTATAACGCCGCTTTTGAGAAGATCTTCCACCTTCTCTGAAAGCACGTTAAAGCCAAAATTTTTGCCTTTCTGAAGCACTTCTTCAAGGAGAATAGAGCTGTCGAATCCGGCGTTGTTCACGATTTGCTTAAAAGGGGCCTCGCAAGCCTTGAGAAGGATCGCTGCGCCGACTGCCTCTTCTTTGGACATTTCGAATTTTTGGCAGGCTAGACTCGCTCTTAAAAGCGCGACGCCGCCACCAGGCACGATTCCCTCTTCAAGAGCTGCACGGGTAGAATTGAGGCTATCCTCGTACATCTGCTTTTTCTTTTTCATCTCAGATTCGGTCGGAGCGCCCACTTTGATGACGGCCACTCCTCCTTGGAGCTTGGCTTTTCGCTCTACGAGTTTTTCCCGATCGTAGTTTGAGTCTGTTTTAGCAGCTTCCGCCTCGAGTTGGGCCACTCTGGCCTTGATCTCTTTTGATTTGCCCTTGCCCCCAACGAGAGTCGTCTTTTCTTTTGTGATGATGATCTGATCGGCTTTCCCGAGCACTTCTGGGCCCGCTTCTCGCAAAATGAGCCCCTTTTCTTCCGTCACAACAATCCCACCCGTCAAGATGGCGATGTCTTCTAAAAGAGCTTTTCGGCTGTCTCCAAAACCGGGCGCTTTGATGGCGGCTACTTTGAGCGTGCCCCTCAGTTTATTGACTACGAGAGTAGAGAGGGCGTCTCCTTCGATCTCTTCTGCGATGATGAGAAGTTCAGAGCCAGTGGTCGCTACATGTTGCAAAATGGGCAAAATTTCTTGAACGGAGGCGATCTTTTTATCCGTAATGAGAATGTTTGCCTGATTGAGCTCGACCAGCATCTTTTCTGCGTTGGTCGCAAAATAGGCGCTTTGATAACCCCGATCGAGTTGCATCCCGTCGACCATTTCGATAGTGGTTTCAGTTCCCTTTCCCTCTTCAATGGAGACGATTCCGGTCTTGCCCACTTTTTCAAAACACTCGGCGATTTTTTGACCCACTTCCAAATTTCCCGAAGCGCTCACCGTGGCAATGTTTTGTGTATCTTTGGCTTCTTTGATCCCTAAAGAGAGAGTATCGATCGCTTTGAGGAGCTTTTCGAGCATCTGATCCATGCCTCTCTTGATGCTGATGGGATTGGCCCCTGAGGCGATATTTTTGTTGCCGCCTTGAACAAGAGCTCTCAAGAGGATGATTCCAGTCGTCGTTCCATCGCCCGATTTTTCTTTGATTTTAGCGGCAGCTTCTTTGGCCATGGAGGCGCCCATGTTGCGAAAAGGATCTTTGAGTTCCAATTCTTTGGCGATGCTACTGCCATCGCTCGTAATGGTGGGAGAGCCCCAAGAGGCATCTAAGCCTACATTGCGCCCCTTTGGACCCAATGTGATGGCGACCACATTCGCAATCTCATCAATTCCCTCACGCAAAGCATTGCGCGCATCTTCATCAAAAAGCATCTCTTTCGGTTGCATGAATCACTCCGTTTTTTAACACATCTTAGAGACTGTTAACGGAATTTGCAAGGTCGAATTCTAAAGTCTTTTTGCGATATTCGGCTTCTCCTCGTGGGAGCTATGAAGCTGCCGGCATATGCCGCCCACGAGGAAAAACCGAATCTCATCAAAAATACTTTAGAATTCGACACTTGCAAATTCCTTTAACAGTCTCTAGTATCTCGATGGATTTTTTGGTAGATATCCCGTTTGGAAACGCCTTTGAATTTGGCTGCCTGTTTGATGGCCTCTTTCAGTCCCATGCCGAAATAGTTCATGAGTAAAGAGACGACCTCCTCATCGCTTAAGTCGTCGGGACAGTCACCTGGACCGATCAGAAGGACGATTTCTCCTTTCGGCGGATGGGTTTTATAGTGCTCGAGGATTTCTTTCGCTTTTCCCCGCCTACACTCTTCAAAGGTTTTGGTCATTTCCCTAGCGACCGCAATCTCTCTTTCCCCGTCAATCAGAGCTAGCGTATCCACCAGCCTTTCCGGGCTTTCAAAGGCGATCGTCGTACCGGGAAAAGCCATCGCTTCTCGCAAGCTGTGAGTTGGACTTTTGGGCAAAAAGCCGATGAATTGAAACCGGCTGCTATCTAGCCCCGACAAAACTAAGGCCTGAATGAGGCTGCAAGGGCCAGGAATGGCGCTTACCGCCAGCCCTCTTTCTCTACAGGCGTTGACGAGGATCTGGCCAGGGTCGTTGATGCAAGGGGTCCCCGCATCTGAAATGAGCCCCACGGTCTTGCCCCCTTCCAGCTCTTCTAAAATTTCTTTAAGAGCTTCTCTTTCTTTGAATTTGTGATAAGAGATCAGTTTTTTTTGAATGCCATATCGATTGAGCAGTTTCAAACTCTCACGGGTATCTTCGCACAAGACAAAATCGCATAGGGCAAGCGTTTCGAGGGCTCTTTGGGAGATATCGGCTAGATGGCCAATGGGGGTAGCGATGATAAACAGCAAGGAAAACTCTTATGAATACAAGGTGGCACTCGGATTTGAACCGAGGAATGGAGGCTTTGCAGGCCTCTGCCTTACCACTTGGCTATGCCACCAAAATCTGATCCATTATGCAGCAAGGGCCAAATCTGGTCAAATGGGAGTTTTACATGACAGGGATGGCAGGTACCCTATCCCACATTCTATTCCACCAACTTTTCTGCTGAGGGGGGGGAGCTTCGGCAGGAGCAGTAGGAGCGTCTGCGTCTGCAACTGGTTCTATAGAGGAGACTGGAGGAGATTCGGGGACAGGCAGCTCTTTTGTTGCGTTCTCTTCCAAAGGCTCAGGCTTTAGGGGCGTTGCAAGAGGAGGAGGAAGCGCCACTACTTTAGGTTTTTCGGATCGGACAATCCGGATGTGTCCTCCACGCCATGGCTTACTGGTTGTGGCTTGGGCGTTGATATAATTTGTAATAGCCTTTCTCATCATTCCAACAATCTCGTCTTCCTCTCTGCCGGCAATCTGAAATACGGGGATAGCAATCTCGTGTTTTCCCGATTTCATTGCATAATCAAGAATGTCTTTGATCGCGTGATCTACCTCTGTTTGTCCCATCCCTTCTGGCAAGGGGATATGAAAGATTGTGCGTCCACTCGCATTGGTTGTGAGCATATCTGCCGCACCTAACAAGTTGTGAGGTGTAAACTTCTTCCGGGGTTTGTACCACACGTCTTCTTTAACAGCCTCAGTGCTGATCTGTTCTGCAAGTTGCCTTGTTTCTACAATGTCTTTGAGTTGCGGATGAGGGTTAACAAAATTGGTATTGCTTGGGTTGACTAAAGTGAACGATTTGCCGATCCGAGTCAGGTTGCCCTCCACTTCATCGAGCTTAGTGGATCCGATCTCTTCTGATTCTGTAGCTACCAACGCTTCTTCTTCTGCTTTCTTAGCGCTCGTCTCGCCTTTATCCGTGGAGAGGCCTTCTTTATGCAAAGTGTAAAAAGAGGCAGTTTCTGCGGCCTTTAAAAAGGCCTGCAAAGTGATCGATTCTGGGCTTTGTTGTAGATCATCCAGTTTATAACAAACATCTCCCTTTCGATAGTAGGCAATGTGGTGTCCACTGTCTGTGGAACTGCCTTGGTGCGCGGTGAAACTGATCACGTCATATTTTTTAGTTCCCAAGGTCACAACCCCTGATGGAGCTATCTCCGCCGCATGATCATTTTTTACCCTACCTGGAATTCGTTTAGCATGAATGGGGTCTTTAGCTTCTTGTTTAAGTAAGGAGAATGCGGCTTGCAGACATTCCTCGTTGTCGAGAACGGCATTAGCGCCTTGGTTGTTTAATGTATTTTCGACGAAATATCTAGCGAGGATTTTTCGATTTTTTGCATCTGAATGAAGAGCATCCAAGCAGGTTGCATAGTTTTCGGATGAAAGTTCGGTATCACTTTCAAAATTATGAAGCTCTAAAGTGCCCAGTTTTTGTTGGAGAGATTTCCGTTCTTTTTCAGTTGTCTCTTCAATCCCTTGCAATGCTACAAGAAAATTTCCAGCTTCCTCGAAACTTAAGCGATCCGACAACTTTCCTGTTGGAAGAGTGAGCTGAACTCTATCTTGAACTTGAAGGCTGATGACATCTGGGAATTCTCTATCTGTCTTGACAAGATCCTCGATCTTCCCTCCATTTCCTACATGGAACATGACGCGGGCTTGAAAGAGAGAATATAGATGAGACTCTTTAGGGATTTTATTAAAATCTAAAAAATCTGGAAATTTGTTCCAAGCATCGGTGAGGGCGTCTAATTGGACTCCGGTTCTATCTAAATGCGGCTCACCAGGTTCACGCAAAATGGAGGCGAGATTTACGCGCTCTCCCGACTTTTGAGCTTCTCTATACTTTTGAACGGCTCGGTATAATTTATTCTTTGTACCGCCTAGATAGTAGTCTGGATTTGAGAGATCCTCGGTAAGTGTTGGATCGTTTAATAGTTGTTGAAGGGGAGCATCGATGAAGCAGCTGTTGTTTTTTTGTTTCAGATTGACAGGGGCTGCGTTGATTGCCGCCTTCGCTTTTTCTTTCGCAACACTTTTTCGAAGAGGGTCTATCGCTTTATTTGCCAAGCATGCACGGATCTTGGTTGCAGTTTCTGCGCCGATTGCCTGGCTTAAAATTTTGGCTGTCTCGTTTCTTGCCAGGATGACTTTTTCTTTTCCCTTCAAGCTCTCTTCTGTCATGTTGGTGGGATCAAAACCTGGGTTTTTATCGAGATTGACAGCTGTGTATCCAGCTTCATTGAAAAAGACTGAGAAATCGTCACCGGGAAGGATCTTGTTCTCTGCATCCAAGCGGGATTTCAAATCTTCGATGAAGATCTCGGCATACCTTGCGGCTTCCCCCTTAAACTGCGTCTCTTCAGCGGAACCCGGCTCGAGTATGGTTTCAGTTGGAAAATCGATTTCAACGCGGTATTTTTCTCCTCGCCAAACGAATTGCTTTTCGAGGGTATAGCAGCGCTTAGTTTTTTGTTTATTGACCTGTGCAGTGCTTACGGAAGGGTCGGCACTTGGCATCGCTTCAATTTCGGTCCTTCCGGGCGCGGAGGGGATGGGGACTTGAGTAGTAGCGGCAGGCTGTGCTTGAGCGGGGGCGGTTGTTGGGGGCGCTGCTGGAATTGTGTTATTAGCAACTGCTGTCATAAATATTCCTATTTTCTTTTATATAATTATAAATTATTTACGACTTAATATCAATAATTTTATTGGTATAAAAATTGTTTTAAATTATACGCAACTCACTTATGGTCAAACGCTTGTATCAAAGCATTGCTCAGATTCCCCCAAAAGGGATATATATTTTTGGGATAAAGAGGATTTATGCGAAATCTCCCCATCAAAAAAGTGGCTCGGGTTTTAAGCCTGATCTCTGAGAGCGAATCTCAAGTAACTGGCTATCAGATAGATAGTAGAAGAATAGAGCCGGGAGAGCTCTTTTTTGCCATCCGAGGGGCAAAGACCGATGGGCATCAGTTCTTACAGGATGTGGCCTCGCGCGGGGGACTGGGGGCCGTCGTCAGCCAGGGGTACGAGGGGCCCGATTTTGGCCTCATTTTGCTAAAGGTTTTGGATGTCGTAGAGAGTTTGCAGGCTTTAGCGCGTGAACTCATGCTCGACAGTAAAGCGCAAATTGTGGGGGTGACCGGTTCTGTTGGTAAAACGACGACCAAAGAGTTCATTGCCACTTTGCTAGAGGGCAAATACAGAGTGGGAAAAACCCATCTGAATTACAACACCAAGCTCACCTATCCGATCACTTTATTAAATCGGAGCGGCGAAGAGGAGGTGCTCGTCGTTGAGCTCGGAATGACAGAGCCGGGTGATATTGGAAGGCTCGTACAAATTGCTGCCCCTGATGTAGGTGTATTGACGAAAGTGGCCTATGCGCATGGAGGCAATTTCGAAAGAGGGTTTTTCGATATCGCCAAGTACAAAGCCGAAATCTTTTCTCACCCAAGAACCAAAAAATGCATTTTTGATCACGCTCTTTATGCCTATCCGGAGGCCATTCAACAGATACATGGGGAAAAGATCAGTTTTTCACTCAGCGAACGGACCGCCGATTATTTTCTTTCTCCCGAGTTTTTTGTCGATGAGAGGGGAGTGAGGGCCTATCAGGTAGATCCTCCTTATAAACCGGCTCATTTGCTCCACGATTTTCTCGCCAGCATCAGTGTGGCAAGACAGTTGAAAATGGAATGGGATGAAATCAAAAAGCAAATTCCCTACCTCAAATTGCCAAAAATGCGGTTCGAAGAAATTGAAAAAGAGGGGATTTTATTCATCAACGATGCCTATAATGCAAATCCCGAATCGATGAAAGCCGCCCTTTCTCACCTTCCGGAACCCAAAGAGGGGGGAAAGCGGATTGCCGTTCTCGGGATGATGGTCGATATGGGAGAGGCTCACGATCAAGTACACCGAGAAGTGGGGCAGTTTGCACAAAAATTTGTCGATCATCTCCTCGTTTTGGGAAAAGAGGCGGCCCCTCTTTATGAGGCCTTTCAGGAGGTGCAAAAACCTGCCGAGCAATATTATGATTTTGAGGCTTTAACGGAGAGACTCAAAAGTCTCATGCGCCCGGGAGATGTCGTACTCGTCAAAGCGTCTCGTTGCGTAGAAATGGAAAAACTCTTTAACCTCCTTTAAAACGCTATGTTGATTCTCTTCCTTGCCTATCTCCAGTCATTTGGGATCAAAGTGCCCGCTGCGTTTACCTATTTTTCTACGCGGATGATTTTGGCAGCAGCGACGGCTCTTCTCTTCACCATTGTCTTGGGGCCTCGGTTTATCAAAAAGCTCTACGAACTCAAAATCGGACAATCGATCCGAAGCGTCGAAGAGGTCCCCCTTCTTGCAGAACTCCACGGCAAAAAGAAAGATACCCCCACTATGGGAGGCATTTTGATCCTCTTTTCGATGGCTATTTCTCTTCTTTTGTGGATGGATTTGACAAACTCTTTTACTTGGCTTCTCGCTCTCACCTCGGTAGTCTTAGGGGTTCTCGGGGGATTTGATGACTATTTGAAACTCCGCTACAAAAATAGCAAAGGGCTCCGAGGGAAGAAAAAAATGGTCATTCAGGTGGGCTTTTCTGCTCTTGTTGCACTGTATCTCTTAGTGCCGAGTTTTACTCAGGTGCTCTCTGGGAAAAAATTCTTTCGCCCTCCCATTGCCAAAGAGCAAGTGGTCGAGGGAAAAAAGATCCATACCACAATTCTCACTACCCAAAACTATGCCAAACAATTCTATTTTCCTTTCGTGAAAGATCCCCTATTTGATATTCCGACTTGGATCGCCTTTTTATTTTTCATCTTTGTCATCACCGGTTCTTCCAACGCGGTCAATCTCACCGATGGGCTGGATGGACTTGCTGCCGGATGTTTGGTGATGGCATCTCTCGTGCTCGCCCTTTTTGCTTTTCTCTCCAACCACATCGACCTCGCTCGCTATCTCAACATTTTATACATTGAGGGGAGTGGAGAGATCGCCGTCTATCTCTTTGCACTTGCGGGAGCTGCTCTCGGATTTTTGTGGTATAACGGATATCCGGCGCAGGTTTTCATGGGAGATACCGGCTCTCTTTCTCTTGGAGGCATTCTCGGGGTATCGGCCGTTTGTCTTCGAAGAGAGGTGATTTTGGCCATTGCAGGGGGCATTTTTGTCGCGGAAGCGCTCTCAGTGATCTTGCAGGTTTTGAGCTATCGCTACCGCAATAAGAAGAGGATCTTTCTCATCGCTCCTCTGCACCACCATTTCGAGTATAAAGGGTGGCCCGAGACGAAGGTCGTGGTCCGATTTTGGATCATCAGCCTCCTCCTCGCCATCATTGCCGTCTCCTCTATAAAACTCCAATAAGTGGATATAGATGAAGAGTTTAGTTCTCGGATATGGAGTGAGCGGAAAAGCGGCCGCTGCCTTTTTGCGATCGCAAGGACACGAGGTGGTAGTGGTCGATAAAAAGGGGGGAGAGGGGATCCTTTTCGATACAGAAGATCTATCTTTAGAAGGCTTTGCCCAAGTGATCCTGTCCCCCGGAATTCCAGGGACCCATCCGCTTATTCAAAAGGCAAGAGAAAAAAAGATCGAGGTTATTGGAGAGATTGAATTGGGACTTCGGCATCTCAAAAACCGCTGTTTTGGGATCACCGGTTCCAATGGAAAGACGACTACGGTCACACTCACCACGCACATTCTCAACGCCTCTGGAAAAAAGGCTCGTTCGCTCGGCAATGTAGGAGAAAGCGTTTGCAGCTATCTCCTCGCGCCCGATCCAGAAGAAATTCTCATTTTGGAACTCAGCTCTTTTCAGTTAGAGACTCTTCGAGAAAAAGTTCTCGATGCCGCCATTGTCTTGAATCTCACTCCCAATCATTTAGATCGGCATAGAGATATGCGAGAATATGCCGAGGCAAAAGCGCAGATTCAAAGTTGTCTCATCCCGCGAGGAGAAATCTTTGTTTCAAGAGATATTTTGAAGGAATTTAGCCCCCTTTTTCCAAAGGCTCAAGATTTTGAGAAAGAGCTTGCTTGGATCGAAAAGCTTAGCTATACCCAATTGGAAATGCCGTCCAAACAGAGTGTGCAAGCAGCCTATCTCCTTTGCAAGCGTTGTGGTGTGACCGACGCCGAATTTTTACACGCTCTATCTACCTATAAAAAACCACCTCATCGCATCGAATGGGTAGCGGAAATCGACGGAGTTTCGTATTATAATGACAGTAAGTCTTCTAACATTCATTCAGTGATGCATGCTGTGGGAAGAATGAAAGGAGAGATTGTGCTGATTATCGGAGGCATGCATAAAGGCTCTTCCTATAAACCGTGGATTATCCCGTTTCAAGGAAAAGTCAGACAGATCATTGCTTATGGAAAAGCGGCTCCGATCATGGAAGTTGAGCTGGCCCCTCATTTCCCTTTTATGGGAGTAGATCGATTTGCGGATGCAGTCAAACTCGCAAAGCAAATGGCCAAACAAAACGAGGCAGTCCTTTTATCGCCAGGCTGCTCGAGTTACGATCAGTTTGAAAATTACGAGCAAAGAGGCGATGCATTCAAACGCCTTGTGAGGGAATATTCATGAATCGAAAAAATACTATTTTAATTGCCGTTTTGATCAATGCAGGTCTTTTAGGGGTGCTTCTCGTTGCCGCTTTGACTACGCAAGAAGAATTGCCGCAAAAGACTCAGCTCGCTAGGGAGAATGAACTCCCCACTGAGTTGCAGATCCCAAAATTCAATGAACCCACTCCCTACCAAGAAATGGCATCTCTCCAGTTTTCCGAAATTCCCAAAGTGATGGAAGAGCCTGTCTTAGTCCACAAATTGCCGCCTCTTGTCTTAGAGGCGCCCCCTCAAAACGCTCCCGAGGCGATAGCGCTCGCTCCTCCGCCTGTTGTTGCAGCTCCCGTCTTGCTGTCGGCTCCTATCCACGAAGTAGTTGTAAAAAAGGGAGATAGCCTCGACAAAATCGCAAGGGCCCATCACACAAGTGTCGATGAGATCATCAAGTTGAATCATTTACCGAGTACTTTTTTGAAAATTGGACAGGTGCTCAAAATTCCAACGGAAAAGACACTCGCTAAAAAAGTAGAGAAGAAAGCCGTTGAGGCAAAGCCCGAATACTACACGATGAAAGTAGGGGAAAACCCCTGGGCCATTGCACAGCGCCACCATATGAAACTCGAGGAGCTTTTAAAACTCAACGGCCTGAATGAGGAAAAAGCCCGTAAATTGAAGCCTGGCGATCGGCTCCGGATCAAATGACACGTGCTGCTGTTTTGCTCATCCTAAGCGTTGCACTGCTCTTTTCTTTCGGTCTTCTCATGATTTTCAACACGACGGCGGCCGAAATCATCGACCGCTCTTTAGAGATAAGCACCCATGCCGCCCTCTTTAAGCAAATTGGGTATGGCATGGTCGGCCTTCTCTTGGGTTATCTCGTGTACTGGTTTGGCTATGAAAATCTCATCCGCTACAGCTTCCCCCTTCTGATCTTTACCTCTTTTCTCTTAGGTTTAGTCTTTATTCCGGGGGTTGGGATGAAGATCAATGGCGCGCATAGATGGTTAGGGTTTGCTGGCTTTCCTATCGGGCAGCCCTCTGAAGCGATCAAGATTTTACTACCCGCGGCGTTCATTGACTGGTTTTTCAAACAAGAAAAACCGATTGCTTTCAAACCCTTTCTCAAAATGCTGGGACTTTTTTCTATTCCTCTTGCCCTCATTCTCTTTGAGCCCGATAATGGTACAGCCTCCATCATCTGCCTACTCTTTGTGGTTCTCTTTTTCTTGGCAAAGATCCGTCTTTTGTACTGGGCTGTTCCTCTCTTCACTCTCGTTCTCTTGGGAGCCACTGCGGCCTATCAGATGCCCCATGTGCAAAGACGCCTTGAGATCTATCTACACCCAGAGCTTGATCTCAGAGGGAAGGGTCATCAACCTCATCAGGCAAAAATTGCGGCCGGCTCTGGAAAGCTTTTTGGACGGGGTTTGGGAGAAAGTTTGCAAAAACTCAACTATTTACCCGAAGCGAGAAGCGATTATATCGCCGCCATTTATGCAGAAGAGACCGGCTTTATCGGAATTTTAGTCCTGATTGCCCTCTATATTGCCATGGCGTCTGCGGGGTTTGTCATCGCGATTCAAACCCAGAAAAGAGAGACTTTTTTGCTCGCTGCCACGTTGACGTTTTTGATGGCCATTCAAGCTTTTCTCAATTTGGGAATTGTGTCGGGGCTCTTGCCGAGTAAGGGCATGACTTTGCCCTTTTTCTCGCAAGGGGGAAGCTCGCTCATCGTCAATCTCGTCTGTCTCTTCATTTTACTCGATATTTCGCGAAAAGGGGTTCTGGAATGCCGAAAAGACTCAAAGTATTGATCGCCACGGGAGGAACTGGGGGACATCTTTTCCCCTCGCAGCAGCTCGCTCAGCAGCTCGAAGATTGCGAAGTCCATTTTGCAGGGCATAAACTCGCAAGCTCTCCCTTTTTCCACAGAAAAGTTCCCTATCATGAAATTGTTTCGGCCTCCTCTAAAAAGAAGATCTGGCTTCTCCTGAAGGGAATTTTGCAAGGTCTCAAGCTACTCTTTCGCTTTTCACCCGATGTAGTCGTGGGATTTGGCAGCTTCCACAGTTTTCCCGTGCTCCTTGCAGCGGTTCTTTTGAGAAAAAAAATCGTCCTCTTCGAGCCGAATGCCTCTTTGGGAAAGGTCAATCGATTTTTTGCCCCTTTTGCCAAAAAAATCGCCTTTCAATTTCCAATTCAGAATAAAAAAGCGATTTATGTCCCCCTTTTGCCTTGGAAACCGCTTGAGCCCAAGCCCAGTCAGAAAGATCCTCACCTACGAACCATTTTGGTTTTTGGAGGCTCTCAAGGGGCTGCCTTCATCAACAAGACATTTTGCGAGGCGGCGAAGAAATTAAAATTCCCTTTTCAAGTGATCCACTTGACTGGAAAAGAGGATCCAGAGATAAACTATGCAGTTCCATCTCTTGTGAAACCATTTGAGGAGGATATGGCTGCACTCTATGCACGCGCCGATTTTGCCGTTTGCCGCTGTGGAGCGGGTACGACTGCTGAGCTCATCCGGTACAACATTCCTGCGGTGGTGATTCCCTATCCTTATGCCCATGACCATCAGAGGAAAAACGGCGAATTTTTAAAAAGAGGAGTGCGGATGCTCGATCAAAAAGAGGCGACGCCAGAGAATTTAAGGCTAGAGATTGAAAGCTTGAACGCCCATTTAGAAGAGCACAAAGCCGCCCTCAGAGAGATTTTCTTCCCCGAAACAATCGAACTCGGAAATGTCGTACGAATGATTGGAGGCGAAACATGAGCTATCACTTTATCGGACTCGGCGGAATTGGAATGAGCGCGCTTGCTCGAATTCTCTTGCAGCGAGGATCTATTGTCAAGGGAAGCGATTTGCGATCGAGTTTGCTCTTGCAAGAACTCGAAAAAGAGGGAGCCAAGATCCAGATCGGCCATGACGCAGATTTTCTCGAAAATGCAGATACCGTCATCTATAGCACGGATATCAAAGAGGAAAATGTCGAGTGGATCCGGGCCAAGGAAAAAAAGCTCAGGATGCTCCACCGCTCCGATCTCTTGCATGAGCTGATGAAGGGAAAAAAGAATCTCCTCGTTTCGGGAACGCACGGAAAAACAACCACGACAGCTCTTCTCGCCTCTGTTTTGATCGAGGCAAACCTCGACCCCTCTTTTGTCGTGGGAGGCTTGATCCGCTCGCTCAATGTGAATGGGAGAGCAGGTCAAGGAGATTATTTTGTCGCAGAAGCCGATGAGAGCGACGGCTCCTTTCTAAAAACTCCTGCTTTCGCTGCTATTTTAACCAATTTGGGAAATGATCATCTCGAGTATTGGGGATCTGAAAGAGTTCTTGCCCTTGCTTTTCAGCAGTTCATTGCCCAGACAGAGCATCTTTTTTGGTGTGCAGATGATGAGGGCTTATCGAAACTGAAAACAAAGGGGACTTCTTATGGCTTTTCAAAAGGGGCCGATTTCCAGATTTCCCATTTTCGCCAAACGAAAAAGGGGATTGTCTTCGATCTCAATGAGCACCGAGAGATTGAACTGGCCCTTCTCGGAAAACACAATGCGCTCAATGGAGCTGCCGTTTTCGCTCTGGCCTTGAGTCTGAATATTCCCGAACCCTCCATCCGAAAGGCTTTTCAAGAGTTTTCGGGAACGGCTCGTCGTCTAGAATTTAAGGGGGAAAAGCATAAGATGGTCCTCTACGATGACTATGGACACCATCCGAACGAAATCAAAGCGACTCTGCGAGCGCTTCGCGATCATATTCGAGAAAGAAGGCTCGTCGTTGTCTTTCAGCCCCACCGCTACACGCGGGTACGCGATCTTTTTGAGGAGTTTACAGAAGTGTTTTCGGATGCCGATGAGATCATCATGACCGATATCTATAGCGCGGGCGAAACTCCTATTGCCGGTATTACGAGCGCAGCTCTCTACGCAAGATTTAGGGAAAAATTGGGCTCTAAAGTGCGCTTTTTCCCCCGCACGCATCTCGAATCGGGAGTGGCCAGCCTTCTCAAGCCCCTCGATGTCGTATTGACCATTGGCGCAGGAGACGTCACCCATGCGGGCGCGTCCATCCTCAATCTCTTTCAAAATCGGGCCCCCAAATTCAATGTGGCTGTTCTGTGCGGAGGGTCATCGGCAGAGCACCCCGTTTCTCTCATGTCTGCCAAAAACATCATTGCGGGACTAGACCCCTCTGTGTACGACGTCAAACTCTTCGGGATAACCAAGGAAGGAGAGTGGCGATTCGGAGCAGATCTCGAAGCTCCCTCAGCGGGGGGGCCTAAATTGTCCCCAGAGATCTTATCAGAGCTCTTGAAGTGCGATGTGTGTATTCCCGTCTTTCACGGCCCGAAAGGGGAGGATGGGATGATGGCGGCCTTTCTCGAGACCCTTCAAATTCCCTATGTCGGATGCGATTACCACTCAGGTGCGATCTGCATGCATAAGGGGTGGACGAAAGAGGTCGTTGTCCATCACAATGTGCCGATTGTTCCCTTTTTCTCTCTCTACCGCACCGCTTATCGCAAAGACCCTCACGAGCTCTTGAAGAAGATCGAGGAACATTTTTCCTATCCCGTGTGGATCAAACCGGTGCATCTCGGATCGAGCATTGGAGTGAGTCGGGTAATGAATCCCGAAGAGGCTTTCCGAGCAGCTGATCTCGCCTTTAGCTACGACGATGAGATTTTAGTGGAAAGGGAGGTGGAGGGGCGCCAGATCGAATTTTCAATCCTCGGCAATGAAAAACTCCAGATCGGACTTCCCGGGGAAATTGTCAATCATGGGGACTTTGTGGCTTATGATAAAAAATATGGAGCTGGGGCTTTGGAGATCCGTGTGCCTGCCGACATCACGGATAACGAGAAAGAAATAGGCTATGAGCTTGCCGAAAGGGTGTATAGAGCTTGCGGTTGCAAGGGGCTGGCGCGAGTCGATTTTTTCCTCGATACCGAAGGCCATTACTGGTTCAACGAGATCAATCCTTTCCCTGGCTTTACCGATACGAGCGCTTATCCGAAGAGTTGGTCTGTTACAGGGTTGTCCCTTCCCGAGGTGGTCGACGAGATGCTCGCTCTTGCCTTTCATAAAGAGAGGGTGAATCGATGAGAAGGGAGTGGACGATGCGGCAAGCTCTTTTTTGTCTCATTGGATCTACCCTCCTTACGCTCGTGATCAGTCTGATCGGTTATTCTTTTTGGAAAAAGCAGCGAAAAGAAAAGCTAGAAAGTGAAGAGTATCGAGTCACCGTCATCATTCAGACAGGGCCTGAAAAAGAGGCTCTTAAAACGGCCTATTTGGCAGAGCTCCTCGGTCTTTCTGTCGATCAGCCCGAGCAGCTCTACGCTCTCAATCTCAAAAAGGCCGAAAGTCTTCTTTTCGCATCTCCTCTGATTGCGAGTGCAAAAGTCAAACGGATGCCTCCATCAACCCTCTACATCGACTACGAGGTGCGTAAACCCGTCGCCTGGCTGGCCGATTTCAAAAATATCGCCGTAGATGCCGAAGGATATCTCTTTCCCGTAACTCCATTTCTCTCCCCAAAAAAGCTTCCCGAGATCTATCTGGGCATTCACGCTTTTGAACATTGGAAAGTAGAGGGACCGGCTTTTCATCTTGCCTTTCAGATTCTGCAATTTTTAGAAGAGACGCCTTGGACAGAAGGTCTTTTGATTCAGCGCATCGATGTTTCAAATGCCTTTGCGCCGAGCCTTGGATCTAGAGAAGTCGTTCTCTTGACTGAGGAGGAGGTTCTTTCGCGTAAAGATCAAGGGGAGATCGTCTGCACCTTCCCCAAAATCTTGCGACTTTCTCCGAAAGATTATGAACAGCAGCTCACGAATTTCTTTAGTTTGCGCAAGGCGATCCTGGAAGACTATAAAAAACAGATCGCAGATCTAAAGACGGGAGGCCGGTTTTCTCCTCGGATCATCGACCTGCGCATCCCGCAGCTCGCCTTCGTTGAAAAAGGGTAGTATTAACCCGGCGTCCAAATAGGTGATAATACCATCTATCAAAAATAATCTTGATTGGGAACAGCCATCATAGCAGCTCACCACTCTGAGACTGTTCGCAGTCAAGCTTTTTTCTGATAAATGGTATAATCTGCTGGCTACGGCTTTGCCAAATCGATTCTCGCTCGGAAGCCTTCGAACTAATTATTTATCAGGAAATGCTCGAAGAGCCTCGCTGTTTGGAGTTCTTTCGCATTTGGGAGGGCGATAGTGTCGAAAGTGGTCCTGGAGCCGCCACTTGAGTTCCAGGGTATGCAGAGTAATGCATTGGCTGGCCTGGCCACTATGGCAGCCACCATAGTAAGCGCCAGGAAAGAGAGCTCTTTCCGCGCGCGAAGCCTCATAGTTATAGACTTTTACTAGAGTCTTCCTCAAGGTTTCTTCATGATCAATATCAGCACCAGCAGGTAGAGAACGCAAAACTGCAGATTGATCGGCAAGCGATGCTTCAATCCCATCCACTCTGGTATTCCAGACTTCGCAAGCAGAAGGTAATGGTTTGGGTGTTGGTTTGACTAAGCTGAGTGGTTGTGTTCCGATTAGATAAGCGATCGCGGCGACTGCAAGGACTTTCAAAACCATTTTCGTAATCTCTTTGCATCTGCTAGGTCTTGGTGCTTCTTCAGCATCTACTACTATTATTTGACCCTGGTTAGTTGTTATTGGATATATTGCCATTTTTTTATCCATTTGTTTTATTTTAAATAATATTATATCAATTTTTATATTTTTAAACAATTAAATATTTTACGAGACAGACGTGTCTTATTTTGTTGAAATTCAGCTGGTTAATAAGGGCAAGTGGGTTCTTTGACAAAGGGGGTATAGGTGCATCGAGTACGATTAGGTGGACATTCCCCTCTTTCGGAAAAGGGGAAACCATGGCCTAACCATCTGCTACAGCAAAAAGATTGCCCATCGGCTATTTTATGATCAAAATAAGTAGCTACCATTTCGGAAGAGGGGGATTTGAGTTCCTCGAGCTCAGATGGAGTGAATAGCTCTTTCAAAAGAGGCATTCTTTCGTGTTTTGTTACGACAAATGAAGGGTTGTTTTGTAGTTTGAGAGACCATTTTGTATGAGCAGCATAAGGAACTACCACATAACCTAGAAAAGTATTTGGAGGAGATTTGTCTTGGATGGTTTTCAAAAACTCACTCATTTGGAAGCCAGAGTAGATGGCATCATCAAAAACAACGATAGGAAGATCTGTAGGAAAAGAAAGGCGATCATATTTAGCTATTTTTTGAGGCAAATTCTTGAGGTATTTGGTAGCCAGTTGTGAGACCCAATAATTACTTTTTGCTGTATCTGGAAAGGTCATTGTAAACTTTGTATGGTTGTTTTGTTCAAGGCGCTGATTCAGATCTTCTATCGATGCGGCCAACCTCGCTTCAAAGGTTTCATGAGGGACGTGGTGGAGATTCCGAATATACTTTTGCGCGATTTCTCTCCCTCTTTCAGTGCAGTGACAATGGATCCAATTTTGGGCTGCTGTCTGGTTGATTGGATAAGATTTCTCTGGAATTGAGGGGTTTGGAGAAAAAGAAGAGGGTTTAGGGATGTGTGCCATCCTCCCTTCCAATTCTCGGAGATCGAAAGAGGGTGAATCGGTCGTGGGGGTTTGTGGTGTGCAGAAAGCGTTTTGCCAAGCTTGTGGGGGTAAAAGTTGAGGAGATGCGCGATGTGCCCGGTAATCTCGAAGCACTTGGTCAGTTGTTTTGGGATCAATGGGGTTTAAGCAGGTTGAGTGCAATAGTTCTCGGGTTTCTGGGTAACGGATTGTGAATCGTTGGAATGCATCTGATTTCATTGGACAAATCGTTGTCTGGTGGTGGCGTAGAGTCGTTTCTAAAAAACGCACTTCGTTCTCCAAACGAGAAGAGGGTTCCTCGATTACTCTGTTCGCTGCTGTTTGATAAACGCGATCTAAAGAAGGTTTGTGGCTTGCTGAGATCGCTGCCTGTGAGATTTGCGCTATGCCAGTCACGAGATAAAATAACCGTTTCCAAGTCGGATGCATTTCTCGTTCAGCCTTTTCATTGCTGATTTTGATTTGTTCCAATTCTCTTTTCAAAGCGAGTTCTTTGGTGGAATCACGTTGAGGATGAATCTCAAACTCTTCTAAAAAACGGGCAAGAGAGCGAATTTTGTGAAAGAATTTTTCTCGTAAGTGCTGTGCGTGGTATTTTACGGAGAATGGGTTTGAAAAAAAGGTCGATATCGTTTGTATTGGATGGCGAATGACTGCATAAGTGGTTTGAAGATAGGTGATGGGTTGAACATCTTCTTGGATAGAAGTGTCTTTTAGAATCCGTTTTAAAAGAGAAGAAAGATCCTCATCGATTGTAATTGCCGAGTTTCCTTTGGATTCATAGATTTTTCGAATCAGATCTAAGTAATCTTCAACGGTTCTTTCAATGACAATGAGATCGTTGAAAGAGGCTTGGAGATCCCCAATTGGAGTGTTGGGATTTTTCATGACGCCAATGGTATTTTCTAGAGAAGAGAAAACGGTTTTTAAGGGGGAAGAGTTTAGGTGAGCCGTTTGATTTTTCTGTAGAGTTTCCATTTGATCCTCAATTTGGCAAAGGGCCTCATCGAGATCTTCATTGGGTGCAGGAACTGTCAGAGTATCAAGGACAGAGGGTGGAATAGGGAAAACACTGCTCAATGAAATGTTAGTTGTCATAATGTTTAATCTTATTTATTAAATAACAAATATTATAACTGAATTAATCTATAAAAAAAAGATTATATTTAATTATTCTTATTTTGTTGATGTTCAGGGCCTTAAGTTGTGTCGTCCAGGGATTGGACGAGAGTCCAGGATTGCTTCGCAGACAGTCTCTTAGGCGTCTAGACTCTTAACTTATCTAGTTTTAACGACTTGTTGTTATTCGTGCACGAAAACCAACTTTTTTGGTAATATGACTAAAAAAGTTGGTGGATATGTTAGAGAAGCTTTTTGGCAACGTAGTCATAGAGAAGATCTTGTTTTATTTGCTTGCAAATGGAAAGGGATATGCAACAGAACTGAAGAAACAGTTGAAAATCCCCCTTTATAGCGTTCAGATCGCACTGACAAGATTGGAGCAGGGAGGAATTCTTGTTAGGCAGGCTCAGGGCAAAACGCAGGTTTATCAATACAACCCTCGTTATCCTTTTCTGGATGAGTTATATCGCTTTTTAGAAAAAGCATACCGGGCGCTCCCGGAAGAAATACGGGAGAGCTTGTATGAACCGATTGTTCGGAAAAGACCGCGTAGAAAGGGAAAACCCTTATGATAGATTGGGAGGCTATTTCTCTAGAAGAACTTGCTGGGTTCGTTTCGCAAGAATTGAGAAAGAGAGGGATTGAGGTGATTTTAGTTGGGGGAGCCTGCGTAACCATTTATTCGCATAACCGATATCAATCCTATGATTTGGATTTTGTTGTCTATGAGGAGATGAAAAAAGTGAGGCAAGCTCTGCGAGACGTGGGTTTTGAAGAGCACAGCAAATATTTCCGTCATCCGAGCTGTAAGTGGGTTGTTGAATTTGTGGCTTCTCCTGTTGCTGTTGGCAAAGAATTGGTTTCTCATTTTCAAAACGTAGAAGTGTCTACGGGAACTATAAAAATGCTTCGGGTAGAAGACAGTGTGAAGGACCGGTTGGCGAGTTATTTTCATTGGAATGATAGACAGGGATTAGAGCAGGCGCTGGTCATTTGTGCTGAATGCAAAGTCAATATGAAAGAGATCGAAAATTGGGCAATACAAGAAGGATTCAAAGAGAAATTTTTAAATTTTTTGCAGAGATACGAAAAATAGCTAAGAGACTGTTAAGGGAATTTTTTAGTTTATGCTTCTCGGCTTCAAAGAAATTGCATTCAATGGGCGCTTTTCTTACACTCAATTTCAAGGAGTAAACATATGGAAGAATTCGTCGCATATCTCGTCAAAAATATGGTGAATGTCCCCGAAAAAGTAGATATTCGGTCTATGGAAGGTCAAAGCGGTCTTTTAATCGAAATCCGCGTGGCCCCTGAAGATGTGGGCAAAGTCGTCGGAAGGAAGGGGAATGTCATTCGATCTCTACGGACCCTTGCCATGACGATCGGCGCAAGACTGGGACGTCGGATCCATTTAGAAATCATTCAATAAAAGGCTAGCACAAGATGGGCAGTATGCTACAGATCGAATTGGAAGAAATTGAGCATCGAGTGATTTTGCGCCTTGATGGAAGGATCGATGCAGCCTCTTCGCCCATCTTGGAAAGGAAAATCAATCAGTTGATCGAGGAGGATCATACCCGTCTACTCCTCGATTTTTCTCGAATCGATTACCTAAGTTCTGCAGGAATGCGCACCCTTCTTTCTGCTACGAAAAAACTCATGTCAAAAAAAGGAGAGCTTCTTCTCTTCTCTCTTGGCGATGAGGTGAGCGAAGTGATCAAAATGGCCGGGTTCGATAAAATCTTGCGCATTTTCCCTTCGGAAAAAGAAGCGTTGCAGTTTCACAAGTGAAAACCTTACTGTCCCGTCACCCAATCCCTCAAAAAGAAAGAATACCCCCTCAAGAAAGAAAGAAACGAGTTCTCGTCATCTCAGGCCCCACCGCCGCCGGGAAAACGGCCCTTTCCCTCTCTTTGGCAGCAGCTCTCGGTGGCGAAATCATCTCTGCCGATTCGATGCAAGTCTATCGAGGAATGGATATTGGAACTGCGAAAGCCCTTCCCGAAGAAAGGGCTGCCATTACCCATCACCTGATCGATATCTGCGATATCCAGTCGATTTTCAATGTAGCCGAGTTTTACAAACACGTGCAAGAGGCCTTTCGGGAGATCACCGTGAGAGAAAATGTCCCCATCGTCGTCGGTGGTTCTGGATTTTATATCCACGCCCTTCTCTATGGCCCTCCTCAAGGCCCCCCCTCAAATCCAGAAGTCCGAGAGCAGCTGGAGAAACAAATGCACGATCTGGGTCCTGAAGTGCTCTATGAAAGGCTGCAGATGTTAGATCCCCACTATGCCGCGACAATTTCAGAATTTGATCGGCATAAAATCATCCGGGCTCTTGAGATCATGGCCCTTTCCGAAAGGAAAGTGAGCGATTTCCCAAAGCCCGACAAGCTGCAAGAGCAAGAATACGACTTTCGGTGCTGGTTTCTCTACTATCCAAAAGAAAGGCTTTACGCCCGCATTGAAAAGCGATGCGAAGAGATGATCCAAAAAGGGCTTTTGGAGGAGGTGAAAGCGCTAGAGAAATTGGGGATCAAGAATAATCCTACGGCCTCGCAGGCGATTGGATATCGGCAGGCGCTCGAATTTCTGGCTGGGGCGCAGAGTCCCGAAGATTATCAAAATTTTGTTACGGCCTTTAAAAAGGCCTCTCGGCAGTATTCGAAGAGACAGTTTACCTGGTTTCGCAAAGAGCCTCTTTTTCGCTGGCTCAATCTCGAAGAGCATCCCCTAGAGCGGCTCAAAGAACTCATCCTCCAAGATTTCGAGCAAGGCGATTAGAAAAACCGTGCCCCTGCCCTTGCCCAGATAGGGCAGCGGCATGTTTATTGAGTGAAAAGACTTTCAATAAATCAGCGTATGGATTAAATTGCTTGTTACACTCGTTTTTTTTCAAGGCTAAGACATTATGATTTCTTCCCCAGACTCCTCTGTTCCTTCGGAGACAGATCCATCCGAAATCTCTCAAGAAACCCCTCAGCAACCCCTTAGAGAAGAGAGCCCCCTATTCAAAGAATTTACTGCAAAGCTCTCATCTTTTTCTACGCCGGAGGAAAAAATTGCCTTCGGACTGCAGTTTATGCGCAGTTCGGTCTCTCAGGAGGGAAGTCCCCGATTCCGCGAATTTTGGGAAAGTCGAAGACTCATTTTGCCCTATTTCAAAGAAAATTTGAATCCCGCTATTCGCTCCAATTTGTGGAGTGAATACGTAGAGCTGACGGTCGAAGCTCGTAAATTGAAAGAAATCCTCGAAGAGCAAAGCGCTTTTGCCATGGAGCAGATCGATCTCGCTATCCAGGCAATCGAAAAGGATGTCGAGGGATTCCAAGAACTTTTGAAATCTGCTGGAGATATTCCCTTTGCAGAAAACGCGGAGACAATCCGCCAGAAAACTTCCCATTACAATCAAATCCAGCGCGAACTCAATCTCCTCAATACTCTAGCAAGCCGCCTCAACTCTTTGCGCAAAGAGATCATTAAAACCGACATGCGGATCCGCTTTAAGACAAAATTTTTCAAGCGTCTTTCTGAGTTGGGAGACCACATTTTCCCTAGAAGAAAAGAGCTCATCGAAACCATCAGTTCTGAATTCGAAAGGGATATTGAGCGTTTTGTCGAAACGCATTTTAAAGAGGGTGAGATTGTAGGCGCTCCCTATTTTGCTATCCGGGAAGAGATCAAGGCTTTACAAGTGATGGCAAAAGTGTTCACTCTCAACAGCGGAGTCTTTACGCGCACCCGAATCCGTCTCAGCGAATGTTGGGATAAAGTAAAAATTCTTGAAAAAGAGTATAAAAAAGAGGTGTTCGAGAAAAAGCAGGCATCTTCTGAGCAAAGAGAGATGATCAAAGCCAAAATCGATGCACTCAAAGAAAAAAGTACTCAGCTCTCTCTTCCAGATCTCACTCGCGAAATCGAGATCCTTTCAAATGAGATGAGAGGAATCCAGTTACAAAGAGACGACGTAAAATATTTGCGTGAAGAGCTCTTTAAACTTCGAGAGCCCCATCGAGCAGCCCAAGAGCAAAAAGCAAAAGAGCTCCTCGAAATGGAAAAGGAGAAGCTGCGCGTCAAGCGAGAGCAGATGAATGAACTGAAGGAGAAAATCCTTCAGACACTCAAGGATGCGTCTACAATGGATCTGGAGGTGCTCGGAGCCGTCTATTCAGACATTGAAGGGCAGCTCGCGAAACTCGAAATCTCAAAAGTGGAAAAACAGCAGCTAGAGCGCTCTTTGAGACCGCTCAAAGATCTCATTGCAGATCAAAAAGAACGCTCTCTTTTGAACTTAAGCGAAGACGACAAGAAAACGCTCGAAAATCTCAAACTGGCCCTCCAGCAGAGAAAAGAGCGACGTCAAGAGATCCGAGAGCAAATGGAAATCTATCGAAAAGCGCTAGGCGGCTCCAATCTCGACTTCGAAAAAGCGATGCACTATCAAGAATTGATTGAGCAGGAAAAAGAGCGATTCGACAAGGCAAATACAGCTATTTCCGAGATCGAAGAAAAGATCAGTGAGCTCGAAGGATAGTTGAATAGTGACTATTCGGGTCCCTTTGGCCTCTAATCAACTCTATACACTCCCCAACTGGCTTCAATTGATCAATGAGACTCCAGCCGAGCTTCAGATTGAAGTGGAGGAAGAGACGGGCCGAGTCACCGTGAAATTACCTACTCAGAAGCGATTTACCCTTTGGATCAACGAGCTGAGCGAGAATTCAGAAAAGCCTCTTCCCATCTATATTCGGCAAACCCCTTCAGGCCAGTATTATTTTATCTCTTAGGGTTTGATTGACACTCTTGGCCTCTTTTGATACTTTGGAAGAAGGGTATGAATGCGCGCGAACGAAATTCCCCTTTTTCGCTCAGAAGAAAAACTGAACAGAGCGGTTCTTAGACTCTCTAAACTTACAGGGCAAAGAGCCTCTCATGTTTTTTCTTTATTCGGAATAGATGAGGAATATTTTGTCATCGATCGGGGCCGTTTCCTCCTTCGACCCGATCTAGCCCGCTTTTTCTTTGAAAAGAAGCTAGGGAGAATTGGGAATGCAAAGTGGTCGTTGATCACGGACATGGGGGTCAATCTCCTCGATTTCCAAGAAAACCCTTTTCTCTTTATCATTTTATTGACCGCTATTTTGCGTGCAGTCCATGAGCACGCAGGCCTTTTGCGGATTTCGACCGGCTCTACGGAAGAAGAGATATCCTTTGCAGGAGATGGGTTTGGATGGAGAGCTGCGGGCGATTTTCCTCACCCAGCTATCTCCATCACCGTGATCCAGGCTGTGGTTGCAGATAGTTTAGAGCTTCTCCTCGATGAAATCGGGGACTTAAAACCTTCTCGAGAAAAGTTGTGGCAAATTGTGGTCCCTGTGTTGCAAAAACACCTGAAAACATTTCCTGCGGATAAGCGAAAGAATTTTTCTCAATGGATCGATAAAAAGAGTGTCGCCGTTTTCGAAGGAGTTTTGAGTGAAAGCGAGCTTCACAACCTCCATGATTTTTTCCTCGAGCACTATGTAGAAACCCTACAAAGGGAGGCCCTGCTCCTCTTCAAGCGCTTTCAAACACAAGCGAAAAAAAACAAAAAAACCGATCTTTTTTTAAAGGCTAATCGAGCGGCTGGCAAATTGAAAAAGCTCCTTTCTCAAATCGAGGGTATGGGGCTTGAAGCAAAGGGCGAGATTTTCTCTGAATTGATTGAGCCCAAAATGGCTAAATTCCGTTTTTTTATTGATCGGCTGGAAGCGGTTGTGGATAATGCCAAAAGATGAAAAAAGTTGGATTTTTCGGGGGAAGTTTTGACCCCATTCATTTTGGGCACATCGCTCTTGCGTTGCGCCTCTTAGAGGCCCATCAGTTGGATGAGATCCTTTTCTGCCCTGCTTTTTGCTCTCCTTTCAAGTTAGACCGTCCTCCTCTTGCCCAAGCGGAGCATCGACTGGCCATGTTGAAACTGGCCCTCGATCATCCCAAATTTCAAATTTGTCCCTTAGAAATTGAACGAGGAGGGCCCTCCTATACCATTGACACTCTCCGGATCTTAAAGAAAGAGGGGACGTGCTTCAGACTGCTCTTATCTGAAGAAGCGGCCCTCTATCTCGATCGCTGGAAAGATTCGGAAGAGCTCGTCCGGCTCAGCCCTCCTCTCATCGGTCCCAGGGAAAGGGATATTTCGAGTACGGATATCCGAGCAAGACTCAAGAAAAAATTATACTGTGGCCATCTCATTCCAGCAAAAGCACTAGACTACATCTATGCCCATCGCCTATACTCCACTTGAAAAATTTCACTTTGGAAAAAATCACCCCTGTTCTTATGTTGCAAAATATGAAGAGATCCCCTCTTGAGACGCTCAACGCGATCGCCCAAGTCATCTATGACAAAAAGGGGTTCAATACCTTAGCTCTTGATGTTCAAGGTCTTTCAAACATCACAGACTTTCTCCTGATTGCTGAGGGGAATGTCGATCGCCATGTTTCGTCTATCGCTCGAGCCATTGTCGAGGAGATGGAGAAGAAGGGGGAAAATCCCCTGCATATGGAGGGGCTGGCGAGCGGGGATTGGGTTGTTTTGGATTATGGGGAGATCATGGTCCACATTTTCAGTCCCAATCTAAGAGAAAGATATTCTTTGGAAAAGCTCTGGAGCGAGAGCAAGATCATTGATCTTGAAATCGATCTCACCAAGCGCGCCATCGGCGAAAGTAAATAGTTTTTTCTGTTTTCAGATTCAAGCTTTATTAACTTTATTAAAGAGATCGGAAATATAGACGTCGGGCATGCTTCACTACCGTTCCCCCTCAGGCGAGCCGCAAAGCGGCTCGCCTGAGGGGGAACGGTAGTGAAGCATGGGTGTGCCCGCGTAACCCCCCCCTTTCCTATCCTGCCGCGAACGAAAGTGAGCGATCCTGCCAGCGCATTCCCCGCGCGGATCCTGTTCTTTTATATTTTAACAGGATACGGCTTAACTTTAAGTGTGGGCCTGCAGGATCCGCTTCCCCTTACGGAAGCGGGCAGGATAGGAAAGGGGATATGCGACACACCCGTGGAGCATGCCCGACGTCTATATTTTCTATACTTAACTTTTTAATACATCTAGCTTGTTTTCAGGTTGCCCCGCCGCTCTATTTTTGGTATGATATCTATACTGAAACTAAAAATTAGGTTTATGGCATGGCTAAAAAGCGCATTGTAGTAACTGGAATGGGCGTTGTTTCCTGTTTCGGAAACGATGTAGATCATTTCTACGAGCAGCTTTTAGCAGGGAAAAGCGGCATCGTTCCCATCGATGCTTTCGATTGTTCGGCCTATCCAACCAGATTTGCGGGCGCCATCCGGAATTTCGATGTGGGCGACTACATGGATAAAAAGCAGGCTCGGAGAGTCGATCCTTTCATCCGCTATACCATGGTCAGTGGGAAAAAAGCCCTCGAATCTGCCGGCCTAAAAGGAGAAGCCCTCAACCAGCTCGATAAAACGAAATGCGGGATTGTCATCGGCTCTGGAATGGGCGGGATGAGCGTTTTCTATGAAGGGGTTGAGACAATTCTTTCCAAGGGATTTAAACGGCTCACTCCCTTTTTTGTCCCTTACATCATCACCAATATGGGAGGAGCTCTTCTCGCCATTGATATCGGCTTTATGGGGCCCAATTTTTCCATTTCGACAGCTTGTGCGACCTCGAATTACTGCATCCATGCGGCTGCCGAGCAAATCCGGCAGGGAAAGGCAAATCTCATGCTCGCGGGAGGTGTCGAGGCCCCCATCACGCCAATCGGCCTTGCTGGGTTTGTCGCGATCGGAGCGCTGTCGACTCGCAATGACGCTCCTGAAAAAGCGCACCGCCCTTGGGATCGACAAAGAGATGGATTTGTCATGGGAGAAGGAGCGGGAGTTCTCGTTCTCGAATCTCTCGAGCATGCGCTCGCTCGCGGAGCCCCCATCCTCGCCGAATACTTGGGAGGGTCGTTTAACTGCGATGCCTACCACATCACTTCGCCTCGAGAAGATGGCGCTGGGGTTAGCCTTTGCATTGAATCGGCCATTCAAGATGCAGGGGTTCAAAAAGAAGAGATCAATTACATCAACGCCCACGCGACCGCTACACCTGCCGGAGATTTATGCGAAGTCGAAGCGGTTAAAAAAGTCTTTCAAGACCACTGCTCAAAAATCAAGATGAATGCGACCAAATCAATGATCGGCCATTGCCTAGGAGCCGCAGGAGGACTCGAGGCCGTTGCGACGATCAAGGCCATTCAAACGGGTATGCTCCATCCGACGATCAACGTCGATGATCCAGAGCCTGCTTTGGGCGGAATCGACATTGTTCGAGGCGCTGCAAAACCCCACTCAGTCAATGTGGCCCTTTCCAACTCCTTTGGATTTGGAGGACACAATTCCACCCTTGTCTTTGCTCCATATAGAGGAAAGTAATTTTCATGCGCAAAGATGAGTCATTTGGGGTGATTCCCCTGACAAAGAAGAAAGGCCATTGGGAAGTTTTTCTCATTCAGCACACTCGAAGTGGCTACTGGGGCTTTCCAAAAGGACATAAAGAGGCGAACGAAACGGCTCAAGAAGCTGCCTTTCGCGAATTGAAAGAAGAGACCAATTTAGAGCTCGTCTCTCTTTTGAAAGAGGAGCCGCTAAAAGAACACTATACATTCATTTTAGAAAGACGCCGCGTCTTCAAACAGGTCTGGTACTTCATCGCAGAAGTGAGCGGGGAGGTCCAGCTGCAAAAGGATGAAATTCACGACGGGGTGTGGCTCGCTTTTCCCGAAGCGATCACTCGCATTACCCATCAAGAGGGAAGAGCTCTTTTAACTCAGGTAGAAACGCTCCTTAAAAACTCATGATTTTTTTCCGGAAAAAACCGACCCCAAAAAAGCCTCCAGAGCCCGTCATCGAGGTTTTTGTGCGCCACTGCACCTACTCTTCGATTTCGGCAAATAAAAAACGGCCCCTCCATTTCAGTAAAGAGGTCTGCCACCGGAATCTTCTCTCTACGGCAGACAGCAGAGTCTCTTTCACCTACTTCCTCGATACGGCTACCGAAGGCGATCACTTTCTCAAAGGAAAAGCCATCGAGATTCGAGAAGGGACAGAAAGCGGCTCCTTCTTAAACATGCTTGAATTTGTGAAAAATCTCGATCTTTCTCCCGATACGATCGTCTATTTTCTCGAAGATGATTACATCCATAGACCGGGCTGGGTCGATATCCTCTTTGAGGGCTTTTCCCTTCCCGTGGACTATGTAACCCTCTATGATCATCGCGATAAATACACAGCATATCCGAAATTGCAGTCCAAAATCTTTACCACCCCTTCTTGTCATTGGCGAACAACCCCCTCGACGACCAATACCTACGCCATGCGGTTTTCGACCTTAAAAGAAGATTTTGAAATCCACAGACGTTTTTCTCTAGCGAGAAAAGTGACTGCGGATCATGATAAGTTCTGCTTTTTGGGGAAAAAGGGAAGGGGTTTGATCTCCCCGATGCCTGGATGGTCGACCCACGCCGATCCAGAGCACCTTTCTCCTTGCATCCCCTGGGAATCCATCTTAGAAAGGAGTCATTTATGTACCCATTAACTCTTCCTCGGCCGCTCTATCGAGATCTTGCAATCGTTCTCTTGGCGAGTTTCTTGATCTGTCTCTCCGGCTCTATCTCAATCTCTCTTTGGTTTACTCCCGTGCCCATTGCGACCCGCAATTCGCTCATCCTTCTTCTCGCTGTTTTTTTAGGCCCTCGTCGTGGTTCTCTTGCCGTTTTTGCCTTCCTCGCACAAGGAGCTTTAGGCCTTCCCGTCTTCCACAATGCAGCCTCTGGGGTAGCACCTTTTTTTGGCCCTCTCGGAGGTTATCTGATCGGCTATCTCATCGCAGCAGCGGTTACAGGTTATCTCGCCGAGAAAAAGAGAACCCTTCTCGGCACATTGGGAGCGCTGAGTGTGGGCAATCTGATCATTTATACTTGCGGTGCAGGGGTTCTCTCCACTTTTGTTGGACCCTCTAAGGCTCTCCTCCTCGGAGTCCTGCCGTTTTTACTCGGAGATGTTCTCAAAACCCTCATTAGCCTCAAAATTCTACAAAAGGCTGGGTAGGGAAAAGAGGGGGTCTCTCTTGCACTCATCGAATCCATTTGATCTCAGAAGAGGAATAATAAACTTTTTAATGGATAGATTCAGAGCGAAAAAAGTGGTGTAATTCATTAAATCTGGGTATCCTTTATGGCGAAATAAAAGGGTATTCTGGATGGCTTCAAAAATTTCTGCACTCCTTCTTGGAGCTTCTTTAGTCTCTTCCCCCATTACGCAGAGTCCCCTTGCAGAAACGCCCGCGGCAGCCCTCTCCTCGCCGAGAGAGGCATCGCGAAGAATGAGGTGCCTTCTCGGGGGCAATTATATTCACCCAGAGCATGCCCGTCATATTGACGCCTCCTTACCAGAGATGAACGATTCCAATCAGATCGTGGGCCTTTACGGAAATATCCTCTATCCTCAAGACAAAGAGCGGATTCAGCAAAAACGGCTCTCCGATTGGATCGATGCCTGTGTTCAAGGGGCAACAGCTTCTTTTCCTCTATCTCAAGAAGAAGTTTGTGAGATCTCTTTATATTACATAGAGCGTTTTGTCTTTGAAAATACATCCTATGGGTTTTTCAAAGAGGTGCAAGAGCAGTTGGATGGGGGAATGGCGTTAGAGACGGCTTTAGCTAAAGCAAGGGAAAAAACTCTTCTTCGCGCGGCAAGTTATGAAGAGATCGCCCAAAAAGTTCCCGATTGGGAAGGCCGCGCTAAAATTCTCAAAGAGAAATTTCTTCAGTGTGGAAAGCAAATTGATGAGATCGTAGATCAGCATAGCCAAGCTCTTCGAGAAAAGCCGGCAGTTCTTCAAGAAAAACTCGCTTGGTTTTCGAGCAACCTCATCGAAGCGCCCTACACGTGGGAAATGCGTTTAAAAGTATTTGAGCAAACCATCAATAAGGTGCTCTCGGTTTCTTCAAAATCTCCTTTTTTCTTGGCTCTTCAAGAGGTCACTCCAGAGGCTCTCGATGGTTTGAAAAAGAGTTTAGCAAGTCGAAATCTTCAGTGGATTTCCTTCAACAATCTCTCGGGCAAGGAGACGCTTTTGCCAACACAGGAAGAGGTTCTTGGAGAGGCGACTAGTTTTACCTCCACGATTGCCTTGAGTCCAGATTTAGAGGTCCTCAAGATAGAACTCGGCGATTTGCCGACCGAATCGGGCAGTGTGCGTAAAATTTTGGGTGTGAGAGTGCGCAATATCCATAACAATGAAGTGTACAATCTCTTCAGCACCCATACCGATCATCAAATTCAAAACGATCTCTATGCGAGGACTGCAACCAAAATTCATGCATTTGCGACTCAGTTTTTCCAAGACGCTCCCGATAAGACGCGCTTTGTGTTAGGAGGAGATCTGAATGTTTTTGAAAATGCAGGTGGAGAAGCGTATGTAAAACAGCTGAGAGAGCTTTTTGAAGGCGCTCAAGACTTTCGAGAGACTCAATTCTATGCTCCAAAACCGATTGCCTGGAGTAGTTTCATCGGACGGATTGACGACGCCTTTGCAGCAGGACTTGATCGAGATGGCACGTTGACACCCAACGCCCTCGATCAGATTTTGGTTGGAAGCGGGATCGAGCTGAAGGCAGCTGCAAGAGAGGCCGCCGTTTACAATGAGGAAGGAAAGCTCCTCGATTACTATCAAGACCGAGAAGAATATCTAGAAAGTTTACGAAAGAAAATCACCTTTTCCGATCACTTTTTCAGTGTTGTCCGTTTTCAGTGAGCGTAGGCGCGCTGCCAGTAGGGGTGATTGAGATCTTTTTCGTATAGATCGGTGAGTGGATTGTAGATTTTGACCGGATCGAGGTTTTCTCCGTAGCAGCGCTGTAGGTATTTTTTCGTGTCCTTCGGGACAAACACTTCAATCCCATCAAATAGAGCTCTTTTGAGAGGAAACACGACGTCAAAAGCGACCGGGACTTTAAAACGCCTTTCACGAATTTTCCACCATTCGGGGAAGAAGGAGTGATTTTCTAAAGAGAGAATGTAGTGGACCTCTTTGGTCTTTTCATCGATCGCAAAGTGATAGATGTCGATGAGAGTGCCAGATTTTCGGATAAAGACCTTGAGATAGCTATTGGGAAACTCCCTGGAAGACCAGTCCTGAACGATGTATTTTTTGGGATCGAGCTGGTTGAGCGCATGTTGCACATTGACGAAATCGGGAAGAAGGACCGCTACATCGATGTCGCAATCCCAAGGAATCGCTCCCCCGTAGCGATAGGCGCCGAGACAAGTCCCACAATCAACCCACCAGAGAACCCCCGCCTCATTGAGCACTTGAGCGATGTCGGAAAGGGCCTCTTTTTCAATCTTGAGGACGTTTTCATCGCCTGCTCGACGCTCGCAGCCAAGAGGGGTGAGTCTTTCGGTTGTTTTTCCGATATCAATCCCCATTTTTTGGTAGAGCGCAAGGTGGGAGTGGATTTCCGTGGAATGCTTAGCTCTAAGGAGCGCTTGATGCCGTTTTTTCGTATCTGCATCAAATAGACTGATCGCCTTGACGAGTGTCCCGAAAACAAAGCTTGGGGGAAGGACCAAAAAACTCGAGGCCGTTTTGATCCAAAAACCGTTTGTGTAGTCGAAATGCTGGACAAATTCCCAAGAGCCGTCTGCTCTTTGTTTGGCCTCTTTTCCCGCTAGGATATATTGGGTGGGGGTTAAGAGCTGATTGCCGATCCACTCGAGACCTTTCGCATCTTCGGTCGAAGTGTTGAGGAAGATGTTGGCTGAGAGGGCGTAGTAGGAACAGACAAGCGGCATAAAACAGGTAATCATCGAATCGATGAAAAGATCCCAAAGGCGATCGAGCATAGGTATATTCCTCCCCAAAACGGATCCTAGACAAATCCTTTTTTCTTGAAAAGATCGGAAATTTTGTTAGTCTGAAATAGATGAAGAAACTCGTTCTCTTTTTTTTCTTAATGGCCTTTGTCTTCATGGGATCTTTTTTCCTTGCCCAGTTCGATTTCAAACGGGGGAAGGGGAGAGCGAAGGAAGAGAATTTTGCCTTTTCTCCGGCGAGCTTTGCTCTGAAGCACCGCCCTTTTACGATCGTGATTGTTGGGCGCAACAATGGCGCTTCGGTCGCAAAGACTTTGGAGTCAGTGTTTTCTCAAAGTTACGAGAATTTCCGGTTGGTTTATATCGATGATGCTTCTGATGATGGGAGCTATGAGGTGGCACGCGACGCCATTTACGAAGCTGAGTGTTTGACGCGCGTCACGTTGGTGCAGAATGAGGAAAAATTGGGCACTTTGGCCAACATCTATCGAGCTGTTCAGGCTCTTCCGGATGAGGAAATCGTGGTCGTTTTAGATGGGAAGGACCGGCTTGCCCACGAATGGGTGCTTCAAAGACTCAACGCTTATTACGAAAACCCGAGCCTTTGGATCGCTTTGGCTCAAGGGATCTACTATCCATCTTTTCAAAAAGTTCCTGCCCAAGATCTCAAAGAGGGAAGAGAGCTCAAAAGGGTGGAAGAGCACTTGAAAACGTTTTACGCAGCCCTTTTTAAAAAGGTGCGCGAGTCTGATTTTGTCTATGCGGGGACCTATCTGCAATCTCAGGCAGATCTTGCCTACATTCTCCCGATGATCGAAATGGGGAAAGAGCATACCCATTTCATTCCCGAAGTGCTCTCACTAGTCAATGAAAAGACAGCAGAGGTGGAAGATCGGGAATTGGCCCTTCGCTCTGAGAAATTCATCCGCTCTTTAGATCCCTATCCAGCTTTAACAACTCTTCGGGTGCCCGCATGTGGCGAATGATTCTCCTCCTCTTAGTGGCTCTTGCCGGCTTTTGGTTTGGGAAACCTCCCACTCATAAGCCCCTTTCCCACATCGATCCCGATCGAGAATTTCCCCTAGTAGAGCATAAATCCTTTGTCTTCGTCGTCTATGCTCATAATCAGGGCGATTGGTGTAAAAAGACGCTCCGCTCGATTTTTGAGCAGGACTACGATCACTACCGGGTCATCATGGTCGATGATGCTTCCATTGATGGGACAGAAGAGAGTGCAAAACAGTTCATTCTCGAAAATCATCAGGATGAGAAAGTCATTTTGATCCGCAATGAAAGTTTTTTAGGTCCCGTTGCGAGCCTTCATAGAGCGATGGATCATTGTCTCAATCGAGAAATCGTCCTTCCGATCGATGCGAAGGATTGGCTCAGCACCCCAGATGTCCTCAATCGATTCAATTTGGCCTACCAAAATCCCGATGTGTGGCTCGTATCAGGCCTTGCGATCGAGTATCCTGCCTACAAGATCCGAGAGGATGGCCCCATCAGCTTTTATGCGGCGCTTTTCAAGGAAATCGGGTTTTCCGATCTCCTCAAAAAGGGCTCTTTTGATGGCTATGTGAGTTTGCTGAAAGATCTTTCGGGGGGAAGAGTCCGAAAACTCCAAGAGCCGGCCTTTTTTCTCAACTTGGCTCCCCATCTTCCCCAACGGGAAAAGGTGAGTCCTCCTGCTCTTCGCCCCCTCACCGCATTCCCCGAATCCAAGACAGACAAGAAAACGGACCCATAATCCTGCCGGCGTCCTCGACGATCCTGCTCTCTTATGTTTTAAACAAGGATCCGCTCGTGGCAGGATAAGAAACCCAAGTTGCCACCTCGAAATCAATAGAAGATTTGTAGGGTTAAGTCTATGTAAATTGTATCAGCTAGAGAGAAAAAATAAACCAGGGTCGAGAGGCACAGAGATAAAAATTAAATGAATAGAGAATTGACGGGCCTTGCCCTGAGGAAGAGAGATCTTCGGGGCGCTCTCTTCCTCAGGGCAAGGCCCGTCAAACCTCTATCTATTTATTATTCCTCTCTCGTGGCTCTCTACCCTATTTATTTTTCTCTGCGCTGATCCCCTTTCACATATCGTTAATGGAAGAAAATTTTAATTCCATAAGGTGGCAACTTGGGTTAAGAAAGAAAAGAGATTTATTCAATTTTGCCAGTGCGAGAGCGCATCGCTGCGCCTGTATCATTTCGACCCATTTTTCTAAAGATGGGGCGAACGAATAAGTGAACATCTCCTCCAACGGGAGAGATTTGTGCCCTGCTTCTCAAGGAGCGTAGCCGTTTATTTGGGTGATGTAGGCGCCCAATATCGTTTTGTTCGTTGGCCCTTTTCAAACTGCGGGGGACAACAAAGGTGGTGGTCAAATCGTCAGCCTCAACCATCTCTTGAGGAACGTCGCCTTTTGGGGCACCCGTAACGGGCTTAGAAGGGGGTAAACTTCCTGGGATGTGCGTCATGAAAAACCTCGTTTGTCAAAACGTTTTTATAGACTTAAGTAAAAATTTTGTCTAGCCCTCTTTTTCTACTGGAAGAAAAGGGGAGAAAATCGGTTAAATAGAGGATATGTCGAGGCTACTTTGGATAGGTGTTGCTCTTCTCTTTAGATTCCTTTTTGTTCTTCGGTATCGGATCGAGATCAAAGGGTTAGAAAAGTTAAATCCCCAACAGCTGAATCGCAAGCAGGGGATTCTCTTTTTGCCCAATCACCCAGCCCATTTAGACCCCCTCATCAACTTTGTCTTCCTTTGGCCAAAATTTCGAATGAGACCTTTGGTCATCGAATACATCAATGAGACGGCCTTTCTAAAACCGCTTCTCAGGCTGGTTAGAGCATTGCCCATTCCGAACCTCGAACACACAGTCAATGAATACAAATTGAAAAAGGCTGAAAAAGCGATTCAGACGGTGGCAGATGGGCTGAAGAAAGGGGAGCATTTTGTCATCTATCCATCGGGCCGTTTAAAAACTTCGGGAAAAGAGCTTCTCGGGGGAACTTCTGGAGCGCATGAGCTTTTAAAAGAGTGTTCTGAAGCAAATATCGTGTTGATCCGCACTGATGGATTGTGGGGGAGCTGTTTTTCAGCAGCCTTTTTGGGGACAACTCCCCCTCTTGGAAAAACAATCTTGCATTGTGTAAAAATTCTCTTGAAGAATGCGATCTTCTTTGCCCCCAGAAGAAAAGTTAGCGTAGAAATCGAAGTCAATCCAGAGGATTTTCCGCGAAATGCCTCTCGCATTGAGCTCAACCGCTACTTGGAAAATTGGTATAACCGCTATGTCGATCTAGAGGGCAACATACGAGAGACGGAACCTCTTCGACTCGTCCCCTATAGTTGGTGGCACGAAGAGTTCCCCAAAGTGTTTCGTCAGGAAAAAAGAGAAAGCCAATCGAATGGTCTAAACGTTTCTGAAGAGACGAAACAGAAAATCTATAATCAGATCCGAAAAATTTTGGATAAACCCGATTTAGAGATCAGCCCCGAGATGAACTTGGCCTATGATTTGGGGATGGATTCTCTCAATATTGCCGAGTTCATTGCCTATGTGACGAAATATTTTGATGTGACAGAGCTGCATCCCGAAGATTTGGAAACCGTCGGAAGGGTACTAGAGATTGTAGAAGGGGGAGATCAAATCCAAATTGCCAAAGAGCCTCCCCCCGATTTTACCTGGGCAAAAGCGGAAAATCGCCCTCCTCCCATGCCTCCTCAGGGCCGCACGATTCCCGAAGCTTTTCTCAACGTTTGTTTGAGAATGAAGGGTTTTGAGGCGTGTGGAGACGATGTCACTGGCGTCATCAACTACAAGAGGCTCAAAAAAATGGTTCTCGTCTTGGCCCAGCACTTTAAAACGTGGGAAGAAGAGCGCATTGCCGTGCTTCTTCCCGCCTCTGTGGGCGCCTACATTGCCATTTTGGCCATCCAAATGGCGGGGAAAACTCCCGTGATGCTCAATTGGACGCTCGGGTCTCGTTATCTCGAAGGGATGATGGATTTGAGCGGCGCTAAGAAAATCGTGACTTCTGCAAGGTTTCTCGAGAAAGTGGCGGGAGTGCAATTTGGTAAATGTCTAGACAAGCTCGTTCTCTTAGAGAAAATTCGAAAAAAATTGACCCTTTCCATGAAGCTGAAGGGACTCTTTTTGGCAAAATGCTCTGTCCCTTCTGTACTGAGAGCTATGGGATTGGACAAAAAAGATGAGAATGATCCGTGTGTCATTTTGTTTACCAGTGGAACAGAGGCTGCTCCCAAAGGGGTCCCTCTTTCTCACAAAAACATTTTGTCCAATCAGCGCTCTGCCATGCAGTATATCGATTTGAGAAAGGAAGATATACTCTATGGTGTCTTACCCCCTTTTCACTCCTTTGGCTTTTCTGTTACAGGACTCTTTCCTCTTCTCGGAGGTATCCAGGTTGCCTTTTATCCCGATCCAACCGATGGGTATGCTCTTGCAGAAGGGATTTCTCGATGGAAGATCACCCTGTTTTGCGGGGCTCCCTCCTTTTTGAAAGGGCTTTTCCATGCGGCAAAACCAGAAGATCTCAAAACGATCCGCTACTTTGTTTCTGGTGCTGAAAAAGCGCCCGCCGAACTCTTTGAGCGGGTCAAACATCTCGGCACGGGGGCAAAGCTTTTGGAAGGATATGGGATCACCGAGTGCTCGCCCATCCTCACGATCAATAGTTCTAACCTTCCTTCAGCAGAAGTGGGACGCATTTTGCCCGATGTCGAGTTGATCACGATCCATCCAGAAACTCACCTGCTCTTACCTGTTGGATCGGATGGGGAGATTTGTGTGCGAGGACCCAACGTCTTCCACGGCTATCTCGGCAATCCGCGCACCCCTTTCATCGAAATTGAGGGGAAACAGTGGTACCGGACAGGCGATTTGGGTCACTTGAACTCTAAGGGAAATTTAGTCCTCTCCGGCAGATTGAAACGGTTTACGAAACTCGGCGGAGAGATGATCAGTTTGGGCGCCATCGAAGAGGTGCTTGCGCAAGCGCTCATTCGGGAAGATAAAATTTCTCCCAATATTCCCTCTTTAGCCGTTCTCTCAGATGAGCGCGAAGAGGGCAAACCCAAACTCATCCTCTTCATCACGATCGACATCGACAAAGAGGAGATCAATCAAAAGCTCTTGCAGGCAGGTTTTAGCAATTTGGTCAAAATTTTCGCAGTGAAAAAAATCGATGACCTCCCTCTTTTGGGAACAGGAAAAACAGATTATCGGACTTTGCAATCTCTATGTTGAAACTCTACAATACAGAAACGCGTCAAATTGAAGAAATTCGCCCTCATGGATCCAGGATCAAAATGTATACTTGCGGCCCAACGATCTATGATTTTGCTCACATCGGCAATTTCCGCACCTACGTCTTTGAAGATCTCTTGAGACGCTCTCTTCTCTATTTTGGGATGGAAATCGAGCAGGCGATGAACATCACCGATATCGACGATAAGACGATTCGGGGGGCCATTCAGAAAAATGTACCTCTCAAGATCTATACCGATCCTTTCAAAAAGGCCTTTTTCGAAGATTTAGAAAAACTCGGCATCCAAAAGGTAGAACACTATCCAGAGGCAACCGCCTACATTCCCGATATGATTCAGATGATCGAAGCGCTTTTAGAAAAGGGATTTGCCTACAAAAGCCCCAATGGAAGCATCTATTTTTCGATCCGTCAATTTTCCAAATATGGGAGGCTTTCCCATCTCAAACTCTCGGAGCTCAAAGTAAATGCTTCTGGCGATAATGAAGCCGATGAATACGACAAGGACAACATCGCCGATTTTGTTCTCTGGAAAGCATTAGATCCAACAAGGGATGGGCAAATCTTTTGGGAAAGTCCTTTTGGGAAAGGAAGACCTGGCTGGCATATCGAATGCTCGGCCATGGCCACAAAGTTACTGGGCGATACGATCGACATCCACTGTGGCGGAGTCGACAATATGTTTCCCCATCACGAAAACGAGATTGCCCAGTCAGAGTGCTGCTCGGGCCATCTCTTTGTGCGCCACTGGGTGCATGTCGAGCACCTTCTCGTCGATCACAAAAAGATGTCGAAGAGTTTGGGCAACTTCTACACGCTGCGCGACCTTCTCAAGAAGGGATATACGGGCAAAGAGGTGCGCTATCTGCTCCTTTCCACCCATTACCGGACGCAGCTCAATTTCACTTTCGCAGGACTTGAGGCTGCTCGTTCGAGTCTTAGACGAGTCGAAGATCTCGTCTTAAGGCTCCGCTCTATTTCTGTAGATCGGCCCCTTACAAACGTCTTGAAAAAGGCAGATGCCCAATTTCGAGAAGCGCTCGCCGTTGATCTCAACATCTCTCAGGCGCTTGCCGTCCTCTTCGATCTCATCCGAGAGCTCAATACACTTTGCGATGCAGATCGTTTGGGAGCTCTTGAGGCTAAAGAGGCGCTTGCCCTCCTCACAAAATGGGATCAGGTGCTCGCCGTCTTGCCCCTCGAAGAAAAGGAGGAAGAAATTCCGCTCGAGCTCCTCCAGTTTCTCTCCACCCGTGAAACAGCGCGGCGCGAAAAAAACTGGCGCCAAAGCGATGAGATGCGAGATTTGATTCATGAAAGGGGATATCTGATCGAAGATACCCCTCAAGGTGCGAGGTTGAAGAAAAAATGAAACCCAAAACGACCCCCGATGAGCGTTTTCTCATCAAACTCTACGAAACAGCCATGGGTGAGGGGGATCCGCACGCGATCATCGATTACCGGGGCATTGCCAAAGAGCTCGGCCAAAAAGAGACGGCCATCAAAAACATCATCAAACACCTAGCGCAGGCCAATTTCATCAAAAAGGCCGACGAGACGACAGTCTATCTCACAGAGCGGGGTTGCGACTTCGTTCTCGATCAGCCTCAATAGTTTACTTATCCCTTAATTTCGAATATACGGATAATAAACATTAATAGAATTACATTCATATTTTTGTTATAATAGATGGATGTCCATTGAAAAAATTAGTTCTACTACACCCCCGACCTCCCTCCCCCCTTCAACGCTCTTGAGCAGTGTTTCGGGCGTTGCGGGCAAGGTCGCAAGAGCTGTGGCCATCATTTTGATCACTGTTGTAGGCAATGTTCTGACTTTTGGAATCCCCCTCATCTGTAGAGTTGTTTCCCATTTCCGCATGAAGGAACGTAAGGAAGAAATTGAGACTAGGCAAGCTGAGCACCTCTACACCGCTTTGACGATGGGGCTAGAGGGCAATGAAAAATGGAAAATGAATTCGACTTCGAACAGTTTGCAGTGGACCCGGATTTCTTTACTCAATGAAATTGGCAATAAAGTCTCTGGAGAAGAAGCCGAGTACTTCGTGGATAGAGTGCTAGCCTTAAGAGATGCTATCTATAATCTCAAAACTGTTTCTGTCGGAACCGTTGAAAAAGTTCTCATGCAATTTCAAACTTACGCGAAAAGTTCAAAATTCGTGGAGATTTCTCAAAAACTTGAAGACACAGCTCCCGCAAACTTTTTGAAAGCGCTCGCCGTCAAATTCCATTCTGCAGATGTAGAAGACATCCTTTTCAAACACGCAAAAGAAGAGCTCGGGGATGTAGAGGAAGGAAATCATTCGATTGAGAAGATCGGCGAAGTGATGAAAGATCATCAGAAAAAAAGCGGTTTTCGAAAGGACCGACTTCATAGCATATTTTGGGCGATCACCCACCCCTTCGATTTTTATCACTCCTGGGAATCCCAAGCAAGGCCCGATCTCTACAATTCCCGTAAATCCAACCCCACCTATACCGTCTATTCTGCCGAGATGGATGGAAAGCTAGTTCGCTTCGTTGCGGGCCCAAGTCCTTTCAACGATCCAGTCTACCGGCACTTCTTCTTAAAAGAGGGGCAGGAACTTCGATTCAACCTCATGGATATGACGAAGAGACATGAAGTTTCCATGATTAGAAAAATGGACGAAATGGCGAAAAGATCTGACGGTCATTTGGAACACGTTCTTTTTGGATTTGCAGCGAAAGGAAAACAGGGATATTTGAAGAGTGAAAAGTTAGATCCGTTGGTTAATGAATATCAAAAGGCCCTTTTGGAATCGCGCACATTGAGCGAAAAGGGTGTGATGATTCCTCCCACATTGGGGGATGATGAAATTCGTGAGGCTTGTGAGAAGACCAAAATGCTCATGAAAAATTTAGACCCCGATCTAACAGATTCTAAAAATAGACACGCTGTTCTCGTCGTTGTCGACACCCTGATCGCCATGAAATTTTTGAAAAACTATTTAGAAAGACACAAAGAAACTCCAGGCTCCGATATAGATCCCGATATGAGAGCTGTTTACGTGGCAACGGCGTGTAAGCAGTGTTTTGATCGTGGACCTGTCTATCTCTCCACACTTCTCCTCTTTTTAAAACTTTCTAGCTCGGATGCTTTGACCGAGGAGGATTTTTACCGCATTGCGGGACTGCCTCTCTTGAGAGCTCCCTTAAATGCGGGAAGAGAGCAGCTCCGAGATAAATCGGCCATTTTCCAGGCCCTCATAGAAATACTCGGTAAAAATCCCGGCGCTCTCAAAAATGCGTTGAGAAAGCACTAATCTTCGGGACGTATGAACCTATCCGAATAAAATTTTGGGGGAATTTTTAGCGTGAAAGCTCCGTAGAATCGACGATCACAAGTTGATTCGTATTCATTCAATACGGGTCAACTTGTGATCGTCGATTCTACGGGCTTTGACGTAAAAATCACCCCAAAATTTTACTCGGATAGGTTCGTGAGCGGGAAGAAGAGCACATCCCGGATTGATTCGGCGTTCGTGAAGAGCATGACGAGTCGATCGATTCCGATTCCGACACCGCCTGTTGGGGGCATGCCTTGGCAAATGGCTTCTAAAAACTCCTCGTCGAGAGGACTTGCCTCTAGATCACCCTTTTCCCTTTTTTCCGCTTGCTCTTCGAGGAGTTTGCGCTGCAGCTCGGGGTCGTTGAGCTCCGTGTAGGAATTGCACATTTCGCGCCCCAAGATAAAACTCTCAAAACGCTCCACAAAGCCCTCTTTTCGCAAAACGGGATCGCGATGGAGTTTACAGAGGGGGGTTGTCTCGATGGGATGATCGATGATGTGATGGGGTTGGATGAGATGGGATTCTGCAAATTCTTCAAAGAGGATCGCGATGAGCGCCCCTCGGCTGGCCCCTTTGACCCCTTTTGGATCGATATGGGTCTCTTTCAAAAGGCGAGAGCGCATCTCTTCTGTACTCATCTTGTCGACGTCGAGATGGGCGTAGGTTTTGATCGCCTCTTTCATGCTGAGCCGCTTCCAAGGAGATTTGAGATCGATCACATAGGCAGACCCTTCCCCATCGGGAGTGAGGCGGATCTTGGTGTCGCCGAAGAGATTGAGGGCCACCGCTTCAAAAAGACCTTCGGTGAAATCCATCATGTCGTTGTAATCCCAGCCTGCAGCATAGGCCTCTAGCATGGTGAATTCGGGGTTGTGGGTTCGATCGATTCCTTCATTGCGGAACACCTTTCCGATCTCATAGACTCTCTGCATGCCGCCCACGATCAGTTTTTTCAAAGGGATTTCAAGGGCGATCCGGAGATACATCTCTTGATTGAGCGCGTTGAGGTGGGTCGTGAAGGGACGAGCTTGGGCTCCGCCATAGATATTTTGAAGAACGGGGGTTTCCACTTCCTCAAATTCTCGCTCTTCGAGATAGTTGCGGATGGCGAGGAGGATGCGAGAGCGGTTACGGAATCTTTCGAGCGATTCGGGATGGGTGATGAGATCGAGCCAGCGCTTGCGATAGCGCACTCCCTTATCGGCAAGACCTGCGTGTTTATCGGGCAGAGAGAGGAGCGATTTGCAAAGAAGGGTCAGCTCTTTCGCAAAAATCGTGAGCTCTCCCTTTTGGGTTTTGAAAAGGTGCCCCTCGACTCCGAGGATATCCCCGAGATCGAGCTTTTTTTCGATGAATTTGAGAGGGGTTGTCTCTTCGGTGGGGGTGAGGCCTTTGACTTTGGTGAGGTCCCGGTTGAACATGATCTGGATACGGCCCGTCTCGTCTTGGATGTGGGCAAAAGCGTTTTTCCCCATCGCGCGAAAGAGGACGAGTCTGCCCGAAACGAAGAGATGCTGCGTATTTCCGGCTGCCGCATCGTCCGAATGGCCGATCTCTTTCCCTTCGGCTTCTAGGGCGATTTGGGCTGCCTTTTGCGTCGTGACGTATTTGGGGGGGTATGGATCAATCCCAAGAGCGCGGATCTCGGCGAGTTTACGGCTACGATTTTGAAATTCTTCGTGGCTTTGGTAGTCGGGTGTCATCTTTTACTCAAATGGATCATTCTAGGCGTGGGGCCCCCTTTTTGTCTAGACCGCAATTTCGGGGTTTAGAGACAATGGATCCATGCTTGTCGGAAGTGTCACGAGTTTTGAGGAGATCGAGAAAATCGCCCCCCTCGTCGATTTGGTGGAGCTGAGACTCGATCATTTTGATGTCCTCAAAAAACCTCCCCATCCTTGCATTTACACGTTGAGGAAAAAGAGCCAGGGGGGAGGGCGGGTGATCGAAGAAGGAGATCGGCTTGCCAAAATCGAAAAGTATTTGGAGCAAAATCCTGAATACGTCGATCTCGAATCGGATACCGATCCAAAATGGATCGAGAAAATGGCCAAACGATTTCCTAGCGTCAAGTGGATCGGATCTCTTCACGATTTTGAAAAAACTCCAGAGGATTTGGAAAGGTTATTGGAGGGCATGAAAAACCCCCATTTCAGCCTTTACAAAATCGCGCTTCAAGCCAATTCAACCTCCGATATGCTAAGACTCATGCTCTTTGCTCAAAAAGCCAAAGCGCCCCTTGCCGTCATGTCGATGGGGGAGTATGGGGAAGCCTCGCGCGTCATCGCTCCGATTGTAGGAAGTGTCCTCAATTACACAGGACTTCAGGATGATCCCCACTTACACCGCTATGGAGTGAACACACTTTTGGGAATTTTTCACTACAGAAGGCTGAACCCAAATACTCTCATCTATGCCCTCATCGGAGATCCTGTAGAGAAGAGTCCAGGCCCCCTTTTTCACAACGCCCATTTTAAGCGCGATGCGGTCTATGTCAAAATGAGGGTAGAATCTTCCGATTTGCTCGATGTGCTAACCTTGATGGGGCAGTTGCCTTTCGGGGGCTTAAGTGTCACGAGACCTCTCAAAGAGTGTATCTATACGCAAATGGATGAGCTGAGTCCGATCGCAAGGGCGATCGGCGCGATCAACACAGTGACTTTTAAGGGGGGGAGAAGGATTGGCACCAATACCGATGCGCCAGGCGCTCTCAATGCTCTTGAAAAGCACATCCAGACCCAAGGAAAACAGCTAGCCCTCCTCGGGGCTGGAGGCACTGCAAGGGCCATTGCCTGCGAGGCCAAGCGAAGGGGCGCAGATGTATTCATTTTCAATCGCACTCTAGCAAGGGCAAAAACCCTTGCCAAAGAGCTCGGATGTCGGGGATACTCTCTAGAAGATCTATCCCAGATTTCCTACGATATCCTCATCAATACCATCCCGCCTGTTCATTCGGATTGGATGCCTCCTCTATATCCCGAAAAAGTGGTGATGGACGTGATCTATACCCCAAAAGAGACCCCCCTTTTGAAAGAGGCGAAAAAACGGGGCTGTCAATGTGTTTATGGGGAAGAAATGTTCATCGAGCAAGCTTTGCTTCAGCAAATAGAATGGGATAAGACTTAATTATACTGTTTTAATATTGAATAAAAGTATTTATTTAGATATAATCTTTATAAAAATATTTGGAATATTTGTGAATTCATTTGATGCTTCAAAACCATTCTCGTACATCTCTTGGCTGAAAGGATTTGACTTAGAGCCGGATCCTGAGGCTCTAGGATGGCTAAGAACTCCGGAGGGTATGCGTGTATCTTTTCTGGATGTGCAGCCAAGCCCTTTACTGAGACCTCCTTCCCCAGAATTGCCTCTTATAAAGGATGCAGGGACAATTCCAGATGATTGGGTTTCGCGCCAGTTTCCTTCGGTAGAAGTCATCCCAGCTCCAATGGCAAGGCCGACAGAACAAAAAGTACAAGAAGTGGTATCTAATCGTGGCTTAGGGGCTGGATCTTCGAACTTCTCTTTAATCTTACCGAGAGCGGCGCCTTCCACAGTTCCCGCAACTTCTCGCGAAAAGACATCTTTATTAGAAGAGGTAGAGCCTCTTGATTCTTTCTACGAGTCGCTTTGGGAGCAAAATTTGGAAGTAAAACCGATCTCAAATTCGAGAGCGCAAGGACACCGCGTTCAATCGCAGCCTTTCATCAATAAAAAGAGAGAAAAATGCTTAAAGGTTTTTCATTCAAAAACAGAGAGCGAACAAACTGTAAAAATGGATGAGTGGAGACCTTTATTTCATAAAGATGACGAGGTGCTCATATACTTTGAAGGTCGTTTTTATAGAGGAAAGTATATAGTAATCCAAAAGGGAGATTATTTCATAGATTTAGAAACCTGCGAAATAAAAATCCCCCAGTCAAAGGGGATTTTCTATGCGCTCCTTCCATTTTCTGAGAAAATAGTAAGGGATTTGCGTCTAAAAGAATCTGACGGCATGCCAGGAGAAAAGTGTTACGAACTACCAAAGAATTGTCCTTCTCAAGTGAAGGAGACGTTATCGCAGATTCATTCTGCAACACACCCGAAGAGATTCCAAAACAATCTATCTCCTCCGCCGCCTCCACTTCCTCGTCAAGCCTTGGACATTCTCCTTTCCCCTCAATTCCTTAAGGGAAGAGAGATGGGCTGGAGTAACAATGGGCGATATCGAGGGATAATCCAGGAATTTGTTAAAGAAACAGCAGACAAGGTAGCCCACTTCTATGTCCTAGACTCAGAACGGCTCAACATCAAAGAGTTGCCGATTTCTGAAGCAAAACCAGTCTTTAAGCCGTATGACTCAGTTTTAGTTTATGATGACAAAACAGACCGCTATTATATTGGGGAATACAGAACAGATGACAATATGAAGTATACAGTCTTTTTGAAAAATACCCGAGCTCCTGTCTATGTACCTATGTCTGAAAGGCCTTGTTTGCGTCTCTTTGCTTTGCCGCTAAACCTAGAACGTGATCTTGGACTCGCGGGATACCTCCCCTCTCAGGCAGGAGATGGAGTAAGATATTACGATTTTCCCCGATCAGCAGCTTCTTCTTCTTCCAGTTCCAGTAGTAGCGAGATGCCCAAAAGACAAAAAACTACAGGCGGATCATCGTAATTAAATCTCGATTTATGTAAAATTTTAGAAATTAATTTTTTAACGCTTTAAAAAAGGATCATCTTATGGCTTCAGCATCTAAATGTGATTTGTGCTCTTATTGGAAAAGAGCTCAGCTGCTTCCTTGCGGGCAGCATTGGCGTTGTGACGCTTTAGAGTGTAAAGGAAAGGTTAGTCAGCATGTTTGTGGACCAGCAATCCAAGCTGCAAATGCTCCCTCTGCTGCTAGTCCCTTAACAGGGAAAACAGTGACGGTAGGTCCAGCTCCTCTTCTTGCCCCCGCACCTGAAGCTGTTCGTTCGGAGAAGCTCCGTAAATCGATTCCAGTAGAGGCAGCGGTTTCCTATCAAAAAGTGCAGCTTGAATGGTTTAGTGAGGTTGTTTATCATGCAGCTCCTGAGACTTTCTCAGCCATACTTGAAAAGGGCAACGGAAAGGTGTTTGTCAATGACACTCTTCCTCCAGATGCATCCCAAGGAATTTATCCTTTTGAGCTAGTTGCAAAGCATCCAGATGGCCACATTGTTCAAATTCCCATGGTATGGCAAAAGACTGGCGGCAGCTTCTTCAGTGGAGATGGAGATCTTCATGTTGGAAGCATCGATGCAGAAAGCGGAAGGTTCATTCCCCATCCATCTTATTATGGAGACTCCTTTCTTGTTATGCAGGTTGCAACGAATACGAAACAACCTGCAGTGACAGTTGAGTCGCTCAGGAAAAAAATGGGCCCTCAGCTCCTCCAAATCGCATCTGAGGTGTTGAACTATAAACGGTTAGCATCAAAGAGCCCGGCTAGTACGCCTTCCCCCCACCAACCATCTGCACCTGCAGCAGAGAGTAAGCGAGCACCTGCTGCTGCTGCCCAAAAAACAGTTACTTTGCCGACTGGGGTAAGTTCACTAGAAAGAGCGGACAAAGGGCTGGAAGCTCAAGGTCCTTATGATTCCTTTAAGGCGTTTGCTGCTGGTTACGGTGCTGCTGCTAAAAAAGAGTAAGCCTTTTGAGCTAAAAAAATACCGACAGGGGATCGACATCGATCCTCGCGTCGGGGATGTTTTCTAAAAGCTTAACTACTTGGCTCAATTTTCCCACTTTTACAATGAATTGAAAGCGATAGAGATCTTTCACCTTCGCGTGTCCTGAGGGCATGACGGGTAAAATTTCCATGGGGGCAAGTATCCCTTCCTTCAATTGCTGGTAGGCAGTTTCTGCTTTTCTTCTCGCGAGCTCTTCGATGGGATCGGTAAAGAGCAGTTTGATGAGATGGCAAAAAGGGGGGTAGGAAAAACGGCCTCGCTCCTCGATTTCTAGACGGTAGAACGCTTCATAGTCTTGGGAAGAGGCGAGTTTTAGAATCGGATGGTCGGGTAAGAAGGTCTGCAGGATCACTTCGCCGGGAAGTTCTGCCCTTCCCGCTCTCCCAGCTACCTGTGTGATGAGCTGAAAGACCTGCTCTGGAGAGCGAAAATCGGGAATATGGAGAGTCCCGTCTAGATTGAGAACCCCCACGAGAGTGACGGCGGGGAAGTGAAAGCCTTTTGCGATCATCTGCGTGCCGATGAGCACATCGGCTTTATGAGCCCGAAATTGCTTGAACATCTCTTCGTGGCTATTTTTCTTCGTCGTTGTGTCCCGATCCATCCGAAGCGTTCGGATTTCGGGAAAGATCGCGTGTAAACTCTTCTCTACGTGCTCGGTGCCAAATCCTCGGAATTGGAGAGTTGCAGAAGAGCTGCAATTGGGACAATTGCGCACGAGCTCTTGTCGAAATCCACAGAGATGGCACTCTAAAAATCCCCCTCCTTTATGGAAGGTCAAAGCGAGATCGCAGTGGGAGCATTTGATCGTGTGATGACAGCTGCCGCAGATCTGCATACGGCGATAGCCCCGTTTATTGAGAAAGAGGAGCGTTTGCTCTCCCTTTTCGAGTCTTTTTTTAAGGCCATCGAGAAGCTCTTCAGAAAAGTGGGTAAAGCCTTGAGCGCGCTCCAAAACCTGGTTCATGTCGACGATTTTGATTTTGGGTAGGGTGGCAGCTGTGGCTCTAGAGCGCAGCTCGTGGAGTTGGTATTTGCCGATTTGAGCGTTGTAGCGCGATTCAAGGGAAGGGGTTGCGCTTCCCAAGAGGATGGTGCACCCTTCGATGGATGCGCGCATGACGGCGGTATCTCTTCCGTGATAACAGGGAATTTCTTCACTCTGTTTGTAGGAAGAGTCGTGCTCTTCATCGACGATGATGAGGCCGAGATTTTGCGCAGGACAAAAAAGGGCCGAGCGGGCGCCAATGACGAGTTTCGCCTCGCCCTTTCGTAAATCTTCCCAAGCGCTCGTCCTTTCTCCCAGACTGCGACGGTGGTGCAAGATGGCGATTTTCTCTGAAAAACGGGCCTTGAATCGCTCGATGATTTGCGAGGTGAGAGAGATTTCGGGCACGAGCATGATCGCCGATTGGTTTTTGGCAAGAGCTGCGCTGATCGCCTGCATGTACACTTCTGTTTTACCGCTTCCCGTGACGCCGTAGATGAGATGAGCGGCAAATCCCCCTTTTTGAAGGGAGTGCTCAATGGCCTCAAAGCAGGTTTTTTGTTCGGGGGTCAAGGTTTTTGCCGTCGTGGGAAAAAACTCCTCTTCGAGAAGAAGATCCTCGCTTCTCTTCACCGTTTGGGAGGTGATCCATTTTTCTTTGATGAGCGCCTGTAGAGAACTTTTAGAAACCTCTAGATCTTTCAAATAAATGCCTTTGGGGGCTTTGAGGATCTCTTCGAGGCAAATCGCTTTGGCCGGCGCTTTTAGCCGAAACGTTTCGATTGCCTTGAGGCATTCTGCATGGGTTTTGGCAATTTTTAAAAAAACTTGCGATTTTTCTTTCACCTCTTTTCGCACATTCACGGGGATAAAACATTTGAGCACCCTTTGAAGCGGCGCGCAGTAATACTGCGCCATCCAGTGAGCCAGGCGCCACTGCCCTGCATCGAGCTCGCTCCCTTCTGAAAGGGTACGCGTGAGCGGTTTGACGTTGGCGAACGGGGACGTTTCCTTGATTTTGGCAATCGTTCCTCTTTTAAAGCTCGATTTGAGGGGGACTTCGACCCGCATGCCCACTTCGACCGAGCAATTGTCGGGCACTTCGTAGTCGAGCGGTTTGGAAAGATTTTGGTCGAGAAGCACTTCTACGAACATTTTTGGCATAGGGCTTTCCAAAGCGAGCGTTTTAGGTGCGCATCTTTGAGATAAAGAGAGAGATCGGGAAGGAGAAAAAGAGGGGTATTTCCCAATACTCTGACTCCTGAATTGGGGATCTCTTTATAAAAGCGCATGAGGTGGCTCATCTGCCAAAGGGTGTAATCGCAAACGATCACGAGTTTCAGCCCCTCCACAGATAAAAAAGTCTCCCACTGTTTTTCTTTCTCGATCTCTTCTGCATGGACGATTTTGGCAGGCCCAAAATAGACATCGAGGGCTTTTGCAATCTCTTCGAGGAAAGCCCTTTGTTCGGCATTTTCCTGATAGACCAAGACCGATAGGGGGGCTGTCTGGTTTTTCGTCTTCCAGCGCTCTGAGAGTTTTTTGGCAAGGGCATCGTTTGGAATTTCATTGAGGATGGCGAGTTCCGGCGCGACCACACTCAAGACGTTTTGAACTGCAGAAAAATTGACAACGGGCTTAAGAAGGATGGGTTTGGGGGGAGGTTCCGCTGATTTTTCTATTTTGACGACAGGGCGAGGGGGAGATACCGGTTCCCGTTTTTCTGGTTCCGGTGTTGGTACCTTAAAGGACGGTTTTTCCTGAGGGATCGTGGGTTCTACTCTTCGGAAATTCTTTCGGAAATAGTCGGCGTTTTCGGGAGAGGCAAAGACATGAGGGCCCTCTTCGCGAATGGCGCTCAGAAGCGCTTCTAGAGCATATTTTGGGATTGGCATGTTATTTCCCATTGAACTTTGGCGATCAGCGGTTCCACTGTGGAAAAAAAGGTGCTGAATCCCCGGCGGGTATATCCTTCATAGATTACCGCTCGGAGTTGATCGTGTCCAGAGGGAAAAAAGTTTTGCAAGAGTTCATCGATCTTTTGAGGGCCTAAATGTTCATTGAACTCTTCTTTATGCTCAATGAGATAGATCAATACATTCTCATCTGAGCGGGCCTCTTTTAAGAAGGAGGTCAGTGCCAGAAAATAGGAACGAAATTGCTCTAAGAGGATAGAACTCAAAGAGCCCAATTGTTCCCACACATCTTCTAGTGGATAAATGGCCGGCATCTTTTTCCACATCATCAATTTAGCTTTAAAACTCAGCATCTCTTTTCGGATCTTTTCTAAAACGATCCAGAGCCCCGGTTCTCTGATTTGCGAGACTTGCATGAGGGTTTCCGAATAAAAGCAGATTTTATCCACAGATCCCCCTTTTTGAGAGAGGGGGCTTTCAAGGGAAAAAAGGTAGAGTTTTTCGAGTTTCTTGTGGATCTTTTCGATGACTTCTCCCATGGTTTGTTGTAAGGTGCTGCGGATTTGAAGTTCCCGACTGAGTTTAAAAGCTTCCAAAAGGGTTTGTAAAATGAATTGGAGACTCAAAGACCTAACCACGGGCGGTTCTAAATGAATGGGAAATACGGGCCAAGGGTTTAAACTTCTCATAAGAAAGAAACCAGAATGACCAATAGAATAGCACATGCATTGGATTGAGAAAAGGAATTTGATTGATCGGAAAAGGGGTTTCCGTAGACTAAGATCAAGAGGCAAAATTTCATGAACCTACACGAATACCAAGCAAAGAAAGTTCTCAAAAAGTACGGCGTTCCCATTCCTGAATTTGGGGTTGCAGGAAGTGTCAAAGAGGCCCAAAAAATTGTCGATGATCTCCATCTCGATTCGGCCGTTGTGAAAATCCAGGTGCATGCAGGGGGAAGGGGAAAAGCGGGCGGCGTCAAATTTGCCAAGACAAGAATAGAAATTGTGGAAATGGCAAAAAAGCTCCTCGGCATGAAGATGGTCAATCAGCAAACGGGACCAGAAGGGGTCATTGCCCACAAAGTGCTCATCTCGAAACCGGTGGAGATTGCAAAGGAATTTTACATTGGCGCTCTCGTCGATCGGGATCGGGCAGCTCCTCTTCTCATCGCATCGCCTGAAGGAGGAATGGAGATCGAAGAGGTGGCGGCCAAAGCTCCTGAAAAGATTTTGAAAATGCCGTTTGCGTTCAATGGGCATTTGCGCCCCTATCAGATTCTACGCCTTACAAAATTCATGGGGTGGAGTGGGGATCTTGCAAAAAAGGGAGCGGCTCTTGCACAGGGTCTTGCCAAGTGTTTCATCGACACGGACGCTTCTCTTCTCGAGATCAATCCGCTCGTCCAATCGACGCAAAATGAACTTTTAGCGCTCGATGCCAAACTGAGTATCGACGATAATGCCCTCTTTCGGCAATCGGATCTCATCTCTTTCTACGATCCCACGCAAGTGTCTTTGCAAGAAGCGGCGGCGAAAGAGTACGATCTTGCCTATATTGCCATGCTCGGTGAAATTGGATGCATGGTCAATGGAGCAGGCCTTGCCATGGCGACGATGGACATCATTCAGCTCTGTGGAGGCTCTCCCGCCAATTTTCTCGATGTGGGAGGGGGTGCTTCAAAGGAAAAGGTCGCGGAAGGGTTTCGGATCATCTTGAGCGATCCGAAAGTGAAGGCGATTTTAGTGAATATTTTTGGTGGCATTATGAACTGCGCGACGCTGGCTCTTGGGGTCATCCACGCTTGTCAGGAGCAAAAGATCAAGATTCCGATCATCGTGCGCATGGAAGGGACAAATGTCGAAGAGGGAAAGAGGCTTTTTAAAGAGAGCCATTTGAAAATCACGACGGCCAAAGATTTAAAAGAGGCGGCAGAGCTCGCTGTACATTCTATAAAGGGGAAATAATGGCGATTCTCATCAATAAAAAGACCAAAGTGATCGTGCAGGGAATTACCGGACAATCGGGTAAATTTCATGCGGAGAGCTGCAAGGAGTATGGGACCCTTCTCGTAGGAGGTGTGACTCCGGGTAAGGGCGGCACCGAAATTCTCGGGGTTCCCGTCTTTGATACAGTCTGGGAAGCTAAAGAGCGGCTTCACCCCGATGCGACGCTCATCTTTGTCCCAGCTCCCTATGCAGCCGATGCGATTTTAGAGGCCGAAGATGCGGGAATTCCCCTCATTGTCTGTATCACCGAGGGCATCCCAGTTCGAGATATGCTCGAGGTAAAACGGGTGATGAAAACCTCTAAGTCGAGACTCATTGGCCCCAATTGTCCAGGACTCATCACGCCAGGTGAATGTAAAATTGGCATTATGCCTGGCTATATCCATAAACGGGGCAAAGTGGGCATCGTTTCTCGTTCTGGAACCCTCACCTATGAGGCCGTTTGGCAAACGACCCAACTGAATCTCGGTCAGTCGAGCTGTGTCGGGATCGGAGGAGATCCTCTCAATGGAACGAATTTCATCGATATTCTCAAACTCTTTCAAGAAGATCCGGAAACAGAGGGCATTTTACTCATCGGGGAGATCGGAGGAGATGCTGAAGAGCAGGCAGCAGAGTGGGCGAAAGCCAATCTCACAAAACCGCTAGCTGTCTTCATTGCGGGTGCAACGGCGCCTGCCGGGAAGAGAATGGGCCACGCCGGCGCCATCATTTCTGGCGGAAAAGGCACTGCTGCCGAAAAATTTGCAGCTTTTGAAAGAGCGGGGGCGATTGTGACCAAAAGCCCTGCAGAAATGGGACATGCGATCCAAAGGGCGTTGAAAAGATGATTGTGATACGCGGACCCATTCCCCTCATCATCCACCCTTTTTTTTGGTTCTTTGCTGCCCTCATTGGATGGATCATGGGGCAATCGCTTCTGGGGACGCTCATTTGGGTGGGGATTATTTTCGTCTCGGTCGTGATTCACGAAATGGGCCATGCCTTGACAGCTCTTCTCTTTAAACAAAAAGCACGCATTCAGCTGATTGCGATGGGAGGCGTCACTTCGTTTGAGGGGCCAAAACTCAAATTCTGGCAGCAATTTCTCATCACGTTGAACGGCCCTCTTTTTGGTTTTTGCCTCTTTCTCTTGGCAACGGCGCTTCTCCATCTCCCTTTCCCGCCACTTTTTCTCCAAATTCTCAAGATGACGCAGGTGGCCAATCTCTTTTGGACGGTGGTCAACTTGCTGCCCGTCTTGCCTCTAGATGGAGGGCAACTTCTCCGGATTCTCTTAGAAGCAGCTTTTGGAGTCGAAGGGTTTAAAGCCTCTCTTCTCATTGGCGCCCTTTTGGCAGTCCTTCTTTCTCTTTATTGTTTTATGGTGCAAGCTTATCTCGTCGGGGCTTTTTTCTTCTTATTTGCCTTTCAGAGTTTTGATTCTTGGAGAAAGAACCGTTTGACCAATCGAAGCGATCGAGATGAAGAGAATAAAAAACTCATGATCCAGGCAGAAGAGGCGCTTCAAGCGGGCAATCGGGAAGAGGCGAAACGGCTTTTAGAAGAAGTTAAGCAAAAGGCAACTGGCGGGATGCTGGCCAATGCTGCGCAGCAATATTTGGCTTATCTAAAATTTCAAGAGGGGAAGAAAAAGGAGGCGTATGAGCTTTTGCTTCCGATCCAAGAGCACTTGGCCGATGATGTCCTTTGTATTTTGCACGAACTGGCAGCGCAAGAAAAAAATGATTCCCTTGTCACCCAACTTTCTGCAAAATGTTATCAAATTGAGCCGAGCCAAAAAATGGCTCTTGAAAATGCTAGGGCGTTTGCCCGTCTTGGCCAAGGAAAGCCTGCGGGCGGCTGGCTGCAAACGGCCTGGCAATATGGCAGCTTCAATTTGGAAAAAATCATCGGAGAAGAGGCTTTTAAAACCGTTAAAGATGAGCCAGAATTCCGTCAATTTTTGGATACCTTAAGATGAAAACCATTTTGATTTCTCTTTTACTTTTAGGGGGAGGGCTCGAACTCTATGCACACTCAGAGCCCGAGAGTTCGATGGTGAGAAAGCAACGACGAAGAGTGGTCAAGTTGCACAAGAAGTGGGAATGGGCGTTGCAAGAAAAGGCGAAAGCGGAAGAGGAAATAGAAAAGCTTGAAAGAGAAATTGATGAAGCGGAGCTTGCGCTCATCCGAGAGCAGATCAACGAGTACCATGAAGAAAGAGGATCTTTCCTTTTTGTCGAAGAGAGAGAGATTCTCTACCGGCTCATCCAATCGGGCTCTGAAGAATCTGCCCTTGAAGCGCAATGTCAGCTCGATCGCATTTTGCAAATCATTACAGAGCAGAGTGATGAAGAAAACTGTGTCTATTAGTCTCCTTTTTCTCTTTTCCCTTTTGGGCCATGCTTTAGAGCCCATTGGAGAGATCGTATCGATAGTGGGAAATTTTAGAGCCGTCGATTCAGAGAAGAAGACGCGCCGTTTGCCGCTTCACGCATCTGTCTATGCAGGAGATACTCTGAGTACCGATGAGGTAGCCAAAGGACAAATCCGATTTACCGATGGAACTCTACTCCTCTTGATTCCCGGGTCTCAAATCCGCTTCGATACCTATACAGAAGATCGATTTGTCTCTACTTTGATGCGAGGAGGCATTCGGGTAGCAACGGGGTTCATTGCGAAGAAAGGCCCCGAAAGTTTCCAAATTATCACCGCAAATGCCACCGTGGGGGCTTTGGGAACGCTCTTTGAGGCGAGGCTTTACCTCGGTTCTTTTCTCATTGGAAGCTCTTTTGGCGATGTGACGGTGCAAAATGGTGCGGGCAGCCTCACCATTGGCACTCATTTTGAGTTCCAATTTGCCGAAGCTCCAGCCAAGAATGTGGCTCCTCGAACTTTTTCTACTCGGCCGATTGAGATCGATTTTTCTGTCTTTGCGCCCCCTTCTAAAGGAGGCGTGTCTTTTGATGCTCCGACCAGCCCCTCTCAATGCAGGCCGTAATCTCCTGGCTCTGCAAGAGCGAGCTGAAGAGCTTTGAGAAAACTTTCTTTGGTGTGATCGTTATATCCTTGTGGATCGCCGCAACGATTTTTGGCGATTTCTAATTGGTTGAAGCAGGCTTGCACACGGGGGGTTGGAATATCCTCGCCTTTTTGAGGTGTGAGATAGATGGTTGTTGTCGCTTTATTTTTCAGACATGGACTGCCAGTTGCAAATATGAGAAGGTTTTGAATATCTGGAGTTGGAGTGGCTGGATCTCGGATCCAGTCTTGTAACCATTTATGAACTTCTCGTATATGTGGGGTTATTCCCTCTCTTCCTAACCGAAATGCGTTTGCAGTTTCCTCTTTGTTGAGGATTTCTCCTTGGACGCCTGTGCTGAACTTAAGAGGGCGCATCATATTATTATCCCTGAGCCCCCATTTTCTTTTCGCATCGTAGATCCCTATGGCAATCGCGTGAATGGGAGCTAAAACCCGGTCTATTCCCCCTTCCGTGAAGACTTTTTTCTTCACACGGTTAAATGGGGAGTCTTGACCTTCCGGTAATGGATCGCAGGCGTCTGCGATAATAGAGAGGTTACCTCGGTTATTTTTCTCAAGATCATTTAAGATTCCAAGGGGAAGACCCTTGGCTTGATAGATGGGTCGAATCATTTTTAAAAGGGTCCTCAACTCAAGGCTCTCAAATGGACAACTCGCCTCTTCGGGAGTGAGGGCGAAAGCTGCCGTGAAGAGAAAGTCCTCAAATTTTCTCCCTAGCACCAAATTGCGATCCGAAACATACGTATACACCATCACGGCTCCCAATTTTTCATAAAGGCGCCTTGCAGGCTTAGAAAGAGAGGGAGGATGAGCTTTTTTAACATCATATCTATCGGGAGTGACGGGCATGAACATCCCCGTTTCCTTATCTTGTAAAAACTTTAGGTCTTCCCCCCCATTGAGAACGAGTGCTGCCGCCCATTCGCGCATAAAATCGCGAGAAGGGGCTCCATAATCAGCTCCAAGAGCTGATCTCAGATCGCTCTGCAAAAATTTGACCTTCATTTCGGGGGGCCAAGAAGTCTCCTGCAGGAGCTCTCCTAGCCAATAAAGGTGATGCTCAGGCACTTGCTGGATACTTTCTCTTGGCAGTTCGATGTGTACTGTATCTTCTTTCATCTCATAGAGAGAAGAGATTTTAAAAGCCTCTATTAAACAGGCCCACAGATAGATCTCGAAATCTTGTGGGAATTGACTTTGAGAAACTCCGTCTACTGAGATCTTTGAGATTTGTCCCGATTCTGTGATTTGTAAAGAGAGAGTGCGAGTGGTAGAGATATTTCGACTTTGCACATTCACAGTTTGAGAAGAAGCGTCATACCAAAATTCGCAATGGCCTTGGTCTAAATAAATCCGAGCTTTCTCATTTGAAGAGGTGGCCTCTTCGAGCACGTTTTTAAAAATGTTTAGATGCTCTAAGGAAAATGGAGAGGGAATGACGGGGATCAAGCCTGGTGCAAAACAAGACCTGAACAGGAGAGTGATCCGGTAGATGAGATAACTTACCGAATTGATCACAAAAAAGATCGCATTCCAGACCGCTCTTCCTGTATTTATGTAGAGATCAAAGAGGACAGAAAGGGGAGCAAAGATTGCGTAGCCAACAAGGGCGACTCGATTTGTTGTTATTCGCATACGATCGCAAACAACACGTGTTATTTCCATCCTGAAATTGGTATCGTAGTGCAGGCTAAAATAGGGCGTGGATGAATTTCGTACGAATGCCATCTGTCTACCTCAATTTTGAGGGGATAGGTTAAAGAATTTTTCGCTTATCTACAACAATTAATTTAATTTGATCGTGTAGTAGCGTTGGAAGTTCTGATGGCGCACAATCAGGATGATGTACTTTTTATCGCCCAGTTCTTTCAGCACCTCGTCAAATTCGGTGATGTTCTTCACGGGTCTTTGATTGTTCCAATCTAGGGCGACTCCCGTGATGAGGAAAGAGGGGCGTAGACCTGCTGTAGCAGCAGGGGAGCCCGGTTTGACTTTTGCAATCACGATACCGGTCACATCGGATCCATATCCTAGGCGAGAGGCCCATTCGGGGGTGAGGTTTTCGAGTTCAATGCCCAATTTCTGAGTCAGTTCGGCAGAGATCACTTCTCCATCGTTTTGAGAGCCGAGCTCTACAGAAACGTTGAGCGATTTGCCTCCTCGAAGGATTTTCAGCTGCACGGTTTGTCCTGGATTCATCAGGGCGATGTCATTGCGGAATTTAGAGACGTTCTTGACCGCCTTGCCGTTGTATTGGATGATGATGTCTCCTTGCTGCAGTCCTGCACTAGCTGCGGGCGATCCTTTTACAACATCCGAGATCAAAATCCCTTCCGCCTTATCGAGTTTCATGGCGCGTTCGAGCTCTTTATCAATGGGTTGGAGAATGATGCCCAAATAGGCCCGTTTGACCGATCCCTTGTCCATGATCTGATCGATGACAGGCTGTACCATCTTGCTCGGAATGGCGAGGCCAATTCCCATGTAGCCGCCGCTTCGACTAAAAATAGCCGTATTGACTCCGACCACTTCTCCCCTTACGTTGAGGAGAGGTCCTCCTGAATTTCCCGGATTGATGGGCGCATCGGTCTGGATGAAGTCTTCATATGTTGCAATCCCCAAATCTTGACGCCCTTTCGCGCTGACGATCCCTGCCGTGATGGTTCCTTCAAGACCGAAGGGATTACCGAGGGCAAAGACCATTCCTCCAGCTCTCAATTTGTCGGAGTCGCCGAAGGTGAGGTAGGGGAGGTGATCCGCTTCAATTTTGATAACGGCGAGATCGGTCCTCGAATCGGCGCCCTTGACCGTGGCTTGGAACTCTCGTCCATCGTCGAGTGTGACCTTTACCTGGCTGGCGTCTTTGATGACGTGGTTGTTTGTGACGATGTAGCCATCGGAGCTGACCAAGAAGCCGGAGCCGCCCGATGTCTGTTGTTGTTGGCCCTGGGGGAATTGTGGGCCGAAAAACTTGCGGAAAAAATCATCGCCGAACATATCGAACGGATTTGCGTATTCGGGGGCTTGAGTGCAAACGGTGCATTGGATTGAAACGGTTGCGGGCTTAGCGGCTTCGGCGAGTTCTGCAATGGCCTCAGAGATCTGTTCTAAAAGAGAGGTTCCCTGCATGGGGGCATCGGCAAAAACGAGAGCACAAACTCCCATCAACACAGCAACACATCTTCTCATAGCGCACCTCTTTTTACTCAACCAGTATAAAAAATCCCCCAAAAAACCTCAAACAAGAACAAAAACGGACTTGAAAGTACGGAATAAAAGCCTTCTTCTGCTAATGATATGTGAAAAAATATCAGCACAGAGAAAAAATAAACCAGGGTAGAGAGGCACGGAGAGGAAATATAGATAAAGGTTTGACGGGCCTTGCCCTGAGGAAGAGAGATCTTTGGGGCACTCTCTTTCTCAGGGCAAGGCCCGTCCAGTCTCTAATTTCCTATATTTTTTTCTCCGTGCCTCTCTACCCTGGTTTATTTTTTCTCTGTGCTGATCCTTTTCACAAGGATGATAAACACATAAAGGTTGTCAATTTTCTACCTTAAATAGAGAGGACTTTTAAGGGCGTGCTTAACTGATTTTCTTCTTGGGTGAAGAGCTCTTTGCCGAGGAAGGAGACGAGGGTAGCTTGTTGGGGGAAAATGTGGGTTTGGACCGCATGCGCAACTTCTAAAGCGGAGGCAGTGAGGATCTTTTGCCTAAATTGCTCGCGTAGAGCAGGTGTTCTACCCGCCCTTTCCCAAGAATAGGCCACTATGCCCCGATTTCCAGGAGGGATCGGAGCATCGAGCGTCTGCAGACAACCCAGCTTTGCCTCTTCGAGCTCCCGCTCATTAAAACTTTGGCTCCCGATCTTTTCTGTGGCGAGATGGAATGCCTCTACGCTGGTTTTTAAATGGGGGTCCCGATAGGCAAAAAAGTGGAAATTCCCCGTACTAGGGGTATAGGTAGCGCCGCTTCCGTAGGCGCCCCCCTTTTCCCGGATCTCTTTGTGCAAGACGGTATTTTTCATGAGCTCGGTCGAAATGAAGAGAAGGGGAGAGCTGGGATCTTTATAGGAGATGGTTCGCATTCCCAAAGAGGTGAAGGCAACGGGAGCTGCAATGAAACGGGCTTGCGGCTCTTTTGGGGGAAGGGGGTAATGGCCTTTCCAGGGTGTATAGGATTTTGCAGGCAGTTTTATTTCGGAAAGGAGTTTTTCTACAGCATCTGCTTGCCTTTCATCCGAAGTGAAGACCCAAGTGGGGTTTTCAAGACCTAGGAGTTGATCTGCGATTCGCCTTAAAGCTTCGAAAAAGGCTGGATTGGGATTTTTCGCCCACTCGAGAACCGATTGATAGTAGCTGAGTCCATTCCATTTTTCGTGGACAAAAGAGGCGACAGAAAGGCTTTTTAGAGAATTTTGAATGGCAAAATTCATTGCCATGCGACTGAGTTTTTCTTTTTGCTCGGTGGCATGCTGAATCAACCATTCTTTAATCCTCGCCTTGTCCTCCAGATCGGGATTTGTCACAAAATCTCGGAAAAGGATGAGGAGGCGATCGATATTTCTATAGAGCGCTTTTCCCCGAAGAGAAAAGCTCGGCCTACACTGATCGGGATTTGCATGAGTCACGTGCAGAGCGAGCGACGCATCAAAACTTCCGATATAGCGCTGTTGGAAAGCGAGGTTTTCTTCGTAATTTCTTCCTCCGCAGCCCAGTTCTGGCAACATGCGGGCAAATAAAGAGAGAAGAGGAAGATCGGCTTCTTTCACATCAGGTAGATCGAACAGGAGATCGGCATAGAGGATCTGGTTCGTAAAGCAGTGGTGATAGAAAATGTTTTTCTTTTGATGGAGCGCAAAATCGCGGATATGGGGAGGGACATCCTGCAAAGTCACTTTGGGAAGACAATCGAGAGATTGATGCTCAATTTCTTCCTGGTAGGCTTTTAACTTTGCCGATTGATGGGCAATGTTTTGTTTTTCTTTGTCGGTTAGGTGAGCGCTGATGGTTTGGATTTTTTCTTGTTCTTCCTCCAACTCTTTTTTTGCAAGATTTGGATCGGGCTCTAAAGTGAGGCGGACAAAGTGGGGGTTGTCGAGAATATGTTTCTTCAACAAATTGGGTAGGTATTGGGGATCTTTCAGGCGCTCTCGCAAATCTTTGAATAGAGAGTGGATGAGAAGGGCGTTTTCTGGCTCGCTTCCATGCTGTTTGATGAGAGCGGCTCTCATGAAAAGAGTCAGGCCAAAAGGGCCTCCTTCACCGGCAATTTCGGTTCTTTCAAATTCCAATTGATGGAGAGCCGCTTCGATTTCTTCCGGTTTAAAATGCACTTCTCGAATCGTCTTGAAGAGAATTTTTTGAAGGACGTCCGCATTTTTGGGCTCGATTCCTTTACAAGCGATGACCCAGGGCACTTCGCTCATTTCCCCATCGAGGTGGGATTCTACTTGTGTACAGAGACCAGATTTCAATAGAGCTAAGGTGAGAGGAGAGGCGTCGGTATCGGTCAGAATTGCCTCTACAACTTCGAGAGCTAGCAGTTCTGCTTGCTGAGAGATCGGAACGGTCAGCCAGGCAAAGGCAACTTGCGCTTTTTGTTCATCCCCTAAAGTGGTGGGGAAAAAGTCGGTTGCCCTCACTGGAGTTTCGAATCTAGGCTGGGGCGGAAGTGGAGGAAGAGGAGCCATTTTTTTGGCCTTGGAGAGCTCCTTCTCAATGAAATTGAGATGCTTGACGAGGGGCAAATTCCCATAAAAAAAGAAGAGACAGCGAGAGGGATGATAGAATTCTCCGTGAAAATTGAGCAATTCAGGGTAAGTGAGATTGGGGATTTCCCTAGGATTTCCCCCAGAATTGTGGGCATAGGGTAGATCGGGAACGAGTCTTTTGGCAAGGGCTTCCCACAAACGGGAATCGATGGAACTCATCGCCCCTTTCATCTCGTTATAGACGATTCCCTGAATCTGCAAAGCGCTTCTCAAATTGGAAGGATCTGTGAATTCAAGACGGTGCCCTTCTTGTAAGAAGCTCAAAAGTTTCAATTCGGGATGAAAAACTGCATCTAGATAGACCTCTAAGAGATTGTAAAAATCCTTTTCTACTTGCGAACTAGCTGGGTAGCAGGTGAAATCCTGGCCCGTCAGAGCGTTCATGTAGGTATTGAGAGAGCGCCTCGTCATGGCAAAGAACGGATCTTTGATGGGAAATTTTTGAGAGCCGCACAAGACCGTGTGCTCTAAGATATGGGCAATTCCGTTCGAGCTGTAGGGGAGAGTTTGAAAAGAGAGGCAGAATAGATTTTCGGGATCGCCATTCGCAATCTGCAGGATACGGGCTCCACTCGGCTCGTGGACGAGCTCGATGAGCGAACTTTGCAGCTCATTCAGAGCCAAATATTTTGTGATGACAAAGTCTTGATAACGTTGCCCTACAGCATTGAGACTGAGATTGATTTTCGGCATCGAAAATCAATATACCTCAACGGGCCTTTTTTTTCCCTTTGCTTGCGATTCTCATGCACTCACGGGCCATGTAATTGCACTCTCCGAGGAGGAGGAGCATGTGGTTGTTGTCTCGGATCAGGACATCGGCCTTGGCATTTCTTCTCACATCATCTCGGAATTTCTTCCAGGCTTTATCGGCTTGCATCTGGAGCTCCCGATAGGCTTTCCACTGCGCGTTCCGATTGACGGAAACAGCCATCTTTTTAGACTTCCCGCTTTTCTTTGTACGTTTAGACATACCCTTCCTCTCGTCTATTCTAATTTTAATTATATAAAAATATTAATTAATTACAAATCAGAAAGTTTTTGGGAGAGGAGGCTGGCGCGCACCCTCAATTCGTCGAGCTCCAGCTGGTCCATTTGAATTTGCGCTGCCAACATGCTGTATTGAGGATCAGAAGAGGGGAGATCGTTGAGAAAGCCCTTCATTAACTGAACTCTTTGATTCAGAAGGACTTGCTCTGCTAAATTGACATCTAGTTCTTTTTGCATCAGAGCTTTACTGTCGTGGGCCTCTTGCACATAGGCCTGCTGAGCTTCTATTTTTGAAAAATCGGGAGTCTTTTCTTTTGGAAATTGGTTCATAATTGTAATTAATTGATACAACTTAATTTTAATATAATCTGTTTATTTCACGAAACATAAAACCGTAATCCAATCATACCCAGTAGGTAAAAAAAATTTTATAGCCTAGAAATGGGCTCTTCTAGTACCCTCGGGGAATTTCGCGTAACCAAAAAGGAGTCTTTATGCGGTATCTCGTGGCTAGTATGATCTTGTGTTTCGGAATGAGTTATGCTCAAGAGGTTGTGATTCAGCTTCCTGTAGAAGTGATTGCAGGGGAAGAGAATAGCGGAGAGGAAGTGGCGAGCGTTGATGTGGCGAAACAGCTTACCACAGATAGCAAGTGCGGTTGTGGCGGCGGCAGCGGCGATAGCAGTAATGGTAAAGGCAAGGGCGGCAAGTGAGAAAAGGGGGGAAGCCCCCCTTTCTTTTAACGTTCAACAAGTTAGAAAGGAACAGGATCTGCAGGATCGTAAACGGCAGGATAAGAAGGATGATATCCTTTCTTAAATTCCGAATCTTTTCCTGCGAATCCTGCCACTTGTGATCCTGCAAATCCTGTTTTTTCTTTTGAACTTTCGGCAGTAAACTATAGGGAGGAGCCCCCCTTAATTTAGCTCCAAGTCAGGTTGGAGGCAGACTGGTATTCAGTGACTCTCGTTTCGAAGAAGTTTTTCTCTTTACCGAGATCAATGGTCTCACTCATCCAAGGGAATGGGTTTTTCGAGCGGTAGATCGCTTTGAGTCCAATTCTCTCAAAGCGTCTATCTGCGATGTGCTGGACGTAATCCCGGAACATCGGGGCAGTCAAGCCGAGAATGCCTCTCGGTAAGCAGTCTTCCGCATAGAGAATTTCGAGTTCGACCGCCTGTTTGATTTTCTCGACAATTTTTGCCTGAAACTCGGGAGTCCAGATTTCTGGATTTTCTTCTTTAATGCCATTGATGAGATCGATTCCGAAATTCAGGTGAACCGTTTCATCGCGTAAAATGTATTGGAACTGCTCGCCAATACCCACCATCTTATTTTGCCTCAAGAAAGACAAGATCATGGCAAAACCGCTATAGAAGAAAATCCCTTCCATGATGATGTAGTAACCGATCAGGTTTTCCAAAAAGGTTTGGGCTCCTTGCGGAGTCGCCGTCGAAAAGTTCGGATCGAGCACCTGTTCAGTGATCTCCATCTCGAACTTGTCTTTATCGTGGATCGAATTGACCTCGTTGTACATATTGAACACTTCCCCATGATCGAGGGTCAGTGATTCCACGATGTAGAGGAAGGCGTGGGTATGGATCGCCTCTTCAAACGCCTGTCTCAAGAGATACTGTCTCGCTTCTGGGTTGG
>CAYRJU010000010.1:0-62885 GCA_964424735.1 uncultured bacterium
AATGAATCCATCCTGTTCATCTTGCCGCTTGCGATCTTGCGTATCCTGTTTTTTACTCATGTTGATCAATTTTCATGTATCCGCAGCCCCATCAGGCACGGGCACGTTAGAAGGGGCTCTTGCAACGTTATATTAGGAAGAGGTCAAAAAGTCGTAGAGATCTTTCTGATTGGTGATGAGGAAGCTCTTGTGGAGATGGCAGATCTCTTCAGAAATAGACAAGATCTCTGGATCGCCGACTCCCGGCAGACATAATGCATGGACTTTTGGATTTTTTTCCCGGTCTTCGAGCTGTTTGAGCCCTTGCACGTAGTCAAGTCGGCTAAATCCTTCTTCAGCCACTCGGAAAAAGAGGATATCGCGGTTGTAGAGAATGGCTTGAATGGCAAAAAAGAGCCCCTCGCTATCGGTCGGGGGATTGCCGAGTAGATCCATAAGCTCGGGCAGTTGGGTGAGTCGGTGAGGAGTTTTGAAAGCCCCTTTCTCTGACTCCCCAAATAGGGCGATCATTTGTTTCATGAACCTTTCCATAACGAGCGATGGAATTTATTGCAAATGAGTGTTGAAAGAGGAAGGATGTCGGTAAAGCGCCCCTGTGAGGAACTATATTGGATGACTAAACGGGGGCCTTGAATTTGAATGCCTGGCGCCCTTAGAGAAATGCTTTCGAGAAAGTAATCGGGCTTTTGAATCTCTTGAAAGATTTGGGCTGCCAACTGTTTGACCGCATCTTCTCGAATCGTGCATTCTGGAGAATGGTAAAGCGATAAAGTATGGTAGATTTCAGTGGAAATTTCTTCTGCAGTCGGATGGGGCCCAAGATTTTCGTCTGGCAGGAAGGATCTCTCTTGTCTTTTGCAACAACTCCTAAGAATCGAAATCATGCACGGTGAAATTGCGCTTTTTTGCCGAGCTCTTCTTCGATTTCGAGAAGACGATTGTATTTCGCGATTCTCTCCGATCTACAGAGCGAGCCCGTTTTGATCTGCCCGCAGCCAAAGGCAACGGCGAGATCGGCAATCGTCGTATCCTCCGTTTCGCCAGAGCGGTGGGACATGACTGTCCGGTATCCAAACTCTTTGGCCATTTGAATGGCTGCGCGGGTTTCGGTGAGCGTCCCAATCTGATTCACCTTGATCAAAATGGCATTGGCCACTCCCATGTCGATCGCCTTTTTCAAGAAACGGGTGTTGGTCACAAAAATGTCATCGCCGACTAGCTGGATTTGTTTGCCGAGTTCGCGAGTGAGCTTGACCCAGCCTGCCCAATCATTTTGATCGAGACCATCTTCAATCGAATCAATGGGGTATTTGTGGCAGAGATTTTTCAGATAGGCAATTTGCTCATCGGTGGTTTTGCCGCTATAGCGGCCCTCTTTGAAGAATTCGGAAGAGGCGGGATCGAGCGCAATGGAAAGATCCTCTTTGGGATGGTAACCCGCTTTTTGGATCGCCTCGAGAATGAGATCGAGAGCCTCTTCGTGAGATTGCAGTCGGGGGGCAAAGCCTCCTTCGTCGCCGACAGCAGTGGAAAGGCCCCGCTTCTGAAGGAGTTTTTTTAAGTTGTGAAAACTCTCCGCACCATAGCGAAGCGCCTCGCGGAAAGAGGGAGCGCCGATGGGACGGATCATGAATTCCTGGAAATCCAGTCCATTATCTGCATGGACCCCTCCATTGATGACGTTCATCATGGGGCAGGGAAGAAGATTTGCATCAGGGCCACCGAGATAACGATATAAGGGCTGTTTTTTGGAGGCAGCAGCACATTTTGCGGCTGCAAGAGAGAGTCCTAAGATCGCATTCGCTCCGAGACGCCTCTTATTTTCTGTTCCATCGAGTTCGATCATGGCTCGATCGATGGCCTCTTGTTCAAAGACCGATTTGCCTATGAGGCACTGGGCAAGAGGGCCATTGACATTGGAGACAGCTTTGAGGACCCCTTTGCCACCATAGCGTTTGGGATCCTGGTCACGGAGTTCTACAGCTTCGTGTTCGCCCGTCGATGCGCCTGAGGGCACGGCTGCCGAACCAAAAAAGCCATCCCGCGTTCGGACGGTGACTTTTAAAGTGGGGTTGCCTCTCGAATCGAGGATTTCTAGCGCGTGGCACGATTCAATCAAACTCATAGTTTCCTTTCTTTTTTGCCCAGTTATCTGCGCCGCCTGTCGCTTCATCAATGAGACTGCGATACGATTCATAGCGAAGGCGAGAAATTTGTCCTTTTTCCATGGCTTTTAAAACCCCACAATCGGGTTCAGTGAGATGGAGGCAATCGGGGTATTTGCAAGAGTAGTCTAAAAAATCTTGAAAATGGACTGTTACTTCCTCTCGTTTCAATTTCCAGACCCCAAAACTGCGGATTCCGGGTGTGTCGACACAGTATCCGCCTTCGGGTAGAGAAAGGAGCTCTGCCGTCGTCGTCGTATGGCTTCCCTTCGCAGTTTTTTGAGCGAGTCCTCCAATTTTCAAACTGAGCCCATAGGCGGCGTTGAGTAAGGAGGATTTTCCAACACCCGATTGGCCCGAGAAAACAGTTGTCTTATCTTTGAGAAGTGCTTTTAGCGCCTCGAGTCCTGTGCCCTCTTTTGTGCTGACGGAGAGAATCGGTAGGCCCAATTTCTCATAGACCGATAAAAATTCTAGGTAGCGCTCTTTTTCCTCTTCGGATCCTTCTGGAAGAAGATCGATCTTGTTGATCAAGATGATCGGATGGATATTCCCTTTTTCCGCTGCAATGAGATAGCGATCCACAAGAGCCGGTTTGAGCGGCGGACTCACCACTGAAATGACGATGATCACCTGATCGACATTCACAGCGATGAGCTGCTCTTTTTTCCCGCTGATGTCGGTTCGGGCAAGAAAAGAGGTGCGCTCTTCGATATGAACAATGGAAAAATCGTCTGTAAAGCGGACCTTGTCTCCTACGGCAATGAGGTTTTTAGCCTCCATCTTCTCTTTTTTAAAAAGCCCCTTCAAAGAGGCGAGGATGCGCTTCCCTCGAGTCTCGACCCAAATGCCTTCGCCCGTAATCGCAACGACTCTCCCTTCCTGCCAGTTCGGATCGATTTCTACGGGAGCCTTTTTTTCTTGGTCGGTCTTTTTGAATTTGGAACGATCTGTTTCTTGGGCATGGCGTCTTTCTTTGCGCCATTTTTTCCGATCTTTGCCGTGAAAATGTTCTTCGTAATCGTATTCGCGGCTCATCGTTTTCCTATCTCGTATAGAAGGATTGCACCTGTTGCTGCTACATTGAGAGATTCTACCTGACTTTGCATTGGAATGGTGATCTTTTTTGTGAGATCAAACATTTCTTCGCGCGCGCCATGGCCTTCGCTACTCAAAATGAGGCCGAGAGGAAAGTGGAATGAGGCCTTTTCGAGAGGAGTTCCCTCTAAATCGGCCATATAGAGATGCAGTTGCAAAGAGGCGATTTCTTCCCCATTTAAGTGCGCGTAGGGTAAGTGGAATTGGGCCCCTTTTCCAGCTCTCAGCGCCTTATCGTTGAAGAGATCGACTGTTCCAGGAGTGAAGATTACCCCTTCCCAGCCCAAAGCAAGAGCTGTGCGCATCAAAGTCCCTAAATTTCCCGGATCGGCAATCTGATCCAAGATTAAAATTTGTTTTTTACTTTTCAGATTTTGCGGTTTTGGCAAAGGAATGAGAGCGGCAAATCCATCGGGAGATTGGAGTCCCGTGAGCTTTTTGAGAATCGCTTCTGTTACGATCACTTGTTCCGAACAGGGAATGTCTGGGTGGGGTGCTAAACTGATCAACACCTCGATCGAAAGTTCGCGAACCATTTTCTCTCCGACAATGAGAAGAGATTGAGCCTCTTCGCGATAGCTCTTGTTTGTGCGGAGCTCAAAACAATGCTTGACAAAGGGGTGTTGTAAGCTCGTGATCTTTTTTGATACCATCGGGATTAGTATGGCCGATTCTCCAATAACAAGAAAGCTCCACCCTTCAGGCTCTTTGACTAGAAGAGTTTTGATGATGGTCCTTCTCCTTTTAGTGATTCCCCTCTTTCTCCAAAACTTCTTTCTCTACCGGCAGGAATACCAACAAAAAGTCGAAGAGATTCAAACCGATTTACAATTTTTAGCAGGAGAAAGAGCCTATTTGATCGAAGAGCTGCTGCAGATGGATTGGCGTCTTCTCGAACAAACGGCCAATGCAGAGCTCTCAGCTCGAAATGTAAAGCAGCTTTACATAGAACGGATTCCCCTCCCCCCGAATGCCAAGAACCGGTTTGTGGCGATCAGCAAGAGCCGTGAAGCGCTGCTTGCGGGGATTGCCGAGTCAGATACGAGCGCTCTCATCATTCCCATTCCCTTTTCGATCATTGCAAAAGAGCTGCCGAGACTCTATCCGATCGAGATGGATCTCGTCGATGAAGAGGGAGGGGTGCTTTGGGCAAGTGCTCAAGAAACCAAAGAAGAATATCTAGCAGCCGAAAGTCCCGTCGGAGAAACAGGGGTTCGTGTGAAACTCAGTGTAGAAGAGGCCCAAATCCAAGGTCTACACCTCCAATCTTACTACCTTCGATTTGCGACGCTCGTCTTTTTTGTGGGTGGGGTGGGCGGTATCCTCGTGTTTCTCTTCACTCGGAGAATTGCGAAACCGCTTCGGAGCCTTTGCAAGGCGATGGAGCGAGTTTCTCAGGGAGCATCGCATGTTCGCTACTTGCCCGATTGGATGGGATTTGAGATCAACGCGCTCGGCCTTCAGTTCAATGAGACTCTCGATGGGCTTCTCAAACATGCTGCAGAGGCAGAAAAAGAGAGGCTTCATCGAGAAAGATTGGCCAAGGAACTCAGTATTGGCCATGAAATCCAAGCAGGGTTAGTTCCCAAGCATGCTCCGGGGTTTCATGGCCTCGATATCGCTTCTCACTATCTCGCGGCAAAAGAGGTCAATGGCGATTTTTACGATCTCTTCAAACTTCCCGACGGAAGGCTCTTGATCGCGCTCTGTGATACTGCGGGAAAAGGCATTTCAGCTTGTCTATTTTCTTTGGATTTGCGCAGCATTCTTCGCTCTTTGGCGAGCCTGGTGAGCGATCTTTCAGAGCTCGTGCAAAGGGCAAACGATCTCTACACGATCGATGCTCAAGCTACCTCTATGTTTTCTACGTTGTGGATTGGCCTTTTTGATCCCAAAGAGAAAAAACTCACCTTTTGCAGCCAAGGGCATCCTCCGGCTCTTTTGGTGAGAGGCGCTCAAATTGAAGAGTTGTGGACGGCTGGCATAGCTCTCGGCGCTTCAAAAGTCGACACTGTCCCAACTAAAGAAATAAAATTGATGGCTGGCGATTTTCTCATCCTCTATTCCGATGGGGTGATTGAGGCGCATAACGGTGAGCAGCAACTTTTTGGCAAGGCGCGATTTTATGAATCTCTCACTAGCAAACAACGATCTACAGCAGAGAAAATGGCTGATCAAATTCTAGAAGAAGTGCAAGGTTTTGTTAGGGGAGCGCCGCAGCACGACGACATCACTTTGCTCGTTTTAAAAATTTCTCATTGAAAAAAAATTTTGAATTGCGCATGGAACAAAAGTATAGCTACACCCAAAGGAGGAAACAAATGGCTGTACGCAAACGCAAAAAAAGAAAAACAAAAGCAAAAGCAAGAAAAACAACACACCGCAAAAGAAAACACGCTTCTCGCAAGAGAAAGACTGCTAAGAAAGCAACGACACGCCGTCGTCGCCACCGAAGACGCAAATCTGCAGCTGCTTCGTCTATGAGAGCCGAAGAAATGGCTCAGCAGTAAGCCCTATTTTTGGGGGCTTGGTTCCAAGCCCCCTCTTTTGTTATACTCCTCTCCATGGAAGATCTCATTTTTCGAGAAGTTCAGATAAGCGATGCCCCCTCTCTCATCCTTCTGATGGATCAGCTTGGCTATTTCGTCGATGAGAAGACAATGAGCGAAAATATTCAAAGATACAGGCTCTTATCCCACCAAAAAGCTTGGGTTGCTGAAAATTCTGGTCAGATCCTTGGATGCATCGCCGTTGCGATCACCAACTATTTTCATCGTCCTGGCTCTTTTTTAAGGGTGATTGCCCTAATCGTAAACCAAGAGCACCGAAGATCCGGAATAGGAAAAAGCCTAATGGGGATCGCAGAAAAATTTGCCGTGGAACAAAATTGTTCGTACATTGAACTCACAAGTGGAATGCATCGAGAAAAACTAGGCTCTCACGCATTTTATCAGTCATTGGGCTATATCGGGCTCAATGAAACGAAGAAGTATTTTTCTAAGAAACTAGAATAAATCTATCCTGCCGCGAACGAAAGTGAGCGATCCTGCCTGCTCGTTTCGAGCAGATCCTGTTTTCTTTATATTCTAACAGGATCGGCGAGAACGCCGGCAGGATCGCTCACTTTCGTTCGCGGCAGGATAAAGGGAAGAAAAATAGCCTTTTTAGATTCTAAACCCGCGGGTTTCTATAGAGAAAGGTGGGAATTCTCAGCTCTTCCATCTGTTTTTCCACTTCACTGAAGTCTTCTTTTCCCCCATCGATGATGACGATTTTGCTGGGACGAAATTGGGCCAGCTCGAGCCACTTTTGAAAGACATCGGCCCTTTTATTGAAATCGGAGAGAAAGAGAACGCCTCCTTCCCACTGGATGGGGCTTCTGGTTTCGAGATTGGGGCGGATAGGGGCAGGAAACGTAAACGCGATGCCGATTCGGGTCAGCTGGTGGAGCGTCTGGACGCTCAGAGGGGGCTCTTTGGCTGTAAGACCGAAGACAGCTCCTGCAGATTTTACGAGGTTTGGAATTTCTGCTTCGGTGGGGAGTTCATCGATGTTCAAGAGAACCCACGTGTTTTGATCGATCTGAGGCTTAATTTCGTCTGAAAAAAGAGAGCAGACAAACACTAAGAAAACAGTTAGTTTGGCCATAGAGAGCTCCTTTTTAAGCGTTCAATGACTAAAGATGGATCGTCGATTTGTTCATTGATGGCGATCCGTTCGGCCTCTTTTAAGAGAAGTCCCATCGTCTTGCCCGGCTCGATTCCCTCTAGAACGAGATCGCTCGATCTCACCACCGGATCTTGGATTTTGATTCGCTGGATGGCTTTCGATAAGAGCTTCATCTGATCTTCGTGATGCTGCAAGAACGTTTGCCTTTTTTCTGGTTCCATGTGGGCGCTGAGAATTTGAAGGCACATCGGTGCAAAGGCATTTGCATAGAAATGGGCCCATTCGACTCTTTCAATCGCCCTTTTGAAATGGAGGAACCGCTCTGTTTCTGTCAAAATAGTGACGAATTGTTGGTCGAGATTGGAGAGTTTGAGTTTTTTGCAAAGAGCGAGTCGATCTGACAGCTGATCAGAGGGAAAAAGGGGAAGAAGAAAGGCAATGGTCGGAGCCTGAGCGGGATAATCTTTGATGGGCAAAAGTCTCGTTTCCATTTCTGTTGGGGAAACATCTTTTAACCCTGGAAAAATTGTTTCCAAGAGATCAAATTCATGCAATTTCAAAAGCATGGGTCTAAGTTTGCCAAAATCGTGCCCTTTGGTGAATTCTTGCCAAATTCTCTCGATGGCAACTGCGGGAAAGAGCTCTTTGGCGTGCGCCCGAATTGCTTTTTCCGTCGCTTCCTCGATCTGAAAGCCAAAGCGGCAGGCAAGCCGCACCGCCCGGATCATCCGCAGCCGATCTTCCTTGATCCTTTCGTGGGGATTGCCAATGGCTCGGATGATTTTGGCCTCTAGATCGGCTCTTCCATGGACATAATCCAACACTTCTTCTTTCAAGGGATCATAAAACATTCCATTGATGGTAAAGTCGCGTCTTTTTGCATCTTCGATGGCGGTGGTAAAGACGATTTTGGAAGGCCTTCTTCCATCCTGATAGTCAAAATCTTGGCGAAAGGTAGCCACTTCGTAAGGATGGCCATCCATGACGACGAGGACGATGCCAAAGGCAATGCCTACTGGGACCGTGTGGGGAAAAAGCGCCTGGATCGTCTCGGGAGGGGCATTTGTCGCAATATCGATATCATCCGAAGGATGCTGGAGGAGAAAATCTCGGACCCAGCCGCCTGCATAGTAGGCAACGAAGCCCGCTTTAGCGAGAGTCTCTACGATCTTTCTTGCTTGAGGATGCTCTTCCATTAGAATACCGCGGTCGTTGAGATTGTGTAGGCAAATTCATCCCGGACGCGCCTTTCAAAGTTGAGGTGGAGTCGGCCTGTTAGGGAAACGGTGAGCCCATAGAAATATCCCCAATTGACGTCGTTGCGGTAGTTGGTTTGAGCATGGAGTTTGGATCTCAGATAGGTGGTTCCTACATAGGGAGTTACGAAGTAAAAGCGGGAAGAGAGGCCGACGCTTGCTTGCCATTCTCTTAAAGAGAACTCTTGTTTTTCTGTGCTTAGCGGAAGATTGAGTTTGTTCAGGTATTTGAAATAGGATTTTTGAGAAGAGGGCATTCGAAAATAGGTATAATCGGCGCTGAAAAAGGTTTGTCCCCACTGGAAGAGGATGACTTTTGCTCCTCCACTCCAAGAAAAGTGGTAATTTGTGTGGACGTCGAGAAACATATCGGAAAGAGGTCTTCCCTCAACTGTTTCTTTCGTGCCTCCCACAGTTCCAAAAAATTGCAATCTCTCGATGAAGATGAAAGAGAGGCTAGCGAGTTGAGAGTGGAGTCCAAATTTTCGGATCGATTGATCCTCTGCTACATAGCGTTTATTCTGAGTGTAATCGTAGATGTAGCCCGAGGTGAATTTGAAAAAAGGATAACCTGCAGAAAAAAAGCCCGTATTCATGAGAGCAGGATTTGCCGGATTGCCCACATAGGCCCCAAAAAGTGAGGGAAAAGCTGCAATTAACCCAAGTCGCAAAAAGGTGACAACCTGCTGGCTGCGGCTGCGCCAGTTCGATTTTCGCTCGGAATCCTTCATAAAAAAATCCACCATCGCATATGCAATGCAGTATACTTGAACTTATGATATATTGGCTCCATGCAACCGAGAATTCTAAAACTTCCCGAAACCGTTATCAATCAAATTGCCGCGGGCGAAGTGGTCGAAAATCCCGCGTCGATTGTCAAAGAATTGATCGAAAATAGTCTCGATGCAGGGGCGACTCAGATCGATGTGCAAGTGATCGGAGGTGGGCACGATCTCATCAAAGTCGAAGATAATGGTTGCGGTATGGGAACCGAAGATGCCCTTTTGTGTCTAGAAAGGCATGCCACTTCCAAGATTCAATCGGTAGAAGATTTAGAGCGGCTCTCTACGATGGGATTTCGGGGAGAGGCGCTCGCTGCCATTGCCTCCGTGTCGCGCTTTGAGCTAAAAACATCGAATGGAAAAGGGACCCGTGTCTTAGCAGAAGGGGGAAAGGTGCTCAAGGTCGAGCCTTGCGCGCGCAATCTGGGCACAACCATTGAAGTGCGCTCCCTCTTCTACAACGTTCCTGCAAGAAAAAAGTTCCAAAAAGCAGCCTCTCCAAGTCTTGCTTTCATTACCCGAACGTTTGAAACCATTGCTCTGGCCCATCCCCAAATCGCCTTTTCTCTCAATGGCAAAAGTTTTGCCGCCACGAGTCAAAAAGAGAGGATTTTGGAGATTTTGGGAGAATATGAACATGAAGTTGCGGGGAAAGGTATTTTTGGCTATGTCGCATCACCAGACAAGGCGATGTCCATGCGCACAGGACAGTATCTCTACATCAATAAGAGGCCCATTTTCTCTCCTCTTCTTGCCAAAGCGGTGAAAGAGGCGTTCGGCACGCGCATTGCAGAGCATGCCTATCCTCGCTTTGTCCTCTTTTTGGAAGTGGCTCCCGAAAAAATGGATGTCAATGTCCATCCTCAGAAAAAAGAGGTGCGCTTTCGAGATGAAGGGATCCTGTTTCGCGCCGTTCAAAAAACTGTTGAAAAGGCCTTTACTCCTCAAGTGAGCTTCGATCGGGAACTTGTCTTTACAGCTCCGCCGCCCACCTCTTTTGCCGAAACTTTTCCCTCTCTTTCTTTCAAAGTCGAGGAAAAAGAGCTCGATTGGATCCTTCCCGAACGGGCTTTGGCCGTTGTGGGAAGATTTTTGCTCCTTCAAAATGAGGGGCTTCTCCTCGTCGATTTAAAGGCGGTGTATGCGAGAGTGCTCTTCGACAGTCTTCGCATGGAAAAAGGGCCTCCCCAAGCGCTGCTCTTTCCTCTAGAAATTCCCATCCTACCCGAAGAAGAGGCGCGCATTCCCGAAATAGAGTCGCTTGGAATTGAATGTCGCATTTTGAAGAAAACACTCGTGATCGATGCCCTCCCTCCCTTTTTAGAAGCTTCTGAATTCCCCCAATTCTACAAAGAGTGGAAGGGAAATAAAAAGCTAGAAGATCTGACAACCCGGTTTTGCCGCTCTCTTCGCAAGAATTTTTCCATCGAACAGGCGATCGGACTTTGGAAGGAAGTGCAAAAATGCAAAGACCGATCTTACGATCCCCTGGGCAATCCTCTCTTCGTGCAGATTAAAGAAGAGGATTTAGCGCGGCTTTTGTAGGTTTCAAAATCCATTTGCCGTTCTAACGAGAAACATGCAAAAATCCAAGATATGAACGATCTACGCATTCGGCAAATTCAGAGCGAAATCCCCCTTCTCATTGAGGATCTCACCGACCTCTTCTATCTGACAGGACTCACTCTTTCTAAGGGAAGATTGCTCGTTTCAAGTGGAAAAGCCACCCTGTATGTCGATGGGCGCTACTACGAACGGGCAAAACTAGAGGCGCCCTGCTCCGTCAAACTCTGGGAGGAATTTAAAAATATTCAAGAAAAAGAGATGGGTTTTGACAGTGCTTTTGTCACATATGAGGCCTATCAGGGGATGAAACGGGAATTTCCCTACATCACATGGACCCCAAAACCCCACCCCCTTCGTGTGCTCAGAGCCATTAAGGAGGAAGAAGAGATCGCTCGTCTAGAACGGGCGGCTCAATTGACTTGGCGAGGGTACAAGCACGTCGTTTCTTGTCTAAGAGAAGGAATTAGCGAGGAAGAGCTCGCTTTGGAATTTGAGATTTTTTGTAGAAAGCAGGGTGCTTCGGGACTTTCGTTTAGCCCCATCATTGCCTTTGGAGAAAATGGAGCCTATCCCCATTACCGAGCCGGGAAAAGCCGCCTGCAGAAAGGGCAGGCTGTTCTCATCGATGTCGGAGCGATCGTCGATCATTATTGCGGAGATCTCACTCGGATGGTCTATTTTGGAAAGCCCGATTCACGTATTCTGCAGTTTGAAGCCCATGTGAAAAGGGCCAAAGAGATGGCTATGGAATCGATTCGGCCGGGGCTACAACTTGGGCAATTGGATCAAATCGTGCAGGATGAATTTGAAAGGCTCGGTGTAAAGCAGCTTTACATACATAGTTTAGGACATGGCGTTGGATTGGAAACGCATGAATTCCCAAGGATTCGATTTGACAGCCCCGATCGAGACGTTGTCTTAAAGGCGGGCATGGTTTTTACCATCGAGCCGGGACTCTATCAGCCGGGGGTCGGAGGGGTGCGCCTCGAAGACATGGTTGTCGTGACGCCAATGGGATATAGAAACTTGTTTCCGGATCGAGAATGAGCTTTAGACAAAAAATTCTCATCAGTCAATGCGTTTTGCTCTTGGCAATCATCACCGTTTTACTGCCTTCGATCGATACCGTTTCGAGCTATATTCTCAAGCAGGTGTATAACTCCCCATTGCAAGATCCTGCCTATTCTTTCGAGCAAATGAAAAAGGTCTTCAATCTGACCATTTTGTGCGTCTCGATCCTTCTCTTAGTGGTCAACGGCATTTTAATCATGGTCATCATCCATCGGGTCATGAGTCCTGTTCAACAGATCATCAATGCCGTTCGTTCATATAAAGAGGGAAAAGAGGAGTTTTTGCCTCGCATTGTCTTGAAAGAGCCGGTCCAAGCGGGAGAGCTTTCTAAACTCGTCTCTACGATCAATTCGCTGAGTGATCAGATTCAAAAGCAGCTCGAATTCTATGCCCGGCAAAAAGAGGAGAAGGAAGAGGTGTTGGAATCGCTCGGAGAGGGAATTTTAGCGGCAGACCCAAGCGCCAAGATCATTTTTGCAAATCAATCTGCTTGCCGAATGCTCGGAGTGTTTCGAGAGCAAATTTTGGGAGGGGCGCTCAATGGATTTGAAGAGACTGAAATATTGAAAAAATGTCACGAGCTTCTCCTTCAAGCCCTTCAAACTTTAGAGCCTGTTAGTTATACTTGGATCGTGCGCGATAAGGGGACTTTTTATTACGACTTGATTGCTTCCCCACTTGCCCATAAAGATGGGGCTTTACTCGTCCTTCAAGACAAGACTTCAGATTACCGAATTGTCCAACTAGGCAAAGATTTCATTGCCAACGCTTCTCATGAACTCAGAACGCCTATTACGATCATTCGGGGTTTTGCAGAAACCCTTCAAGATCTTCCAGAGCTTTCAAAAGAAATGCTGCATGAAATTACTGGGAAAATCGTGAAAACTTGCGGAAGACTCGATAACTTGGTCCATAGCCTCCTCACTTTAACCGACATTGAGCAGATGACCACTCAGGAATTTGTCAAAGTCGATCTCCTCTTCCTTTTAGAAAATTGCATTGAGATGATCCGTTCTGTCCATCCGACGGCGATCGTTCGGTTTCATTCTGAATTGACATCGGCTAACGTATCCGCAGAGGCGGCGCTACTCGAACTTGCGGTGATGAATATTTTGGAAAATGCGATCAGATATTCTGGGGAGCCTGCTGAGATCGATATCTCTCTTCTCTCGATGCCCACGGAGTACCAGATCCAATTTCAGGATCGGGGGATTGGGATCTCTGAACAGGAGTTATCTCACATCTTCGAGCGTTTTTATACAGTAGACAAAGCCCGTTCGCGCAAAAAAGGGGGGGCGGGTCTTGGATTGTCGATTGTCAAAACCATTCTCGAGAAACATCGGGGCAGAATCACTGTTTCCTCAGAGCTCGGCAAGGGAACGCTCTTCACCTTCGCCATCCCCAAAATGAGTTAAATCCAAACTGGATAAAAAAACAGGATGAAAAAGATCGGCGAAGCGCCGGCATGATTTGCAGGATAAGTGAATCTATCCTGTGCATCTTTGCCGTTTGCGATTTTGCAGATCCTGTTTTGCTCATATTTTAACAGGATACGGCTCGTGCTTCCCGCGCGGCCTGCAAGATCCGCTTCCCCTTACGGATAGGGGGGTCTTCCCCTGCGCCCCCAGCGCCTCTGCTACCGCGCCCTTATGGCGCGGCCCCGCGCTGATGATACTCTTATAATCATTTCATCAGCGCTGAGCCCGCGAGGCGCGGGTAGCAGAGGCGCTGGGGGCGCAGAGAGAGAGAAGAAGTAGCAGTCCTTTAAGCTGCTCCCGAATCATTCTTAACTACGGGGGACGGGGAAGTGTTTTCGTAAGTGGACATCTTTCACATCGGCGACAAAAGTCTTTTTCCTCTCCCTTTCGCCATGTTTTAAATATCCATACAGATCGAACTGGGAGAAAAGCGCCGGATCGATGTTCAGCATGTGCACTTCGGAGGCAATTTGTTGGATGAATTCTGGCGTGATGGGAGGAGGGGGATCTTGGCCTTGAAGCTTTTCGAAAAACCTCTTGGCAAAGGCCGCGTTGAAAAGAAGGGTGATGAGATCGGGATGGGCGTGATGCAGACAAATCTTATCATTCGATTGTTCGAGTTTGACATACTCTAGTAAGGGAGGGTATCCCACCTTTTCTTGCAGATTCCATTCCCGAGTCCCTTTGAGCATTTTGTAGTAAATTCTTTGAAAAGTAGGGTCGGAAAAGACAACTTTTTCTAGAGAAAAAGATTTTTCTTCTTGCAGCCCTTTTTTGATGGAGGCAAGAAGAGCATTCAAAAATTCCTGCTCGGATCCTCTTTCATAAAAGGAGCGGTAGCTGGTGTGGATCAATTTAACCGCGAGCTCATAGAGAAGAGGATGGGCCTCTCTTCCCTCTTGAACCAGGGGCCATAGATTGATGCGAGAGCATTCGGGATTTGGGTTTATTTCTGGATCTTTTTTCTTGTCTTTGCTTTTTTCTTTGGATTGATTGGAAGGCTTTTGGGAAGAAGATTTTTTTGGTACTCCTTGCCAATTGTCGTTGTAAAAGGAGCTTTCCAATTTGTTGAGCAAAACTCTTTGGGCTTTTTGGTGTGAGAGATAAGCAGTCTCGAGTTGATCGCTTACCTTCCTCTGATCGCGAATTGCATAAAACCCGTAAGAGAGGATGAAGAAAATAGAAAAGACGAGGCCTAAAATATTCATAAAACTCCTTCTTTTCCGTGATAGGTGATGGGGTCTATGATGGGAAGGAGGAAGGCGAATTGCAAGGGGTCTTTAGTGTCTTCTTCGTAGATTTTGAGTCGGATGAGGCTCGGTATTTTTTGAAGAGATCTGGGCCAGAGTGTTCTCCAGGCAAGATTTGCATTGATCGGATAGATCTTTTCTTTTGTCCCGTGCTCGGTTGGGCTCTGTGTTCCTAGAAACTCAAAAGTAAAGGTTTGGACTTTGGGAAATAAAATCTCTTTTCGCCAAGATCTACTTTTCTCACTGTTCAAGGGCTGAGTTGTAAGGGAAAGGTTTTTTTCTTCATCGAGATAGATTTTGCCTAAAATAGGCCCACTAAAGCTCGGATCGGGATCCACTCCATTGTTGAAGAGGACAAAAAGGCTTGGGAAGTCTTCCCTCTCTAACCCTTCAGTGTAGAAGAAAGGCCTATCTTCTTTGGGTTCGATAGAGGTGAAAACTGTTTGCAAACGAGTTTGTAGATGGCCTCGGTGAAGGATACACATGCGAGTTTTGTCCAATTTCTTTTCGATCTTCGCGCTTTCCACAAAAAAGGAAAAGAGAAGAGTGAGGAGGATGGCCGTTAAACTGAGGGCGATCAGAACCTCGAGAAGGATCAGTGGCTTCTTTTTCGGACGGAGAAAACCCCAAGCCCTATTGCGAGAAGTGCATAGGCGATCAATGCTGTCCAATCGGGTAAAATCCCCGGCTTGTCTGCGGGAATCAGTTGAGTGAGGGCTCCAAAAGCCAAGAGGATTCCTATGCATGCATCGCCTCCAATGAAGCCCGATGCCAGAAGAATGCCTCGCTCTTGAGCAAGCTCGTTCTTAGATCGATTGACATAACTCCTCACAATCCCGCCTACCATTGTAGCAGCCGATAGGGAAAGTGGCAAATAGACTCCTAACGCAAAAGGGAGGACAGGGATGCCCAAGAGGATCATCGCAATGCCCAAAAGCACTCCAATTCCAACGAGAGAATAGGGTAAATTCCCGCTGATGACCCCTTCCACGACCATCGACATGAGAGTGGCTTGAGGAGCGGGCATCACGCTTGAGCCGATCCCATAGGCTTGATTGAGTGCATAAACGACATATCCCAAAGCGAGGGAGGGAATGAAAACACCCAGAATTTCTGCAATTTGCTGATACATTGGAGTGGAGCCGAGAAGATAACCCGCTTTTAAATCTTGAGCTGTCGTGCCTGCCATTGTGATGGCGCAGCAAGCCACACATCCCATCGTCATGGCCGAAAGGAGAAAAACTCTTTCTGTCCAGCCAAGAAGGACAAAGGTGATACAAGTGATGAGAAGAGTTGTGATCACCATTCCTGAAACAGGATTGGAGGAAGATCCGACGAGCCCTACAGTGATTGAAGTCACTGCAACGAAGAAAAATCCCAAGACGACGAGGAGGATGATCGTGAGCAGATTCATCTCGAAACTGGGGATGAGCCAGAGGACGAGAATGATGGCTAAAGAACCCAAGATGAGCCAGGCCATGGAAATATCGCGCTGGGTTCGACTCAAGTGAGAGCGGTTCAGGAAAAGGCCGCTGCAGAGTTCTTTGATGCTGACATGGATGGTGCGCCAAAGCAGAGGGATGATCTTGAGCAGGCTATAAATACCTCCCGTGGCCAAGCAGCCAGCTCCAATGTAGCGAACGTAATTGCTCCAGATTTCGTCGGGACCCATTTGAGCAATCGCGACGGTTGAAGGATAAATGGCTCCTGCACCCGAGCCAAATTCGACAATGAGAGGAATAATGACCCACCAAGCAATGACACTTCCTGCAAACATGAGTCCCGCAATTTTGGGGCCAATGATGTAGCCAACGCCCAAAAGAGCAGGGGTTGCGTCGATCGAGAATTCGCTCTTCTTCAAAGAGTTAAAGGTCCAAGAGACCTGCTCCTTCCATAAGAAAACTGCGTTCGAAAAAATCTTGTAAAGAGCTGCAGCAATCAAGCCCCAAAGAGCAAAAATGGCCGTTTTATGATTCCTTTCTCCTGCTTTGATGAGCTCTGCGCAAGCTGTTCCTTCTGGGAAAGGGAGCTTTTTGTGTTCTTCCACAATGATGAATCTACGCATGGGGATCATGAACAAGATTCCCAAAATGCCTCCCAGGGCAGAGAGAAAAAAGATCCGGCTAATGGAGGGGGTATCGCCGAGCAAAATGAGGGCGGGAATGGTGAAGATGACGCCTGCAGCAAGACCTTCTCCGACTGTAGCAATCGTCTGAACGATGTTATTTTCTAGAACGGTAGCATTCTTACAAAAGAGCCGCAAGATGGCCATGGACATGATCGCGGCGGGGATGGAAGCCGATACAGTGCTTCCGATTTTCAGAGCTAAATAGCCATTGGCCACTGCAAAGAAAAAGCCGAAGATCAATCCCAAAATCACCGATCTCGGAGTAAATTCTCTCACATCGTGATTGGAGGCAGGGATATGGGGATGGAAGGTTTCATCTTGAGGCATAGGATCCTTTTTAATCGTTATTATCCGCTATGCCAAAAAGAGATTTATTTTGCTAGTTTTTGAACGGGGAGGCGGAATTCGTACTTTTCTTCATCTAAAGACACGGTCACGTAGAGCTGTCTATAGTCTGTGTCCGTTTGGGATATTTTTTCGCCTTTGCCATATAAAGAGAATGTCCTTTTGACGGTTTGTTCTTTCAAGCCGGGCAATCGGATTTTGGCATCTGGAAGAGAAAAGGGACCCGTATGTTCTTCTCTATGCGGAATCCTTTCCCACGGGATCTCATTTTTTAAAAACCGTTCCTTCATTTCTATAAACGTCCAATCGGCGAGCCGCTCTTTTTCCATGAGGATGAGCTTTCGTCTTTCGGCTCGCAGGAGTTTGAGAGGATGACTCATTAAGGGCACAATACACAAAGAGACCAAGGAGAAGGCGATCAGGACTTCTAACAATACAAAAGTTCTTTTTTTCACAGGTGCCATCGTAAACGTTGAAGGTATTTTGATCGATCTTTATATTGAGTAAGATGAAATTTTGGTTTTTTCTTTTCTTCTGTTTCAGTGTTTTGATGGCAGATCATCGGATCCCTCGTGGGGAAAAAGAAAAACACAAACAGATTCGCGAGTATTTTACGCAAAGAGAGCCGACTGCTTGGTGGAATAGCCCAGCTCTTCTCGGCAATCAGAGTAGGACCAAGGCGCGGCTTGCCGAAAATGGGATCACGAGCCTCTCCACCTTTGTCACAGATATGGTGGGCAATCCGGTAGGAGGTAAAGCGCGGGGGTTTGCCTATGCGGGCTCTTACGGTTTGTCAGTCAACATCGATTTTACGCCTGCAGGCTGGAAAAATTTTGAGCTTTTTAGCTCGGCTGTCTGGCGAACGGGGACGAATTTATCTCAGAGAAAGATCGATAACCAGTTCCCTGTGCAGCAGGTCTTTGGTTCGCAAACGGTCAAACTCAACGAACTCTATTTCATACAAACCCTTTTGGATGGCAATTTGGCCTTTAAAGCGGGAAGACTCGATGCGGGGAATGATTTTTTGGCCTCTCCTCTTTATTGGCGCTTTGTCAACAACGGCTTTGACGGAAACCCCGTCTCGATCTTTTTAAATGTGCCGTTCACGGCTTACCCAAATGCTACTTGGGGAGCCTATCTGATGTTCAAGCCCTATCAACGCCTTTCGGCCAAATTTGGGGTGTACAATGCCAATAGCAACATTCAAAAGAACAAGTATCACGGCGTCAATTTCACTTTCAAAAGTACGAATGGCGTCATTTGGATCACCGAATGGTGCGTCCTCGTCAATCAAGAAAAAGAGGATCGGGGCATGCCCGGCAATTACAAAGTAGGGGCTTTTTATCTCACTGGCGATAAACCCAAATTTACTGGGGGGAAGCAGAGTGGAGATCCTTGCTATTATCTCCTCTTCGATCAGATGGTTTATAGGCGGGGCGGACCTGGCTCTACCACAGGCCTGACTCCTTTCGTTTCGCTCATCCTTGCCCCTGAAAGTTGTAACCTCTTTCCCCTATTCTTCAATTGCGGCTTCGTGTTTAAGGGGATTTTTCCCCAAAGACCCGAAGATACCTTCAATTTTGGCTACATCTATGGTAAATACAGCAAAGATCTCGCTAAAGTAGAGCTCGAACCTCAAAATTTTGAGTCCATTATTGAGCTCAACTACTGGGTTCAGTTTAACCCGTGGTTTTATATCGCTCCCGATCTACAATACGTGATCCATCCCAAGGGAAGAGACACCAAAAATGCCTTTTGCATCGGTGTCCAAATTGGGATCAGCATCTGGTGATTTAGAGACTGTCTGCAAATTCAGAAGGAACAGGATTTGCAGGATCACAAGTGGCAAAGATGTACAGGAAAAAAATTTAAGAGAGTGTATTATCCTTCTTATCCTGCCGTTTACGATCCTGCACATCCTGTTCTTTCTGAATTGCAAACACCCTCTTAGCCGCTAAACGTCGTTCTCTCCAGTCGCTACCATGACAAAAGGAGGGAGAGGATGGTGTCTTTTGAGAGCAGGTCCCTGATCTAAGGAATCATCGCTTTCCTCTGTAGGAGATGCCTCATTCGGAGGAAGGAGTCCTACTTCTGGAGCAGGTTCTGAAAAAAAAGAGTCTGGTAAGCTAGGTTGAGGGGTTGCTGAATGATCTATAGAAGAAGAAGTGAGGGTTGGGGAAGGAGATGCTTGAGGTAAGGATAGTTTCATTCCTTTTCTCTTCTTCTTTTCTTCTGCTGTAGATTGGATATTTGATAATGTATGGGTAACTTCTAAGGGGCGATCGTCTGGCAATGCAAAACAAGGTTCTCCTTCTTCATCGAATTGGCAGGTGAGTCTTAAAGCTTTCTTTACTGGATTGGAGTAGGGAAGAATGGCATAGAAAGCGAGGTCTTGATCGGGAAAGATGATGCGCATAGTAGGTAGTAAAATAGAATGGGTATTGGTGTCATAACCCTGGTATCTTCCTTTATAATATTTGCCGTTATGAAAGACAAGGAGGGGTGCTTTTTCTTTATAGAATGGTTTCAATGAGCTAAGGGGTTGCAAGCTGGGCTTAGACGTTGTTCGTGTTCGAAGGGGTTTTATCTTCAAACATTTGATTCCCTTAGAAACAATGGGTGAGCAAGTGGTCGCATAAACGTTATTCGTTTTGGAATTGATGAATTGCACACGCCGACGCAGTTTCCAAACCTCAGCAAAGAAAAGATCTATGGGTTCTTGGCTGAAGGAAAGAGCTTTTAAAGGCTTAGGAAGCAGGGCTTGAGTTGTATGGATTTCGCCTAATCTCGGGTTCAAAAGAGGAATTTGGCTCACATTGTCGAGTACCCTATGCACAGCTCCAGTTGTTTTATCAGCTGATTCAGAAACCACAAAAGATGACTCTAATTCAGCAAATGGATCAGTATTCTCTAAATGGCCTATAACATTCATTTTAAACCTATATAATTAAACGTCGCTCTCTTCCGCCGCCGGCATTACAAAAAGAGAGAGATCTTTTTGTTTTTTGAAAGCAGGTTCCGAATCTAAATCATTGCTGGCCGGAGGAAGGTATCCTACTTCTGGAGTAGGTTCTGAAAAAAGAGGGTCTAGTAAGGGTTGAGGTGTTGCTGAATGGTCTGTGGATGAAGAGGTGACGGTTGGAGCGGGGGAGGCTGAAGGGATGGGAGGCTGAGACGGCTTAACGGGTGGTTTTATTTTTTTTCTCTTCTTCTGTTTTTCTATTACTTTAGATTGGATCTTTGATAATGCCTGGCTAACCCCAAAAGGACAATCGTCTGGTAGCCGATAATACCAACTTCCGTCTGAACTAAAGGTGATGATAAGGTGCAAAGATTTGATGATGGGTTTGGAGAAAGGGAGAATGGCATAAGCAATGAGATCTTGATGGGGAAAGTTGAGGATTCTGTTAGATAGTGCAATGGAGTGAATGTTTTCTTTGTAGCCAATGTATTTTCCCTGATGGTAATTGTTTTCGTGGAATACCAGAACCTCAGCGTTTGAGTGAAAGAAGGGTGTGAGTAGGGAAAGCTCTTTAGTGAGGTTCTCTTTTGATCCACAACGTTTGAGCTGCAGATATTTTTTCTGGCCAGTGGTGAAGGGGCTTGAAGCAATGGAATAGACTTTGGAATCACCGGAAATTTTTACCTTTCGGCCGTCTCGTACCCAACTTTCACTAAAGAAAATATCCAAGGGTCTTTCACTTAGAAATAATGGAAGTGGTCTTGGGGGGTTAAGGACCTTTGCTGGTTGAGGAGAAGGCAGATTAAGAGGTGGCCTGGAAGATAGAACGATAGCTGCCACTGGCGTCTGACTTGGAGAAGGATTGCTGAATACAGGATAGGTGGCCTCAGTTGTCCTAACATCAATAGAGGAAGCAACTTCGGAGGCGAAAGATGTCTGTAATTCAGCAAATAGATCGTGATTGCTTAATTGGTCTATCTTATTCATTTTAAACCTTAAATTTACAAAAATTATAATTAAAAAAATCTTTAAAAGCAATGATTAATTTTTGTTATAATTAATTGTGGGATAGGTTCTAAAGAACGGCGATGGGCTGGAAGTGAATGTAGTCGCAGGCGGCGAGGATGTAGCGTACCCCCCGTGCTTCGCCAAAGAGGGGCTCTCCCGCCTTCAGGTTGTGCAGATGGCCAAAAACGCAGATTTGCACTCCGTGTTGCTCGAGAATTTGGGCTGCCCGGGAAGGTTCTAGGTTGGCTCCAATAGGGGGATAGTGGGTCATGGCGATTTTGACTTTAGCCTCTTTATCGAGTTGGCTTAGGCTCAGTTTCAGCCGCTCGAGTTCTCGATCGAAGAGTTTTTGGTTCAATTCTTGCTGAACAATTTCTTCGGCTTGAGGTTTTTTTTGTTTTGGGTTATCCCGGTATTCAATGAAAGATCCAAAGGAATATTCGGGGGTATCCCAGAGTCTAGCGCCGCCAATGGTGACCCCTTTCCAATTGAAAACGTTATTTTGGATGAGATGGATAGACGGAGGGAGCACAGCGGCGAGTTTCCCCAAAGAGCCCCACCAGTAGTCGTGATTGCCTTTGATCATCACTTTGGTTCCAGGAAGGGCATCGACCCATTCCAAATCGGGAATCACCTCTTCGAGTTTCATTGCCCAAGAGAGATCGCCGGGTACGAGGACGAGATCTTCAGGGTGGATGAGACTTTTCCAATTCGAAGCAATTTTTTCTGCATGGGATGCCCAATGAGGACCAAAGATGTCCATGCTCTTATTTTTGACACCAAAACTTAAATGAAGATCTCCAATGGCCCAGATTCGCATCTTCTTAAAATACTAAAATTCGAAGTTGTTGGGAAGTTTTGTTCCGGCTGTTACGATGATGATCCCATCTCGAACATAGATTGGATCGGCATCGAAGTGTACATGCTTTTTCTTGTTGATCAGTTTGACGTGATTGCCAATTTGCACGTGTTCGTCGATGATCGCCTTTTCGATATGGCAATGTTCTCCGATCCAAGAATCTTGGGTGATCGGTTTTCCATCTTGAGTAGGGGGCATATAGAAATGATTGCCCATAAGGACGCTATCTCGGACGATCGTTCCCTTTTTGATGTGGGAGCGAAGGCCGATGACACTTCCCGAGATCTCGTCCGCTTCGATGATGCAGCCTTCAGAAATGATCGATTTGGTGATTTTCGTCTGCTTGATTTTCGGGCCCGGTAAAAAAGTGGGACGGGTGTAGATCGGATTGGATTCATCATAGGTATTGAGACAGCCTCTTTTGGAATTTGCCAGCTCTAGGTTGGCTTCATAGTAAGAGGCTACCGTGCCGATATCTTCCCAATAGCCGTTGTAGATAAAAGCAGACGTCTTTCTCTTTTTCACAGCCGTCGAAATCAAGTGATAGCCAAAATCTTCTCTTCGGTCCATTTTGAGTAAAGAGACAAGAGCTGCTCTTTTAAAGACATAGATGCCCATGGATCCCAAATAGGAGGGATCTTTAGAAGGTTCAATCTTCCATTTTTTGTAAAAAGCGCTTCTCAGTTTGAAACGGTCAAGCACCTTTTTCTCTTTGGGTTTTTCCACAAAATCGATCACTTTTGCCTCGGGACCGATTTTCAAAAGGCCCATTCTCTTTGCCTCTTTTTCCAAAATGGGAATGGAGGCAATGGTCAGATCGGCTTTTTTTTCTCTCGCAAAAGCCACCATGCTTTGGAAATTGATGTTGTAGAGTTGATCTCCTGCCAAGATGAGAAAGTAGTCGGCTGTCGATTTGAGGAGGGTGGGAAGGTTTTTTCTCACGGCGTCGGCGGTTCCGTGAAACCATTCTTTTTGACCCTCTTCATTGATTTGAGGCGTCAAGACATCGACAGATCCTGGATGATAGGCGTCAAAATGATAGGTCTGACTGATGTGGTGCTGAAGCTCTCCAGAAAGATACTGCGCAATCACGAAGATCTGACGAAAATCGGAATTGAGGGAATTGGAGATGGGGATGTCGATGAGGCGGTATCTCCCTCCATAAGCAATGGCTGGTTTGGAATGGTGGATCGTGAGAGGGTGGAGCCGTTTTCCTTGGCCTCCTGCCAAGATGACCGTTGCCACAGTGATCGTTTCTTTCCGCATCCCTTCCCTATAAAAGAGCATAAACGAAATTTTCAAGATCGAATTCTTTATCCTGCCGCGAACGCAAGTGAGCGATCCTGCCGGCGTTCTCGCCGATCCTGTTAAAATATAGAGATAACAGGATCTGCTCGAAACGAGCAGGCAGGATCGCTCACTTGCGTTCGCGGCAGGATAGGAACAATAGACATGAAAAGTTTATATGCCTGGAACGAAGAGGTTGGCGTTGTAGCTGGAGCGGACAAAGGGGGCCGAGTAGATGTGCTTTACGCCGAGACTGAGCCCATAGTCTTCGTAGGCTTTGAATTGATCGGGATGGATGAACTCTTTCACAAGTAGTTTCGTACGGCTTGCTTGCAGATACTGGCCAATCGTGATGATGTCGCAACCAGCAAGCGCAAGATCTTGGATCGTTTCTTGGACCTCTTGGGGCGTTTCTCCAAGACCCACCATGATGCCCGATTTGACAAAGACTGTCTTCTTCGAATCTTTTGCGCTTCGTAAAAGATGCAGGGTGCGATCATACTGAGCCTTATGCCGCACTCTCGGAGATAACGAGCGGACGGTTTCGATATTGTGGTTGAAGATTTCAGGTCCTTCTTCCAGAACGATGTAAAGCAGCTTTACATCGCCCCCAAAGTCTGAGGTGAGCACCTCAACGGTTACCCCTTTGTTTTTTCCCCGAATGGCCCGGATAATGGCCGCAATTTGCCCCGCTCCCTGATCGGGAAGATCGTCTCTTGCCACCATCGTGATGACTGCGTGTTTGAGTCCTAAATCACGCACTGAAAGGGCGATGCGCTCCGGCTCGTCCTCTTCGGGTGCTTTGGGAGTTTTGCTGAAATCGATATCGCAAAAGCCGCAGTTGCGCGTGCACTCTTTTCCAAGCGCGAGAAAGGTTGCTGTTTTTTTGGTATAACACTCGAGGCGATTGGGACATTTGGCCTCTTCGCACACTGTGTTGAGACGGTATTTGTCGAGGATGGCATTCGTTTGAAAGATCTGCCCGCCTAGAGGCAATTTGCGATGGAGCCAAGAGGGAAATCTCCCCATTTTCTCTTCTTCGGGATTCTCGGGTAAGATGTTGAGTTTACTCATCGTCTTGCTTTTGGAGGGAAGTTGATGGGAGTTTCTCTTGCGATCAGTGCCGCCTCGTGCCAGCTTTCGGCAAGTGTTGGGTGGGCATGGATCGTCTCTATCACAGACTCTAGCGTGAGTTCATTTTGAATGGCAAGAGCCATTTCTGCGATCAAGTTAGAGGCCTCATGTCCAATGGCCACCGCCCCCAAGATTTGTCCCGTTTTCCGATCGGAGACGATCTGGGTAAACCCCTCTGTATCCATAGAAGCTTGCGCTTTGCCGAGAGCCATGAATGGAAAAGAGCCGCTCGTGGCATCAAATCCCGCTTTTTGGGCCTGTTCGAGAGTCATTCCCACGGTTGCAATTTCAGGAGAAGTGAAGACAACGGCGGGAACAGCTTCATAGTGTATTTTTGTCTCTAAACCGCAGGCGTTTTCCGCAGCGATGATGCCTTGATGAGAGGCGACATGGGCCAGCATCCATTTTCCAGTGACATCGCCGATTGCATAGATGCCTTTGACCTCCGTCTCCATCTGTTCATCTGTTTCGATAAAGCCCCGATCGGTTGTCTTTAACCCTGCTTTTTGGAGTTCTAACCCTTCGGTATAGACCTTTCGCCCAATGGAAACGAGTGCATAGTCGGCATCTAAACTCTGCCCTCCTTCAAGGGAGATATGCACTTGAGAACCTTTGGGTTGGATCTGGCTCACTTTGACATTCGTGAGGATTTCGATGCCTTTTGAGGAGAAGGATTTGGTCATGAACTGGGCGATTTGGCTGCCCTGCGCAGTCAAAATAGTGGGCATGGCTTCCAGAATCGTCACTTTGGTTCCGAGCTCTGCAAAAAGAGAGGCAAATTCGCATCCGATATACCCCCCTCCCACAATGGCGAGTTTTTTAGGCGCTTCGGTCAATTCCAAAATCGAAGTCGAATTCAAGATGCGTTTGTGATCACAGGGGAACGCCTTGACGTCTAGAGGGATGGAGCCCGTTGCGAGGATGATTTTTTCTGCCTCGATGAAGAGATTGTCTTGCCCCATGACTTTTAAAACTTTTGGAGAGTCGAACTGCGCAGTTCCCCGGAAAATGGTGATTTTATTCGATTTGATGAGCCCTTCAAGGCCTGTTCGGATTTTGGAGATCACCTGATCTTTTCGCTTTTTCATCTGATCGTAATGAAAGGAAATGGGGCCTGTCGTGATGCCGAAGTCGGCGGCCCGTTTGACCTGATGGAGCACCGAAGCATTGGAGAGGAGTGTTTTCGTCGGAATGCAACCCACATTGAGACAGCAGCCGCCCAATAGATCTTTTTCGATCAAAGCGACCGTTTTGCCCAATTGCGCTGCCCGAATCGCAGCCACATACCCACCAGGTCCCGATCCAATGACAGCTATATCTACTTTTTTTCTCTCGGTCATAAGCCTCCATCCAAAATACCCATTATAAGAAAAAGGGAGGTTTCCTTATACTAAGTTTTGTGAAGCCAAAGAAGCGCCAAAAAATGTGTTACAACTGCGAAGGGGAGGTCGATCTCGACGTGATCGTCTGCCCATTTTGCGCAGCTGATCTCCGAGAGGAAAAACCTGAGCAGCAAACCCCCCATTTCCAAGGAAATCCCACTTTGAAAAATGCAGACACCCAAGCATCGCTCTACCCCTCTTCCCATGCCCCCCGCATCAAGATGGACGAGGCTCAAGAAATGCCTATGGCTCAAGAAGAGGAGGAAAGTGGGCCCAAATCCTATGGTTCTATCCTTCTTCTGACTCTGGGCGCGCAACTCCTCATCTTAGGGTTTTTCATGCTCCTGTTTTCGAGTAAAGGCATGCTTCTTCTCAAATGGGACGCCCGTTTTTGGTACTTTTACGTGCTCGCGGCCATTCCCCTTCTCATCTTCGGCTTCAAGTCGCTGAATAAAAACACTCAATAAGAATTTACAAAGAAATCCCCTGAGCGCGGATCAGATTAAAGGTCTCAAGAAACGGCTCTTTTTTCAAGGGAGAGACGAAATCTGCAGGGAAATGGGTATTGAAGAGAGGCCAGCTATCAACCTTACAGCTCTCTTCTCCCTTCCAACTAAAAGGCAGACGTGCCCATCCTTTCATTGGAGTTTTAGGAGAGCTCCATGCTCTGGATCGGGCGTGAAAAGTCTCTCCGTTCCCTGGTAGTTGGAAAAAGGGATGTTCATGGGGGATCTCGAAGACATCGCGAACCGATGGATCTTGGGGGTTGAGAACGAGTGCATAAGATATTGGACGCCTGCGCATATAATACCAAGCACAAGCTCCTGGATCGCGTAGAGCTCCCGCAAAACAACTGGTTCCGTAAGAAAGGCTATAACACAGCTCTTGGTTTGTATCAGGATCAGTCTGCAAGGGCGAGTCTTCAGCGATATCCGCACCTCGATAGAGAATCACTGAATTGGGTTTTGAATACCCTGCCTCGAGATGAAAAACTCGGCGCAAGAGAGCCGCCGCTTGTTCTGTAACAGCTAAAGCTTTCGTGAAGGGTTCTTCGCTATCCTCAGTCGCACAAAACTGTTTTAGACACGTATGACTATTTTCTGTGCTACGAGCAAAAAAAGAGGACCGAAATGCCAGGGACTTGGGGTTGGAAAGTTCTCGATAAAAATGGAGGGTTTTTTCGAAAAGGTGCGCCAATGTGGTATAAGATAACACCGATTCGCAATCCTCCAGCAGATCACAAAAAATGGTGTTTGCTCGATGAGCGAGATACATTAATGGAGGAAACTCTGTTAAGCAGTATCGTTGCTCTTTTCTACGTCGCATCAGAGGATCGAACCAACTGCCGTGTTGATACGTGCTAAACAGGGAAGATAATGCAGGTTTAACCGTTGCATTTAACTCTTTCTCTAGTTCAGAGAATTTATCCTGGTCTTCGTCTTTCCGGTTTGCTTGCTGGGACAGCTCTAAATACTCAAAAATTTTTTCCCGGTGTGTTTGGTATACTGGATGGCCTTTAATTTTATAAAGATCGTCTTCTAATCCCATCTGGATGAACAGCATTTCATACAATACTTTCGGGATAAAGGTAATAGTGAGTTTGGGGTCAATCTGTTTTATTGTATTTAAAAGAGCCGAGCGTCTTGTCAAATGAGAGCGTTGCTCTTCCAAATAAGAAATGGCTTTTTGATAGGTCTTTTCGTCTACAGGCTCCCAACCTAGTTCCCCTCCTCGCTTACGAACAATCCATTCTCCATAACCTTGATGGGCTCTTAAGGCCTCATGCAAATGGGTTCTATCTTCTTCATTTAGAAAAGATTTCAGGCGGTTAAAAACAGCAGGATTGCTAACAACTAAATAATTTTGGATTGAAAAGTTCATATAATTGTTTTGTCGTACTTATTATATATAAATAGTCAATTTATAGAAATAGCGGTCCGAAGAAGTAGTAGATCGCATACAGGATCAGCGTGGGAAGTAGGGCTGCCAATAAGAGAGCAAGTGGCTTAATCCCTCGATCAAAGTGTTTTTTCAAAATAGTGTAGCCCGCAGGATTGGGGGCGTTGGCAATGACTGTCAAGCCTCCTCCTGCAATGACCCCTGTAAAGACCGCGTACTGAAAGGCTCTTCCCCAGTCGGGAATGAGGGTTGTTAGATAAGAGATGGCCGTGTTGTCATTGAAGCCGGTGAGCGCCATCGCAACCCCCATGACGGAAAGTGGGCTCAAACCTTCGAGCATGGAGACGACCCACCACCCTTGCAAACCGCCGTGGATCACGAGACCTGCGAGAAAAAGTCCCACCATGAGAGGGCGGGCGATGCGGATTGCGTACTGATGGGGCCTTGTGGCCTGATGAAAGCCGATGAAGAAGAGGAAAGTCGCAATGAAAATCGCAGGGTAGTGCGCAACGGAAACGATCAGAATCATGAAAAAAATGTGGATGAGGGTGATCCAAACAGGGATCGGCTCTTCTTTCGGCTTTGTGGAGTGAGCGGTGTAAATGCCGACCGCTTTGACGCGTAAATTCATGTGGAGGAGCTCTTTTCTAAAATAGAGCCAATAGAGGAAATTGGAGAGGACGATCCCGAGCGCTGCTTTCCAGCCAAAATCGAAGAAGATATCGCTCATGGTCCATCGCCAGCAGTGCGCCAAGATGAGAACCGCGGGGGAGGCAAAGTCGGTCAAAACGCCTCCAACCGATACGTTGACGAAGAGAAGTCCGAGCGTGGCATACGCGAGCTTTTTACTCGGATGGTATTCGTAAAACTTGCGAGATAAGAGAAGGGCGCAAACGGCCATCGCTGCAGCTTCCGTGATTAAAGAGCCGAGAAGAGGGCCGATCGTCAGCAAGACAAACCACCAAGCAGACAGTGTGCCTCCAAAACCTCTAGCCACCCACCGAATGATCGTTTCGGTTGCATGCAAAATCGGCCTTGTCGAGGCCATGCTCAAAATGACCACGACAAAAAGGGTCTCGGTATAGTCGCGCGTATTGATGTATTCCAATCCAATCGTCCAGCCATAAAAAGCCCCGATGGCGATGAAGAGGGGAATTGCCCAAAAAGCAAAGATCACCTCCACTTCCGATAGAAAATAGAGGAGATGCACCAAAAAAGAGCGCTCCCGTTTTTTGCCGTGAAAACGGTGCTTTTGCTTCAAATCCAATTTCTTGGCCCACTCGTGCACTTTGTAGACGCAGAGGGTATGCAAAATGGCCAAGACAAAGATCACAAGAGCAATGAGGTGGAAGGCGGAATATTGCAGCGATTCGATCTCAAGCACGACCGGGTGCTTAAGGCAGTCGAACTTGGCAGGCTGTTTGAGGATCTCGGCGAGAAGCATAATCCCTTTATTACCTGAACCCCCTTTTTTGGGGAAGGAATGGATTGTTTGATGTAAGCTATTAATAATTAGGATATTGTGAGTTAATTTATAACTTTATATAAATTAAAAATTATGGTATAATTATTAGTAATAGGTTAATGTATGTCAGTTAAATGGTTAGATGCACAGTCTGATTTCAGGTTAGTTTCCACTAAATCCATTCATGATTTAGATGTAGTGGAGAGCGGTAAGGGATTGAAGCTGAGGGAACTGACGATTTTCGAGCGCATGGTTCGGTTTGCCCGAGTATTTTTTGGTTGGATTGGGGAAAAGGAAGTGGCGCGCAAAACGAGATTTGAGAAGTACTTTCAGTTAGCGTATACCCAAGCCCCCAAGGTAAGGTTTGATAACGGAATAAGGACGTGGAAACGCCCAGATTTGGATGTAAGTAATCCCGAATGGACAAAACTTTTCTCACAATGGAAGGAACGGGCTCCACATATCAAAGCTACCCATGCCTTTTATAGGGCCTTGGGAAAATGTGAAAATTTCAAATTAGCAAACCTAACACAGAGTGTAAAAGAGACGTTATCTCCAGAAGTAAAAGAGGCTAACGAATTCTTAGTTGAAGCTCAATCGGTAACTGAAGATTATCCATACAGACAAAGACTTGTAAGCTTTGGCGAATGGCGGGTGAACTATGCAGAAGTCTCTCTTGCGCGCTCTTTAGGGATCGAATTTAAAGAGGCTGGGAGTGGGGTTAACGGAGCTCTTTTTGGAAGAGGTCTTGATGGGAAAAATAGACTCGTCATCAAACTGAATGGTGAGGACGGTAGGCCTTTCTTTATGACCGAAAGGATCATTGGCCAAAGAACGCAGCCTCAAGTTTGCAAACATGATCCTCGACAAGCAGGCGCTGTTGCTTACATGGCAGACGAGTTTTTTGGATTTGGTTTGATTCCTCGAACTTTTACAAATCGAGAAGGTTGGTCAGCACAAGAATTTGTCCCTCATACAATTCCAGCAGACAAAGTGCTTATTCGTGGACAAAAACTCGAAGAGATCCCACCAGAACAACTCACTGGCACAATCGAAGTGGGAGGAGAACGGGTCAGTTTATTAGAGGCGTTGCAGATCAAAGCCCTTTTGAACTTCTTCTTAGGGGATTTGGACGGAAAACTCGATAAGACTCGATTCCAGATTAACTCTGACGGTTATGCAGACAAAATTTATGAAACAGACAATGATAATGTTTTGCCCCATGAAATGTTAGATCCTTCCAGAGATGGGCATACTCTGACTAAAACGCATCAATGGAAAGAGCATAGATGGGCTAAGCTTCCGTTTAAAGTGACTGCAGGATCAAAACTGCACCGAATTTTAACTAAGTTATTAGATCAAACACAGTTAGGTAAATTCAAGAATAACGTTGGGGAAGAATTTCCTGATTTTTGGACAAATGAGCGATTCCTTTTATTACAAGATCGAATCGCTACCATTCGATATGTAGTAGAAAATCAACTTCCCCTTTCTCTTTTAGCGGAATGGTACAGTCCAGAGGCTGAAATCAGTGACCAAACGAGGGAACAAATTGAGAATCCCCGCTATTATGCAGGTAATGGATTTAAGATCCCCGTGAAGGAGCCGCCTTTACCTCAAATTCACCCCGACGCTGAAGCTCTAGCTACAGAGTTGGATCAGGTGGAGTGAAGTTTATAAGCTGTAACAAACGCATTGGTAAAGAGAATGTGTGCTCTCACTAGATCTATGGAGGGTACGAACTCGGCATTGTTTCGTAACTGCTGAACGGTTTCATTAAAAATTTGATGATAACACGCAGCGCTTGGCCGCAGACTCGCGATGACTTCAGGAAATTTTTGAAACCATTTTTTTCCTTCTAAAATATCTCCTGCAATCCGGTAGTAAGTGCCTTGTGCAAAGGCAGTCCCTGCCAACTCCTGCGGAGAATAATGCTTAGCTAAATCAGAATAAATACTTACTGCCATAATAATAACCACCCTTTTCCTATGATTATTATAAACAAAAGGAGGGTAAATGGAAATACTCAGTTTTTCTTGACGAGCTTGCCGCCGGAGATGCTCCCGAGCACTTGGGAGCCCGGGTAGACGAGCACTTCGCCTTTACCCGATTCAAAGTGGATGGGGCCGTCTACGAGGCTATTCCCGCGAAGTTCAATGATTTGCTTACCCTTGTAGGCGCTGTCTTTTTTGACCGTGATGCCGGCGAGTTTGCTGTGGGTCAGGACCGTTTTTTGGGCCAAAATCGTGATGGGGGCCTCGATCTGGGAACGGACGGCCTGGAAAGATCCCATGATGGAGCCGCCATGCTTGATTTTAGTGCCGTTTAGATTGACTTCGCCCACGACATCGAGTGAGCCGATCTCTCCATTGTGCGCGATGAGACTCCCTATAACGTGGATATTTTCTTTGACAGAGGTGCCATTGAGCTTGATGAGACCTGTTCCGTCGATCGATTCATGAGTTTCATGGCCGAAATTGGCCCCTCCGACCGCCTTCGTAGGCTCTGCGAAAAGAGAGCCGAGAAGACTGAAGCCAAAAAGAGCTAAAATCAGGGTTCGCCATTTCATATTAGGCTCCTATAACTTGGGTAGGGGTCCGTTTTTTTCGGGCGGCAGGCTCAGGAGAGGGCTGCGGCATCATCTCGAAGCGGAAGAGATCGCGCGTAATTTCTTCTCTTAGGCGCAACGAGAAACTTTCAAAGAGAGCAAACGATTCGTGTTTGAACTCGAGGAGCGGATCTTTTTGACCCACTGTGCGCATATGGACATCGGAGCGTAAGTGATCGATCTGGAGAAGATGCTCTTGCCAGAGCTGATCGATTTTGCGGATCATCAGATTGCGCACCACTTCGTTGAGCACATTTTGCGCTTTTTCCGCTTCGTTGAGCTCGGGTCTAAATGTCGTGAGGAGCTGTCTTTGGAAGAAGATTTTTTGTCTAAACCCATCTAAGATTTTCGCGAGGATGGTTTTTTCATCTATCCCTTCTTCTAGCGTAACGGGAAACTGGGTGGCAATGGACTGCCCATTTTGGATGAGATGCTGAGCGACTGTTTCCAAAAGCTCTTCGGCAATTTGGATCGGCTGGTCAGCAAACAGGATGTCATTGCGGAAGGCGTAGACCTCTTTGCGCTGCTTATTCATCACATCGTCGTACTCGAGCGTGTGTTTGCGGATCGTATAGTTGCGCTGCTCCACCCGCTTTTGGGCCGTTTCGATCGATTTATTGAGAACTTTGGCCGAAATGGGCTCTCCTTCAGGAGGACGGAAACGCTGTAAGAGTGCAGTCATTCGGGGAGAGGCGAAGAGGCGCATGAGCGAATCTTCAAAAGAGACAAAGAATTTGGAAGAGCCCGGATCACCGAGCCTGCCTGAGCGGCCTCTCAGCTGCCGGTCAATACGGCGAGACTGGTGGCGGGTCGTTCCGATCACATGGAGCCCGCCGAGATCGCGCACTCCCTCTTTGAGTTTGATGTCGGTGCCTCGGCCTGCCATGTTGGTCGCGAGCGTAATGGCGCTTTTTTCCCCCGCTTCGGCAATGATCTCTGCTTCGTGGGCATGGTTTTTCGCATTGAGGATCGTATGTTCGAGTCGGTTTTGTTTCAAAATCCGAGAGAGCTTTTCCGAAACTTCGACCGATTCGGTTCCAATCAAAATGGGACGCTGTAGATTGTGGAGCTCCTTGATCTCTTTGAGGATGGCGATGTATTTTTCCCGTTCGGTCATGTAGATTTCATCGTCGAAATCTTTCCTTGCGCAGGAGCGATAGGTGGGGATTTCGAGGACATCGAGCTTGTAGATTTCCTTGAATTCGTTCGCCTCGGTCATGGCTGTTCCGGTCATCCCGGCAAGCCGCTCGTACATGCGGAAGTAGTTTTGCAAGGTGATCGTCGCATAGGTCTGCGTTTCACCCTGGATAGCGACCTCTTCTTTTGCTTCGATTGCTTGGTGTAGGCCGTCTGAAAAACGTCTTCCTGGTTGAGGTCTTCCCGTATTCTCATCGATGATGACGATCTTTTGCTCTTGGACGATATAATCGATGTCTTTTTCCATGAGCAGATGCGCGCGGAGCATCTGCCGCAGATTGTGGGCCCGTTCTTTGCGCTTTGCATCCTCTTCGCGAATCGCAATTTTGGCCTGCATTTTCTCCGGATCGCTCGTCTTTTTCTGATCGATCTGGTGATATTCAAATCCAAGATCGAGCATCACGAAATCGTCAAAACCTGCTCCCTCTTTGAAGTCGCTCCAGCAACGGATTCCCTTATCGGTGAGTTCGTATTCGTTATTTCTCTCATCGACAATCATGTAAAGATCAGACAGGGTCTCGAACTTTTCTTCCTTGTTCGCCTCTCCAAAAAAATAGGTTTCCCATTTGTCGATTTCAGCTCGGGAATCGGGATTCTCTTTGAGTCTTTTCAAGATCTTGTTGCGGGGAGTCCCTTTGCTGACGAGCCAGAGTTTTTTGAAAGTCTCTCTCTTTTTCTCTTCTTCGGCTTTGCTCAATTTTTTGGTTTCTGCCGTTTCTTCGGTGAGTCCAAGCCCTTCGAGAGTTTTGCGCGCTTCAGTTGCCAATTTATTGCAGTGATCCCGCTGAACGCGGACGAGATGGGCCACTCCTGCTTTCAGTTCATCATACATCTGGCGGCTTCCGTGAACGGGGCCCGAAATGATGAGAGGCGTTCTCGCCTCGTCGATCAGGATGGAATCGATCTCATCGACCATGGCAAAATAATGGCCTCTTTGAACCTGCTCATTTTTGTGCGTTGCCATGGAATTATCGCGTAAATAATCAAAGCCAAATTCAGAAGAGGTTCCGTATACGATATCGGAGGCATAGACCGATTTACGCTGGAAAGGGTGAACATCATTGGTGAGATGGGCAACTGTCAGCCCCAGTTTGCGGAAGATCGAGCCAATCCATTCGCAGTCCCGTTTGGCAAGATAGTCGTTGACAGTGACGAGGTGAACCGGCTTTCCCGTAATCGCATGCAAATAGAGGGGCATAGAGGCGGTGAGAGTCTTCCCTTCCCCCGTCTGCATCTCGGAAATCGAGCCGTAAAACATGGCAATCGCGCCCAAAAGCTGGACGTCGTAGGGAATCATGTCCCACTTCTGATTGTAGCCCGATACATGCACATCTGTTCCGCAAAGTCTACGGCAGACGTTCTTGACCGCTCCAAAAGCCTCTGGAAGAAGCGAATCTAACGGCTCACCTTTGACAAGTCTTTCTTTGAATTCGATCGTTTTGTGCTGGAGCTCTTCATCCGATAGGCTCTGATACTTGACCTCCCAAGCATTGATTTTGGGAACGAGTTGCCAATATTTTTTGAGGAGCCGTGATTGATGGGTGCCGAAGATTTTTTTGAGGAGACCAAACATGAAAGTAACCCTAAACTACCTTTGAGAAAATTTTAGTAGGGTTTGTCTTTTCTCACAAGGTTTAAATTTTAAATTAATATTTCAAAATTGTATAATTGAACATATGGAAATTTGGTACCTTGAGCGAACGACGGGGGAAAAACGTCTAGAAAGAGTTTATGGTCATTGGGCCCTATCCCTTCTCTACGGGGACGGGTTTTGGAATGGCCTCTTTTCGAAACTCTTCCTTCCTCTTCTAGCAAAAATCCCTCTGTTTTCGATCCTCTATGGCTATTTGCAAAAACGGAAAGCCAGCCGAAAAAAGATTCCCGCTTTCATCCGAGATTTTGGGGTTGATACGAGTGAATTTGTCCATGAAAATTTTCAATCCTTCAACGACTTTTTCATTCGGAAATTAAAGCCGGAAAAAAGGCCGATTGTTTCCGATCCCAATGTGCTCGCCATGCCTGCAGATGGGAGGGTTTTGGTCTATCCGACTTTTGATCAGTTTGCGGTGAAAGGGCAAGAGTTTTCTCTTTCTCAATTTTTGCAAAACACAGCAGATGGCCACCGGTATGTAGAAGGATCGATGGCGATCATTCGGCTCTGTCCTTCCGATTATCACCGCTTCCATTTTCCCTGTGATGGCACTCCCATTTCTACTAGACTCATCAATGGGGCTCTCTATTCTGTCAATCCGTTGGCTTTGCGAAAGCGGCTCTCGATTCTCGCCGAAAATAAGCGAGTGATCACAGAGATCGACACCGAGCGTTTTGGAACGATTCTCTATATCGAAATCGGAGCGACAAACGTGGGATCCATTCGGCAGACCTTTACCCCTTATCAAAAAGTGAAAAAAGGGGAAGAGAAGGGGTATTTTGAGTTTGGGGGATCTTGCATTGTCCTCTTCTTCGAAAAGGGGCGACTCGAGTTTGACGCCGATCTCATCCGAAATACCCAAAAGGGCCTCGAAACGAGAGCCAATTTTGGAACCTCTTTGGGTAAGGCTAAGCCTTACGGTCGATGAATAGGCGGCAGATGGGGCTGGCAACTAGACTCATGAAAAGCCCTGCAAGGAGCGATTTGTAAAAATGGCCTGTGCCAGGAATCAGAAGAACTAAGAGAAAGAGCATCGAAACGCCCATAAAGGATCGTCCGATCCCCTCCATGAGGTTTTTGGGCTTTGGCAAAAAGAGCTGGCGCTTGAGGGAAAAGTAGGTTCCGATTCCCACCCCAATCAAAGAGCCGATCACATAGTGCGTGCTGGGGAAAAGATAGAGAATGAGAAGGGGAACGGCAAGGCTTAAAATGAGGCAAAACTCAAGACTTTGATCTGAAAGCCACTTTTCGAGCGGCTCTTTGGAATAGATGAAGAGCGCGAGCACGAGCCAAGCGAAGACCCATCCCCCTAAAATATCCAGAGGATAGTGAACGCCTAGATAGAGGCGGGAAAAGCTGATGAGGAGAATGTAGGGAATGCCGATGGCCCAAGCTAGAGGCCTTCTTCCATAGTAGATCAAAAGGGAGCCGAGAAACATCGAGACTTGGGCGCCACCGCTCGGGAAACCGAAAGAGGTCGGATGATAGAGGCCGAGTTCGGGCATGTCGGTGCTCGGGCGGGGCCAGCCAATCGAATTTTTGGCTAAAGAGAGGAGGAGGTTGTTGAAGGTAAACCAGTAAAAAATTCTGAGTCCCCATTTGTAGGAAAATCCGAGCCAGATCGTTGGGATGAGGACAAAAAAGAAATAGGGCGAATCAAAATAATTGAGAAATCGAAAAAAGGGCTCGAGCCATTCAATCCGATGGCAAACGAGATCGATCATGAACTCTAGCTGCTCTTGATGAAACGGCAAATGGGACATTGTTCTTTCTTGTGTCCTCGGGCAGGACAATATTTTCTTGCAAAGTAAATGATTTGCAAATGGAGTTTAATCCATTTTTCTTTTGGAAACAAGCGCTTTAAATCGCGCTCCGTCTCTTTGACATTTCTCGCTTGGCTCAAATTCCATCTCTTTGCGCATCGATGGATGTGCGTATCTACGGGAAAGGCGGGCAATTGAAAAGCATGAATCATCACGACAGATGCCGTCTTGTGGCCAACGCCTGGAAGGCTTTCCAATTCTTCAAAGGTTTTGGGGATTTTCCCCCCAAATTGTTCCAAAATTTGCTCTGAAAGATGCCAAATGGCGTAAGCTTTACGAGGAGCAAGGCCGCAAGGGCGGATGATCTCTTCAATTTCTTTGGGACTTAAGGTGACCATTTGCCGGGGTGTGTGAGCTTTGGCAAAGAGTTTGGGGGTGATCAGATTGACCCTTGCATCTGTGCACCTGGCTGAAAGAAGAACGGCGATGAGGAGAGTGTAAGCGTCGGTATGTGTGAGAGGGATATCGGGATTGGGGAAGTGCTCTTCCAAAATCTGTTCAATTTTGCGAGCCCATTCTCTCTTTTTCATCGGAGTTATTTTACCTTTTACAAATATTAACCGGGGTGGCAAATTCGATCCAACAAGGTTTTTCCCATGCGATTTTTTCTTTTTTTATCTCTTCTCCTCTTGGCTGCCTGCTCCAAATCAGAATTGCCATCGCCTTACAATGAGGTGTCCGAAGTGCTTCCCTTTGATGGGCATGGCTGGTATGGGAATCGCAAACCGATGAAGCGCCTTCTCAAAGAGCGCGAGATCCACACCGTTGTGGAAGTGGGATCTTGGCTGGGAAAATCGACTCGCCACATTGCGAGAAATTTGCCGAAAGATGGCAAAGTTTATGCGGTCGATCATTGGCTCGGCTCTCCAGAGCACCAGCCGGGTAAGGATTGCTATCGGGAGGGTCTTTCTCGACTCTATCGCCAATTTCTCTCCAATGTGATCCATGCAAAACTCACTCACAAAATCATCCCTATCCGCTTGCCCAGCCTTGAGGCCGAAAAAGCCCTCAAAGATCTAAAACCCGATCTTATCTACATCGATGCCAGTCACGAGTTCGAACCTGTCTATCAGGATCTATCCGTTTGGTATCCGCATGTCAAAGGTCATGGGGTCTTGTGTGGGGATGATTGGCCCTGGCCAGGTGTGCAAAAAGCGGTGGAGCAGTTTGCCGCGGAAAATGGGCTGAAAGTGGAATTAGAAGGGGCCTTTTGGCGCCTGATTGAGCCTTCACTTACCCAGACAAAATTTTGAAAAGATAGCACCGAGAATGTCCTCTGTGACATTCGTGCCGATGATTTTTCCAAGCTCATTGAGGGCCGATCTCATGTCGGATGCGACGAATTCTGCGGAAATTCCCGACCGAAGCCCTGTCATCACGGCCTGGCAAGCAGAAATAGCCTCTGAAAGGGCTTGATAGTGGCGTAAATTGGTAATGAGCACCTCTTCTTTGGAAGGGAGGCCCCGCTTCCAGACGATCTGGTGAATGGCTGCTTTCAATTCTTCCAGTCCCATTTTCTTTTTAGCCGAGATCGAAAGGGCATCGAATTTTTCGCTCGGAGCGCTGAGATCGACTTTATTCCAGACGAAAAGGGTTTTTTCTCGGGGGGCTTCCTTCATCAAGGCTCGATCTTGATCGGAAAGAGGGCGGCTGGCATCGAGAAGGAGGAGTACGAGATCGGCCTCCTTCATCGCCATTTGTGTGCGCCGGATGCCCTCTTGCTCGATTACTTCTTCTGTTTCGCGCACTCCCGCCGTATCGACCAGTTTGAAGTGAAGAGAACCCAATTTTAGATCTTCTTCCAAAAGATCGCGCGTGGTTCCCGGGATGTCGGTGACGATGGCCCTTTCTTTGCCGAGAAGGGCGTTCATGAGAGAGGATTTTCCCACATTCGGAGAGCCGAGTAAGCAAAGACTCAAGCCCTCATGCAGCATTTTCCCATCCTGGAAACTCGCCCTTAGCTTTTCCATATTCATAGAGGTGTTTTCCAGAGTTTTGAGGATCTCGTCCATCGAGGCAAATTCCAATCCTTCTTCGGGAAAATCGACCCAGGCCTCCAAAATAGCTGCCACATCGGTGAGCTCTTTTTGAAATTGCGCAATTTTTTCAGAAAGGGCTCCCTGAAGCTGTCTTTCAGCCATCTCTAAAGCCATTTCGCTCTTGGCTGCAATGAGCGCTTGCACAGCTTCAGCCTGGGCTAAATCGAGTTTGCCGTTTAAAAAAGCCCGTAGAGAAAATTCTCCAGGCTGAGCAGGCCTTGCTCCTGCTTCAAAAATCCTTTCCAAAACGCGTCTTGTAACGAGCTGGCCACCATGACAAGAAATTTCTACCGAATCTTCTCCTGTATAAGAGTGGGGGCCTTTCATCACGAGTAGAAGAACGTTATCGAGAACACCCCCGTCGGCCTTTAAAATATTTCCATAGTGGGCGGTATGGGTCTTGAAATCCCAGATCGGCCTAGAAAAAATTTGACTGGCCACATGAAAGGCGCCCCTACCTGAAATGCGAATGACGGCAATGGCCCCTTCGCCTGGAGCCGTTGCAACAGCTGCGATGGTATCTTGGTTCATAGACAAAAAGCATAGCAGAAAAGGGGGGGCTCTTTCTATATTTCTTCTTCCCCCTTTTTAAAATGTAGCTCATATGCTACAATAAAGGGCATGAATATCGAAGTCTCCTATTTAGAATTGGATAGTGGGGGGTCCCCCTACTTAGAATGGGAGGGAGAACTCGATACCGTCGTCCGAGCAGCTGTTAGAATACGAATCAATCGCGTTCGATTGGGCAACTTCGGAGACTGTAATCCCGTAAAGGGAGTTCACGGCTTACATGAATTACGGCTCCATTTGGGCCCAGGTTATCGGGTCTATTTTGGCAAAATAAAAGATACGGTTGTTATTATTTTGTGTGGAGGAGATAAGAAATCGCAAGGGCGTGATATTAAAAAAGCCAGTGTATACTGGGAAGCTTACAAAAACTCATTGAAAAAGAAAGGAGGGAGCAATGGCAAAAGCAAAAAGTTATAAAGAGCATCTTTTAAAACAACTTCAAAATCCTAAAGAAGCTGCTGCCTATCTAAACGCTGCCCTTCAAGATGATGATCCACATGTATTTCTTCTAGCATTACGCGATATTGCCGAAGCGAAAGGCGGTATGAGCTGGCTTGCAGATGAATCTGATCTAAATAGAGAAAATCTCTATCGCACCCTTTCTCTTAAAGGGAATCCCCGCTTTTTCAATTTACTAGCTGTTTTAGATGCTGTTGGACTCGAATTTTCGATCCATGCAAGAAATAAGCGGGTCAGCCTCTAAATCTTCTGGAGGGCTGCCGTAATGACTCTTCCGAGGTCGGTTTCGCCCTTTTTCTCCTCTAGGACGGCTTGCACGGCCTTTTGTGCTTCCATTGGATTATAGCCTAGGTTGAGAAGAGCATTGAGAGCGTCTCCCAAAAGGCCGTCAGCTGCGCTTAGAGGGACGCCTTTGCTCTTCACTCCCTTGATCTTGTCGCGCATTTCGATGACGAGTCTTTCGGCTGTCTTTTTGCCAATGCCGGGGATTTTGCTGAGCAGTTTCACATCTGCTCCACTGACAGCTCTATGGAAAGCCCCAATTTCTAAATGGCCAATGATGGCAAGGGCCGTTTTTGGGCCAATACCCGAAAGGGTGATGAGCACTTCGAAGAGATCGCGCTCTTCTTTTTCTAAAAAGGCGTAGAGTGTGTTGGAATCTTCCCGCACGACTTGCGAAAGGAAGAGGTGAACGGGACCCGATGAGGGAAGCCGAGAGTAGGTGCTAAAGGGAATCGTCAGTCGATAGCCGATGCCCCCCGTTTCGACGACGGCTTTGAGGGGAGTTTTGTCGATGAGCTGACCTTTGATAGACTCAAACATTGGGACCTCATGTGATGGACGCAGCAGATCGCAAGGGCAAGCGCATCGGCTGCATCTTCGGGTTGGGGTGGTTGCGGAAGGCGCAAAAGCGCCTGAATCGTTTTTTGTACTTGGAACTTGCTCGCCGAACCTATGCCGACGACGGCCAGTTTGGCTTTTTTGGGAGCAAATTCGTAGATGGGGATGCCTCTTCTGGCAGCTGCGAGATAGACCATTCCCTTGGCCATGCCGAGTTTGATAGCGCTTTGCGGATTTTTCAAGACGAATTGCGCTTCGACGGCGATGGCAATGGGCTCTAGTCTTGCGATCAAAGCCTCGACGCTCTCAAAGAGGATTTTGTAGCGCTCTGCAAGGGGGAGTTTGGGTGGTGGACGAATGCAGCCAAAATCGATGGGTTGTTTGTCTTGATCGATCGCTCCATAACCGGTCACGCGCGTTCCAGGATCAATCCCGAGTATCGTTTCTTTTTGCCCCATAGAACAGTTTTAACTGACTTGAGCATTCTTATGAATTCAAATTTGTGAGGATTTCACTCAGTCATTCTTTTCAAGGTAAGCCCAACGAAATCTTTTCCTTTGTAAATTTTTCTGATTTCTTCTCGTTCCTTTTTGTATTGTTCGACGGCTTTTTGATCATCGTAGACAGCAAAAACCGGAATATGAAAATTCGATAGAGAAATATCACTAAGAACCTCCTCATCGCTAAATGGATAGTCAAAGTTTTTTAGAAAAGGGACTGAATCTGCATATTTCCATTGAAAACCTAAAGAATTTTGCAGCCCATATCCATACAGGAGGCCGACTAAACCAGAATGGCGCAAGGCAATCTTCCAAAATATAGAGTTGGGATCTTGAATCTCATAAACGATTTTTATGGGATCAAAATCAAAACCCACAATCTTACGGAAATATTCGTAGTTATTTTGAAGAACGAGAGCCACTTTAAAAAGATCCACTAAATAGACATTTTCTATTTTTCCATCTTCAATAAAATCATAATGAAATAAGAGGAATCTGTTGCCAGCGAATCTCTCTTTGAGTTGTTTCCATTTTTCCCAGTTTTCGTTTAAATCATATTCATAATCAATCTCTACATACTGACTTTTTTCTTCCTCGGGTAACGATTTATAGTATTGATCTAATTCTTCTTGTGAATAATGCAGAATTTGTATTGAGGTCATCGGTTTACTGCCCCACAAGGTATAAATACCCGATTTCCCCAACATCACGTCAGTGAGAAATTTGGACAGCCAAACTTTGTCTTCCGGAGTATGTGTAGAGAAAGGTTTTCTTTCTGTATTGGCTTTTTTGCAGCAGGCGCTCAAAAAAAACATAGTCAACAAACAATGACAAATATAGAGTGTGAGAAGTTTTATTTTATTCTTGTTTGTAGGAGGAAGTGTGTATAATGTAGTCTTTTTCATTTTTGGTCTGTTTGCAACTCTCAATGTTTTCTCAAATGAGAGCAGTCTCGTAGAGGCTCTCTCATTCAATGAAAATGCTTGTGTGCACCATTATGACGATGAAAAAATTTACCTTAAAGAAGATATCATCAAGGTTACCCAACAGGGCATTTTTTTGATCATCAACGGAAATCTAATCCCACTGGAAACTCTGCATTCAGATAATCAGGGAGTTTTTATCTATGCATCTGTATCTAAGCACCGACTCAAGAAATGTCGTGGATGCGGAGAGTATTATACCTTTTGGTGCACAAATCCAAATTGCCCGCTGAAGCAAAAATAAAAGGATATTTCACCCATCAGAAGTGAAAAGGGCGGGCAGAAAGAGTCCGTTATCCACGCCAAAGGTCCCTGCGATCTTTTGCGCCTTTGCCACGTCTATATATTTTCGTCTCTGCGTAATCGGAGTAGAGTACTCTGTTTTGGTATCGATTCTCGTTGGCTGCTCCAGACGAGACACCATGGGCTGACTCATCGGTTCATTCGGGGAGTGCTCTTTGAATTTGTCGACAAATTCGGTTTGTTTCCACCGTTTAAACTCTTGTCTTAAGTCTTTGAAGAGTTTGGAGCGAAATGTCCACTCCTCTTTTTGAAGCTCTCGAAAGAGTTTGCGCAAATCCTTGGCTAAAGATGTGATTTTCTTTTTTTGGGCTTGGGTTAGGTCTTCATAAGTGCCTTTTAACTTTTGCTTGGTCTTGAGAGTCACTTCTAATTGGGCAATCGAGGTGCAAAAGAGTTTCTCTAAAGAGCGTAAGTTTTCTCCCGTGAATTCTTTGAGAAGAGCGTATCTCAATCTATAATCAACTTCTCGAACCGCTTTGGCTCGTGTTTGAAAAATCTGGTTTTGCGTCTCAAAGATCTTTTTTGCAATTTGACTCTGTGTGAATTCGGCCTGCTGGATGAGGGCAAAACGGCGACGGTAAACAATTTCGCGCAAGAGACTTTCCTGATCATCTTGTTGGTGAAGCTTCACCCCCATAATCCGATCAAAGATTTCATCTGAATCTCGGATGTTGGCTAAGATTTCCTTTGCTTGGGCTTCGTAGATTTTAGCTACTTTCTTGCGAGAGTCTGTTTCCTCAAGTTTTTTGACTAAAAAGGCCGACCCTTCCTTTAAAATCTTCAAGAAGATGCGGGTCGCTTTGACCGGATTGAGATCTCCCTTTGCACATCTGTTTAAGAGCGTTAGGCTCCTCGCTCGGAGTTTTTTCTCGTTGGTTTTCCCATCGAGCACTGTATCCGTTTTGTTGACATAGTCAGGCAGTTCAACGGTTGCATTGTGTTGGCGGTACGCGGAAGAATGTTTCAAAAAGACAAAGGTTGTCTTTGGATCTTTTGTGCCATCCTCTTTCTTCAAGGATGCATAGAGGCAGGGAAATGTACTAGAGTGGGCTGCCTGTGTTTTATAGCAAAGCCCTTTTGTTTTCAGAGTTTGCCCCTCGCCAATTTGATCCTCTGCTCCATTTGCCTCATAGATGAAGGGGGTTTTGTAGCAGAGAATCGCCTGTTGAAAAAAGAGCTGGACTCGTCGTTCCACGTGCCCTTCGATCAGATCCTTTTTGAAAGCGATTTGTTTTTTCGGGTCCTTGAGCGGCGCAATATCGGTTGTAGATAAGGTTTTTTGTTTTATGAGTTCTCTCAGCGCAAAATCGCAAATCCCATTTGTGTCGTAGATTTGAGTATGCGCATCGGGCTCTTCTGAAAAACCAGCAGATGAACTTCTTTTCTTGGTTGGCAAAAAACACATGCTAGAAATGTCGGCGGGCTTTAAGCTCACAAGCGCTGTCCCCATAAAAACCCTCTAGTTCTCTTGTCTTCGGTTTTGAATTCTAGTATGATAACACCATCTATGCATTTTGAGCCTCAAAATTTTCTTATCAGGATGCCCAACTGGATCGGCGATCTCGTGATGGCAACGCCCGTTCTGAGTGATCTGCGCGCCGCTTTCCCCAAAGCCTCGATTACCGCCATGTGTAAAAAACCCCTTTGCGATTTGCTCGAAAAGGATGAGGCAATTGACGAACTCTTTTGCTTCACTCGCCCAACGAGCAGTTTTTCGAGAAGGGAAGAGTATCGAGACATCATCGCGAAGATCCGAGCAGGAAAGTACGATGTCGGCATTTTGCTCACAAATTCCTTTTCTTCCGCTTGGTGGTTTTGGCAAGGAAATGTGAAGAGGCGAATCGGCTATTCGGCGCATTTTCGGAAGATGTTATTGACAGATCCATTGAGGTTTTCTGAAGAAAAAGAGCATCAGCTCATCACTTATAAAAAAATTCTATCTCCCCTTGGAATTTCCGTTTCTCAAACGCCTCCAAGACTCTATTTAGCAGAAAAAGAGATCGAAGAATCCAAGACGCTGCTCTATCAAAGGGGCTATATCAAAGGCAAAAAACTGATCGGGATCAATCCGGGAGCAGCTTATGGATCGGCCAAATGCTGGCCCCCAGAAAGGTTTCGCGCTCTTGCGATGCGTCTCCTTCTCGAAACAGATGCTTTTGTCATCTTTTTTGGAGATGCGGCAACGGCGAGTCTCGTGAAAGAGATCTCCCAGGGCCTTCCCGAAAGAGTCATCGATTTAGCAGGAGTTACGAGTTTGAGAGAGCTTGCCTGCATCATCAAGGATTGCTCGGTTTTGGTGACGAATGATAGTGGTCCCATGCATATGGGAGCGGCTCTCAATGTGCCGCTCGTTGCGCTTTTCGGCTCCACCGATGAAGAGCTGACCGGCCCCTATGGAAAGGAAAAGAGCGTGATTCGTAAAAAAGTGAAATGCTCGCCTTGCTTTAAACGGGTCTGTCCTATCGACTTTCCCTGCATGAAGGGGATTAGCGTCGATGAGGTCATCGAAAGGGTGAGGCACTATGTTTAGGACGTTTGCCAAAAAGTTTTTGCCCAACCCATTGGACTGGCATCTCAAGCGGCTTGCCAAACGGGGTGGAAAGAGGATTTTATTGGGTTGGAATCGGGGTCTTGGCGATATTGCCTTGGGACTCTATGCCATTGTACAGAGAATTCGAGAGATCATTCCCGATGCGGAAATCACTTTCGTGACTCGCCACAATTTATTCGACGGTTTTTCCCTTTTAGAAGGGGTCAAAACCATCATCGATCCGCATTGGAAAAGAGGCGAGCCGTATAAAATGGATCCTTCTTTAAAAAAGGCCTATGATCTCGTCATTGAAAAACCAAGTCCCACAGACTGGGTCTCTTGGCAGCTTGGAAAAATTGTTCCCAAGCTCAAGTGGAATCCAATCTATGATTCTCTCTATGAGCGTTTTGATCTGCCCGCTCAATGTGTGGGAGTGCAAGTATCGGCAGAAACCCAATATGGCCTTTGGCGCAACTGGCCTTTAGAAAAGTGGCAAGAGCTCTTCGATCATCTCGAAAAGAAAAAAATTCCCGTTCTCCTTTTTGGGTTTGGCGAGACTCCAAAATTTCCGCATGAGAATTTGATTGATTTGAGAGGAAAAACCACTCTCTTTGAGCTCTTGTCGATCATCAAACATCGAGTGCGTGCTCTCGTTCTTCCCGATTCCGGGATCTCTTCCATGGTCTATTATCTCGATGCCTCCTTTCCTGTGAAACAGATCACCCTTTGGGCTGACCCCAATCATGGGATTTTAAAACAGGGAGTCCCTTCACCCAATCCAAAATTGATCCATTGTCCTCTCGTCGCTTCGAACCGAGATCTTTCTACTTTGCCGGTTAAAACTGTGCTCAAAGCGATTGGAAAAACTGTATTGCCCATTCTCTTGGCGGGAGGGCAAGGGACAAGGCTTGGGATGAAAGGACCCAAAGGGCTTTTTTCTATTGGAGGAAAAACCCTTTTTCAGTGGTTTTGCGAAAAACTGCCCAAAGGTTCATCGGTTGCCATCATGACCTCTCCTCTAAACCACGAGGAGACCCTTGCCTATTTTCAGCAAAACCGCAATTTTGATCTCGACATCCATTTCTTTCAGCAGGAAATGCTTCCCCTTTTGGATGAAGAAAAAAAACCGACCGGGCAACTTGGCCCCAATGGAAATGGGAGCGTCTTTTCTTCCTTTCTCAAGTCGGGTCTTGCCGAGCTGTTTGCCAAGAGAAGAGTCGAGTGTGTCACTGTGAGCTATGTGGATAATCTGTTGAGTCAACCCTTGGATCCTAGGCTCATAGAAGATCTCGAAGAGATCGCCGTACAGTGCATTCCCCGTGAAGAGGCAGATAAAAATATGGGGGTTTTGGTAGAGAGAGAGGGAAAACTTGAAATCGTTGAATATACCGAACTCGACGCCTCGAGAAAGTACAAATATGCCTATAGTGGACAGATCGCCTTTGATTTTTCCTTTTTTTGTAAAATGGGCACTTTAGAATTGCCCCTTCACTGGGTACAAAAGAAAATGGATGGAAAAACAGTGTGGAAGGGTGAACGATTCATTTTTGACTGTTTTCAATATGCAAAAAAAGTGAGCACGATCCTCGTCGATCGCAAAACACATTACGCTCCTATCAAGAGCCCTGAAAGTGTTGAACAATTTCTAAACTTAGTGGAAAAAAGATGAAAATTGGGTATCTCGGCGCGGGAACTTGGGGCTTTGCCCTCGCATCTGTTTTGGCTAAAAATGGCCATGAGGTTAGCGTTTGGTGTCGTGACCCCGAAATGGCAAAGCTTCTTCAAAAAACGAGAGTGCATCCAAAGCTTCCTCCCGTTGAAATTTCCGAAAGCGTGCAGTTCACGAGCGATTTTGACTCTGTAGTTCGAGATGCCGAAATCATCGTGGAGAGCGTTACCTCCTCCGGGATTCGGCCTGTATTCGAAAGGCTCGGACGAGTCGATGTTCCGGTCATTCTCACTTCAAAAGGGATCGAACAGGGAACGGGGCTGCTCCTCCCCGAAGTGGTTGATTCTCTTTGGAATAGCCAAGAAAGCCCTCTCATTGGGGCGCTCAGTGGTCCGAGCCATGCAGAAGACATCATGAATAATGCTCCGACTTCTGTTGTCTCTACAGGGTATGACCTGGCCGTCATGAAAATGATTCAAGAGCTCTTTGCAACGCCCACATTTCGCATTTATCCCAACTCCGACGTTCTGGGGGTTTGTTTCGGGGGAGCTATGAAGAATATCATTGCCATTGCATGTGGACTTTCCGATGGTCTTGGCTGTGGAGATAATACGAAAGCGGCCCTCATGACAAGAGGGCTTCATGAAATTCGCAAGTTGAGCTCTGTCAAAAAATGCAAACCAGAGACTCTCTATGGACTTTCTGGCATGGGCGATCTGTGCGTCACTTGCATGTCTCGCCATAGCCGCAACTACCGATTCGGAAAGCTCATTGCCGAAGGATTTTCTCCCGAAGGAGCCAGACAAAAGATCGGGATGGCTGTTGAGGGGGTGTATACGTGTGTATCTGCAAGGGAGCTGGGAGCCAAGCACCACATTCCTGTTCCCATCACCGAAGTGACTTATCAGATCATCTACGGTGGACTTGACCCAAGAGAGGCCGTCAAGTTATTACTGCAAAGAGCGATCAAAGAAGAGCATTTGTAGGTTCAATGGAAGGCTATAAAGTTGTCACGGCAGAAGAGATGGTTCGCATCGATCGGGGCAATGCAGAAAAAGCCATGGAGATGGCCGGACAAAAAGTGGCCGAAAAGGTGCTTGAATTTCTAAACTCCCATCCCCTTCCCAAACAGGTCACTCTTCTCGTGGGCAAAGGCAATAATGGGGGCGATGCCTATGCTGCAGGCTGCGCGCTTCTCGAAAAGGGAATCGAAGTTTCGGCCTACTCTCTTTACAAAGAGGTGAGTTCTCTCAATCGGAAATTCCGAGAAAAGTATCGAAGAAGGGGGGGACGTTTTTCTGAAGAATTGGAAGGACTTCTTCTCGACGGTCTACTCGGAACTGGCCTAAAAGGCGAAGTGGACAAGAAAATGGCCTCTTTGATTCGGCAGGCAAATGGTTCTGGCCTCCCCATTCTCGCCATCGACATCCCTTCAGGGCTTCACGGAACTACAGGAGATATCGGAGGAGCTGCGATTTTTGCAATGGAGACAATCGCTCTAGGTCTACCCAAGATCGGTTTTTTTCTTCAGGAAGGGTGGAACCATGTGGGTAAGTTACAGATCGTCGATTTTGGACTTTCTCGAGAAGCTGTTGCAGAAGCGGAAGCTGTCGCTTATCTCCCAAAACGGTTGGAATTGCCTCCCCTCAAAAGAACGAGACACAAATATGAAGCTGGCTATGTCGTCGGCTATGCGGGATCGAACCTTTTATCTGGCGCTGCAAAACTTGCCGGCTTTGCCGCTTTAAAAGCGGGAGCTGGCATTGTTCGCGTTTTTCATCCCGAAGAGATTGGCCAGGCTCCTCTGGAATTGATCTGCAATCCTTGGAATCCAAAAGCTTGGGAAGCATCTCTAAAAAAAGCGAATGCTGTCTTTATCGGGCCAGGACTTGGTCCTTGTAAAGAGTGGTTGAAAAAACATCTCAAAAAAATCAAACAGCCCTGTGTCATCGATGCCGATGCTCTTTTAGAAGGGATCTCGTATCCCAAAGAGGCCATTTTAACGCCTCATCGGGGAGAGATGCTGCGTCTTTTAGGGCTCAAAACAGTCCAAAGAGATGAAGAGCTCTTTGCCCAGGTGATACGCTATGCCGAAAGAAAGGGTGTTTACGTCGTTTTAAAGGGAGCGCCCACAGTCATTTTTGGTCCCAAGCACAAACCGCTCATTGTCCCCAGAGGCGATCCCGGCATGGCGAGCGCAGGAACTGGCGATGTACTGACAGGCATGATCGCGGCCCTGCTTGCTCAAGGATGCAGCCCCTATGAAGCAGCTTTTTTAGGCGTCACTCTTCACGCGATAGCGGGAGAAAAGGCGGCTCATGCGCTCACCTCTTATTGTTTGACGGCAAGCGCTCTCTTTTCTTTTATGCCAGCTGCATTTGCAGAGGTTTTGCAAGGCCGTGATATTGTTTGAACCAGTCTAGAAAGTGCAAAATCCCCTCTTCTAACGTCACTTTTGGGCTAAATTCTAGCATCTTTTGGCTCTTTTCGATATCGGCGAACGTCTCTACCACTTCGCCTGCTTGCATGGGAAGCATTTCTTTTGTAGCGACTTTTCCAAGAGCCTCCTCAATCAGTTGGATGAGATAGAGAAGATCGACAGGACGATTGTTCCCCAGATTGAAGATTTCATAATCGGCTCCTAGATCGATGGCAGCCATTGTCCCGTTGACAATGTCATCGATATAGGTGAAGTCCCGCTTCATCTCCCCTCGGTTAAAGACTTGGATCGGCTCGCCATTCACAATTTGCTTCGTGAAGCGGTAGTAGGCCATATCGGGCCTTCCCCATGGGCCATACACAGTGAAATAGCGGAGCGCTGTGACCGAAAGTCCGTAGAGATGGTGGTAGGCGTGAGCGATCAATTCATTTGCCTTTTTAGTGGCGCCATAGAGATTGGCCGGTTGATCGGTTCGATCTTCGACACTGAAGGGAATTTTTTGATTGAGTCCATAGACAGAAGAAGAGGAGGCGTAAATGAGTTTGATCGAAGGGAAATGGCGGATATTTTCTAGGATGGAGACAAAGCCTTGCAGGTTGGAGGCGACATAATCATCGGGATGGGAAAGAGAGTGGCGAACTCCTGCTTGAGCAGCTAAATGGACAACATGAGTGATGCCATGTTTTAAAAGGAGGAGTTTGATCGCGTCTTTCTGGCAGATATCGAGGTGGACCACATCGATTCCGTTTTTCTTCAACAGATCGGCCCTGGCCTTTTTCAAGTTAGGATCGTAGTAAGCATTGAAATGATCGAGACCCAAGCAAAAATCCCCCCGAGCTTTCAAGGCTTTTGCAAGGTGAAATCCGATGAATCCAGCAGCACCCGTGATTAAAATTCGCTTCATAAGTAATATATATAAAAAGCTTCCTCCATCTTAAAGGCCAGGTATCTTTGATGACAAGGATCATTCTTCTTCTTGCCGCTTTGTGTCTTGCTAGCTGTAGCGGTCCCTATATGGGTAAGGATTTATTTGGCGCCGATGAATTTGTCATCGATTCTTATAAAATCCGAGAGGGAAAATCATCCATTCTCGAAATGGAAGGGGTGTGTGTAGCGGAGCTCGATGAGTCCTTTTTAGAAGAGTACGAAGATCGTATCCACGAAAATGATGTCCTCCAAATCGCCCTCTACCACCCGAAAAGGGGCGATCTCGTCCAGGCGGTTGCCTCGATTGGGAACTCGGTTGGGTATCGGGTCACGAATGGACAGATTCGACTGCCCGATGCGCCTCCTCTTGTTATCGAGGGGCTCACTCTCGACGAGGCTCGTAAAAGGATTGAAGATTTTTACAATGAGCAGATTCAGGACACCGAAGTCTTTGTGGGCTATCGGGAACGAATCGAGAGAAAGGTCGAGATTTTGGGTTTGAGCGCTCTGTCGAGTGTCCCCGTAGATGGAAAACTTCGGCTTTACGATTTGCTCTCCAAAGCGCGTCTGCCCCTCGATGCCAATCTCTTCAAGAGTTACGTCTTGAGAGAGGGAAAAATGCTTCCCGTCGATTTGAGAAAGCTCGTCCGAGAGGGCGATATGAGCCAAAATATCGTCATGCGGGGAGGAGATAAAGTATTTATCGCAGAAGGCCATTCTGCAAATTTGATGGTGATGGGTGAGGTGGGAAGAGAAAGGACTTTAGCGCTTCCCAATGGGTTCATCTCTTTACGTCAAGCCCTTGCAGAGTGTGGAGGGATTCCTTTTACGGGAGATAAGTCCTACATTCAAATCATCCGGGGAAGCATCAGCAGACCTAAAATTTATACCTTGAGCTGGGAGCACGTCATCCATTTGCCCAATGACAGCCTCCTCCTCATGCCGGGAGATATCGTCTATGTTGCAGCCAAGCCCATTACAGAATGGAACCGTTTCATATCCCAACTCCTCCCGAGTTTTACCGGGGTTGACGTGATGTTCAAGAGTGCTTCCAATTGGGGGATTGTGATTCCCTAATGGAAAAGCCAATCATTCCTAGAGGAGAGTGGCTCGTCTCCATCCAAGATGTAAAGCAGCTTTACTTGTCCATTTGGAAACAGCTCTGTAAATGGGCCGTTTTGGGAGCTTTTCTCTTTTTTCTCTATTTTGGCTCCACAGAAGCTGTCTATCAAGCTGAAGGGTCTTTCAAAGAGGCCGCAGAAAAAACCAACCACGAAACTTTTTTAAAAGAGTTCCTCGGAGGCTTGAGTTTGACGGCGCAGTCCCAAGCGACCTCGCTCATGAAATCCCATCAAGTGTTAAAACCCCTGATCAAAAAATTGGGTCTACAAATTCAGCCTATTTCCTCAGAGTGGAAAATGACCCAGCTTTTACGCCGCTACCGGGAAAACTGGCAAGCCGCTAGAGGACATCCTCTCAAAGAACTGGATTCTTTTTTGTTCTCCGATATCTGTTATGAGGGAGAAAAAAAGGGTTTCTTTTCCGTCGTTTTTTTAAACGAAAGAGAGTTTACCCTTTTTGATCGGAAAAAACGGAAACTTGCCGTGGCACAAGTTGGCTTTCCCGTTTCCTTTGAGGGGATCACGTTCACTTTAAAGAAAGTGCCCAGAAATTTGAAAATGGATCAGAAATATTCCTTTTCTATCGCGAACTGGGTTTCGACTCTCGAAGAGGTGAGCTCGCGGATCAAGATCCAAAATGACAAAGACAACGCATCGCTCATCCGCCTCTCCTTTCAACATCGCGATCGCCATTTGGCCGCTTTGCTCGTCAATGAATGGATGAGCGAGTACCAGGCCTATTTGAAAAGAGAATACGACTCCATTGCCGAGGCGCAGTTGGGGTATTTAGAGGAAAAGCAGGCACAGATTTTTGTCAAAATGGACCAGCTGCTCGATCAGCACATTGCCTATTTGAGTCAAAATTTAGAAAAGGGCGGTTTTGTCGAATTAGATCAAGAGACCCAAAGTCTCATGGTTCCCTATCATCAAATGCGCAGTAAACTCCTTTCGATCGATGTCGAACTGAAAAGGCTTGCTGAAATCGAAGGAAAAGAGGAGATCATTTCTCTTGCAGAAGATGAATCTCACTCCTTTAATCAAATTGCTCAAAAAATTCAGGAGTTGAAACAGCAAAAGAATCTCATTGAAATTTCCCTTTCTCAGATTACAGAGCCCGCTCTTCAGGCAAGAAATGAGATCGGTCAAGATGATTTTTTCGCTTCGTTTGGAAAGACCATGCCCCATGAACTCGAGGGGATTGATCTCGCTTCGGCTCGCCAGCTCTTCTTGCAGTATAATGGTAAACTCGATGCAGCAGAGAGCAGTTTACGCTACTATGCGCGGTTGAAAAAAGAGATTCAAGAGGCCTCTTTTGATCTCGCCTCTTTGAGCTCTGTCCTCTTGGATCCTTTAAGTCAAAAGATCCTTGCCGAGGCTGCTCGACTCGAACTTCTCCTCAAGGACGAAAAGCACTATAGCGCTAAAGAAGAAGAGCGGTGGAAGGAAGAGATCGGGTTGCAGCGCAAGATTTTGATGGGCCACCTCCATCATCTGACAGCGGTTGAGGAGCTCAATGCCCATCTCATGCGGGAGAAGATGGGGGTCTTGCAAAGAGTCAGTCTGGATGGGATCAATGAGCAGATTTCTGTTCTCTATGGGCAGGCGAAAGAGGGTGTCAAAGAGCGCCAAAAGGCTCTTGGCATCGAAAAGGAAATTTTAGAGAAAAAGATGGAGGAAATCCGCGCTTCTCTTGCAGCTATTTGGCCGGAAAAGTGGCGTTTTGAAAAATGGCTTGGCATCAAGACAGCCATGGTCAATAAAGTCATGGAAACGGTGACCGAAGTGGTCGAATCAAAGACGATGGCGAGTCAAATGCACCACGTCGAATCCAAACCGCTCGATCTGGCTTGGCCCCCTATTTTACCAAAACCTTCCCCTATCTTTCGCATGACGCTTCTCGGAGGCCTTATCTTTCCTCTCTGGGTCTTTTCTATCATCTTCATTCGCAAGCTTTCCAAAGGATTTCCTGTCACCTACGAAAAACTTAAGGCTCTACATGTTCCCGTTTTGGGAAAAATCGGCACTTTTTGCGATGGGAAAGCGGCTGAAACTCTCAAGGGATGCGATCTTGAAACCTTGCGGAGAATCGCCCTTTTTTCTGAAGGAGCCAAAGTCATTGGCCTCATCGGAGGAAAGGGGCCCGATTATTCTTATGCGCTCTGTGAAAATTTGGCTAGGCGCTCTTCTCAGTTTCTCCTCATTCATTGCGATTTTAGCGATGTCCAACAAAAAGAGGACGAACCGGGTCTTCTGCAGATTTGGAAGGGGGAAAGCCTTTTCATTCGGCAAGAAAAGGGCTTTGGTCGGATCACGGCAGGAGGAACGACCTCTTTCGGAACAGAGATCCTCCAATCCCCTCAATTTGCGACGCTCCTTTCTCGCCTCAAGCAAGACTACACCTGGATTTTCCTCCTCCTGAAGAGTCCTCTTTCTTCTGTAGAATCTCAAAGTGTCCTCGAGATTTGCGATAAAGCCATCGTCACAGTTTGCGGGGAGCAAATTGAGGAGTTGACACCGTTTATCCATTGGGGATACGATGAGGATAACTGTCGAGTAACTTTTATAACATCTGCATGAGAGATTCAAAGAAGAAGAGAATTCTCGTTACGGGGGGCGCTGGCTTTTTGGGCTCGCATCTGTGTGAGCGGCTCCTTCAAGAGGGACACGATGTTCTCTGTGTCGATAATTTTTTGACCGGTTCACGTGAAAATATCATCCATCTTCACGGGCTCAGCCGGTTTGAATTTTTGAGACACGACATCTGTTTGCCTCTGTATGTAGAGGTCGATGAAATCTACAATTTTGCTTGCCCTGCATCTCCTCTTCACTATCAAGCCGATCCCATTCAAACCCTCAAGACCTCTGTTTTGGGAGCCATGAATCTCTTAGGGCTAGCTAAAAGACTTTCCTGTAAAATCTTTCAGGCCTCCACGTCAGAAGTCTATGGGGATCCCCATGTGCATCCTCAAAAAGAAGAATACTGGGGCAATGTCAATCCGATCGGAGTCCGATCCTGTTACGATGAGGGAAAACGGTGTGCAGAGACCCTCTTCTTTGATTACCATCGCAAACACCACGTACAGATTCGAGTAGCGAGGATTTTCAACACCTATGGACCCCGTATGCATCCAAACGATGGGCGAGTGGTTTCAAACTTCATCGTACAGGCGCTAAACAATCAGCCCATCACTATTTATGGCGAGGGGACGCAGACTCGATCCTTTTGCTACGTCGATGATCTCATCGAAGTGGCCACCCGCTTGATGAATTCCAAAGAAGTTGGCCCCGTCAACATTGGGAATCCGACCGAATTCACCATCTTGGATCTTGCCCAAGAGGTCATTGAACTCACCGGTTCTTCTTCCCAAATTGTCCACAAACCCCTCCCTTCCGATGATCCCAAGCAAAGGCGTCCCGATATTTCCAAAGCCAAACAGGCCCTTTCCTGGGAACCACGAGTTCCTCTTAAAGAAGGGCTCAAATCAACGATCGCTTATTTTGAAAAGCGGCTGCAAAAACCCGAAAAGAGTTTAGTCTAAGAGCTTTCCTACCGTTTGCATGACGAAGACAATGCCAGGTGTCAAGAGGTATCCCAGGCCGCCGAGCACAACGACTTGAGGGAGAGTCAAAGAGATTCCTGCTACCACAAGCGCAGCCCAGGCGATTGCGAAACTTCCCAAAATTTCTAGAGCTTTTAACAGAGCTTTAGCGGCAGAAGAGGTGCTGGAATCGAAGAGTTTTTGCCCAATTAGGACTATCGGGATGCGGGCCAGATAATTCGCAGCGCCAAAAAGAGCCCCCGGTCCTGGGCCGATTGGATGGATCGAGGCGTGAAGGAGAAATCCAGCGAGGGAATAAGCAGTGGAAGTGGCAACAGTTGGCCAAAGATGTTCGATGGGCTTATCTGAGCGAGTGACATCAATCATAGAACCTCCGAAAAATTCGATCGAAAAGCGTATCAACTCAATTATTTTTTTTCAAGAAGCGATGGATCGAACGATCTTCGACGAGATTCATCGTAGAAAATTTCTCTTTCCACTCCTCGATCGTTTTCGGAAATCTGTGTTGGATATCGGGGAGCTGGGTGGTCGCCGATTCGGGCCACCATTTTTGAAGGCGTGGAATTTTTTGAGTCTTTAAATAGTGCTCGTCGCGGACCGTATAGTGGTTGATCCTCAAGAGATCGATCTCAATCGTTGGGGAGATGCACCCTTCAAAGCGTTCCTTTTTGGTGTTCACCTGGAAAAACCCTTCTCGATAAGTCACGGAATGCGCATTGTCCAAACTCTTGACCCTTTCGGGTCTCACGATGCTCTTGACGTGGTGATTGGTCACTTGGAGTTTGGGAGCTTTCCAATTCAAAACTTCGATCAGGAGCTGATCAGCTGGAATTTTGGCCACGTTGGAGGTTCCATAGAGCTGCCAATTGACGCAGACTCCGCCAAATTCTTCAAAAGATCCAAGCGCTTCCAAAAGAGTTCCCTCTACGGGAAAGAGAAATTCGTCGACGTCTAAAATCGCGAGCCATTTTACCTTACCTGAGGCCCAATGCAGGGCTCTTTCATAGGCAAGGCATTGCACTTCAGTCCACTCGTACACATCGCTATAGCTCAGGGGCCATCTCGTGAGTTTGACGATGCCCTTTTGGATATAGGGATCTAAAACTTTTTCTGGCCGATCGGTACTCAGGTGATCGAAGAGATAAAAAAATTCAAAGCCCATGAGGAGGTGGAAATCGATCCACTCTTTGAGATAGGGAGACTCATTTTGAAAAATAGCAGTGAGGGCAAGTTCCATGAGAAGGAGTATAGGGGAATTGGACTGGGGTTGTCTAGGGGAAGGTAAAGTTAGAGACTATCTGCGAATTCAGAGAGAACAGGATTTGCAGGATCGTAAACGGCAGGATAAGAAGGATCATACACTCTCTTAAATTTTTTTCCTGAACATCTTTGCCACTTGTGATCCTGCAAATCCTGTCTTTTCTGAATTTGCAAGCACCCTCTTAGAAGTCGATTTTAACTTTGGCCGTGAGTCCCTGAATATAGAGGTTGCCATTGGGTTCGTTGCTAGTGGTTGCAAGATTGACAAACCGACTGGTGCTTACTGGGACCACAAAGGCTGTTGTCAGGTGGCGGAACATATTTTGATCGAAAAATATCTGGAATCCATACCCAAGTTCTAAATCCATATGCCAACGGCTATCTTGGAAATACTTCCCCCAGCCAAACCCCATTTCGAGATCGAAATGACCTCTAAGAGAGTTGATTGTTTTTTGGCTGATTTTATTTTCACAGTCAATAGAGACCGGGATGATGGAAACAATTCCTCTAGTTTGGCAGCTATAATAGCGCGTGAAGAGAATATCTGCAGATCCATTCGAGAAGAGCCTGAACCCCCGACACAAATTCCAGTGAGCGTCTAAACCTATCCGTGGACCCACTCCCCAAGAGTGTGATTTGAAATAGACAGCTGAGGGAAAGGGGACCACCGTTCCATTTGTAAGGCTGAGGTTACTCTCATAGTGGGCGTTCAGTTTTTGATGGATCAGAGCTCCCCTTACGCTGCAATAGGGATGGAAGGTCAATTTTTGGCCCACATAGAACCACCTTCCCAGATCTAGGTCGAGAACATCCATGTTGAGATACCAATGCTCCTTGACAGAGCCATTGATTGGATCGCCAACGATTTGGTCTTCAAAAAAGGCTAGAACGGCCAAATTTCCTGGATCGAGGAGAAGGGGAGAAAAAATCTGCCCACTGGTGAATTTCTTCTGATGCGAGTGAAACCGCGTATACTCGGCCTCGAGATCCCAGTGATCGTAATTGGGATTGAAGCCGATCGCTACCTGAAATCCAGGCTTAAACTTAAAGTCCATGCTAACAATGGAAAGGTCGTTGGAAACAGAAGGGGTAGTAGGCAGGGGGAGAATTGTGGTAAATTCGGAATGGACGACTGCAGCCGGATCGATATTTTCTTCTATGGGTTGCCAGTAGAGAAAACTCGCATTTACCCACATATTCCAAGAGTTGCACGTCTCGAGATTGGCGGGAAAGTTATAGCCAGCGTTGAGAGTGGGCTCTTCCCAACATGGGGAGCACTCTTGAGCAGATAAACATCCAAAAGCCAAAGAGATCAGGAGAATTTTGCGCATTTTTTTTGCCTCATTTCTCTTAAATAGATCGTGAAAGCCTGTTTGTCAAGCCCCAAAAGGATGACGTTTCTTGATTTCGCGCCATTTCTGGATCACCTGAGCGGCAATTGGCGCCGCCTCTTTCCCCGCATCTGCGAAGCGCAAGAAAACGACGACGACGAGCTCGGGATCTGTCTTCTTGGAATCGGTAAAGGAAATCCCTCCAAACCAAACGTATTTATACATCTGGGGAAGACTCGATGGGTTTTTGGAGAGATTGCACAGGATTTCGGCTGTGCCCGTTTTCCCAATCAACTGGTGTTGAAGAGAGAGGTAGTCACGCATGGCAATTGGATTGCCGATGAGACTTCGGATGACCCCAGGACGAGCGCTTCCCTTCGCTCCAGAGATCACTCGATCCATTCCCTCAAAGAGAATCGATCTCATCTTTTCGTCTAGCGGGATCGTCCGTTTCACGAGGGTGGGCCTCTCCCCCGATTCGGACACTGCAGGTTGGGTTTGTCCAGCTGTGAAGAGGGGGAAGGGAATACCGAGAGTTTTCAGCTCTTCTTTGGCTAAGTAGGAGGTGGCCGCAAAGGGGCCTAGAGGATGCCGATCAATGGTGAAGCCGACAATTTCTTTGACGAGTTTGGGCTGAAGGATTTTTCCGCCGTTTGCCAAACTTGCGAGCATGACAGCTGTTTGAAGAGGGGTTGTCAATAGAGTGTGCTGCCCAATCGCAGTCGAATAGAGCCCTGTTCGATTGAAGGCTAGATCGTCGGGGATGTTTCCTCTTTTTTCTCCTGGAAGTTCAATGCCGGTTTTTTCTCCAAAGCCAAAGAGTTTTGCCGCTTCTGCTAGATCTTCGGGGTGATTGAAATGGTCTCCCGCGAGGATGGAAAAGTAGGGGTTGCTCGTCTGCTCAATTGCAGAGAGAAGATCGATTTTCCCAATGTTTGGATTGGCGCTTCTGGGAAGTCTTCCCCCCTTATAGAAGCGGGGATAAAGGGCTCGGTTGAGAGTGAAGGCAACTCCTTGTGCGCTCACTTCGTCGATCAAGGTGAGCTGTTTCCCTTGGCGCAGCGCTTCATAGGCTGTAACGAGTTTAAAAATAGATCCTTGAGGAGAGCCGCACTCATAGGCGTAAGACCTACTAAATCCAAAGCCTCCGATGGGATAAAAAGCAGCGGCCATCTCTTTTTCTGTCTGTCCCGCTTTACGGGGTCTCAGTGTTTTGTATTGGCCAAGAAGAGGTCTTTTGAGCTCTTTATAGGAGCGAAAAGTGCGGATGAGGTCTTCGGGCATTTCTTCGGTAGCCAAAAGGGCCCATTTCTTTTCTTCCCAATATTCTGAAAATAACTCCTCTTCTTTTCGATCTAAATAATCGATATAGGGCCTGGCGTAGGTTTTATGCTCTTTTTCCCATTTCCTCTTCTCGGCCAAAAAGGATTTTTGATGGTTTTCTCTCCACTCTTTGAATTCTTTTTTGTGAAAGGCCTCTTCCGCTTTTTTTCTCATTTCAGCTTCACGTCTCAAAAAGGATTGGCAAAGAGAGCGATATTGAAAGAGTTTCATCGATCCAATTTTTTGGATGAGCTCATCTGTAAAAGCGGGAGCGTAAACGGCCGTACGGCATAGATCGGCTGCAAAGAGTTTATCTTGTGGACTTAGGGGAATGGCATCGAGTCTTCTCTGGAGATCGGAAGGAATGCTTTCTCCTTTTTTCATGAAATAGAGCGTGGCCTCCATGTCCTCTTGAAATTGGATTGCGCCTTTTACCGTGTCCATCCGTTGGAAAAAAGTTTTGAGAGGTCCCTCTTTGGGTAGCACCTGTTCGAGATAAAAGCTCCAGCTGAGTGGAGACGATTCTTCAGAGACACCTTCCCTTTTGAGCTCTTCGAGTCCATCCCAGAGCCATCCGATCAAGCGCTCTGTTTCGAGCCAACGGCTGACTTGTCTCACTTTGCCGTCGTTGAAAATGGAGCCGGAAGAGAAGATGAAATCATTCGGATCGAAGCGGGGGAAACTTGCCAAAGCGAGGACTTCTCCCGTTTTTGGATCGAGAGCCACGATAGCGCCCCCTTTGATCCAAGGTTGTTTTTGGATTTTTTTCGTCTTGTCCGCCGGATCTATACCAAAACTGCGCCCTTCTCTCATTTTTTCGCTTTGTGCGAGTAAATTTTCTGCGAATTGCTGCAGTTCTGCCGAGAGGGAAAGAACGAGAGTTTTGCCTGGAACTGCCTCTTTTCCTGCAATTTCTCGAAGAAAGCGCCCCTTTTGATCGACTTCAAAAATTTTCTTTCCAAAAAAGCCTCTCAATTCCTCTTCAAACTGAGCCTCAATTCCCGTTTTTCCGACTAGATCATTGAGAGAGTAGGCTTTTTCTTTGAGCTCTTGAAGCCGCACCAAATCGGCCTCTTCTAAAAGGTCCATGGCCACTTGCAGTTCGCTGAGTTCGCAGGCGATTTTGTGGTATTCCCTAAGATTTATGGCTCCCAGGGTGCCAATCACATTGCAACCGGTCTTGCCGAGAGGATAAAAGCGAGTCGAGGCAATTTCAGCAAAGATTCCGGGCCAATCTTTTTCGAGCATTCTGAGGCGGTAGTGTTCCTCTTCGCTTAAAGAGGCTTTGAGAATGAAGGGAACATGGGGAAAAAGGGCCGCTTTGGAGTGGATGAGATCCTCGATCCTCTCTGGGTCTAGCTGAAGGTTTTTCCCCAAAACTTCCGATAGATTTCGAATATATTCTTTACGCTTATAAATTTTGACATTGTCTTTCCATTCAATTGTGGGAATCTCTGCGATTTGAGCATAATAGATGGCTGCGTTATAGGAAATTCGGTTCAGGGCAAGCGGGATGTGGAAGCGATCGCAGAGCTCGCCGCGGCCTGCTCGAACGAGGACGGTTCTTTGCTGAGGTTTTTGGGCATCTAGGAGTTTTTCTTCCCTTTCTATGACTCCTAAATGCCAGGTGCGGACAAAAATGGCCAAAAAGGCGAGCAGAATGAGGTTGAGGACGCGGTGGATTTTGGTGGAAGGATCCATAGTATCAATGATCATAGCAAATCATAAATTAAAAATAGATTTCCTCTTGAGGAAAATCGGCTTATACGGTAAAACTGGTATTTCGATTTTTTATTTTTGGTAACGCGCCTGTAGTTCAATGGTAGAACAGTAGCCTTCCAAGCTACGAGTGTCAGTTCAATTCTGTCCAGGCGCTAAGAATAAATATTTTTTTGAGGAAACACATTGGCTACAGCACAAAAAAACGCAGGAAAAGAGGCAGGAGTAACGATTAAAGAGTTACTCGAATCTGGCGCCCATTTCGGGCACCAAACCCATCGTTGGAATCCTAAAATGAAGCGTTTCATTTATGAAGCGCGGAATGGTATCTACATCATCGACTTAGCAAAGACTTTGCAGCAAATCCGTACGGCTGTCGACTTTGTTAAAGAGATGGTGGCAAAGAGGAAATCCATTCTCTTTGTAGGGACGAAAAAGCAGGCGAAAGCCGTAGTCAAAGAATGTGCAGAAGAGTGCGGGGAATTTTACGTGTGCGAGCGTTGGTTGGGCGGAGCCTTGACCAATCTCTCTACGATTCGGCATTCTGTAAAGACGCTCGAGCGCATTGAGAAGAGAATCGCTACGGGAGGCGAAGGATTTACGAAGAAAGAGATGTCTCTCATGGCAAAAGAGCGAATCAAGCTCGATCGGAACCTTTCGGGGATCCGGGCCATGCGTAAATTGCCGGGCCTTTTGGTGGTGGTTGACCCCAGTAAAGAGCACATTGCGGTTGCTGAAGCGTGTACGCTCGGCATTCCCGTCATGGCTCTCGTAGACACGAACTGTGATCCAGATCCGATAGATTTTGTGATTGCCTGCAATGACGATGCTTTAAAGAGCATCAAGGTGGTTCTGACATCGATTATGCAAGCAGTGATCGACAAGAAAAATGACATGAATGTTTCCGTTGCCAAAGGCGATGAGGAAGACGAAGAGAGCGAAGAAGAAATCGAAGAAGAAGAGTCAGATGAGTAAAGGAGCCCCCGCGATGAAGGAAATCACTGCAGAGATGATTAAAGAGCTGCGCGAGCGTACCGGTGTAGGTATGGGTAAGTGCAAAGAAGCGCTCGTTTTGGCAGAAGGGGACATGGAAAAAGCGATCGATGTTCTTCGAAAAGCGGGAATGACAGCTGCAGTGAAGAAAGAGGGTCGCGAAACCAAAGAGGGTCTCATTTTAGCTGCTGAAAATCAAAAACATCTCGTCTTAGCAGAGGCGAATGCAGAGACCGATTTCGTCGTGCAAAACGATCGCTTCAAACATTTTCTTCACGACTGTGTCAAACAGGCACTCGAAGGCCATGCGCGTTCCTTAAATGATCTGATTCATGAGCCCTATTACAAAGATAAATCGATCACCATCGATCAGTATCGCAATTTGATGATTCAGGCTCTTGGAGAAAATATCCAATTACGCAGACTGGAGATGATCTCCAAGCATTCCGATAGCTCTTATGGGATCTATTCGCACATGGGCGGTAAGCTCGTAGTGGTTGTAGAGATTGCCGGAGCTAAAGAGCAAGAGGGCATTGCGAAAGAGATCGCGATGCACATTGCAGCGGAAAGTCCCGACTACTTGCGTCCAGAAGAGGTTCCCGCAGCGGTGATTGCCCGGGAAGAGGAGATCGGCCGCTCTCAGGTGCAGGGCAAACCGGCGAATATTGTCGATAAGATCGTGGCCGGGAAAGTGAAAGCCTATATGGATCAGGTCTGTTTGGTGAATCAAAAGTATATCAAAGATAACAGCGTAACCGTTCAGCAATTTCTCGACGCTTGCAGCAAAAAGATAGGAAAAACTCTTTCCATCAAGTGCTTCTGGCGTTGGAAAGTGGGACAGTGAAAAAGCCTGCTTATAAGCGAATCTTACTAAAGCTCTCTGGTGAAGCCCTGATGGGGGACCAAAAATATGGGGTGGATCCAGAGGCGTGTCATAAAATTGCCCTTTCTGTACAAGAGCTCACAAAACTCGGCGTTCAAGTTGGAGTGGTTATCGGGGGTGGGAACATCTTCCGAGGGGTGAAGGCAACCGAAGAGGGGATGCAGCGCACTCCTGCCGATCACATTGGGATGCTCGCGACTCTCATCAATGGAATTGCTCTTCAGCAAGCTTTTGAAAAGATCCATTGTGAAAGCCGTATCATGAGCGCCATCACGCTCGATGTGATGGCGGAGTCTTATTCTTGGAAAAACGCTCTAAAATATCTCGAAAAAGGCATTGTCTTAATTTTTGTTGGTGGAACGGGAAATCCCTATTTTACAACCGATTCTGCAGCGGCTCTTCGCGCCCTTGAAATCCAAGCCGAAGTGCTCTTCAAAGCGACCAAAGTGGATGGAATCTACGATAAAGACCCTGTCAAGCACCCCACTGCAGAGAAGTATACCCAGGTCTCTTATTCAGAGGTGTTGGCGAGCAATTTACAGGTCATGGATGCGATGGCGATAGCTCTTTGTCGCGAGAATGGGCTTCCCATTCGAGTATTCAATATGTTGGACCATTCATTAAAGGCAGCCGTTTTCAATGAGCCGGTTGGAACATTAGTCGTTGGAGAAAGTTCATGAGTGCGATTGAATCCCAAGTGAAGGGGGCCATGCAAACGGCCCTAGACCATCTCAAAGCGGAGCTGAAAACGCTTCGAACGGGAAGAGCGAATGCGGCGATTCTCGACAAAGTGCATGTGGAGATCTATGGGTCGCACATGCCCTTAAAGGCCCTGGCGAACATCAACGTACCTGAGGCGCGTCAGATCGTCGTCACTCCATTTGATCACAGTACGATCAATGCGATTGCGAAATCGATCGAGGCGGCGAATCTCGGGGTGAATCCGATGGTCGACGGCAAAGTGATCCGGATCAATGTGCCTCCGATGGACGAAAATGTGCGTAAGCAGATGGCGAAGCAGTGTAAAGAGCTTGGGGAAAAGACAAAAGTTTCTTTACGCGAGGTGAGGCGCAAGTTCAATGATCTTGTTCGCAAGCAGAAGGCGGATGGGGTTTTGCCGGAGGATCAGATGAAGAAGGCGGAGAAAGCGATCCAGGACCTGACGGATAAGTTCTGTAAAGAGGTCGATACGACCTGCGCCGAGAAAGAAAAGGAGATCATGACGATCTAATCTCTCGATCTAATCTCACCTTGCAGGAAATTGAGGTGATAGAGTAGAGTGGAACACGTTTCTTATTGAATTTTGACCTGGCCCCATCGTCTAGCCCGGCCTAGGACATCAGATTTTCATT
>CAYRJU010000011.1:0-61471 GCA_964424735.1 uncultured bacterium
ATTCTACGGAGCTTTCACGCTAAAAATTCCCCCCAAATTTTACTTGGATAGGTTCTGACAATGGTCGGGAACGCCGATAGAGATATAATCGAATCCCTTATTTTTCATATCGAGCGGTTTGTATTGGTTGCGCCCATCAAAAAAGGCAAACCCTTTCATAGTTTTTCTGACCGGATTGAAGTCGAGGAGACGAAACTGTTTCCACTCGGTGAGAAGAGCAATCGCATCGGCATCTTTGGCAGCGTCAAATTCGTCGGCGCACCATTCGATGTTGGGGGTGTTGCCGAGGATTTTTCGAGCATTTGGCATGGCGACGGGGTCAAAGACTTTGAGGATAGCCCCTTCTTGGATGAGTTCTTGGATGAAGGTGAGGGAGGGGGCTTCTCGCATGTCGTCGGTATCGGGTTTAAAGGCAAGGCCCCAGATGGCGATTTTTTTGCCTTTGAGCCCGCCTTTCATGGCAAAGTAGCTTTGCATCATGCGGCTGAGGATCTTTTTTTGTCGGTTATTGACCGAATCGGCAGCTTGCAAAAGCTCTGGTTGAGCGCCGACCTGTTTGGCCACTGAAATGAGCGCTCGGATATCTTTTGGAAAGCAAGACCCTCCATAGCCAACACCTGGATAGAGAAAGCTGTAGCCAATCCGGCTATCGGAACCGATCCCTTTACGCACCTCATTGACATTGGCACCGACCCGCTTGCAGATGTCGGCAATCTCATTCATGAAGGAAATGCGGGTAGCAAGCATCGCATTGGCTGCGTATTTTGTCATCTCGGCAGACAGCGTATCCATCGTCAAGATGCGCTCGTGATTCAAGGTAAAAGGAGAGTAGATTTCCTTGAGAATTTCAGCAGGTTTTGGATGATCGGAACCGATGATGATCCGATCGGGTTTTAGGCAATCTTGTACAGCTGCGCCCTCTTTCAAAAATTCGGGGTTCGAAACGACATCGAATTTGAGGTTGGGATTCACCTCTCGGATCACTCGAGCAACGAGGTGCGCTGTACCCACGGGAACGGTCGATTTATTGACGATGATGGTGTAGCCTTTCATGTGGCGCGCAATTTCTCGAGCAGCAGCCTCGACATAGCTCGTATCGCAAGAACCATCTTCTCTAGAGGGTGTGGGAACTGCGATGAAACAGATTGTCGCAGTGGAGACAGCTGCTCTGTAATCGGTCGTAAAGGAAAGCCGTTTTTGTTTGACGTTCCGTTTGACAATCTCTTCGAGTCCTGGCTCATAGATAGGAATGATGCCCTGTTCGAGAAGTCGCACTTTTTCCCGATCGATGTCGAGACACGTGACGGTGTAACCCATTTCGGCAAAGCAAGCGCCCGTCACAAGCCCAACATAGCCAGTCCCTACCATCAAAATTTGCATATTTATTATTCGTAGCAGAAACTCTATTTCATTGCTAGAGTAGTTTGCCGTCTTTGAGAAAATATTGGGTGTTACAGAGCGCTGCGATCTCTGGGTCGTGGGTCACGATGATGAGCGCTTTTTTTAGATGTATGAGAATCTCTGCAATTCTTTTCCCGTTTTCGCGATCGAGATTGCCGGTCGGTTCATCTGCCAAGATGAGATTGGGATCATTGCAGAGGGCTCTTGCGATGGCAACTCGTTGTCTTTCGCCTCCCGACAAGAGTTTAGCTGGCAGATCGGCTTTGTCTTCAAGGCCCACCAAATTGAGTAGTTCTAGACCTTTTGCCCGAGTCGCGAGCTTGCGGGCAATCCGAGCTGGCATGAGCACATTTTCCAATACCGTGAAATCTTCGAGGAGATGATAGGATTGAAAAATGAATCCAATTTGAGAAAGACGCAGTTCGGAGACATTGAAAGCGCTGAGTCTTTTTCCCGCGATTTCGATTTCTCCACTATCGGCCTCTTCCAGCGTTCCCAAAATATGCAAAAGGGTTGTTTTCCCTTCCCCCGATCTTCCGCAGATCGCAACGGACTCCCCAGTTTTTACATGGAGGGAGATGCCTTTTAAGATGGGAGTTTTTGCATAGGATTTGAAAAGGGTTTTGGCTTTTAAAATCATTCGCTTCTCAGTATGGAGGATGGGTGGATGCGGCTGGCCTTGATGGCGGGGATGAGCCCTGCAAGTAGAGAGAGAATAGGAGTGATGATGAGAACAAAGAGGATTGCCTCATGGCTCAATTGATTGGGAAGGGTATTTCCAAAGAAGGCCGGATTAAAAGCTTCATGGCCTTGGATCCAGCTCAAAAAAGCAACCAGTCCGTTCAAATTTTTCAAAGTGAGGAGTGCAAAAAAACTTCCCAAAAGACAGCTCAAAGCCCCTAAAAAGATGCCACAAAACCCAAAAATGAAGGCTATGCTCTTGAAAGAGGCCCCCATCGATTGCAGAATCGCGATCTCTCTTTTCTTGTCATTTACGAGAAGAACGAGAAGGGAGATGATGTTGGAGCAGGCAACGACCAAGATAACGGCGGCAATCAAGAGAAAAAGGGTCCGATCGCTCTGGAACTGCATCATCAAGTCTTTGGAGAATTCAAAATCTCGGTAGGTGTCGATTTTCCAATATTCTCCGATTCCCGCCTCTAAAAAGTGCTTTTCGATCTCTTTCTTGATTTTGGAAGCATTTCTTAAATCATCGAACCAGACAAAAATGCCGTTTGTGGGAGTGCCGTCTGGGGAAAAGGTTTGGGTCCCCGCGTGGATCATCCGGGTCACTTCTTTGGGAACGATGATGCATTTATTGCCGATAGAGACGAGTCCTGGATCGTAAAATCCGCTCACTTTGATGGGAATTTTTTGTTCTTGGGAAGAAAGAGCTGTCGGAACGATGTAATTAAGACTACCTGTATCGCCGATCCGAACGCCGCTTTCTCGATAATTTTTGGGCAGTAGAACGGGGATATCGGATCCATTCAGAGATTTGGACTCTAAAATCAAGGAATCGAAGTGGGGATTTTTCTCTGGATGCGAGAGGAGGTAAGACATTTGGGAGACAACCGCGCCAGAGCCTCTGTGGATTTTGAGAAGAGCGCCTCCAATTTCATAGTCTTGGAAAGAGAGTCCCATCTCCGATAAGATCCGAAAAGCAGTTTTGACGAGATCGAGTTTTTCCGGTTTTGGCAAATGGGAGGGGATTTCTGCATCTTGGGCGGCTAGATAAGGATCGATCTCCAAACTCATCGCTTTTTCCCCGATGGTCTTGAGTGTGTAATGGGATGCGGCAGTGAGACCATCGATTTGATAGTAATAGGATTTATAATATTTTTCTGTGGGAGAGAGTCGAAGAGGGGCGTGTAGAGTGGTTAGCTTTCCCAGCCAATTTTTTTCAATGCCGTTCGTGACCGATAGAAAGACGATGACGAGCCAAACAACGAGAGAGATGACGAGGATCGACATCAAAGAAATGAGTGCCGTAGAAAGAGATTTCTTTCTCGGCACTAAATATTTGAGGGCGACAGATAACTCGAACAACTATTTTGCTTCTTTGAAAATCACGTGTTTACGCAGAGCCGAATCGTACTTTTTCAGCTCGAGGCGCTCCGTGGTATTTCTCTTGTTTTTGATCGTCCAATAGCACTCATCGGACTCTGTGCTCTTCAATTTGATATTTTCCCTTGCGCCTTTTTTTGCCATTTAAAACCTCTTTTATCGCCTGTACTGAAAAAAAACAAGATATGCAAGATCGCAAGCGGCAGGATAAATAGGATGGATTAACTTATCCTGCAAATCATGCCGGCGCCTCGCCGATCTTTTTCATCCTGTTTTTCTTGTTCAGCACAGAGCTTTTACCTAAGAATTCTATGCAAAAAGGCATTTTTACACAATCGGAATGCGCGTCTTGGCTTCCAAATCGAGCGAGTCGCCGCCTTGCGAGGCAAATTTGATGGCGGCAAGGCCTGCGATCATTGCAGCGTTGTCTAACGAGAGTGTGCCGGGCGGCCAAAAGAGGGGAGTGTGGGGAAAAGTCTCTTGCAAAAGGGTTTTGAGACGTTTGTTTGCGCTGACGCCGCCCCCGAGAAAGATCGCCTGACAAGAAAAGAGTTTACTTGCGCTCAAGGCTTTATCTGCAATATCTCTGAGAGCGGCCTCCTGAAAAGAGGCGGCAAGATCGGCCCTGTCGACAGTTCTTTTAAGGGCATACAAAACGGCCGTTTTAAGTCCGCTGAAGGAGAAATCGAGGGGAGAGCGTTTCACTCTACCTGCTTGGAAAGGATAGGCCTTTGGATTGCCCTCCAGGGCGAGCCTTTCTACGTGCGGACCTCCTGGGTAGGGAAGTCCTAAAAGATTTCCTACTTTATCAAAGGCCTCGCCAATCGCATCGTCGACTGTCGTGCCGAGCAGCTCATAGGTCCCTACATCTAAAATTTTCACTAGAAGGGTGTGACCTCCCGAAATGACGATCCCTAGAGCGGGCAGCGGAATCTTTTCTAGAGGCATCATACTGGCGTAGAGATGGGCTTCTACGTGGTTGATGCCGAGAAGGGGTTTATTCCAGGCAATGGAAAGCCCTTTGGCTGCATTCATTCCAATGAGAAGCGCCCCAATCAGACCGGGGCCTTTGGCAACGGCAATGAGATCGATCTCTTCGGGGCTAATCTTGGCCTTTTGGATGGCCTCCTCGATGACGGGAAGGATCACTTCAATGTGTTTTCGGCAGGCAAGTTCAGGGAAAACTCCCCCATACTTTTCGTGGATATCGGCCGAAGAGGCAAGCACGTTGGAAAGGATTTCTTTGCCATCTTTGACGATAGCAGCCCCCGTCTCATCGCACGTGCTTTCAATGCCGAGAACGATCATGTGGAATGAACCCAAAGTCTTTGATAGAGATTATGGCTTGCATTCAAGACGGTCACCAGGCAGTTGAGGAGGTTGATGCAGATGAAATTTTTGACAATGGCCTCAAAAGCCGCAATTAAGAGGAAGGGAATGACGGTATAGATGGCAATTTTTTGAATGGTTTCTACAATCGGGTAATCAGAGCTGCTTTTCAACACAGCTTCAGAAATACTCATATCCATCTTGAAAGGCGAAATCCAGGTCATAATGCGGAAAAGTTTAATGGTTTGGAAAAGAAAGGACAATAGAAAAGAAAAAGGCTCCCGACAAGGGAGCCTTTTGAGAAATTAGGTTATTTGCGATTAGCAACGTCGATCGCAAGACCTACTGCAGGTGTTGTTAAACAGACACCCAAAATCGCTTCTGCTGGATTGCTAACCATCCAAGTATTGGCAGCTTCTAAGCCAGCAGGAATATAACCCAGCCCGCTATTGATTGCTCCATTAAGAGTAGCGATATAGGGAGCAGCAAAGTACAAGCCAGCGCCTCCAAGAACAACTCCTCCGACGATTGCGGCTGTTCTATAAGGATGTGCTTTTGCGGCAGCTACAGTTGCTAAAGTTGTAGATTTAGCTGCAGCTACTGCTTGAGAGCCGTAATGCACTACAGTTCGGTATCCACGCTTCGCGAACTCTTTCGCTTGTTGTATGCGGCCTTGTTCAGCAGGAGTAGGCTCAGTAGATGTTTCTTTAGGAATAAAAACAACAACTTGTTTGTCTTCATCGTTGTTTTCTTCTACTTTTTTCTCTACTGGAGTAGATTGAGTCGGTTGTGCTGGCTCAGAAGCAGTTGTCTCTTTCTTCTCTTCTACTTCTTTTCCGAAGAAATAGTTTACAGGCGCGATGGCCATGTTATAAAGACCTGCAAAAACGGTTTTGAACGCTTCGGCAATGGCCAAGAAGACAGAACCAACAACGTAGGCAGCTTTTTCTGCAGCAGCCAACACTAAGTTTTCAGAGGTCGCTGATTTATTGAACAACGCAACTGCGCCGTCAAAGCCCAATACGAATGGCTCAAATACACGGCCGCTTTGATCTTTTCCTGTAACTGCCACAGGTGCTGTGTTCGTTACAACTGTTGCTTCAGGAGCAACATCATTTTTAATTTCAGATGACATAAATTTTTTCACCCTTTTTAGTTATTAAGTTAATTAAAATTACGTCATACATTTTAAGCTAATTTAGTAATTTTGGTAAAGAGAAGCTATTATTTTATCTTTCTAGAGATTTTAACAATGTAGATTGGTTCGACAAGTCAATTTTTTTATAGAATAAAGGCTCTTCAAAAGAAGAGCCTTTTTGAGAAATCGTCTTACTTAAAAGATTCGTTTCTTAGACTGGTACAGGAAGGCTGTACATAGCACGGACTGCCAGAATACCATTACCTACAGCATTACCTAAACAGTAGGTGGGGTAAGCGAGGACTGCGAATGCGACTGCAGTTGTGAGACCTGGACTCGCTTTCATGGCAGCTACTGCTTTAGAGCTGTAATGCTCTGCGAAATCTCGTACTTTTTGAGTAGAGGTTCTTGCAGCAGGTGCTTCTTCAGCAGGCTCTTCATTCCTAAGGTCTTCCTGTTCTACTACTAGCGGTGCATCTTCTGGTTCTACTATTGTTACTGTCGTTAGGGTAGGAGCGCTAGGTGCACATTCCGTTGTCGTTGGTTGTGATGCTACCGACGTCTCTTTCGTTTCTTCTGGTTGCTTTTCTTCTTTTCCGAAGAGATAGTTTACAGGCGCGATTGCCATGTTATAAAGACCTGCAAAAACGTTTATGAACGCTTCGGCAATGGCCAAGAAGACAGAACCAACAACGTAGGCAGCTTTTTCTGCAGCAGCCAACACTAAGTTTTCAGAGGTCGCTGATTTATTGAACAACGCAACTGCGCCGTCAAAGCCCAATACGAATGGCTCAAATACACGGCCGCTTTGATCTTTTCCTGTAACTGCTACAGATGCTGTGCTCATTACAACTGTTGCTTCAGAAACAGTAACATTTTTAGTTTCAGATGACATAAATTTTTTCACCTTTTTCTTGATTTAATGGTTAATTGAAATTACGTCATATATTTTAAGGTAATTGTCGGTTTAGGTAAATATGAGCAATTATTTTATGTTTCGAGAAGCTTCGGAATCGAGAATCCAAAGGGCTTTATTTTCTGCTGTGCCGATTTGGCTAATAGGAAATTCTGAGAGGATAGCTGCGTTAAGCGCCTTAGGAACAATGTGTTCCTTGGCTTTTCCCAGGCAGTAAATGGTAGAATGAAAACTTTGATTGATACAGGAGAATGTAAAGGTCATTCTCCAAGCTTTTTTTTCTGGAATGTAATTGGCGACGACAATTCGATTTTTTATTTCTAAAGCTTTTGTGTTGGGAAAGAGCGAAGCGGTATGTCCATCTTCACCGACTCCCAGCATGACGAGATCGAATAGATGGGTCCCTAGGTGATAGTGAATTTTTTCTTCGTAGTCAGCTGCGTTTTTCTCGATGTCCGATTCAGCTACCATACGGAATATTTGAGAGGGAGGGATAGGAACTTTTTGAAAAGATTCCATGGCCATCCGGTAGTTGCTATCGGGGTGATCGGGAGGAACAGCTCGCTCATCACTCCAAAAGAGCCATACTTTTGACCAATCGATCTGCGAGGCTCCTTTCCTTGAAATGAGCCCCTCATAGATCGCTTTGGGGGTAGAGCCGCCCGAAAGAGCCACCGCGAATCGACCCCGCTTCTGGATAGAGCGGGTTGCTGCGTGGATCCAGTGCTCTACGGCAAAGGCAATCGTTTTTTGATAATCTCCAGGAATGATGTAATCTCGCCTTCCATCCCACGATGTCAACATAACTTTTTAATTTCCTTGAGCATGTTTAAATAGTGCTGGCTCGTTCCTTGGGTGATGATCTCCTTCACCAAAGACTGCCCTGTAGCTGTTTTCCCAAGCACATAAGAGTAGGGTAGCTCACACTTTTCTTGAGAGGAGAGCTGGATCAAGACATGGTGATATTGAGTCGGTATCCGGGCGCACTGATAGAGATGCCCATCTCGGGTTGTGAGATCAGCCGAAATGATGGTTCCCGATCCCAATTTTTCCCAAAGGACAGAACGGATTTCGGCTCTTTCTTTTTGAAAGGTGAATTCCAATTCCTTCTTGCTTTTTTGAAACTTCCAGCCCAACTGACTGGAGAGCCAAGCAAGCAGATACATCGATTGGACTTTGAGATGGCAAAAAGATTCGGTTTTTCTCGCATTGTAGGTCAGGCGGAGCTCTTCGATCTGATCCAGCCTTTCTCCTGAATGGAAAAGAGAGGCCAGAAGATCGCGCCACCCTTCAATTCTTGCCCAGTTTAGGTCTGCGATGTCCATGCCTGTCTCATTCAATTTCAAAATGGTTTTGGCAAAGTCCGAAAGGTGATCTGTCGATTCCGAATCGAAAATGATGCGGGTCGCGAGTTTAGACAGGGGAGGAAAGAGAGGGTGTTCAAGGCTGGGGTCTTCTGTCCAGAGAAGAGAGATCGGAAGATCGGGAAGGATGTGGGGTAAGAGCAAAAAGGGAACTTTTTCAATGTCCGATCCCGAAACGCCAATATCGATGTAGTCGCAGGCAATGTTCCCGTTTCCTACGACCGAAATGGCCGTTTTTAAATAAGAGTTGGGAGATTCTGGATCTGAGGAGATGAAGAGGACGCGGCACGGGTATTTTTCGGAGACTTTTTGAACGATGTCCCGGATATAATCGGTTCGAGGGGAGAGTTCATTGAAGACGATGAGATTGAAAAGACAGGCGCGCATTTTTTCTTTTGCGAGCTCCTCCCAAAGTTTTAAGAGCCCTGTCTCGATTTGTCCTGGTTCAACGAGAAGTTGTGTACTCATATTTTGCACCAGAGGATGAACAAGATGTAAAGATAAAAAGATAGGGCAGTTGAACCTATATCCTGCCCGCTTCCGTGAGGAAGCGGATCCTGCAGGCCGCGCGGACAGCGCGAGCCGTATCCTGTTAAAATATAAGAGAAACAGGATCTGCTCGAGACGAGCAGGCAGGATCGCTCACTTTGTTCGCGGCAGGATAACATCAATTGAAATTTGTTATTTCCTCTTTTAAATGTAAAAAGGCTCATAACATCCGCCAGGATCTTCCATCTTGAGCCATCATTTTGCTCGCCTCCTCAGGGCCCCAGCTTCCCGAAGGATAGTTTGGGAAGTTTTTGGATGGGTGTTTGGCCCAGGAATCCAAAACGGGGGAGAGGATGCGCCACGATTGCTCTACTTCATCGACGCGGGCAAAGAGTGTGCTATCCCCGAGCATACAGTCCCAAATGAGTCTTTCATAGGCTTCAGGAGGACTTTGGCCAAAATAGGAACCGTAGCGAAAATCCATCTTGACCGGTTGAATGGGGCTGCTTGGGCCTGGTACTTTGCAATTGATCTTCATGGCAATCCCCTCATCGGGCTGGATCCGGATGGCAAGGACATTGGGATCGTTCTTGCGTCCCTGTAAATTGAAGAGAACTCCAGGAGCATCTCTAAAGATCACGGCAATTTCGGTTCCCTTTTTGGGCAGTCTTTTTCCCGCTCTCAAATAGAAGGGAACTCCCGCCCATCGCCAATTGTCGATGAAAAGACGGGCAGCCACAAAGGTTTCTACATTGGATTTGGGATTCACATTCTCTTCTTCTCGATATCCGAGAACTTTTTTTCCTTCAATATAGCCGGGACCATATTGCCCTCTGACAATGTGTTTTTCAAAATCATCGGAAGCCAAGGGACGGATCGCCTTGAGAACTTTCACCTTTTCGTCTCGGATGCTATCTGCGTTTAAGGAAACAGGAGGCTCCATCGCAACGAGAGTCAGAAGCTGCATCATGTGGTTTTGCACGACATCGCGCAAGAGTCCCTCTTCTTCAAAAAAGTGGCCCCGCGTTCCGATCCCGATATCTTCGGCGACGGTGATCTGGACCTCTTCGACATGTTTGTAGTTCCAAAGCGATTCAAAGATGGAGTTTGCAAATCGGAATACGAGGAGATTTTGAACCGTTTCTTTGCCCAAGTAGTGATCGATTCGGTAGATTTGCGATTCGGATAGGTGTTTTGCAATGTTTTGCTGCAGATCGGCAGCAGAGGTCAAATCGTGCCCAAAAGGCTTTTCGATGATCACCCTCGACCAATTTTTCGCTTTTGGATTGGAGATGAGGCCATGTTTGGCCAGCTTTTCAATGATGATGGGAAAATATTTCGGTTGGACGGAGAGATAATAGATCCGATTCCCGCGGGTTGCATGGCGAACATCGAGCTGAGCGAGAAATTCTCTCAAACGTTCATACCCTTCATCGGAATCGAATTCTGATTGGTGGTAAAAGAGCTGCGATTCAAAATTTTTCCAAAAGGGCTCATCGATCGGTTTTGTTCGGGAAAATTGACAGATATCTTCCTTGATTTCACTTCGAAACGCCTCATGGGTTTTCTCGCGTCTTGCAAAGCCGACGCAAGTAAAATTGGCGGGAAGCATCCCATCTTTTCCCAAATTGTAGAGAGCGGGCATCAATTTTCTTCCCGTGAGATCGCCGGTTGCCCCAAAGATGACGAGAAGGCACGGATCGAGATTTCGCGTGGCCCTTCCTTCTTCTTCCAAGGGGAGAGGTTGTTTAGCCATAAGATTCAGTTTCCAAAAAGGTTTGCAAAAGCAGCACAGCTGCCACCATATCGATCTTCTCACTTCTCGATTTTCGATTCAAAGAAATCTCTTTCAATTGCACGTCTGCCCCTTTGCTAGAGAGTCTTTCGTCGATGAGTTTGACCGGAATGCCAAGCGCCTCTTCCAAAGTTTTTGCAAACTGTTCTACTTGGATGGCCATGGGCCCTTTTTTTCCACTCATCTCGATGGGAAGGCCGATGAGGATGAGATCGATTTCTTTTAGGGGAAGGGCCTCTTTGATGTTGTGAAGAGCTCTTTTGCCCCCTTCCACCACACTCGCGGGTAGGGCGATTTTTCGCTCTTTGTCAGAAACTGCGAGCCCGATTCGCTTCAATCCAAAATCAATGGCGGCTACCCTTCCCATGCACCCGACAGAGCTGGCCGTTTAGAGTGAAGAATCACTGCTTGGATAAACTCGCGGAAAAGAGGGTGGGGGACGAGTGGTTTGGATTTGAATTCGGGATGAAATTGGACGCCGAGCATCCAAGGATGGTTAGAAATTTCAGAAATTTCACAGAGATCGCCCTTGTCGAGTTTTCCCGAAAAAACAACCCCTTTTTCTTCGAAAGCCTGTTTGTAGTGGTTGTTGAACTCGTAACGGTGGCGATGCCGCTCCCAGATGAGAGGTTCTTGGTAAGCTTGATAGGCCAAACTTCCCTTTTTGAGAGCGCAAGGATAAGCTCCAAGACGCATCGTGCCGCCTAAATGTTCGATGTGTTTTTGTTCAGTTAGGAGCGAAATGACTGGATCGGGTGTATTTTTATCGACTTCTGTAGAGTGAGCTTTTTTGAGGCCGAGCCCATGTCTTGCAAATTCGACGAGCATGACCTGCATGCCGAGACAAAGGCCAAAATAGGGGATTTGATTCACTCTACAGTAGTGAGCGGTCAAAATTTTGCCTTCCCAGCCCCTTTCTCCAAAGCCGCCTGGAACGAGATAGCCGTCGCAACCTGCGATCGCTTTTTCTACCGACCCATTTTCGACGATCCGGTCCGATTCGAAACGGCGAATTTCGAGTCCATAACCGGCAGAGATGGCTCCGTGATGTAGCGCTTCAAAGACCGATTTATAAGCATCTTGATGGTCCATGTATTTGCCGACCATCCCAACGACAACTTTTCCCTTCGGATGGAGTACGACATCGAGCATTTTTTCCCATTTGGAAAGATCGGCTTTGCCCGTTTTGAGCTCCAAGATTTTGCAAATTTTTTCATCGAGGCCTTGTCTGTGCAGCTCGATGGGGACTTCGTAAATGCTGTGTTCCACATCTTTTTCATCGAGAACGAGATCTTGCGGGACATTGCAAAACAGGGAGATTTTTGCCTTGATCTCCTCGCTTAAAGGATTTTCGCAGCGGCATAGGATCATATCGGGAATGATCCCGATTTCGCGAAGGATTTGGGTGGAGTGCTGCGTGGGCTTTGTCTTCACTTCTCCCGCCGCTTTCAGGTAGGGAACATAGGTGAGGTGGATGTTGATACAGTCTTTGGGTCTTTCATAGCGAAATTGCCGGATTGCCTCCAGGAAAGGGAGTGATTCGATATCTCCGACCGTTCCTCCAATTTCAACCAGAACGACCTCGATCTCTTTTTCTTGCATCGCACAGGCGAGAATCCGGGCTTTGATCTCATCGGTGACATGGGGGATGACCTGAACCGTTTTCCCCAAAAAATCTCCTTTGCGCTCTTTTCGGATCACCGTTTCGTAAATTTGTCCCGACGTAGAATTGGAAGCACGGGATAGAGGAGAGTGGGTATAGCGATAATAATGGCCGAGATCGAGATCGGTTTCGGCTCCATCATCTGTGACGTAGACTTCTCCGTGCTGGAAAGGGTTCATCGTACCGGGATCGACATTGAGATAGGGATCCAATTTCAGCATGGCGATTTTGATGCCGCGCGCCTCTAAGAGCTGGCCAATGGAGGCCGAAGTGAGGCCCTTTCCAAGAGAGGAAACAACGCCACCTGTTATGAAAATATATTTAATAGGCATGAGGGATACTATAGCTTAACCAATTTTTCTTGCCTAGATGGCCCTTTCAGCCTGCATGATAAATTTGTTGAAAGAAAAACAGGATGCGCAAGATCGACAAAGTCGGCAGGATTGACAGGATAAATAACGTGTAATCTTGCATATCCTGCCGACTTTGTCGATCTTGCGCATCCTGCTCCTTCTCTACCCTGTTCACATAGACTTAACTATAAACAGTCTTTGCTTTATGATTTCGAGGTAGCAACTTGAGTGTATCATTATGTTAAGTCCGCTTCACGAAAAGAGAAAGAAATACCAACCCAAAATTCCCGATCTTTTAAGCGGGGAGGTTCATTTTGAGAAAGTAGCTGGAGGCAAACCAAAAGAGGCCCTCCGAAACTTTTTCCCAAAAACCTTTGAGATGCCCTCTTTTATATTGAAGAGGGGGCAGGGGAAGAATCGAAACCTCAAAGTGGGAGTCGTATTCTCTGGAGGACCTGCTTCTGGAGGGCACAATGTTCTTGCGGGGATTTATGATTCAGGTGCTAAAGTCATCGGCTTTTTGGGAGGCCCGAGTGGAATTGTCGAGAATCGATTTAAGGAGATTTTGGAGATCGATCCCTTTCGGAATCAAGGAGGTTTTGATCTTCTCGGTACCGGGAGGACGAAAATCGAGACGGAAGAGCAATTTGCAGCGAGTCTCAAAACATGCAATGAGCACCATTTGGATGGACTCATCATCATCGGGGGCGATGACTCCAATACGAATGCAGCTTTTTTAGCCGAATATTTTCTTCAAAAGGGGTGTAAAACTCAAGTCATCGGGGTTCCCAAGACAATCGATGGCGATTTGCGAAGTGTAGACATTGAAATCTCCTTTGGTTTTGATAGCGCCTCTAAAACCTATGCGGAGCTCATTGGAAATATCGCGCGCGATGCACTCTCTGCAAAAAAATACTATCACTTCATCAAACTCATGGGGCGCTCCGCTTCTCATATCACTCTTGAGTGCGCCCTCAAGACGCAGCCCAATTTGGCCCTCATCGGCGAAGAGAGGCGCTCTTTGAGTCAAATCGTCGGACAAATCACCGACCTCATTATCCACCGTTTCGAAGCTGGGAAAAGTTATGGGGTCATTTTGATCCCCGAAGGGCTCATCGAATTTGTCTCAGAGCTCGGCGATCTCCCCGTGGAAAGAGATCCTCATGGAAACATCGAACTCTCTAAGATTCAGACAGAAAAGATCCTCATCGATCTCGTTCAAAAGGAGCTGAAAAAGCGTTTCTTCAAGGGCAAGTTCAATGTGCAAGCTCATTTCTTTGGCTATGAGGGAAGATGTTGCATGCCTTCCAACTTCGATGCGAACTACGGCTATGCTTTGGGAAAACTCGCTCTTTTAGCGGTTCGAGAAGGGCTCACAGGGGTCATTTGCTCGATTCAGCACCTTCGTGAACGGGCGGAAAAGTGGACTTTAAAAATGATTCCCATTTTGCAATTGATGCATATGGAAATGCGATTGGGGAAAGAAAAGCCAGTAATTAAAAAGGCTTTAGTGGACGTAAATCATGAAAAGTTTATAAAATTTTCTCATCAAAGACGTGCTTGGGAAATAGAGGATCGATATCTTTACCCCGGTCCCATCCAATTTTTTGGAGATGTCGAGTTGACAGATTCTGTTCCTCTGACTTTGTAGGTTTATTATGACAATGCCAGTCCAGCTCAATCAGACGCCGCCCGCTCCATCGTTTTGGGAGAGTTGCTCTTCCAGGCTCTATGAGCTTACGGAAGTGATTGTCCAATTGGCGATGCGCGTCCTCTTTGTGATGACGAATGTCTTGATGAGTGCGGCCATTTTGCCGCTGGGCTGGCATTGGCTGGCTATTCCTGCGGCAGGTCTTGGATCGGCAACGATCGCGGCCTTTTTTTTCCCGCAGTTTCAACTGGCAAATATGGTTGCGCCCTGTTTGAATGTTTTTAGGCCTACTCCCTATTCTCAGTATCATCCGGCTCACTACCCAGACGGATCCCCCGTTGGGCATCGGAATCGAGGGGGCAATGATTGTCCTTATAACGCCGTTGCTCACTTTTTAGATGCAGATGCAGTTTCTTCCTGGGTACGGAAGGAGATTCCAACTGATCTGGAGCCGTTCCTTACCTTTTTACAGGACTATTCACCCCCTGAAGGCCTGGTCGATGCATTTCGGCAATTCATGGTGAATCCACCCCCCAATCTTCCCACCCCCCAATGCTTCCTCCGATTTTTAAGTGCCCATCAACCTTCAGGAGAGCTGCGGGGTGAGTTTGAGAAACTTTTTTTACTCTTGTCCACACTGAATACTTTTTATCGGGAAAATGACGCTGCTGTTCGGGAGAGAAAATCGGAGTCAAACTGCGATTCTCGAACGCTGAGGGCAGCTGTGAATCGAATGTTAGGTCTTTCTAGTGCGGGCCCTGAGGATGCGATAGAAATTGCAGAGGCTATCTTAGACAAAGCGCCTCTCGACACAAAAGCCCAGGTGCAAATGCCCAGTTCCAATCCAGAAAGGATACCCATTATCCGTTTGGGAATGACTTCAGAGGATGGGAAGGGATCCCCTCCGACCTTAGTCGACTTGATCAATCGGCAAGGGGTCTCTTTTTTAAATGCGCCTAAATCTCTTCGCTTCCAGATCAACCGTACCGCTCATAAGGTTTGCGAACAGGGGTTTTTGGATCGACTGGTTGCTTCTAAGCCAACTGCGCAAACGGTCATGCTCCAGGTTCCCGTTACTTGTCCTGAAGAAATACGCGTTATAGTAGAGGGAACCACACACACCTATCGATTGAAAGGTTTTATCAGATCAACAGGTGGACATTTTATTTCTGGGGAAGTTCGGGTTGGTCATAAATTTTTAGAAAATGATGCGACCGTTACTCTTGTGATTCCAACGGAGGAAGCGCAGTGGGGGGAGAATCTTCGGGCTTCTTATCTTCTTTCTTATGAGAGGGTGGATGCCCCTCCAGCGCCAAATGCTCCTGGGTGACGAGATCGATCTTTTGCCAAGAGCCTCCCCTGAAGCGAAGCCAGTACACCGCAAAGAAAATAGCTGCATAGATCACAGTCAATCCCCACGCATATTCGACACTTAAGTGTTGTTTCACGACGAACCAATAGATGGGCGCTAGCAAAAAGGCCCAAACGGATAAAGAGCCGGCAAGGAGGAGGAAAAGAGTATCTCCCGCCGCAATCAAAAGCCCCGAGAAGAGCCAGCGAAGCCCTTCAAAAAAGACATACGTGAAGGCAAAGACCATGCAAATCTTCAAAGAGGCCTGATAGCTCATGTCCAAGTTTTGGATGAAGAGAAGTTGGACCGTATCGACCGGATCAATGACAAAAATGCCGATCGTCAGAAGGGAAAAGAGACAGACGAGATAAAAGCCCGCTTTCAACACTTTGGGGAGTAAATGGTAGCGTTTCGATCCGATGAAATTGCCCGCGACGGCTGCTGCCCCACGGCTCAAACCGTCACTAAAGAAAGAGAGGAGGATGGTAAAGCTTTGGCAGATACTCGAGATCGTGATGTGTTTTTCGCCAAGAGAGGTCATCATCCAGTAGAAAACAGCCCATCCAAAGATTTCTAAGGTATAAAAAATGCCTTGAGGAAGTCCAATGCGCAGACACTTTTTCATCTCTTTTGCGTTGAATTTCCAGGAATTTGCTCCAAACTGCTCCCGATTTTCCCTTTTTAAAAAGAGAATGCCCAATACGACCGATTCAAAGAGATAGCCGAAGCAAGTGGCAATCGCCGCGCCTTGGATTCCCATTTCGGGAATCAGTCCGGGAATTCCAAAGATGAGAACCCAATCGAGCAAGATATTGATCAGATTGGCGATGATGGCAAGCCAGATCATCACCTTCGTCTTTCCCCGTCCAATGAAAAAACCAGAAAAGGCCATCATGAGGGCATAGCCAGGAGAGAAAAACATGAGAAGGCGAAAATAGCTCGTCTCGAGATCTCCATATTGATCGGCCCCAAAAATGAGCGGAGCCCCCCAAATCGCAATGGGAATGAAGAAAAGAGCTGAAAAAAGGGCAAACCAGACCATTTGCCATACGGGAAGCCCGAGTCTTTTGAAGTGTCTCGCTCCATTATATTGAGCCACAAAAACTTCTGACATAGCCGTAATCATCCCGACACCTGCCATGAGACCCCAAGCGAATGTGCCTGCATTCACAGATGCATTGAGCGCCTCGATCGAATAGTGAGCGAGGAAAATTCGGTCAGTAAAAATCATGAAAAGGGAGGCGAGCGAGGAAATCATCAAAGGCAAAGAGATTTTCCACAGCTCCCGAAGGCCTCCTTCAGGATATTGCGTTAAGGGCTGAACCATAAAACCATCAGAATAAATTCTCACTATACCAGATCGAGATTTAAAAATCTAAGTAGTTTAAGATGATGTACTTTGCGAAGGGTCTTGTAGATAATGCAAAAATGTTTATTTTTCGTCTTATGAACAAGGGCCGTTTCCAGAATCCACATATCGAAAATGTGCGTCGCACTCTTTGGGATGTCATTCTTTGGAAAATGGGCTACTACGATGACCCACACCCCAAACTCTCTCCGCCGAGTAGCTTTGTCTATCCGGCCAAGCCCAAAGTTTTGCAAAGGGGGCTGCCCACAGCTGTGTGGGTGGGGCACAGTACCTATCTCATCGAAATGGAGGATTTGACCATTTTGACAGATCCAGTTTGGGATTCGCACTGCTCTCCCATTCCCTTCCGCTCGCTTCGCAGACTGAATGAGCCGCCGATTTCTCTTTCCGATCTTCCCCCAATCGATCTCGTTCTCATCAGTCACAATCACTACGATCACCTGGACGCCAAAACGGTTGCCATTTTAAATCGCTTTCACCCCCAAATCGAATGGATTGTTCCCGAAAAGCTCTCCCGCTGGTTTCACAAAAGGGGCATTCAAAAGGTACTAGAAATTCCTTGGTGGGGAGAACTCTCTTTGGAAAAATGCAAGCTCACCGCTGTCCCAGCACAACATTTCTCAGGCCGCACTTTTTGGGATCAAAACAAAACCCATTGGAATGGATACGTACTTGAAAAAGGGGCAAAGCGGTTGTATTTTACGGGAGATACCGGATACAATGGGAAAGATTTTAAGGAGATCGGAAAGCGTTTTGGTTCCATGGATCTAAGCCTCATTCCGATTGGGACCTACGTTCCGAGAAAATTCATGCAGACCGTTCACATTAGCCCCCAAGAAGCCGTGCAGATCCATCAAGACGTCAATTCTTTTTTAAGTTTGGGAATGCACTGGAACACTTTTCGGCTTTCTGACGAACCGAGCGATCGCCCCCCTTATGATCTCTATCTCGCTATGAAGGAGAAAAAACTTCCCTTTGAGGCTTTCCTTCCGCTCGATATCGGCGCCTATGTCAACTTTTAAAAAGCGGCTTTGGCAAAATCGTTTCGACACGATTCGTCTCTACTACAAAAGTCCAAAATTCGCGCTTCTCGATTTGGCCTTTGGTTGTGTTGGATTGTTCTTCAATCCTTACCGCACTTGCCGTAAATTTCTTCAGAAAAAAGGGAAAGAGAATATCTATGCCTATGGAGAAACACCCTATACGACCTATCAGAAAATTATAGAGGAGTGTGGAATCGGCCCCCAAGACACCTGGATCGAAATGGGAGCGGGGAGGGGAAAGGGCTGTTTTTGGCTAAATCACTTCATCGGTTGTAAGGTGATCGGTATCGAACAAGTCCCGCAGTTTGTGTGGGTAGCAAACGTGTTCAAGAAATTATTTGGAATGAAGGATGTCTCTTTTATAAAGGCAGATATCCAGAGTGTTGATTTGTCCTCTGGAACCATTCTCTATCTCTATGGACTTTGGCCAAATCTCAAAGTGGGGAAAGGGACGAGGATCATCACGACGGGGGAACCTCTTGCCAATATGCGCATTTTGAAGAGTTTTTGGGTCCGTTTCCCTTGGGGCAGAACCACTGCTTACCTCCAAAAAATGGATTGATCCTCAACCCTCGTTTCATGCTATAATCTTTGCATGGAAGTAGATACTGGTTTTTTGAGCGATCGCTTGATTTTCAACGATTCACTAGAAAGCAAGTTCCAGATTGCGAACAGCTTTTGGGACTGGGTTCAAAGAATCATTGCCTGGATCTGGTCGCCCGCTTCCTATTCGGATGAAAATCGCCGTACTATCGCGTGCTTTCAGCACTATCTCATTGATACTTTAGGGGCTGAGAGGCTGCAGAGAATCTCAAGTCGCTATGACATTGATTTAGCCGAGATGTACACAAAAGGCTATCCTCTTCTTTCCCGAGATGTGGCCAAAATTGTCATAGGAAGTAAAAATATCAGTGTCGAAGACATCAGTGAAAAAGCTCAAACAAATTTTTTAGATCTCGATGCCAAAGCCATCGAAGCTGTGTATAGAGAGCTCAGCTCACAATTTGACCCCTTGTGGCAGGTGGCAGAAATCACCGATCGAATTACGGGCCGCCCCACCGAGTACTTGGCAAGACTTTTTTATGATCCTTTCTTAGCCGATAGAGAAAGACAGCAAATCGTGAAAGAGCATTCCAACAACACCTTCATCGATTTTGTTCACAATATGGTCGCTCGGGTCATCAAGAGAGACATGGATGTGGGGATGCTCGTTCCAGCTCCTAACCAGCAATTTTACTACGTCTCGGCAAAAATCGTGACGGAAGAGGGGATGGTGAGCTACATTTTGCACCCTGCCAGCAAGGATTCGACGCTGGAGCCGATTCGCCTTTTTCGAGGGACTGCGGCGAGAAATAGTGAGCTCGCTGCTATCCCGAGCGTGATGACCGATTTAGAGAGCAACGTGGGAATGAGCGCCCATCTTTCGGGAAATCCCTTTGAGAAGGTCATTCAAGAAAGGCTAGGAGCCCCTGTTGTCGAAGCGGGGCACAGTATGGGCGCCACGATTGTCCAACACCGCCTAGTTGACATGGATCATATCAAAACTGCCTATCTCTTTTGTGGACCTGGCGTGACGGAAGAAGAGCTCGAGAGATTCAACCGCAAAAATCCCCATGTCCATCTCTTCATCCGGGTGGCCAGCAACGATCCTTGGCACCGGCTCGGAGAGGTGCATTTGGGGTATCGTCCTCCTTCCAATGTGAATGTCGATTTTGTCCAGTTTCGCCCCTCTTATCCTCACGATCATGACCCGCATGTGACGATTTGGCCAATCATGCCTCAGCATTTTGAACCCGAAGCGGAGATCTCTCCAGAAGCGAGGGATGAGGCTCTTTATCACAAGAACAGCTTGTGGGAGCGCTGCCGCTCTTTGATTGGCCCCGTCGTTGCGAAGATTTTGGGATGGATTCGGGATTTTTTCCACTTCCTCTTCAGCTGCCGCATCGCGAGCGAAGCGGGGCTAAAGATCGGCCAAATGCAAGGCCAAAGATGGCGAGTTGATCATTTTCGTCTCGTGTAATATAATCTCGACTTTGCAACTTTTTAGACCGACTGACTAGCCTATTTGCTCCCGGACGTTTGGCCTTGGCCAAGCTAGTCGATTCTTTTAAGCAGGAAGGGGTTATAAAACCCCTGCCTGCTTAAAAGAACGCCTCAGGAAGCAAATATGTTAGAGTCAGTCGGTCTAAAAAGTTACAAAGTCGAGATAATCAATCCCTATGAAACCGAAATACGACCCTCGAGCCATAGAGAAAAAATGGCAAAAGTTTTGGAAAGAAAAGAAGATTTTTAAATCGGAAATCGATCCCAAAAAACCCAAATACTACATTCTCGATATGTTTCCCTACCCTTCCGGAGCGGGTCTGCATGTCGGCCATGTCACCGGTTATACGGGAACCGATATCTTGGCTCGTTACAAAAGGCAAAAAGGGTTGAATGTGCTCCATCCGATGGGATGGGATAGTTTTGGTTTGCCCGCAGAGCAGTTTGCGATCCGGACTGGAACCCACCCTGCCATTACGACCAAGACCAACATTGAAACCTATCGAAGGCAGCTCGAGTCTCTTGGATTTAGCTATGATTGGGACCGAGAGGTGGCGACGAGCGATCCGAGCTATTACAAGTGGACCCAGTGGATTTTTACAAAACTCTTTGAAAAAGGCCTTGCCTATGAGGCTGAGATCAATGTCAATTTCTGCCCCGCTTTGGGAACAGTTTTGGCCAATGAAGAGGTCGAAGATGGAAAATCGAAAGAGGGGGGATATCCGGTAGAAAGGCGCCCTTTGAAGCAGTGGGTTCTCAAAATCACTGCCTATGCCGATCGGCTCCTCTCCGATTTGGATCTCCTCGACTGGCCCGACCATTTGAAGAAATTGCAGACAAACTGGATCGGAAGAAGCGAGGGGGCGCTCATCACGTTTCTCGAAGAAAAAACAAAAGAACCCATCCCCGTTTTCACGACTCGGCCCGACACTCTTTTTGGAGTGACTTTTTTGGTCATTGCTCCTGAGCATCCTCTCGTGGAGAAGATCGTGACGTCGCATCAAAAGAAAGAGGTGGCTGAATATTTGCAACTCACAGCGGCCAAGAGCGATTTGGATCGGACCGATCTCGCCAAGGAAAAAACGGGAGTTTGGACGGGATCTCATGCTCTACATCCCATCACTCAGGAAAAAGTTCCCATTTGGATTGCCGATTATGTGTTGATGGGTTATGGAACGGGCGCTGTCATGGGCGTTCCGGGAGGAGATGAGAGAGATTTTGAATTCGCAAACCAATACGACTTAGGGGTTGTATCGGTTTATGATCCAGGTCCTCATGAAGAGAGAGAGGCGATTCTCCGAGGAGAGAAGTGCTGGAATCAAAATGGGATGGTTATCCACAGCTCCTTTTTAAATGGTCTCGATATGGAGAAGGCCAAAGAAAAAATCATCCAGTGGTTAGAGGAAAATGAAAAGGGCAAACGGACGGTCCATTATAAGCTGCGCGATTGGCTCTTTTCACGGCAGCGTTACTGGGGAGAACCGATCCCCATCCTCCATTTTGCCGATGGTTCTATGCGCTCCCTTGAATTGGATGAACTTCCGCTCATACCTCCCGCTTTAGAAGATTATAAACCGGCAAGCTCTGGAGAAAGTCCTCTTGCAAAAGTGAGCTCTTGGGTAGAAATCACCGATCCAAAGACCCACAAAAAGGCTTTGAGAGCGACGAACACGATGCCCCAGTGGGCAGGCTCTTGCTGGTATTATCTGAGATTTTGCGATCCCAAAAATTCGAAAGAGGCTTGGAGCGCTCAAGCGGAACAGTATTGGATGCCCGTCGACATGTACGTCGGGGGAGTTGAGCATGCGGTGCTCCACTTACTCTATGCGCGCTTTTGGCATAAAGTTCTCTATGATTGTGGTTTTGTTCACACGCTAGAGCCTTTCATGACGCTTCGCAATCAAGGACTTGTGACAGCTCGTTCCTACAAAATGCATCAGGGCGGCTATTTGCAAGCAGATGAGGTGACGGAAAAAGGGGACAAGGCCTATTCGAAAAAGAGTGGGGAAGAGCTCATCGTTCAAATGGAAAAGATGTCTAAATCGAAACTCAATGGAGTTTCTCCCGATGAGATCATTGAAGAATTTGGAGCCGACTCTTTACGTCTTTATGAAATGTTCATGGGGCCTTTTGAAAAGGAAAAACTCTGGAGTACAGAAGCGGTCAATGGGTGCCGCCGTTTTCTCAACCGTTTTTACGACATGGTCTTTTCTGAAAAAGTCACCGAAGAGACGAGCGAAGAGGCGCTCAAACTCGCGCACCGACTCGTCGATACCGTGACAAAAGATATCGAAGCCATGCAGTTCAATACCGCCATTGCCCACATGATGGAATTTCTCAATCATTTTATCCCTCTTTCTCTGTATCCGAAAGAGTGTCTGAAGATGGCTGTGCAGATGCTCTATCCGTTTGCCCCTCATATTGCTGAAGAGCTTTGGCAAGAGCTCGGGGGCAAAGAGTCGATCACCTATGTGCCTCTTCCCATTGTGAATCCGCAGTATCTCGTCGATGATACGGCTGTTTATATCGTGCAGATCAATGGCAAGTTGAGAGGCCGTTTTGAGCTTCCCAAAGATCAAACAGAGGATGAACTGATGGCTTTTGTCCGAACAGCGCCCGAAATGGAAAAGCATTTGGTTGGGGAGATCGTCAAAACGATCTTTGTCCCGAATAAGCTCCTCAATATTGTGATGAAGTGATTGAAAATATCCTCTTAGGTTTTTATTTTCTCTTTCTTCTTCCCAAACTCTTTTTCGATCGGCTCAAAGGCAAAAGACATCCGGCACTTAGACAGCGCTTGGGATGGAATTTGCCCAAACCCGATCGTCCCGTCATTTGGATTCATGCCGTTTCTGTCGGAGAAATCAAAGCAGTGCAGCCTCTTTTTCAAAGGCTTTATTCTAAAAGCTTTTACTTTTTTATCACGACCACGACGGCAACGGGCTTTGCCGAAGCAAAACGCTCTCTTTCAAAAGCAGATTTTTTTGCCTATCTGCCTCTCGATTTCACTTGGGTAGTTCGCCGCTTTGTTAAAAGGTTGAAACCAACGCATTTTATCCTCGTGGAGAGCGATTTTTGGCCCAATCTCCTCTTTGCCTTGAAAGAAAGGGGAGCTAAACTCTCGCTAGTCAGCGGGAAAATGTCCAAACGCTCTGCGAAGCGGTTTCAACTCTTTGCCCCCTTTTCAAAACGGCTCTTTTCGCTCTTCGATCATCTCTGCGTGCAAAATGAAGAGCATTTAGAACGATTTTCCCCTTTCATCCATCGAAGTCGGCTCCACATCACGGGGAATTTGAAACTCGATATGAAGGCGCAAGGGGACATAGAAATATTCACATTTTCTGAACCGGTCATTACTTTGGGCTGTACCCATGCGCCTGAAGAAGAAAAACTCTTAGAGGTTCTTTATCCTGGACCTTGGACGCTTTTTCTCGCGCCCCGCCATCCCGAACGATTTGGTGAGGTTGCCCATCTTCTAGAGAAGAAAAACATTCCCTTCACGCGGTGGAGCGAACAAAAAAGTGGAAAAGTCATACTCATCGATGTCATGGGACAAATGCCCTCTTGCTATGCAAATAGCCGCCTTGCCATTTTAGGGGGAAGTTTTGTCGATCATATTGGAGGCCACAACGTACTGGAGCCTTGTCTTTATGGAACGCCTGTTCTTTTTGGGCCCCACATGTTTGCTCAGGAAGAATTTGCGAAAAGGGTGCTCGAGGCAAAGGCGGGCCTTCAAATTTCCCTGTCTGATGTACGCCTTACCGTGGATCGCTTTTTTTCAAATCCCGAGCTAGAAAACACTTTACGAGAAGGAGCTAAACGGGTGATTGAGAGCGGAAGGGGATCGACGCAAAAGACGTTTTGCGTTCTTCAAAACTTAGCCCAGCTGACATCCCAATAGTGAATGCCAAAAGTTTCGGGTTCAACCCACTTGGCCAAAATTTCTTCTTTCAAATGGCCACACCGCTCATGAGGAGGGAGGGGATAGAAGAACGTAAAGGGAAAGGCGACATTGCGAAGATGTTTTTCTCTGTAGCATTTGAAAAAGGCCCGCCTGATGCAGCCAGGACCTGAGACTGCCTGAACCTCATCTGCAGTTTTTCCTGGAGCTTTTTTAGCAATTTGATCCAGGCAGTATTTGAGAATAGGGTGGCGGGGGATAGAACCGATGAAGGCATTACCGATCTCGGTTTCTTGCGTTGTCGTGTAGGCCCCTAAGAGTCCGACATAAAAGTCGAGGGTGTGATTCAAGGGATCTAGCGGGCGCATGCACTCGAAGTCCATATCGACATAAACGCCGCCCTGCAAATGGAGAATTTCATAGCGCAAAATATCGGCTTTTTCACCAATATTGATCGCCTGTTCAAAACGTTGTCGATTCCTAAAGGGAAACTGAAGGACATCTGTATCTGTCCAGAGGCGATATTCCCAATCGGGGTGTTTTTCTTTCCAGGTCTTTTGTAGAGGCTCATATTTGGCAGGTAGGGGGCCACCGAGCCAAATTTGGTGAATGATTTTGGGGATTCTGGGTTTTAAGGACGGCTTTGCTGCTGCGTATTTTTCATAGAGTCCTTTGACGATGGTCCACTGCTTACCGAACTTTGATTGATAAAGGTCAGAAAAGTCGGCATTGGCTTTTGCCATAGAGGCGTCAAAAGGGGGATAGGGCAGATCTTTTTTGGGAAGGAATGAGTACAATCCTCCTACCACGCAACCGAACAGGATCAATGTTTTCCACACTTTCATGACTCACTTATTTAAAAGAATTTCCGTGAATTGAGCAAGGAGAAAAAAACCTTTTGGGAAAAAGGGGACTTCATGATATTCTCGAACTTTCTTTATCGCGGGGTGGAGCAGTGGCTAGCTCGTTGGGCTCATAACCCAAAGGTCGTAGGTTCGAGTCCTACCCCCGCTAATTGAAACGCGAAATGCAAATCGATAGAGTTTAAAACTTTCCTGTACATTTTTATGGCGGTATAGCTCAGCTGGTTAGAGCAGTGGAATCATAATCCACGTGTCGCTGGTTCGAATCCGGCTACCGTCAATTCCATTGACGGTAGCAAAAAAGCCAAAGCTTTGGCTTTTTTAGGATTCGAAATGAGGGCATTGTCGTTTCGGCAATGACCGAGTCGGCTTTCGCGGACGGGACAGACGTTTCGTCTGCCCGCCAGAAAGGAATCCGCAAAGCCAAAGCTTTGGCTTTATTTATAGAGGAGAAGACATGCAGACATCACCGGAATCCTTACAGCCCATACAGTTTGCCGATTTTCTTAAAGTCGATATCAGAGTTGGAACGATTATCCATGTAGAAGATTATCCAGAAGCTCGTAAGCCTGCCTACAAGTTAGAAATTGATTTTGGGTGTTTTGGACGAAAGCGCTCTTCAGCCCAGATCACCCATCACTATCGCAAGGAAGATCTCATTGGCAAGCAAGTCATTGCGGTGGTGAATTTTCCTCCTAAACAGATCGGTAAATTCATGTCGGAAGTACTCACTCTTGGATTGCCAGATGGAGAAGGACAAGTGGTGCTTTTAGAGCCAACTCTCAAAGTGCCAAATGGTGGAAGGTTGTTTTAATGTCGTCCCCCGATTCAATCTCGTGTAAGAATCTTTTTGACTGCCGCTGAATTTATTGGTTTGGTATCCTATACGTCAAAATAGGAGATAAAATGACTCTTCAAGCTGTAAATTCTTTGCGTGGCTTACCTGATGATGCTCTTATTCAAATTTTTAGATACGCAGATGGTAAGACGGAACTAGCAACAATTCAGGTGTGTAGGAGATGGCGAGCGCTATGGCAGACAGATCCGGATTTAATCCAGCAGCGTGCAAAAACCGTCCATAAAACCCTTTTGGGAAGGGTCCATGATCAGATGATAGAGCGGCGATATCCTTCTGAGTGGGTAGAGATATTTAGACAAAATAACAGACCGATCTCGAAGCTGCCTGTGCTAGATTTAGAAAGCACGGCTGTCAATGATTACATCAATTTTCTGGATGTTCCAGATATGGGAGATGCCTCCATTGTCCGGTTCATAGATGGCCGCAATCGCCCAGGTATTGCTCTATGTTTAGAATACACAAGAGCGCATTTCACAAGGCAGGAAAGACATCTCATAGAGGAGATGGCTCAGACCGATCCAGAAGGAGCTCGCTCAATAACTCTTGAACCCGAAAGAGCGGTGCTTGCACTATTTAAGCGTTATGAAGATCAGCCTCAATCGCGTTGGACGTATGCCGCTCTGAATAATGCGGTCATAAGCGAGATTAGTAATCCTCACTATCGCGCTCTTAATACCAGCCCATCTATGCATGCCCCATGCCCAGATTGTCCTTTTCCAGGTGCAAGCAGAGTGAATCCAAAGTTAATCCGACAGCTTTTGTCGAATCAAATTCCGAGAATGAGGATTTGCTCGCCGCAAACCGTTACTCTGGCTGAACCTCCCAATTATTAACCGGGGTGGTAAAAAGGTGACAATATGCGCCAGCGAGACACTAGAAGCTTCGGAGAATGGCTCCGGCAATCCACGTATCTTTGCAGCATTGATCGATGAAAGCGGAAGGATCTCGTCTGAAACGAAGGTCGAGTTCTGGATTGGTCAATGTTTCTAAAAGATTATTGCTGATCTGAATGATCTCTCTTGCAAGCAGTCCACAGATGCAAACGAGCGTAACACCATATGCAGTTGGCTCAAGGCAGACTAAGAAGATAAGCGCAATTGTTGCAACAACAGCTGCGAGTTTAATGAGTTCGAACCCTTTTTTTGACTCGTTGAGCTCAGCTCTTTCTCGATCTGAAAGACCCGTGGCGCCGCGCAAATAATGGAGCAAAATTGTCATAAAGAATTCTCCTTGAATAGGTTCTTGTTGAGCTCGGCCAGTTTCAGATATTTGTAAAAGGCTGTGTTGGCATTGTAGAGGGAGATGATGAACCCTCTAGAGCCGCAAAATAGCCCCCCTTTCAGAATATAGCTTCGGAAGAAGGAGTAAAAGCCGTGGAGAAGAGCGGTGGAGAACGAGGAGCGCTTTTTTCCTCGGTATTGTTCGGCGAACAGGGTGGAATAATGCTGCATTTTTAAGAGGAATTCTTGTGTAGTTCGGTAGGGAGTGTGGAGGAGGGGAGAGTGGAGTTTAGAGAGGGTGGGCGCTTCGAGTTTTTCGTGGACTTGTGAGGGAGAAAATTTCGCAAATTTCCGATGGTAAAGACGCGCTAGCTCTTCTGAGCCCCAGCCGCAGCCTCGGATCCGTTTTTCATTGTAAAAATTATGGCGAGGAAGGGAATAGGCCTTTTGAGAGTTCAGCTTGAGGGCTTTGATTTCGCCAACGAGCGCATCCGATACAATTTCGTCACTATCCAGAGCTAAAATCCATTCGTGTTTCGCCAAACGGGCCGCTTCGTTGCGAAGGGGGCCAAATCCAAGGAAAGGGGAGTGGAAAACTTTTACATTCGGGAAAGTTTTAGCGATTTCTAGAGTGTTATCGGTAGAGCCGTTATCGAGGAGGATCACTTCATCAAAAGATTGAACCGATTGGAGCGTCTCTTTGAGAGTAGAGGCTGCATTTTTCGTCAGGATGCAAACGGATATCATACTAAAATGTTAGCGAAAAAGACCCATTTTCGAATAGCATAGACTCTGTATGCGACACGCTTTGACCTACGATGATGTGGCTTTAGTGCCTCAATTCAACAACATCCCTTCGAGGACTGAACCGTTACTAGAGACTTGGCTCACGAAAAAGCTGAAGATTGGCATTCCCATTTTAGCGGCAAATATGGATACAGTGATTTCAGAAGAGCTCGCCGAAATTCTAATTGCCCAAGGTTCTATTCCCATTTTCCATCGATTCACGACTTTTGAAGTGCAAAAAAAGTGGGTGAAGAAATTTAAAGGCAAACTCTTCATTTCTTGTGGGATCCAAAAATTGGACGAGACGAGAAAATTGCTCGATTTGGGCGCGCTTGGAGCGTGTATCGATGTAGCCCATGGCCATTCTGATCGGATGTTTCGGCATATCGAGGAGCTAAAGGGGACTCACCCCGATAAAGAGATCATCGCGGGCAATGTCTGCACGGCGATGGCCTATCACGATCTCGTCAATGCAGGGGCCGATGCTGTAAAAGTAGGCGTTGGACCCGGCGCTGCCTGTACGACGCGCATGGTGACCGGATTCGGAGTGCCACAGTTTACGGCTGTGCAAGATTGCGCGCGCATTGCCGAAAAGCTGAGAGTGCCTCTCATTGCAGATGGCGGCATTCGGACAAGCCGAGATGTCGTATTGGCATTGGCCGCAGGGGCAAGCACTGTGATGGTCGGCAAGCTCTTGAGTCAGACCCTCGAATCGGCAGCTCCCAAACGAAAAACAGACAAGTATCCTTCGGGCTACGAGGCCAAATTCCGGGGCCAGGCATCAGCTGATTTTCAAACCGAATTTTATGGTGGCCTCAAAGCCAAAACGGTTGCCGAAGGGATCGATTTCTGGGGACCTGTTACGGGAACGGCCGAAGAGCTGCTCAACAATCTTTTAGGGGGGATCCGTAGCGGCATGACCTATGGAGGTGCCCGCAGTCTTAAAGAGCTGCAGCGCAAGGCCGAATTCGTCCAGGTCAGTGCCTCCTATATCCATGAGAGTAAACCTCGCCCCGATTGATTGCCCAGAATAAGAAAGCGTGCGATAATGAGATTTTGAGGACTTATGGTCAAAGATTTCCTTTACGCCGATAAGAAAATTTACGATTCGATCCATGGATTTATCCCTTTCGATGAATACGAAAAGGAGTTGATCGACTCCCTTCCCTTCCAAAGGCTCCACTATATCCATCAGTTGGGGATTGCCTATCTCGTCTATCCGGGGGCGACGCACACGCGCTTTGAACATTCGCTGGGGGTGATGTCCCTCGCAACGCTCATGTTTGAAAAGATTTGCAAATCGGTCAGGCCCGATGTCTTTCACTTTGTCCCTCGAAAAGGCTCATCAGACTTCTTGTATTGGCGAAGGATTTTGCGCATGGCGGCGCTTTGCCACGATCTCGGCCATTTACCCTTTTCTCATGTCGCAGAAAAAGATCTACTCGGCTCCTTCGGCCATGAGCATTGGACGCTGAAGGTGATTGAAAGCTCTTACATGGAGCCCGTTTGGGACAAGTTGAAAAAATGCCCCAATTGCATTGAGGAACTCGTCGAGAGAAATGTCGTTGAAGATATCAAAAAAATCTCGATCGGGGAAAAGAAGTGGCAGGAGCTGACAGGCAAATCCTTCACGCCTTGGGAACGGATTGTCTCTGAGGTGATCACAGGTGATTTTTTTGGAGCTGATCGGATCGATTATCTCATCCGCGATGCCAAGAGCACAGGCGTTGCTTATGGTCTTTTTGATTACCATCAATTGATTGAGAGTTTGCGCATTTTACCGAGTGTCGATCGGGGAACCGATGAATTGCAGCTCGGAATCGATGAAAATGGACTGGAATCGAGTGAATCGCTTCTCTTAGCACGCCATTTCATGCATCGGAGAATCTATCAATATTCTTCGGTCAAAGCCTATAACTTCCATTTGCGTAGGTACATGAAAGCCAATTACGCGAAAAAAATGGAAAATGTGGAAGAGTTTTTATCTCTCAGCGACACCGATGTCATCTCTGCCCTCAATAAGGCGGCAAAAGATCCAAAATTGGCTGGCCATGCCGATGCCAAATGCGTCATTTTCCGAAAACACCGTTTTCGGGCAATCGCTCTTCCCGATCACATCTCTCAAGAGGATTTAAAACAGTTTAAAACGGAGCACAAGCTCGAAGACACTGAGATCGATTGGGAATTCCACAAAGTAGAAACTCCTCCCGATCGTCTTTCTTTCCCCGTCTCTAGGCGCCATTTCATGATTGAAAAAGCCAAAGACTGCTCCGATCTTCTCTTAAAAGTGCCTTCTAAAAAAGAAAATTGGGTCTACATTTCTCCCGAGCACGATCTCGAACTTGTCAACTTCCTCGAGAACCGATGAATAGGCGAGAAAAAGGGTTCATTTTTTTTGCCATGCTCTCAGCCTTAACCATCTGTGGAGAGTATGCCATCACGCGTCCAGCGAGTAATGCCCTATTTCTCACCCTTTTTTCCTCGCAGCTCTTTCCCTGGGTTTGGCTTGCCACTGTTCCTCTCAATTTAGGGGTGATTTGGCTCTACAACCGCTTTCTTCCTAAAATCGGTCCTCTTCGCATGCTGACCTCCATTGCTCTCCTTTCTATGGGAATCAATGCACTGGCAGCCCTTTTGGTCCAAAAATTCCCCGCCTTTATTTTCTTCCAGTTTGCTTGGAAAGATATCTATGTCCTTCTCATGCTCAAGCAGCTCTGGTCGGTCATTCACAGCACCCTTCCCGCATCCAAAGCCAAATTTCTCTACGGTTCGATTTATGGAATGGGGACGATAGGTGCGATTGCTGGAAGTTTGGTTCCTGGCTTTTTGGCAACCCACATGGGTTCAGATAAAATCCTCTACTTGACGATCCCTGTCTATGGAGCTTTACTCCTCTTTTACTCTCTCGCTTTTAAAAGATCGAGCTTGAATCAAGAGACGTTTCAAAGCGATTTGACCCCAGATCCGAGGCCCAAAGAGGCCTTTTCCCTCATTCGACGCTCTCCCACACTACTCATCATCCTAGGCCTCGTCATTTTCATGCAGGCATCGGTCGCCTTGATGGAATATCAATTTAACATCCATTTGGAGCTCAATATTTTAGATCGAGATCTGCGGGCAGCCTACTATGGAAAACTCATGGGACTTGTGAATCTACTCAGTCTCGCTCTTCAATTTTTGGGGAGTCTTTTCATTCTTCGCTTTGTGGGGCTTCGGGGCGCTCATTTCTTAGTTCCGCTTCTTCTCGGCTCTTCCGCGGCTCTTTCGTTGGCCCTTCCTTCGTTTGCCATGATCTCTTTTTCATTTGTCTTTCTCAAAGGACTCGAGTTTTCCCTATTTGGGGTCATTCGAGAAATGCTCTACGTGCCCTTGCCGCTCGATGCTAAGTACCGGGCCAAAGCGATCATCGACGTCTTTGCTTACCGCTCTTCTAAAGCGCTCATTGCGATCGCGCTCATTGCACTCCAGGTGGTTGCAGGGGCACAGCTCCTTCGGATAGCAGGCTACGCCTCTTTTGCCCTTTTTCTCACTTGGTTTATAGGAGTGATTCTCCTCTTTCGGAAAAAGCGGTTCATTACTGAAGAATCTCTTCAGGCTCACTCGTAGACGGATCTCTTTTGCAGGGTAGACATTTTTCAATCCAGCGACTTGCCAAAGCGGAAGTAGCCAAAGTAACCATTGAGGGCCAGCTTCCTCCATGAACGAAGATGGCTGCACTACTAAAAAACATGACAAAAAGAGTTGCTATTCTCCGAGTGGTAGGCGGTAAATTTTGCTCTGCGTTTCTTGCCATGACTGTTACCCCAACAGTACCTACAACCGTCAATACAATATCGGTATGTGATGAGTCTGTAGTGGCTAGGACTCCGCTTCCTACTGCTCCTGCAAGAGACAGAGGTAGTCCCCAAACAGATTCTTGCCTCCCATATATCTTCATGAAGATATGCAACATCACAGGTGCGATTATGGCGATCCCTGCAAGCGCTGTTTTTTCTGCAGTAGAGGTCATCGCTGCACTCGTCGCAAGAAAAGCAGTTCCAAATGCAGCTGCAGCTGCATAAGGACGGAAAGAATAGGCAAAGGGTCCGATATTCAAATGGTTTTTTCTCCTATAGGATGTGTTAGTTCATCGAATTTTTTACCCAAAGAGAAGACCGTGAATCCCCAAAGAAGAATGATGAGGAAGAAAACAACTGTGATGTAGGGGACGCTGGCTGCGACAGAGCTGAAGAGGAGGATGAGGCCTTGGTGAATGGCCGAGCCGCCCGACTTCCCAAGCCTTGAGCCGACTCCATCAATAGCAGATTTTCCCTTGAGTTTTGATTCGGGGCTTAAAGGAATAAAAGCCATTTCCTTCGTGGCGTCAAAAAAGGTGTATTTGGAGGCTCTACTCAAGCAGTTTTGCGCCGATCCAAGAGTCACTGTGAGCATGAGGGGAGTCATGTCTAAAAGACCGAACAGCCAGGAAAAGCCTTCTTGAGGAAAAAAGATGAAATTGAAGAAGAGAAGGCCTGTGGTCCCCACGATGATCGGTGGAATCAAAGCGCAGACTGTCCAGGAAAAGCGTTGCACGACTTTGGTCGTTGTGAAAAATCCGGTGAGACTTGCGAAAATGGCCATGATCAAAATGACTTTTCCCATGTAGGTATTGTATTCACCCGGATGGGGGTAGAGGGCTTTGAGTTGATCTTTCCAAACGACTTCTACGAGGTTGATCGCCACATTGTAGGCAAAGACGATGAGCGCGATAGAGAGGAGATATTTAGAGCGGGCGAGATAGGCAAAATTGGCCCGCATCGACATCCGAATTTTTTCTCGTGGGGCTTTGTTTTTTTCTGAGGGGAGAATGACATGGACGCTCAGCCAGCGAAAAAGGGCCATTGTGAGGAAGCCACTCAAGACAATCGTAATGCAGAGAAAGAAAATGGATTGATCCCAAGGATTTTTCCAAATCGGCAGCCAGGGGAGGAAGAGATCGTTTGAAAAATAGACGGCCATGCATCCCGAAAAGACCCCGGCAAAGCTTCCCCCAAAGGTCAAAAGTCCATAAAAGCGTTTGGCCTCTCCCACCGTTGTGACCTCATTAGTAAATCCCCAAAATAAAACGGTAAAAATCGCTGTAGACCAGAGCTCCGACATCACATAAAAGAGAGTAAACGTCCAATTTCGGAAAATGGCAATAAACCCTTTAAATCCTTGGGGCAAGAGGGCTTGGAGTGAGTCGGCGAGTTTGGTGGGATGGAGCCAATCTCTCGCTGGATAGAGAATGAAAGCAAAGACGAGGAAAAAGACAAGAAAGATAGAGAGGGTTGTATAAAAGACCTTTTCTCTAGAAAACCAATTGGATAGACGTGTGAAGAGGAAAGTAAAGAGAAGGGCGCTTGGAAGAACTGCCCAAAGCTTGATGAAAGGAATGGTCTCAGCTCCAGAATGGGATGCAGTGATGATGAGGGAATCTTTGTAAGAGCGAAGGATGTTGTAATTGAAGGCGATGAGAAAAAAAATAAAAAAAAGGAGAAGGAATTTTTTCAGTTCAGAGCGGTGAATGGGCCAAAAAAAAGATCTCCATTTACCGAAAGTAGGCGGCATCATAGACTTGTCATTTTGCATGACCTTCCTATTTTTTTCAAAGATTGACGGAAAAATTTCTATCGAAGATATCGGAAACTATGGGAGAAGAAAAAATCAAAGTCTCCAAGCGGGGAGCCGCTGTCATCAATAGCTCCTTATTGAATAAGGGAACAGCCTTTACTCAAGAAGAGCGGGATCTACTCGGTTTGAATGGACTTTTGCCTTCCGCTATTTCCACAATCGAGGAGCAGATTCGACGGGCCTATCTCAATTTTTCCCAGAAAAGAACCCCTTTAGAAAAATATGAGCATCTCGTAGGGCTTTTGAGCCGCAATGAGCTTCTCTTCTATCAATTCATTGCCCGCTATCCAGTAGAAATACTCCCCATCATCTATACCCCAACTGTCGGAGAAGCAGCTCTCGAATATAGCCGCATCTACTTTCACCAAAGAGGGCTCTATCTCGCCTATCCTCTGAAGGAGAAGATGGAGGAGGCTTTTTCCAATTATTCAATCGACAAAGTCGATGTGATTGTCGTGACGGATGGCGAGAGGATTTTGGGACTTGGAGATCTAGGCGTCGGGGGGATGACGATTCCGGTTGGAAAGCTTTCTCTCTACACTCTTTTTGGAGGCGTTCATCCGGCCCGCACTCTCCCGATCCTATTGGATGTAGGAACGAACAATCGGGTTTTACAAGAAGATGAGCTGTATCTGGGCTGGAGGCACCAAAGAGTCGTGGGAAAGGAATACGACGCGTTTATAGAAAGCTTCATTCGGTGCGTCAAGAAACGCTATCCAAACGTTCTTTTACAGTGGGAAGATTTTGGCAGGGACCACGCGAGAAAACTCCTCGATCGATACCGGGATCAGATCCTCTCTTTCAATGACGATATTCAAGGAACTGCAGCGGTTGCCCTCGCAGCTCTTCTCTCGGCCAATAGAGTGGCCAAACAGTGTTTAAGAGATGAAAAAGTGGCCATTTTAGGGGCAGGTTCTGCAGGAGTGGGGATTGCCGATATGATTGTCCTCGCAATGGTCGAAGAGGGCTTGAGCCGAGAAGAGGCGTGCCAGAGGATCTATCTCATCGACATTGAAGGATTGATCCATTTTGGCAGCAAAACCGTCTACGAATCTCAAAAACCTTATGTTCAGCCGCAGTCTAATCTCAAAGACTGGAAAACCACTTCAGGTTATATCTCTCTTCATGATGTTGTGGCTAACGCAAAACCTTCCATGCTCATCGGAGTCTCTGCCCAAGGAGGCGCATTTACCCGCGAGATTATTGAAGAGATGGCCCGCCACCATAAAAGACCCATCATCTTTCCACTTTCCAACCCGACGACGAAGGCTGAATGCACTCCCATAGAAGTTTTTGAATGGACTTCGGGAAGAGGGATCATCGCAACGGGAAGTCCTTTTCCCCCTGTTGCCTATCAGGGAAAATCGCATTCCATTTCTCAGTGCAATAATGTCTATATTTTCCCAGGCCTTGGCCTTGGCGCTCTAAGCGTTGGCGCTCGCAAAATTACAGATGGGATGCTGATCGCTGCGGCCAAGACTTTAGCGGACCATTCGCCCGCGATCAAAGACCCAGATGCTCCTATCTTTCCAAGCGTTGAAGAGGTAAAGAGAATCTCTTACGACATTGCCCTGGCCGTTGCAAGAAAGGCGCAAGAGGAGGGGGTTGCTCAAGTGAAAGAAAAAAATCTCGAAAAAATCATTCGAGAGCGCGTTTGGGAACCCTGTTATCCTCGATACACTATTTGAGAAGGGCTTCGAAGGCTTTGTGGTAGTTGGGCTCTTGTGTGATCTCGGGAACAAGTTCCACGTGAAGCACGTGTTCCTTTTCATCGAGAACGAGCACAGATCTTGCCAACAGTCCTGCGATAGGACTGTCTTGAATTAAGAGTCCGTAGGATTTTCCAAATTCTTTATCGCGCATCATCGACAATGTAATCACATTGTGAACGCCTTCGTGCTCACAGAATCGCTTTTGGGCAAAGGGCAAATCGGCAGAGATCGTGAGAAAGACAAAATTTGGATGCTTTTTGGCAAATTCGTTGATGTGTTTGGTCATGGTGCTGCAAGTACCGGTATCTAGGCTTGGCACCGTGCTCAAGAGCTTTCGCTTTCCTTGAAATTCGTGCAAAGTGCGCTCTTTTAAATCTTTATCGACGAGCCGAAAGTCGGGGGCTTTCATGTGGAGGTTTGGGATATTTCCAACTGTATGAACAGGGTGTCCTTTGAATTTCGTCTCAGCCATATGAACCTACCTTCTTTGCCTTTCCACAATATCCGGTTTTGAGACTTTTTGAAAAGCAAAAGGGAAATTTTTCAGACATCTTTTTCGAAAAGAGCATGTTCCAAAAGGGTTTTGCAAAGAGATTAGGGACAAATCCCCGCATTTCCAAAATTTCTAACCCCCGCATCGAGCACATTTCTTCCAATTCTTCGGGTTTAATGAAGAGGGGATAGACATGCATATTTTTAGGTGCATTGGGAACAAACCATTCTACCCCTTTGATCACGAGAAAATAGCTCCAGATAGATCGATTGAAGGTATGAAAGAAGAAAAGGCCCCCTTTTTTGAGGACCCGACTCGCCTCAGAGAGGACAAGAGAGGGCTCCTCGACATGCTCTAAGAGATCCATGGCGCAAACGACATCGAACTGTTCTTCTGGAAAAGGGAGAGAATAGGCGTTTGCCGCCTGGTAGTGGACTTTTCGGGTAAGATCGTATTGTTTGGCGATTTTCAAACTTTTGGAAGATAGATCAATCCCATAGACCGTATGTCCAGCAAGAGAAAGGGCGTTAGTCAGCATCCCTGCGCCGCAGCCGATGTCTAAAACGGTTTTTTCAAAGCCTATTTGACTTAAGATCCAGGGAATTCGGACGGCATTTTCGGCTCTTAAAAGAGCGATTGGGTGATCCAGGGCCGTGTACCATTTTTCCTCGAGCTCTTCATAAAAGTCGTTATTTATCGTACTGGTTTGTCTTTCCATACCACATTCCAAAAGAGCACTTGATAAGAGAAGAAAAGGGTCATGACTCCAAATTGCACTTTCAAAAAGAGGTGGAGTGCATTTGGATGATCGAGCCAATTTGCGATCCAAGGACTTACCTCGACGCCTTGAACGACGGGCCACATGAAACCCGCTGCGGTTAAGGTGATGGGATGCAGGGTAAAGAGAACTGCATGGAGCCAATTTTCTGATGCTGGGCAGTGCTCTTTATGCACGAACTCGTCTTTTGTAACGAGAAGGGAAGAAAAGGAGGCCAAGAGGAAGTAAAAGAGAAGAGCCAGTTTTGAAAAGGGGACAAAGAGGACAAAACCCATACAGAGGATCACACTGAGAGTATCGATGGGGTGGCCAATGCGCTCCCAGAGAGGAAGGCCTCTACGGATATGAAAATACCCTTCATCAAAAATCATGCAGAGCGCTTGAAGCATGAAAGGGAAAATTCCTAACAACCACATACTTTTTCCAAAATTAAACCGGCCACATTCAATCCCGGTCCGAATGCAAGACTCACAATTGGCGTGCCTACTGGAACACCCGGATCCTTCAAAATACTTTCCCAAATATGGGGCAGCGTTGCTGAAGACATGTTGCCATATTCTTTTAAAATTTGGAAACTGTGCTTCATTTGCTCTTCTTTCAACTGCAGCACTTTTTGAATATACGTGAGAATTTTAGGTCCACCTGGATGCACTGCAAAAAGGGCATTTTTAGGACATTTAAGCCGTTTTAGACAAGAGGGGAGATGGCGGGTGATGAGAACGGCGATCTCTTTGGAAAGGGACATTTGAAATCCCCAACCGGCCATATTCCAGCTCATCGCATGGAGGGAATCGGGAATGATTTCTTCTTTCCATTTTTTGATCTTGAAGGCAAGGGAAGAGGAACTTTTCCCAATTGAGTATTTGATAAATCCGTCTGCAAAAAGACTTTGAGAAACGAGTTGATCGAGTGCGTGGTTGGAAGGATTGCTGTGAAGAGAGCAAATTTCTGTATGGACAATATCGGCTCGTTTTTTCTTAAGAGTGCTCTTTAAAAAAGCGCTTCCCATTCGGATTGCGGGAATCGCGCCATAGCAACCCATGTGATAAGCATGCGTAACTGTAGTAAAAAGCCCCCAATTCCTCTTGGAAACGAGTGTTTGGGCGCCGCTTGGCGCTACATACCCTGTGCAGCTCACGTGGATGAGATCATCAGGCGGGGTACTTCCTTCGGGAAAATAGGCTTCGAAAATGGGCTCAACTTCTTCTTGAAAAATTTTGGCTCTTTTAGAAAGATCCAATCCTTCGGGCTTCTCATGGAGTCGATAAATCTGCATCTCTTCCCAATTTTGATGTTGAAAATCGGCAAGAACATGCCCTCTTTTGGCAATGTGATCGGGTTTGCACCCAACATGCCAGAGTTTTTCTCGGATTTCTTCCCGAAACGATTCTTGGCCCTCGGCCTTGGTGTGGGCTTCAGTTAACCAATCGAGGGTCTCTTTTTGGCCTGTTTCAAAACGGGGGCGAATGATTTGAAAATCAAAGAGGTACATGGAATAAGGCTACCTATGCTATCATTTTCAACGCAAATAAATTCAGAAAAGCTTACTTTGCAAAATAGATGAGAAAGTTGTTTTGGCTGGTCTTTCTTTTTGGAGCTTATCTTTGGATCATGACCTCAGGCCATGATCAAATGCTCCTCAATCAGGGGAAAAATGTCTATCGGGCCTTTCTAGCTTGGTTTGAGGATGCCGACGTCGATTTTCAAATGGAGAAAGCCAAAAAATCGACCAAACGCTCACGCAGATGGGATTAACATAGAAAGTCCGATTAGGGACAGACAAACGCCGAAGATCCGCTTGATGAGAGAGAGAGGCAGGCTGTGTACGAGTTTGACTCCTAGAGGTGTTGTGATCGCAGCGCCCAAGCCGATGAAGATCAAGGCGGGAATATCGATGTAGCCGAGGGTTGTAGAAGAGGTTTGCATGTTCCAAGTGAGGATGAGATAGGTCGTCGTTCCGATGGCGGCTGAGATCAAGGTGGCTGATGATGAGGTTGCTGAGGCATTTTTAGCGGGAAGCCCATAACCCAAGAGCACGGGAAATGCAATCGATCCCCCTCCAACACCCAAAAGACTCGAGAGCAAACCGATGCCTAGAGAAAAAAGAGAAAGGCTCTTATTTGGTGCAGGGGCAATGTTGAGGGGAGGGAGTTTGGGGAAGAAAAAATAGATTCCCAAAGAAGTAGCCAGTATGCCGAACAAGATACCCAGTAGAGGGCTTGCCATTGTGTGTGCGAGGATCGATCCGCTGACACATCCGATCAAAAGGGTTGGCGCCATCCACCTGAGAGCTGATCCGACGATGGCTTTTTTTCTTATCTGGAAATAGGTGGCAACGGCTGACGTGATCCAAGCAACTGCTAAAGAGGTGCAAACGGCGAATTGCATCGCTTGATTTGGAAAGGCATCTGTGTAGAGATAGAAAAAATAGAGGTAGGGGACTGTGATGACACCCCCTCCGATGCCGAGCATGCCTCCGAGAAGTCCGCTGATGAGGCCAACCATTAAGAATAAGGAATTTGCCAAGTCTAATTGCATTAAAAATTTTAGTAGGTTGTTTTCAATGTCCTCTTCTCCTATATTCATGTCAATGAATTCTGTTGAATGGACCCAGGCTCAAGGCCTGCTCAAGAAATTTATCGATGCGCTCTCGCCGTTGACTGTTCAAGCGGCAGTCTCGTCCGATTTTTTGAATCGCCGTTTTTTTGTTCCTCCCCATTTGGCCTCCAATGACTATTTTCAACGTCATCCGGTCCGTTTGCTTCTCGTTTTACGCGAAGTGGAAAAAGAGGTTGGGGAGTGGATTGGCAAGACGGAAAAGAAAACAGAATCCAAACCTACAAAAGTAGAAAATAAACCTTCTTCAAAAGAGCCTATTCCTATAGGTAAACAGGCCAAAGAGCTCATCCGCCAGGTTCAAGAGGCGATTGGGAAATTGTCTAATTCTCGCTATATCCAAAATCCTCAAGAGGCGCCTTTGCGTAAGGTGCTCGTAAAATTGAAACCAGATCTAGAGCGGATCATTGATGCAGTGAGTGAGCTGCTCGAATCGCAAGGCGAAATTCCAAAAAAGGCCCCTCTTCGACGCGCAGTTCCCGTTTCTACGAGACAAGAGCGGTTGGAAAAGCTCCTCTTCTCTACTAAAGACACACCTTTCCCCGATGCGGCGCCCACAAAACGGACCGATCGAAAAGTGTTTTCAACACCTAAAGAAAAGCCCACTCTTTCTGTAAAGAGAGTTCCCGAGAAAGGGGAAAAAATTCCAGAGAAGGCGAAGAAAGAGGAAGCCCCTCTATCCTCTCAGCTCTTCCCCCGAATCGAAAAACGGGAAGAGGGCTTATTGAGAAAAGAGGAAATGCATCCGGTAGCCTTGCCTATTCTAGGCGCGCCAGTTCCTAAAAAGACACTTCTTCCCCGCAAGAAGAAAAAGCGAAAAGGGTTTTGGTCTAAAGAAGAAGAAAAAGATCCTTCTCCTTGACATTCACGAAGTATTAAAGTATGGCGTAGGGGAAGAGGTCTCCTATGAAATGCACTTGGCTTTTGCCCATTCTTTTTGCTAGTGGATGTATGGTGAGTAATGGCTTACAGTACGAAGCCATGTCTGAAACGAATCAATACCATCTTGCCAAAGTGCGTAAAGGCATGAGTCAGAGTCAAGTGCTGAAAATCATGCACAAACCCTATAGTTATGAGAACTTTCAGGTCGATGACGAGATCTACGATGTCTGGTTTTATGTGACCCGCCCAACGGGCCTCGATCAGACGAGAATGGTCCCCCAAAATCTCACCCCGCTCACCTTTAAGAATGGGGTTTTGGTCGGTACGGGCTACCAGTGGTATTACTATGCCATGAAAGAGCAGGCGAGGGCAGAAGCCCCTCAAAAGCCACCCCCTGTCGAGGAGAAAAAACCTCAAGAGGTAGAAGATAAGGAATTTGAACAATCTCTCAAAAACACCCAACAAAAAAAAGCTCCATCCAAGAATGAAAAATTGCCCCCGAATGTCCACATCATCAGCCAATCTGGGTCTGTTTCTGGATTGAAAATGGGGATGACGGAAGAAGAGGTATCAGACATCATGGGTTCCTCTGAAAGCCAAGAGAGCTTTACAGTTGGAGAGGATGTCTATGACGTTTGGTTTTATCAATCAAAAGGAAAGAAAATTCCTCTGACCTTTAAAAATGGGCGTCTGGTTGGGAAAACACAGAAAGAATACGAGCAAATCGAAAAACCCTGCAAAGATTGCTACGATGAAGAAGGGGATAGGCTCCAAGAAGAAGAATCTGAGCAAAATTTTAATTCTTGGTAAAATGGATGAAAAAGAGTCTTTTCATTGCCAAAATTAGGCCAGGCAAAATGAAGGCTTATCACGACTTTGGCCGGGTGATTACAGGCGAGCGCAAGAAAGAATACAAAGCTCTTTTGGCTAGATACGGCTTTAAAGTCACTCGGGTGTGGACGCAGCACATTGGGAATGAGGGCTATGCTCTCATTTACCACGAAGTGACCGAGGGGGCTGAAGAGCGTTTAAAGGAGTGGGATTCTTCCACGCATCCTTTTGACATGTGGTTTAGGGATCAGCTCGAACAAATCTACGAAAATGGCTGGGAAGAGGCGCATTTCCTCTTTGAATGCGAGATCTAAGCTCAAACTTATCGTTGATTTAAAGTGGTGTCTACGAGTATAAGCTTTATCTCACTACTGGACAAAAGTTAAAACCTATAGACCTCGCTCGCCTTATTTTGCCCAGTACTGAGAAGCTTTATCATTAACACAGGAGTTTTTATGGCAGCTATTCCAGCAACGACAAACGTTCAATTCACAATAGCACCGAGGGAATCATATGAAATGAAAGTCCCCAGTCTTGAGAAAATTTTCGTTCTTAAAAAAATGGCTGGAGATCAGCCAGTCTATGCCACCGCCGTTTTCCGATTCGCAAGTAGCGAGGAAGCTTCGAATGCAGATGTACAACTCTCAACAAAAAAAACACCCGGAGGAAATACATCGTTCAGGGCAGTTGTCCCGTATAAAAACCCTCTAGAGCGGGAATATACCCTCGAAGAGGTCGTAAACCCGCTGGATGGTATAAATTCTCTCATTAAATGCGTAGGGCATCTAATATTTAAAGGTGAAGTAGTAAAACAAGTAAACGCCGAAATTTTAGACTGTGCTCAAGACTAACAAGACTAAAAGGGGCGCCGCCATCGGCGGCGGCCTCATGATTCTGATCCCCGGAATAATTCAATGGCCTTCCTGTTGGTCTCTTGCATAATTTGCATAAAGAGGGTTGCCATTTCTATTCGTGTTTCGCTGTACAAATCCTCATTGGCAAAGAGGATAGGCGAGATGGGCAAAAATGGCAAAGAAAATTGGGGCCCTTCCTTTCACCAATAAGTGCTCTCCAAATATTTTCCTAGCTGCTATACTCTCCCACATGAAAAGACTTTATCGATCCCGTTTTGATCGCAAGATTGCAGGCATTTGTGGAGGCCTTGCGAACTATTTCAACATCGATCCGACGCTCATTCGACTCATCGCGGTCTTTATCTTGATCTGCACGGGGATTGTTCCGATGTTCCTAGTCTATTTGATTGGCTGGATTGTGATTCCCGAAGAACCGCGAAATTAAGCCGAATACCCAACGGTTCCCACCAGTGGTGGGAGAAGGCTGGATAAGGGTTGGGTACTCATAATTGGCAAGGAGAATAGGCCGGACGGGCAAAAATGGCAAGGAGAATCGGGGAGGCCTACTACATAGAACGTCTGATAATACATGTTATGTTATGCTTGGAGGGCTCGCAAAGGTTTGGCCTAGGACTTTTCCCCAATGGGGATCTTCGACAAAATCTTCTCTATACCCCCCCCCTCTTCTGTATATATCGTTGTACGCTAGAAGGCATGGCCTCTTTGGCTGTAGGAATTTGCCGCACTTGCCAGAGGCCAGGAAATCGATCAAATAAGGAGGCTTTCTTCTGGCGCATGATAAAGTGATTGATAGATAAGGGGTTAAAGATATCTTTTGCCTTCAATTGACTTTGTATATAGAATCGTGTACAATTAAAGGTAGCCGAGTGAAAAAGCGGGATCTGGAAAAACAGTTGCGAGAGTGTGGGTGGCGGTTTGAGCGGCATGGGGGAAATCACGATGCATGGACGAATGGGGAGCTGTTTGAATTCGTACCTAGACATGCCGAAGTTAAGGAAATGCTGGCAAAGAAGATTTTAAGAAAGGCAAAAACCAATCCTCCTAGGAAGGATGAGTAGTATGGAAATGGAAGGAAAGATCTGGAAAGATGGGAAGTTTTGGCTTGTTGAAATCCCTGCTCTTGATGCTATGACTCAAGGGAAGACTCGCAAGAACGCTCTAGCCATGACCGAAGATTTGGTAATTGAAATGGCTCGAAATTATTTTAAAGACGAGATAGGCAGGGATTTTTCTGTAACAGTCATTGATTATAAAAAAAATATAATTGGAATTACGGTTAGCGATAATAAGCTTTTATTAGCTCTCTCCTTGAGAAGGCAGAGAGAAAAAAGCGGATCTACTGTAAGAGAAGCCTCTGAACGCTTGGGCTCTAAATCGCCTAATGCCTATGCTCAATATGAAAAAGGGAAAATTGGTATTTCTTTAGATAAATATGAGCAATTATTGATGGCTGCAAATCCATTTGAAACAAGACGGCTTAGGATTGCTTAGTTGTATGGCAAAGGATATAGACTTTCTCAAGGCAAAGGGCGATACAGTTGAAAACCTCAAGGCCATTCAGCTGAACCTCAATCGATGTGTCGAAGAGGGAATGCTCGATGTAGAAGACACCTACTACAACGAACTTTTATCTCTGATCGATGAAGCCTCGCTGTCGAAGAATTGGGCCGAGCTCATGGAGGTCGTTTCCCAGGCGAAAATTTTGGAAGTGGATGTCGCCGCTTGGCTTGCGGGCCACGGACAAACAAGCCTATCCCTCCCCTGGCCCCGCCCTCCTAAAGGGAGCTGATCCAATCTTCTAGGCTTGGACCTGTTTTTTAAAGAGCGCTAAAATGGCGGAGGTGGCTTGGGCGACGTTGAGAGAGGCGACTTTGCCCGCCATGGGAAGATAAATGGAGCGGTCTGCCTTCTTTTGCAAAAGGGGCTGGATCCCCTCCCCTTCAGAACCTACGATGAGTAGGGTTCTCTCAGCAAACTGAAAAGTATAGGCTGATTCTGCTTTTGGATCCAAAAGCGCAGCCACGACTTCAAATCCCTCTTCTTTGAACTGATCGACAGCCGTTGCGAGATTCGAAATGCGGATCAAGGGAATGAGCTCGCTTGCCCCCGAACTTGCCTTTGCAGCGACGGGAGTTAGGTCAGAGCCCCGATTCTTAGACCAAGCGACAGCAGAGGCCCCAAAACATTCAGCTGAGCGGAGAAGAGCCCCAAAATTTTGCGGATCGAAGATCTGATCGAGCATGAGGACAAGGGAGTGCTCAGGGGCTGTCTCGAGGAAAGTTTTGGCATCGATAAAAGTCCTTCCCTTGATGTGGGCGACGAGCATCTGATGGGAATCAGAACCTGCCATTTTTGTAAGTGTCGTTTCTGGAACCAAAAGCAGAGGAATCCCCTTCTCTTTGACTTTTTGCAAAAGAGGGCTTTTTTTAGAAGGGGTGGAATACACTTTTAAAATTTTCTCAGGTGCATGCCGGAGGAGCTCTTCAAGAGCATGCACTCCCATAATCAGCTGATCTTTGGGAGGAAGACGGGAATGGGAATGGGGATCGTTCATAGATTAAAAACTCCTCGAAATTTGCACCCAGCCAGAAATGGGAGTCCAGCGAAGTTTGAGCTTTTCTTTTCCTTCTCGGTTTGTAAAGTAATGGATCTCCCCTCCCAGCCCCGCTCGCCAAATTTTTCGAAACATCCAATCGATCTGGGCCCAGCCGCTTTGTCCCCCATTCCCCCCTGTATTGGAGCGGATCGATCTTTGAACATGGAGATGATTGTGCATGAGATTGTAAGCATAGCCAGCTTTGAGGATGAGCGGCCCCCCTGTTTCAAATTGGAACTGCCCTCCAAAGAAAAACCCATTCCAGACCATTTTGAGAGTATTTTGCGCGTGGATCTCTTCAAAATACCCCGCATAGCCGATAAGAGGGGTCAAAAGGACTTTATAGGTTCGATCGGCTGTCAAATTGATGGCATAGCCAAAGTAGCCAGAGGCATCGGCACACCAACCAGTTGTAGAAAGGTGGGCGCGCTCTTCTTTCCCTCTTCCAAAAGCGCCGTAGGCTCCCCTAAGGAAAAAAGAGAGATCTCTATGAATCACGTTGAGAACAAGGCCATTTAGCCAGAACTGGACATCCCGGTAGATTTCGCCTGTCTCTTCGAGATGCCAATGGATGTGGTCATTCCGGTAGCCAGAGAAGAACTCCCATCGAAGCGGCTCATTGACCGTGGCAAAAAGGCTTGCGGTAAAAAGACTCAGGAACCATTTTTTCATAGAAGGGTTGGGGCTGTTCGTTTTGACCAATAATCAGGGCCATAATCGTAGCAGAGCTGCTCTCCCTTGGCAACCGGTTCTTTCGCAAAGAGAACGATGTGGCTCAAATGATCAAAAGTAGCAAGACTAGAACTGAGGTTTGGATGATCGCTGTGATTGATGAAACGGGCAAGCGCTCCCTGCTCCATGGCATCGATGGTATAGGGAGTACTGAATCCTTGAGCTACGACATATTCGAAGCAATAGGCATTTTTTTCATCTTTTTTCTGCCGCTTTCTCACCCTTCCCACGTATTCGGCGATGAATTGCATCTTCTTAAAATCTTGAAGGGCAAAAACCCCCCAGCCAAGATGCGGATCGATGTAGCGAATGGCTACATTGGGCGCCTTTTGAGTTAAAATCTCTTGTTTATAGTATTTTCCAAACCAGAGTTGCTCAAGGGTTAGCTCCCCTTTTTCATAGAGTTTTTGGCCTTGCCGGAGGAGTTCGGGGAGGATTTTTTCATGGTCAAATTCGAGCTTTGAAATCCATTTGGATCCGGTGAGTTTTTCAAATTCTTCGACGGTTAGAAGTTTGCCCTCTTTTTCAAAGATCATCGGACCATTCTTTGGGACTTTCAGGATGGTGCTTCCAAAAATGGGATCCATAATCAAACGTGAGCTGAGCTCCCTCTCGAATTTCTCTCAAAGAGATGAAAATCATCCTCGGGATGCCTCTCCAGTAAATCGATTGAAGTCCGAGGTTGGGTTTTGCGCTGTGGTTCAAAAATCGGGTAAAATTTCCCTTGTGCTCGGCGTCAATGCAAAAATTTCTCTTGGCTTCCCAGACCGCGTAGCGTAGACAATGCCTTTTTTCTTTCAATTGGTGAGTTGTTTTTTGCTGAATGAGTCCCACATACTCTCCTACATAGGTACAGGCCGGAATTTTTTTCGTTGCAAAAACGCCATGTCCGACTTCCGGATCGATATGACGAATTTCTACCGGCGGATGGATCGCTTTTTGGAGTTCTCGATCATAATAAACGCCCATCCAGATTTTTTCTGAGGGAATTTTATCCTCACGTTTGGCCTTTGCGACATTTCCAATCACCTCTTCGAGATGTTCATAGTTCTCAAAAACAGGGGCATGCAAATATTCAAAGTCCTTCAAGGGTAACGGATGGACGGGCTCCCACATGGGCCGTAGCTCTTTTCGACCTAGGAGGATTGCGTAATCTACAGGACTCAACCCAAAGAGATCTCGCTTCGTTTTGAGAAGAGGGATTTTCTGGAGTTTTTCAACCCAGGGGACTTGATGATCGATCACGGCCAAATGTAAGAGAGTTTTTGCATCTAAAGCTGTGGCCATTCGGGATAAGGCCGAAGGATTTTCTACCCTCCTTGCAAGCTCTTCCCAGCAAAGTTTTTTTTTAGAAAGCAGCTCGAGTAGGTTTTGCCACTTTCTTTCCTCTGCACGATCCAAATAACACCTCTCTCAAGTTGTGAAGAGATGTTGTATTAACACCTTTAAGCTGCGATTACAAGCGTTTTTTTAAACGAGGGGGAATAAAAAAGAAGGGTTTAGAACGGCTTTTGCCAATAACGGGATGATAGAGAAGACCAAATCCGATTCCTCTAGACACATCGAGAATAGTAGTTGGTGTTGCTATTTTTTTCATGGGTGTAAAAAAGTATACTCGATCCTCCACCTTTTTTCAATAAAAAATAATGATTATTAACCCCTGTTGTGGTATCCCTGTAAGTATGATTCAATTCCCAATGAAGTTTGAAGTCAGCGCTAGTTCGGCGAGCGGCGCTTCTTCAAAGTGGCAAGCGGAAGCTGGAAGACTTTCCCCCATCGTCTGCGCAATTCCCCCAGAATTCATGGGCCCTGGCGAAGGTTATTCGCCCGAAGATTTGTTTGCCATCTCTCTTCTGAACTGTTTGATTGCAACTTTTAAAGTCTATGCAGAAAAAGCGGGCGTCCGTTTCCAAACGATCAAAGGACGGGTGCAGTTAACGGTGGATCGGATTCCAGGCGGATCTGGTTTTACCATGACCCATGCCGATGTGTTTTTCGATCTGGAAGGCGTATCAGATCGGGAAAAGGCAAAAAAACTTCTTGATGGCGCTATTAAGGACTGTGCTGTTAGCAATTCCATAAAGACGGGAAAGACCTTTCACATAAATATCGCTTAAAAAGAACGGCTATTCTAGAATAGTCGTCTTGGATTTGTTTTTATGCTCGGTTTGTTGATCAGCGGACGCGCGACTACGGCAGTTCATCCGGAGAATAAACCCCTTGTGGTCATTTTGATGGGGCCCCCAGGAGCAGGGAAAGGAACACACGCAGTCCCTTTAAGTCAACAGCTCGGTATCCCCCATATTTCTACAGGAGATCTGTTCCGAGAGAATATCAGAGCACAAACTTCCCTCGGCAACAAAGCGAAAAAATACATGGATAAAGGACAACTCGTGCCGGATGAGCTCGTTCTCGATATGCTGTTTGATCGCGTTTCCCATCCAGACTGTAAAGGGGGCTATATTCTCGATGGATTTCCCCGCACGCTTGCGCAGGCAAAAGTCTTAGATCAAAGGCTTGCTGAGCAACATCAGGTCGTTGTGCTCAATTTCAATCTATCTGATCCGATGATCATTGAACGGGTCACAGGGCGCATCGCTTGCAAAAATTGCGGCAGACCCTACCACAAAAGATTCGATCCTCCAAAGCAAGAATCAGTCTGCGATCAGTGTCACGGAAAATTGATTCAGCGAGACGATGATCGAGAAGAGATCATTCGCAAAAGGCTTGAAGTCTACCGGATACAAACAGAGCCTTTAATCCAATACTATGCTCAGCAAAAAGGGGCCCTTAAAGAGATCGATAGCAGAGGGGCAAAAGAGCAAGTTTTCCAACAGGTCTTAGATTCCCTCCCTCCCCTCTCCACTGCCGTTCGTTAAATTTTTATAGCCTAATGCTTTAATAGAAGGGAACAGGATCTGCAGGATCGTAACCGGCAGGATAAGAAGGATGATGCACTATTTTTTCCTGCGAATCCTGCCGGTTACGATCCTGCAGATCCTGTTCCCTTAAAGATTTTTTACGGTTTGAAAGCTGTCTCTACAAGGTTCGGGATCGATGAAGCGCTTCGTCGATGTGAGAAAAGATGTTTTCTTCTCCGATGAGTTGAAAGAGTCCAAAAGCTTTTAAATCTTTAGCCGTTTGCCCTTTCACTCCTGAAAGAATCAGCGCCGTATGAGTGGCTTTACATTTTTGGTAAAATTCTTTCAACGCATGCATCCCCGAAGCGTCGATGAAGGGGACAAATCGCATGCGAAGGATGAAGACTTTGGGGGATTTTTCTAAGTTCAAGAGAAGATCTTTCAAAACATCTGCGACGGCAAAGAAAAAAGGACCTTGGAGTTCATAGATTTCTACTCCTTCGGGAACGACTTTATGAGTCAGGGCGTCTGGATCATATTTTTCAAAGAACTCTGAAGCGGGCTCCCGAAAGAGCTGGGTCAGGGGAATCGTCTTGGAACATTCGCTCATCCGCTTCATGAAGAGGAAACAGGCGAGAATAGTTCCCAAGAGGACAGCCACCGTGATATCGACAAAGACAGTGAGCAAAAATGCCGTGAGGAGGATGGCTGCATCCCCTACTGGCGCTTTTAAAAAGTTCAGGAAGTGGGGAAGTTCGGACATATTCCACGAAACCATGATGAGAACAGCTGCTAGTGCAGTGAGCGGAATTTGACTCACAACGGGCGCCAGAAAGAGGATGATGAGAAACAGAGTCACAGCGTGGATCATTCCAGCCATAGGTGTTTGGGCCCCGCTTTTGATATTGGCTGCCGTGCGCGCAATCGCGCCCGTCGCAGGGATCCCTCCAAAGAGAATGGAGGCAAAATTGGCAATCCCCTGCCCTACCAATTCGCAATTGGATTTGTGGCGGCTTCCCATCATCCCATCGGCAACGACTGCAGAGAGCAGCGACTCAATAGCAGCTAAAAAAGCGATGGTGATCGCATCGGTGCAAATCTCCCCGAGATGATTTGCAGGGATGAAAAGAGAAGGCAAAGAGGGCCAAGGAAGTTGATTCGGGATTTGCCCAAATTTAGATTGAATGCTTTCGACATCGAGCTCGAGCCCCAAGGAAAGGCAAGTGGCAAACACAATGGCTCCAATCCCCCAAGGAATTTTGGGAATGAATCTGCGAATCAAGAGGATGAGGGCGAATGTAGAAAGTCCCAATAACAAAGTAGGAAGGTGAACGGAGTGCATCACTTTGAAATAAAGAGCCCATTTTTCGATAAAGCTCGCAGGAGGAGTTCCCATGTTCAAACCAAAAAAATCTTTGATTTGAGAGGAAAAAATGATGAGGGCGATTCCCGTCGTAAATCCTGTAATGAGTGGCTGCGGAATGTATTTGATCCACGATCCCAAACGAAAAATTCCCAAAAGAACGAGGAGAATGGCAGCTAAGATTGTCGAAATTGCAAGCCCTTCATATCCAGTGCGTTGGATGATGTCGTAAATGATGACGACAAAAGCGCCTGTGGGTCCTCCAATTTGTCCTCGACTTCCTCCGAGTGCAGAAATGAGAAAACCGGCAACAATCGCGGTAAACAGCCCTCTTTCGGGAGTGACTCCCGAAGAAATGGCAAAAGCCATAGCAAGCGGCAATGCGATGATTCCAACGGTGATTCCCGCTGTTAAATCCTTGCGAAAAAGGGCAAGAGAATAACGCCTTAGATAGATGAACGATTTCGGAATGAACTCTCGGAACATATGAAACTCAGTATATACCGAGAGCTATTTTTAGTGGTGACCACCGTGATGGCCGCCATGGTAATGACCATGATGATGTCCATCGTGGTAATAACTCCGGTAGTAGTAGGGTCCACCATAGTAATAGCGACGTCTCCAAGCATAGTAGGCAGGATAATCGGAATAGTAGACACCGTAGTAGAGACCGGGTCCATACCATCCGTCATCATCGTAATCATAGACGGGCGCTGGCCCTGGTCCCACATCGACCCCTGCTCGAATCATGGCTAGAAGATCGGCACCAACTAAAAGCAGGCCGAGTGAAAAGAGTAGTTTTTTCATAAGAGTCCCTCTAATGCGGACTATCGAAAATATCGAGTATTCTTGCAAGAAGTTTTTACCAAAGTCCTAGGATTTTCCACCAAAGTCCTCCAACGAGCAGCCAAATGCCAATGTTGACAAGACTGATGAGGAATCCAACTTTCCACCAGGTTGTCACGGACACATAGCCTGTTCCGTAAAGGATCGGAGCAGGTCCCGAACCGTAATGAGTAAGACCCGCATAGAGGTTGCTGAAAAAGCCAAGGGTCAATACGGCGAGTTCTGCCGGGGTTCCCAAAGCAATCGACACAATGAGTAAAGGGGCAAACATCGCGCCAATGTGGGCAACGCTGCTCGCAAAGAAGTAGTGCGAATAGAAGTAGATCAATGAGAGGATAAAAAAGCCAAAAATCCATTGAAATCCAGAGACCTGGGAAACCATCCAGTTGCTAAACCAAGTCGTCACCCCAAATTTATTGAGAAAACTCGAAAGGGTGACTAGCGTCGCAAACCAGATAAACGTATCCCAAGCGCTCGTCTCTTCAATTACATCTTTCCACTTGAGAATTCCGCTCAAGAGCAACACGACAAGGCCGACCATGGCGGCAACGGTGGCTTTTAAATCAATAGATGGTCCAATAATCCAAAGAAGAATGAGGAAAGAGAAGGTTCCCAGCATGACCCATTCTTTGGGCTTCATCGGGCCCATCTGTTTGAGTCGATCCATGGCCATTTCTTTGGCATGAGGGGTTTTTCGAATCACGGGAGAGATGTATCGAAAGAGGAGATAGGGAATCGCAACGAGACTTAAAAGTCCGGGAACAAGGGCAGCAATGGCCCACTTAGCCCAGGTAATTTCAATCCCCTGTCCTCGAGAAAGCTCTACGATCAGTGGATTGCCCGCCATCGCCGTTAAGAACATGGCGCTTGTCACTGCTGAACCCTGAAAGGCCGCCAGAGTCAAGAAACCACCCATTTTGGGATCGTGAGAAGGGCCAGTAAAGATCTCTGCTAGAGATTTGACGATTGGGTAGATGATTCCACCTACTCTGGCTGTTACGCTCGGAATAGCGGGAGCCAAAATTAGGTCGGTCGCGACGAGACCATAGCCCAATCCCAAACTATTTTTGCCGAGAAAACTCATTACTTTGTAGGCAAGCCGGTTTCCAAGGCCCGTTGAGATAAAACCTCGTGCCATGAAAAAAGCAAATACGACCAACCAGACAACATCATTGCTAAATCCACTAAAGGCCTCAGAAAAATTGAGGGTCTGGGTAGACACGGCAACTGTCAAGGAAAGAAGGGCAATGACCCCCATCGGAAAAGGTCTCAAAATGACTGCGATCATCGTGGACACAAAGAGAGCAAATAAATCCCATCCCTTTTCAGCAAGACCCTCAGGCTCTGGAAGAAACCAGAGAATCAGTCCAACTAGAATGGAAACACCCAAGCGCAAAAAACTATTCATCATAAAAAAATGAATAGTATCCTTTTGTCTCTTTTTTGACCAATGCGTTAATATGTAGGAAAAAATAAGGGGTGTTCCATGGCTTCAAGCATCCACATAAACACATCAATTGCTAATTCTCCTCAAACTGCGATGTTAGAGGAGCATTTTGCAAAGATCGCCTTTGCCGTTTCAGCAGTTGTTCTTCTCATTCTTCAACCACTCTCTTTTCTTTTCGGCACAGCTGCTGGCTTTTTGCTCCACTATACTTTTGAGCCAAACCCCATCGTTCATCGAAGTGAAGAAATCATTACGGCGACCCATGCTACTTTAGCGCTCGTTGCAGCGATCTCCGCTCTTGTGCGTCTCACTCCTGGCGGAGAGGCAGGAGGATGGATCTTTCAGGCGGTCACTCCCCTCTTTGCCACAGCCATTGGGAGCAGTGCTTATTTAGGGTTCAGATGGTTTCTCAAAGACGTCGCTCCGTGATGATATAGGGACCATTCAAGTTTAGAGAAAAGCCAAAATGTTGGCAGAGTTTTTGCATTTGAAAGTTTTCCTTAAGCATGCAAGCTGTGATCTTCTCTATTTTTTCGGCTTTGGCAGCTTCGATCAGTTTTTCCATCAACTTGGTGCCGACCCCTTGATTTTGCCATTGATCCTTCACGACGAGTGCGAAATTGGCATCTTTTGTTCCTGGAATTTTCGTGAGCCTGCCAACCCCTAAAATCTCTTGGTCTTTTTCGACGAGAAGTGCAATTTCCCGATCGTAATCGTTGAAACAGATCCGGAGGAGCCGATTGTGGGAGGTCCTCTCATCGTAGTTGAGCGATTTCAAATAGCGTTGACGGACTGTTTCTTGAGAAAGATCTCGGTGGAACTGGACGATGAGAGGTTCATCTTCGGGGCGAATGGGTCGAATCGTAACCGGAGTTTTTCCTTTGAGTTGTGTGGTTTCTACATATTGAACGGGATAGGGTCGGATAGCTGGTCTTGGCAACAGTTCTTCTTTTGTATCGGGAGGGTGGAGAATGATGCGAGCATCGAGAGCAATCATGCGCTCGGAAGAAACGAGCAGCGGATTGATATCGCATTCTTTGATCCAGGGCTGTCCGACAATTAGATTGCTGAATTGCACGAGGATCTCTTCGAGCTTTTCCAAGTTGACAGGTTTTCTTCCCCTCACTCCTTTAAGCGCTTCGTAAACTTGAGTTTGTTCCATGAGACGGCGTGCGAAAGTCGTCGTGAGAGGAGGCAGGGCGAGTGCGCGATCCCGATAGACCTCCACCAATTGCCCTCCAGAGCCAAAAAGGAGAATGGGGCCAAATTCCTCGTCAATCGTACTGCCCAAAATGAGCTCGTACCCATCGAGTTTGATCATGGGTTGAACGGTCACTCCCTGAAAATGCTCCTCTCCAACCTTTTTTTTCACCGATTCATAGATCTCGTTATACGCCTTTTCAACTTCTTGAACTGTCTGGAGATGGAGCTTGACTCCCCCCACATCGCTCTTATGCGTAATCGTTTTGGAATAGACCTTTAAGACGACTGGAAATCCCATTTCTTTAGCGAGGAGGGCTGCTTCTTTGGCGCTTTTTGCCATGCGGGTCGGTGTGCATGGGATGTCGTATCCTTCTAGAACCTGTTTGGATTCTACTTCATCGAGAATAGTTCGATTTTCCAACCTCGCTCTTTCAAAAATTTCAAAAAGAGCTCGGTGCTTGATGAGACAGGCAGTTTCATGGGTGTAGGTGGGCATGGGAACTTCGTAGATTTCTCTTAAAGTATCCGTATACTTCCACATGGAGGCGAATGTCTTACAGGCCATGTCGGGAAATTCAAATACGGGAATTCCTTCCGCTGTTAAAATTTGATCCCCTTCTTCGACTCTCTTTGCTCCCATCCAACTGGCTAAAAGAGGTTTTCCTTCGAGTTTGGCAAAAGTTGCCATGGCTTCGGCAGTTCCCACAGAATCGGTCATATCCTGAGGCGTTAAAATGACCAAAATTCCATCTGTATTTTCATCTTTTGCGACAATATCGATCGTTTTGGCATAGCGCTCCTTATCGGCATCTCCCAGAATATCTACAGGGTTATTGTGGCTCCAAGGAGCCGGGAGGAGTGCATTCAATTGATCCATGGATTCTTTCGAAAGGGCCGTCAATTTTCCGCCGCTTGCGATCAATGCATCGGTCGCGATGACCCCAGGGCCTCCCGCATTGGTTACAATGCTCAAATGAGGCCCCTTGGGTCTCGGTTGTTTTGCTAAAGCCTCTGTCAGACTAAAGAGTTCGGCAATGGTCTCTACCCGTAAAACCCCTACCCTTCTCAAAGCCGCGCTAAAGGCCCCATCGCTTCCAGCCAAAGAGCCAGTATGAGATGCAGCAGCTTTGGCCGATTCCATGGATCTTCCCGCTTTGATCAAAATGATGGGTTTAGTCAAAGAAACTTCTCTTGCTGCCGAGAGAAAAGATCGTGGATTTCCAACGCTTTCCATGTAGATCAAAATGCTTTGGGTTGCGGGATCGCTTCCAAAGTAATCGATCAAATCTCCCCAATCTACATCGACCATGGATCCGATGGACACAAAAGCGCTAAACCCCACTTTTTCCCGTAAACTCCAATCTAGAACAGCTGTGCAGAGCGCTCCCGATTGAGAAATAAAAGCGATTTTGCCGCTTTGAGCCATATCTGCTGCAAAAGTGGCATTGAAACCGCTTAAAGGATTCATCACTCCAAGACAGTTTGGGCCGATCAGTCGCATCTTGCCCCTTCTTGCGTGTTCGAGAATTTCTTTCTCAAGAGCAATCCCCGGAGGCCCCATTTCTTTGAACCCAGCTGAAATGATGATGGCAGCTGGAATTCCTAGATCGGCAGCTTCTGAAATGATTTGCGGAACGGTCTTTGCAGGTGTGACAACGACAATGACGTCTACTTTTTGAGGAAGGCTTTTGAGGTTGGGATAGGCTTTGACTCCGAGAACTGAGGAGCGTTTGGGATTGACCGGATAGATTTTACCTTTAAAGCAGGAAAGATTTTGTAAAACTGTCCTGCCGACACTCCCTTCTGTTTCCGTTGCACCCACAACTGCTACTGCTTGGGGAGAGAAAATGTGATCCAACTGAAGCGATCTGCGATGCAGAATATTCATCGAAGGATCGAAATTGTCTGTTTGCATGGGTTTTGATGTCTATGTTCTTTTCTTGCATATAGGAGCTGTCAAAGAATAAAGTAAAGCGTTTAGCGGTTCTTAGAGTAGCCCAACTGTCCGCGGCAATGGCGAGGACAATGTTCTGGCAATATAGCCGAGCCATTGCCGTCTGGCAGGTGGGCTGCTATAATGGCCGCAAAACGCTTTAATTTATCCTTTAGCAGCTCCATAGTATAATAGGCCTCCAACTGCAACAAAAACCGCAACATAGAGACGCCACCTTCCAATGGGATAGTGGGTGATTTGGATATGATCTTCCTGATCCCAACTCGTAATTTTAAAAACTTTGAGTCTTTGGTAGGCAATCGCTAAACAGAAAAAATTTAATCCGATAATCCCCATACCGAGTCCTCGGATCCAAACATTGAAACTTCTCTTCAAAGCCATATAAAAGGGGATTTTTGTCTTTTTTCCTGCTTTAAGGCGGGTTTTGAGGAACCATTTCCCAGGCGTTGTTCCGAGCGTGCTCAAAAGAGTTGCCTCAATGGGAATCCAGACGAAGAATTCAAAAGGGATCAACCTTTCGTAGGTCCCGAGAGGAACCTGTCCTGCAAAAAGTTTTCTCGTCCAGAGTAAGAGAAGACAAAAGAGTGCATAGTCAAAGAATCTAGCGAGACACCGAATCCAAGGATTGACGTGTGACGCATTTTCTCTTGGCTTATTGGGTTGCTCAAGAATGATTTCAGAAGGTTCAATCACCTGATCTGTCATTTCACTAGTTTATCCTATGTGCCCGCTTGCTCGCAATAACCGATTCATGAGAGCTAGATCTTTTTGTGTCTCTTCATCGCAATAAATTTGGATTTCGGAAAGCCCCCTTCGATCTAGCTCCCTCAATTGAGCATAGAGGTTTTGAGGGGTTGGTTTGAAAAAAGGGCCTTGCAACTCTTCCTTTTTGAAAACGAGTCTGACCTTGGCCTTAGGAGCGTAGTGTCTATATTTCATTCCGGGCGATAAAATAGGTCCATGAGAGGGAGCGAGTGCCACTTTTTGTCCAAGCGCCTCTTCGAGGGCCTCTTTTGTAATGACTCCGGGCCGAAGAAGCATGGGGGTTTTTCCAACCAAACTCACAACCGTTGATTCGATCCCCACTTCACAATTCCCCCCATCGATGATATAGGGAATTTTTCCTTCCAGATCCTCCAAAACATCTCTTGGGGATGTGGGACTCGGGTTCCCTGAAAGATTGGCTGAAGGGGCAACCAGGGGCTCTCCTACCCTCTGGATCAATTCCAGAGCAACGGGATGTCTCGGCATCCGAATGGCAAGGGTTGGATGGCCTGCAGAGACAATATTTGGAACTTCGGCCCTCTTTTTCACTATCATTGCGAGCGGCCCCGGCCAAAATTTTTCTGCCAGTCGATAAAAAAAATCGCTAAAATCCTCTCCCAATCGAGCGCTGTCTTCTAAACGGGCAATGTGCGCAATGAGGGGGTTATCGGAGGGCCTTCCTTTGATGGTAAAAATTTTTTTGACAGCCTCTTCTTGGAAAATAGGGGCTCCGATCCCATAAACTGTTTCGGTGGGAAAAACGACGGGATCTCCCCTTTTTAAACTGAGGATGGCTGGGGCTAAGTTCGAGCTGTCCAGAATTTCGGTTTTCATCCAAGTAGTTTACTAAGGAAAGGGGTTCCCAACAAGGAATTTACTTTTGAAAAAATTGGTTGATTCAGTTAAACCATTTACATATGACAATTCACGAATCACAATCAGAATCTGTGCCGTTTCCGGTTGGCAGATCGAGCCATCGGACCCGTCCAGAGCAACTCGTCGGTTTAGGGATCTACCTTCTTCTCTCTTTTGGCTTTGAAATCGTCTCTGGACTGACTACTCAGTTTTTAGCCACTTTCTATGCCCTTTTTCTCGCTTTGGGAATGTGGGCTCTTTGGCGAAAATTTTCCCTCCGTGTCCTCAAACTCGAGCTCTCGGTGTTTTTGGCTCAATTCTTGCTCCAAATCGGCTGGAGTGTGAGCCAATTCGTCCTCAAACAGTCGCTTCTTGGCCTTGTCGCTCTGCTTCTGCTCACTTGCAATACACTTCTCGCGGCTCTCCTGTTTTGGAAAAAAGAGCGTATATCAGGACTCCTTTACGGATTCCCGTTGATCTGGGTCTTTTACCTAGCATTTAGTAACATGATCGCTTGTATCTCTAACCCCAAAGGACATTAAACATGAAAAAAACGACGAGTTGGTCGGTTCTTATCTACGGAATCTTAATCCTTCTTTTGGGTTGGATGGGTTATCAAAAAGGGGGAAGCGTCGTATCCCTTTACATGGGGAGTGGATTCGGGGCTCTTCTCATCCTAAGTGCCATTCTGATGTTTTTCAAGATCCGCTTCGGATCCTATGCGGCTCTTTTCCTGACTTTTGCTCTCACGGCTACGTTTGCCACCCGCTATTCCATGACGCACAAGCAAATTCCCGCCATACTCGCCGTCTTAAGTGGCGCCATGCTCCTCTATCTCCTCACACGCGTCGTCCCCTGGAAACGCTAGAGAGCATATTGTTAAATAATTAATTTTTTATGTAATTATTTAATTAAGCTTATTTTTTTGCATATATTTAGTAAAATATGCCTCTGTATAAAGCAAAAGAGTTATATGGCGGCAGCATTAGTACAATCAAATTTTCACTTTTCTTCTGCTCCACGGGTTGGGGTTGAGCAAGGAGCCTATCATTTAGCCTCTATTGAAAAAGTAGAGAGCCTTTTTTCTGATGGAATTGCGACGTGTCTTGGGTTAATGGTGAGCGGCTATAATCAGAAGGGTCAGATGGGAATCGGGCTTTGCCACTATTCATCTGGAGAGAATAAAATGTTGGCAACTTTTTTAAATACTTTCAAAGCGCACTATGGAAGCCACATAAGATCGATCCTAGTTGGTGGCTATAGCAGCCCAGAGGAAGATCCAGATTCAGGTTCTGAAGAAGATGTAGAGGATGTGAAAGCTTGTTTTCGAAAATGTAACTTCCCTCTTCCCCAAGTGATCTTCAATCCGACTGGCCGGGAGATAGATGACGAGGATGTGGGAAACGATTATCTCAATATACAAGTGGATCGTTTTGGAAATTTTTGGGTCCAAAACTGTGCTAAAGATTCTCTGTGGCAAAAAGTCTAAGAGACTGTTAACCTATCCCCGAGAAACAGGAGATTGAATGACGGTTCCCAGCTCATTCAAGAGCGCCTGCGGAGATGCCTCATAGCGATAGAGTTCTAGATCATTTAAGTTGGGATCATCGTGATAAAAAGTCCAGCCCTTAGAGGTCTTGAAGAGCAGAATATCGGAAATTTTTTCCTCTTCTTCGACGAAAGTGAGAAGAAAGGGGTGAATGGAGAGATGATTTTCTTCTGCCATATGAAACGTGATCGCCTGTAAGAAATGATCCCCTTCTCTCAAGAGATAGGTTCCTTGCCTTTTTCCTTCTAATCTCTTTTCGGCCTCCTCACGCTTGAGAGAACCTACCCAGGCAGGTAAATCTTCAATCTGTTCCACCGGAATCGATAGATGGATGGAAGAGAGATCGTTCAAGACGGCCTCTTCGGGAAGCATCTTGTATTCAAATCCCACGACCTCTTTGGCCCGTTTGTTGAGAACTTCTAGCGTTTCGCGAATCACCCTCCAAGCAAGAGGGTCCATGTCGTTTAAGTCGAATTTTTCGCTCTTTGCGCTCAAGAGCTCAAAATGGGCAGCCACTTCCCCATTCTTCTTAGAAACGACGATGCGCGCCTCTTTCCAGTCGTTTGGGAGCTCCCCCTTCCCCTTCTTCCTCGAGATGTGATATTCCAAACTCTTGATCTTCTGCGGAAAACGCATGTCTCCCGTCTTTTGATTCAAGAGGACTTTGTAGATTCTCTCCCCCTTAGAATCCCTCCGACTTGGTTTTTCTAAAAGACTGTCCTTAAATCGGATGAGGTTGTTCAAAACCTCACGTCTAGATATCTCTATTCTCATATGAGGTCTATATACCGATTTAGAAATTTTTGTGGGATGATATTCTCAAAAGGACTATATCTATAATACATGGAAAATCAAACTCGTAAATTTCTCAACGTTCCCCTTCTTGCCCTTCTCAACTTAGCAATCATGACCTCCTTGAGAAATCTCCCTATTGTTTCTGAGTTTGGATTTGCCTCCTCTTTTTTCTACTTGATGGTAGCCCTTTTCTTCCTCTTTCCCGTAGGGCTTATTTCGGCAGAACTGGCAACGGGTTGGACCCGAACGGGTGGAGTTTATATTTGGGTCAGAGAGGCTTTTGGTCCTGGGTGGGGATTTTTTGCCGTCTGGATGCAATGGATTCATAGCGTTCCCTGGTTCCCAGCTATTTTGTCCTTTTCGGCAAGTGCGGTTGCCTATCTGATCCATCCTGAATGGGCCGACAATAAGATCTATCTTCTCCTCTTTACGCTCGTTGGATTTTGGGGATTTACCCTTTTCAACACATTCGGTCTCAAAATATCGAGCTGGTTCAGTGCGATCGGAGTTGTCTGCGGGACGATTATCCCCGGACTGCTCCTCATTGCGCTCGGAGTCATTTGGCTCATACAGGGAAACCCAAGCGAAATTGAGTTTTCGACAGCGGCTCTTATCCCCAAAATGGACCACATTCAACACTTTGTCTTTTTAACGGGGCTTTTTCTCGCCTTTGGCGGCTTAGAGGTCTCTGCGGCCCATGCCAGAGAGGTCGAAAATCCCCAAAAGACTTTCCCAAGAGCCATTCTCTTGGCTGCAATTGTGGCTTTGGTCATCTATTCCATTGGAGCTTTAGCCATCGCCATCATGATCCCCAAAGAAGAGATCAGCCTCGTTTCGGGCCTGATGCAGGCTTTTTCTAAATTTTTAGGCCATTTCCACTTGAGCTGGCTCATGGTCCCCTTAGGGATCATGATCGTGTATGGCGCTGTGGGAGAGCTCAACGCCTGGATCATCGGCCCTGTTCGCTCTATGCATGCTACCTCTAAACATGGAGATCTTCCCCCCCTTTTGCAAAAGCTCAACAAACGTGGCGTTCCTGCTAATCTCCTCTATTTCCAGGCAATCGTCGTCACAATTGCCAGCCTAGTCTTCCTCTTTATGCCAACGGCAAGCAGCGCTTTTTGGATCTTGAGCGCCATCGCAGTTCAGCTCTATCTACTCATGTATATCCTCATGTTTTTGGCAGCTATCAAGCTTCGCTATAGTCATCCCCATGTAGAAAGACCCTATAAAATCCCCTATCGCATGCGCGGGATCTGGTTTGTTGCCTCTTTAGGCATTTTGAGCTCTCTTTTTGCCTTTTTTGTGGGATTTGTTCCTCCTAGCCAATTGCAGGTAGGAAGCCTCGTATTTTATGAGAGCTTTTTGATTTTAGGGATTGCGATCATGTCGTTCGTCCCTTACCTCATCTATAAATTTAAAGACCCTTCTTGGCATAAAGAGTCCTCCCATGTTTGAGAGCCACCGAAAAGCAGATCATCCCATTCAGCCCCTTCTTCTCAACCGCTGGTCACCGAGATCCATGTCTGGAGAAAGCCTCTCAGAAGCAGAGCTCATGTCTCTTTTTGAAGCGGCTCGGTGGGCACCCTCTTCCTACAACGAGCAGCCCTGGCGATTTCTCTTTGCAAAACGGGATACACCCCATTTCTCTAAATTTTTCGAACTCCTCATCGATTTCAATAAGGGTTGGTGCGCAAAGGCTGCTGTTCTCGGTGTCATCGCCTCTCATAAATTTTTTGAAAAAAACAAAAAACCCTCCGTCACCCACAGCTTCGATACTGGCGCTGCCTGGGAAAATCTCGCTCTTGAGGGCAATGCCAGAGGGCTCGTCGTGCACGGCATGCAGGGATTTGACTATGAAAAGGCGAGAAAAACCCTCCACATTCCCGAAGAGATAGAGGTTTTAGCCATGTTTGCCATCGGTAGACCCGCCCCTAAAGAGGCTCTATCCGAAGAATTACAAAAAAGGGAAGCCCCATCGGGGCGCAAAAAGATCTCAGAATTTATCTATGAAGGCGCTTGGAAATGAAAAATCGAGTCGGCCTTGAGGCCTGACTCGATCTAAACATTTCAAAGCAAAGAGATTAGGATTACTCTTGAGCCATAATAGCAGCAACTGCTGGAGACTTACGGCGTCTTCGGCGCTTATGAGTTCTTTTTTTCGCTTTTCTCTTATGAGCTTTTTTAGCTTTTCTGCGGTGGGTAGTTTTGCGAGACTTTGTTTTGCGAGTCTTGCGACGGCTTGATTTTTTGTGAGCTTTTTTATGAGCTCTTTTTTTTCTGCGTTTAACCATGTTGTTTTCCTCCTTATCTGTAGGCGATCAGAGCTCCTTCGGTTCCGATTCTTTAGGCTCCGGCGGGAAATGCCCCGCGCTCAAATCATCCTTACAAGATTAAGTATATATTTTTTTCACAATAAATACAAATATCTTATTCTATTTCCTTTAGTTTTTAATCATTTCGATTTAATTAAAAATCATTCCCAGAAACCATTCTGAGGGCAATTTTAGAGGATGTATACCACATGAAAAAAATTTCAAATTCGGCCCATTAAAACGCAAAAACCAAAAGAGTATTTATAACATACTAAATATTAAATATTTATGTAACCCGCGCTTTGTGCATCTTGCTTACTTTCAACAAGTTATGAAATTTAAATGACTAGATATAATAGTTTGCGATATTCTGAAAAATTATGGTTCCTCTTTCTGAAAAATTGCGTCCAAATGATTTTGATGCGGTATCTGGACAAACGGAAATCGTGCAAACGCTCAAGACCATCGTCAAGAATGGAAAACCCCTTTCTCTTCTATTCTTTGGACCACCTGGCTGTGGGAAAACCACGCTGGCAAGGCTCTATGCAAAGAGCTTTCAGCTGCCGTTTCTTCAGTTGAGCGCCGTTTTCAATACGACCCAAGAATTAAAAAAAGTTCTTAAAAATGCGGAGGACTCCCCTCTTTTTTCAAGGCAAACCCTTGTCTTTGTCGATGAAATCCATAGATTCAATCGGGCGCAGCAAGATATTTTTCTCCCCTTTTTAGAAGATGGCTCGCTCATCTTGGTTG
>CAYRJU010000012.1:0-24996 GCA_964424735.1 uncultured bacterium
TCTTTGGAAGAGTGGCAGAGCGGCCGATTGCACCTGTCTTGAAAACAGGAGGCCCTTATGGGGTCCGTGGGTTCGAATCCTACCTCTTCCGAAAGCAAAAGACCTCAGCAATAGCTGAGGTCTTTTGTTTTCGGAAGAAGGAAGGTACCTGCGTACCTTCCGTGGTAGGATTCGAATTTTTTTCGGTTGAACCCGAAAAAAATCGCCACCCCGGGAGACACGGGCTTTAGCCCGTTGCGTGAGGGGATCCCATGCATGGCGAAGCGCATGCATGCGGGATGGGGGTTCGGGGGAAGGGGCTTGCCCTTCCCCCGGAAGCGAGCGCTACGCGCTCGCAAACGGTACCTTAAGTACCTTCCGTGGTAGGATGAACTCCGGTCCGAAACGGACCTACGCCCCTTCTCTAGTCTGTCAATTGTTACAGGCTGCTGCAAAGTCTTTGCAACTGGCTAACTAGATAAAAGGGGAGGGTGTTGATAGGGCTAGATTTTTTCGGCGGGGAGCTACAAATCCGGATCCCAAAGGGTGACTTTTTCTCTTCTAGAAACACGTAAATGGATCGAAGTTTCCCTGTAGGGCCCGCTTTTACTTCGATGGGGATGATATGGGATCCTAGAGGTAGTACGTAGTCAACTTCTGCAGAGCTATCTCTTTTTTCCCGTTCCCAGAAGTGGAGCTGCATTCGATCATACGGATTTGCATAGGCAATCAGTTCCTGTCCTACAAATTGCTCTGCCAAAGCCCCTGAATGAAGTAGAGTTAAATCCTCTCGAAAAAACAATAGAGGATCTACTTTGAGGGCAGTCTGGAGCATACCTATGTCGAGATAGAGTAATTTTTGCACCTTTGATTTAATTTGTGACTGCAGAGGCATTCCTCCCGCAGAGGTAGCTAGAATGGGATTGAGAAGTCCTGCCCAAGTCAATTGATCAAGAGCTGTTTTTAGGTCGCGGGATTTGGCATCTGGGTCAATGAATGAATACTTGAATCTCAAGCCAACAGATTCTGGAGCTCGGTCGAATAAAATTTGTAAATAACGATACTGTGTTTTAGTGGCATATTTGGCCATATCCGCACGATATAAATCGATGAGAGTCAGTAAGTAATTTTGGCAATTCTGCAGTGAGCTTGTGGCTCGATATTTGGCAATTGTTCCAGGCATTCCGCCGACAAAAAAGTAAATTTTCACTAATTCCATGAATCTTTCATGGACAGCTTGCCCAATTTCTGTATTCCATTCGAAGTCTAAGATGAATTGGATCAGCTGATCTTCATCCATTGCTTTGAGAAATTCTATAAAAGAGAGAGGACGCATGTAAATAGATTGGATGCGTCCTACAGGAAAAGAGATGTTTTTGTCGATTAGGGCAAATTCAAGCAACGATCCCGCCGCGATGACGTGGAGATCACCCATCAATTCCTTAAAGTATCTAAGCGATGCAATGGCTTGCGGGCAAAACTGAACTTCGTCTAAGAAGAGCAAGGTTGTGCCGGGTTGGATTTGAACCTTTAAAGCTAGTTCAATGTCCCGAATGATTTTTTTGGGGTTTAGGTCTCGAAAACAATCTTTTAGGGCGGGTTTAAGCTCGAAATTGATTGTGACGGTTTGGGCAAAGCTTTCCTGGCCGAATTTCTCTATGGTGAAACTCTTCCCTACTTGCCTAGCCCCTCGAATGAGCAGTGGCATGCGAAGAGGGTCAACTTTCCAGCGGTGTAGATCGTCTTCAATGGATCGTTTCATAACCTTAATTCTACCAAAATTGGATATTTTATGGGGGGTATTTTGCCCAATTTTGGCTGAAAAACGTATATAATGATTTTAAGTCATTAATATTAAGTTCATTAGAATATGTGGGTTTCGGAGCTCAATTTCCTGTAAGCCCCCCTTATCAACTATCCTTCCTCTTAGACCCAAGAAATCGTTGAAAAAATCCCTTCTTCTGTCCAGTAGGTGAGGGGGCTCGTGAACTTGCTTGAGAAGAGGGTACAATGGAAACTTGGGCGGAAGGTTCTGGTCTATACTCATCAGTATCAGTGCTGCCGGCATCATCATCCGTATCCCCTTCTGCCCCATCCTCCAGGGAAGACGCCAAGGAAGGAACTGCGTCTGGAGAATGGCCTCCATCGTCTAGACTTTCTAAACTTGCGAAAGAGGCCGAAGTGGGTTGTTTCGAAGCCATTGTTAGGTCTGGCAAAACTTTTTTGTTGTCTGGTACTGGAGCCATGATATGATGAACATTGTGCTTATTAACACTGCCATCAGCGTATCGAATATCTGGAAAGTGAACTTCACTTAAATAGGGACATCTTCTGGGTTGTCCCTGCATAGAGTTTGGCTCGATAAATGCGGGTGGCAGTGTTTCAATCATCGTTCCTTTAAGCTTGATCTCTCTCAATGCGGGCCAATTCTCTTCTAAAATAAAAGAAGGAAGTTTTGTAATACCCAAACCAGAAAAGTCTAAGGATTTGAAACGAGTTGTATAGGGGAGCTCTGCTTGATTTAACTGCTGTGAGTAGTTGGTTAGAGCCTGCCTAAAGGTGTTTTTTTCTTCTCTGTCTAGTGCGATCAATTCTTCTGTTTCTTTTGCGGATAAATTTTGGCGTACTACTCCATCCGTATCATACCTTACTGACTTGCTGTTGAGTTCTTTGGCTCTATCTTGGTTTAAGTCTCGTTTCAATAATTCAAAAATTGTTTGAACTGTCGTTGGCATGCGATCTTGGTCGCTGAAATATTGCATTGCAGCAAGAGGATCTAAAATACCAGCCCAAGCTATGCGGTGTACATTTATATAGGTTTGTAGCAATTGATTACAGTGCCATCTTCGAAGGTTGATTCCTTCCTCATCTTCTGCATATTGAGGGGTTTCAATTCCTAGGTTTTGGAGCATTTCCTGATAAAAACTGTCTTCTTCCTGTTCTTTGCAAAAGGGGACTTTCATGAACTCTTCTGCTTCGTTTTCAAGCCTACGCTGGGTTTCTTGGATAACCAACGCACCTAAGCCAGGTTCTATGATCAGATTCGCTACGACCGTCACTTCAGGGTGAGATCTTTGAAATAGAGAGAAGGCCAGCTGATCGACGGATCTGCAACCAGAAAATCTCAAGAATTTAAGAGGAAGAGGATCTTCCTCTTGTTTCAACGCTTTGCTGATAGCCGTCAATCCACGCACCGTATAACGGGTGCAATTCGCTAAAACTAGCTTTTTTAAGCTGGGCATCTGGGCAATGGAGGCTAAGGCGCGGTCTGTAACCGGCAAGTCTGTCAAATAGAGCTCTTCAACATGGGGAAAGGGCGTAAGATCGCTACTCAACAATTTTTCAAGACCGGCTTCAGTCAATGATGGCAATCGACCTAAATGCAATCGTCTCAATTTAGGAAGTTGCCGAATCGCTGATAATCCTTCTCTTGTGAGGTGTGGGCATCTGTGAATTTGAAGCCCTTCAAGAGAGGCTGAACTTCCTTGAATTAAAGCCTCAAATTGCCCAATAAAATCATCGGGCTTATCGGGGGTCATTCCGATCAAAGAGATGTATTGGCAGGGCGTTGTAGGAAGGGTTAAGCTCTTTTTCCCTTGTATAGAGAAGGTCTTGTCTTTTGGAAATAGGCGAAGCGGCACATGGGGCCGAGGTAAACCAACTCTTTCTCGGTCCCTATCATCTGCAAATCCTGAATCAAAAGTAATGGGCTGTGCTCTTTCTTGATTCAATAGGACCAACCCCTCAGGAGTGACTTGGGGACACTCTTTGATTTTCAAGTGGAGGGATTGCGCTGCGGCAAGAGGCGCCAGATCTTCATCTGCCAGTTCCGGACAGAAATTCAAATCGAGGTGAGACACTTGAGATTGTGTGGCGACTTTCTGAAAAAATTTGGAAGAGAGCTTTTCTTTCGTCGCAAGGCTTAAGTGTGTAACCCGACTGATAGGCAAAGATGTCAATCCTTCACTTGTGAGTTTGGGACAGAGTGTGATGGAGATCTTTGTCAGTGGCAAGTTTTGAATGGCAGCAATGGCTCGATCGGTCAAGTTAGGGCAAAGAGCCCAGGAGATGGTGGTTACGTTTGGGAAAGTTTTTGCCAAGGCCTCCATGAGTTCATCGCTCGCTCCCGACCGAAAAAAACTGAGAGAAGTGACTCGCGTCCTTTCTACTTCGGTTTGACCTAATGTGTCTATTTGGTTCGGTGTGACAAAAAGGGGATCGATTGGAATCTCTGTATCGTCATCAAATCGGTAGATCCATTCAGGGACAGGGCCATTGTTAGGAAAAAGGGAATTGAGCAATAGACCCGTCACTATATCAGTTTCCAGGGAAATTCTAGACTGAACCCGAACAGAAGGAGCGGGCGGTTCGCTTATAGGAGGCGCGGAGACTGGAAGAAGGGGAGGGACAAGTTTACCTGTCAAAGCCTCATGCATCGCAGCTAACACGTCGGGATTGTGGTGAGACACTCCTCCACGCAATGCGCGCAGAAAGGAGGGGGTTCGGTGTGTTCTAGCACGGGGTGGTTTTGAGAGAGGAGGGCCTTTTTCTTCTCTTTTCTCTTCATCAGATGAAGCTCTAGAAGAAGATGTGCCAGATGAACTTTCATCAGTTCCAGTGCTGGAGGTAGGCTGTGGAGGAGTAGTAGGTTGAGTGGAAACCGAACGGAGGGTGATAGGTAATGGAATAGGTACTCGGGCAGGTCGTTGATTCGTAACAGGAGGCGGTGTAGCAGAAACTCTGGGAAGGACTGGGGCGGGTTTCATAACAGCTTGTTCACCCTTAAGCGCAGTAGAAGTGCCCGATACAGAAGTTGGTCTATCGGTGGGGACTGCTTTTACAGCCTGTAAACTAGCTGGGACTCTAGAGGGAACTCTTGTTACAATGGGAGTTCCCGGATAGCGCACACTCTCTCTGCCTGCGCCTTGCTGTTCTTCTTCAGCAGGGGGAGGTGCAAATAAGTTGGTCAACGGGGACGGGGATTGAGGAGGAGTTTCTAGCTTTACAGAACGGGGAACCGTTTTTCTACCTCCTCCTTTGATCACAGGAGGAGAGCCAGAGGAAATTTCTTCAGAAGGGGGTCTAGCGTGATGAGCGCCGCGGGCGCGACTGCTACTGCTCCGAGTGGGGAGCAAATAGGTGGGCGTAGAGGGGCTAGCTGGCCTAGTAGGAGATAAGGATTGCAGCGCAATAGCTTCTGTCCTCCTTTCTGCGGAAATCGAACGAGGTCTATCAAAGAGGTTTGGGCTACTATTTCCTCTTTGCACTGGGTGAGCTGCTACAGATCCTGGTAGACGTAAAGGTGTTGGGGGTTGTTGTCCGGGACTACGACGGGCAAAGATGTTAGGGGAGTGGGGGGTAGATGGATGAGACATGTGCGCTCCTTGATTTCTCGAGCAATCTTAAAGATCTCCCTGATAATTGTTAAGTAAAAATTTTACTTTTCCCATGGTGGTTTCTATTTTTTTCCAGATGCAGTAAGATGGTTGTCCTTAAAGATCAAAAAAGAGGAATTTATGACTACTTCATCTGTTTCTGATAGAATCCGACATTTCACTGAAGCAAAACAATCCGACAACAGCCAGCCTCAGAATCGTTCGGGAAGAGCTGTTTCTGTTTCCCCAGAAGTGACGGCGGCCTTGACTCGTATGTTCAAAAGTCCCTCTCAGACAGAAAGAACTTCTGCACCCGCTTCGCCGCCGTCCTTTTCGCTTACTTCAGAACGAGCAAGGAGTCCTTCTCATGTGGCAGCAGTCGCATCTCCAAGGCCCTCTTCACCTTCTTCACAGCAAGATCCGTTTGAAGCGATTTATGCCCACGAACTTTTTCAGGAAGCAGACAGATTTAACAGATTAGTTGCACATGTTAAAGCCCAAGGCGTTGGTCTGGGCAACCAAAGTGAGTTATACAAGCGCATCACAGCGGCGGCTCTTTTATTGAAATCAGATGTAACTATAGATACACCACAGAAAGCCATTCGCAAATGCCTCACTGCAGCAATTTTCCAAAGTTCGAGCTATATCCTTAATACTCTCAAGGCTGATTTAGACCAGCTTCAATTTGAAGAGATTTATGCTCACCCACTTTTTCAGGAAGCAGGCAGATTTAACAGATTAGTTACACGTGTTCAAGCCCAAGGCGTTGGTCTGGGCAACAAAGTTGAGTTATACAAGCGCATCAGAGAGGCGGCTCTTTTATTGCAATCAGAGGCAGCTATAGATACACCACAGAAAGCCATTCGCAAATGTCTCACTGCAGCAATTTTTCAAAGTTCGAGCTATACCTTTGACACTCTCAAGGCTGATTTAGACGGGCTTGAAGGGCTATAAAGAAAAATCCCCTCCTTAGATGGAGGGGATTTTGTTCCTTAGAAACCAGCGCCAAAGGCAAGTTCAGCAGAAACTCCAGGACGAGCCCCCTTGGATTTCGCAGCGATGAGAGGATACCCCACATCGAGTTGAAAAAAGCTCAAAAAGTTTGCCGTTCGGCTGATCTCAAGACCGAGGCTTGCGCTCGGAATCAAGCCCTCAAAGCGATCGCCTTTGCCTGTTTTGATTCTCCCGTAGGCAAGTGCGGGTCCGAAGTAGCCGCTTTGGGTCTTTAAGGGAGAAAAAAAGTAGAGATAACTGATCTTGGGAAGAGCGATAAAGACGCCCTTACCGTTCGGTCTTCCCCTGCAATATTCTCCCGAAATATCAATCGCCGCATAGCCCACAGCTTTGCGGTATCCTAATCCCATTCCCGGAATGAGCGGCTTTCTCTTTTCAGCGCTTGGCTCTAGGACATTCATCCGAAGATAGAAGTGAGCTTTTCTGGGCGCCAAAAGTTCGGTCTTTACCCTCTCCACTTTCACAGGAGTAGAGAGAGTGGTCTTTTTCTCTATGTAAGAGGTTCCTTTTGCAAGACCACTTTTTTCTCCCTCATTTTTCAGTTGGATTTCCAGACCCGGAGCCGGTTCTCTTTCAATCGGTCTTCTGAGGATAGGTATATCCGTAGAATTGTCTACAGCAAAACCAAAGCTTGCTACTGAGAGTGCAAGTGTTAAAATAGTTATCTTTTTCATAGTTACCTCCTATTTAAGGCAATCTATTTTAGGTTTGTGTATCGGATTTTTTTCAAATCATTTTTTTTGGATCGATGCCCCCTTCCAGGATCAGGGAATTTTGAGCAGCCATTTCCAAAGGGGGATGATTTTGATCGTCAAATCTTCGAGCTTTTCAACACCCTCTTCATCCCATGTGATGATGGATGCATTTTTACACTTGAGCGCTTTGGCGGCTTTAACAACGGCTCGAATATGGCGCTTGCGTTCACTGACATCTTGCAGAGCCCAAACGACATGAATCAGTTCTTCCACCTGTTTTTGCGTATGCAAAACAAAGGTTACTTCGTCTTTTGTCGAGCCGTAGTAAGAAAATTTCTCGCTCCGCCTGTGTAGTTGTTGAAAGACGAGATTTTCTATGGCAGCCCTCTTGTCATCCCCAAATTTTGGATTGATGGCAAAGGTGAGGCCGTTATCGATCGTGTAAATTTTTCGGGGTTTTTTTACTTGCTCGCCGTATTTGTGGGAAAACGGATCGAGTAAATAGACTAGATACCCCTGAAACAGATATTGGAAGTGATTTTTGACTGTGTGAACACTGCGGATATCGAAGGTGTTTTTGACTTTTTGGAAGGTGAGGTGTTTCGCGAGATTGGCGTGGCTATAAATAGCCACTTCTTTCAGATAGTGAATCAATTTTATCCGATAGCGGTAAGTGATGTCTCTAGCAATGATCTTGGCATAGAGCTCTCTGAGATAGTCTGGATAATACCCTTGCATCACCATGTCGGGAAAACCACCAAAATGGAGGTATTCATTGAGCAGATTGTAGAGAGTTGCAAGCTCTTTGGTCGTCTGCAAACTCTTCGGAGTCCAGGAGAATTTTTTTTCCTGCAAAAATTCCCGAAAAGAAAAGGGAAAAAGCTCAACAGTCACATATCTGCCAACTAAATGGGTAGCTAGCTCTTTACTGAGGAGTTTTGAGTTGCTTCCTGTAATGACCAAATTATAGCCCTGCCTTTGCAAGCGGTTGAGAAATAACTCCCATCCTTCGATATTTTGCACCTCGTCGAAGAGAAGATGTTTTACCCCTGGTGAAAACTCTAAGACATATTGCAAGAGCTTATTGAAGTCGTTGGATGTCATGCCAATGAAGCGCTCATCGTCGAAATTGATATACCCATACCGTTTTTCTCGAAGGAGCTGATGGGCAAAGACCGATTTGCCGCATCTTCGTATGCCAACGATGACTTTGATCCAGTTTTTGTCGAGAACAGAGCGCGTCTCTTGGAGAATGCTCCGGGTGATCCATTCTTTTTTCTTGATTTCCTCAATTTCTTTTTGTTGTTCGGCTACGACTTGGCGAAGGGCATCATAAGAAAGTGCAGGTCTCATTGAACGATCCTTTTTTTGGAAGAAGAAAAATTAGCAGAGCTTTGGATTTAACACACTACCTAAACTTTCACGCATCTTTGCGTGTTTTGTGCAGTGTACTGCACAAAAATAGATTTTTTTCTAAATGCTTTGCCAAATATCGAGAAGTTTTTGTATCCTGTTTTCTGTTAAGCGGATGTTTTTGAGGAAAATCAATACTTTTCCTGAAGAGAAAAAAGGACCATATTTTCAGAAGGGTGGTGTTGATTTTCCCCAAAAATTTCTAATTTAATAAGTGGATTTGGCGATTTTGGCGAGAAAACGGTTGATGGGGTGGGCGAGATGGCAAGAGAGGTCTGTGATGCAAAAGACCGTCATGATGGCTGTGAACACATCCATGGTATAGTGAATCTGCATGGCGATCACCATGATCGACTCAAAGACAAAAATGGAAAATCCCAAGATCGTCAACCACCTCTTTCCAAAGCTCGATAGCTCAAGAGCCGCGATCAGACTGATGCCCGCATGTCCAGAAAAGTAAAGATCATTTGCAATATTGTAATTCTGTGTCAGTGAAGGGAATCCCGGATAGTGCCAAATGACGTGCGGGGGTAGCGGAAGAGCGATGATGAGTTGCATGGTTTGTCTCAAGGCGAAAAAGAGGGCAAACGTCAAAAAAGGGCGGATATTGCGAGTGATGATCGTGTCGACGAGCATGAAGACAAACATGCAATCGATTAAAAAACTCATGAGAATGAGCATGGCATTTCCAGCCAAGGCATGAGTGGATAAATAGTGATTGATTGGAAGAAGTAGATTCTGGATCACATCTTTAATTCCGCAAGTCGGGATTTCTTTTTGCCCTACAAAGTATTGAGTTGCAAAAATCGCAGCGACACCCAAGCAGATGAGAAAAATCATGAGGAGATGGGAGAGCTTGTCCAATTTTTTCAAAAAATGATCGACAGGGGGGATGAAGGGCTGGGTGAATAGATAGACGAAAACAGCCGTGATGATCGACGTATAGACGTCTGTAGAGTAGTGGGACCTCAAGATTAGATCGATGAAAATGATGACGAGAGTGACAGACAAGTTGAGAGTGGTCAACCACCGTTTTTTAAAGATTTCGTGCAGTTCTAAAGCGCCCAAAATATTGATCCCCACATAGGCGGAAAAGTAAAAGTCGCCGCTGATGTGATAATTTAAAAAAAGGGAATAAAATCCAGGGTCACGCCAAATGAGATTTGGATCGATAGGGAAAGAGATCAACATCTGCATGGTTTGTCGGATCACCATGAAGAGCAAAAGGGGGAAAATGGCACGAATGCTCGATTGGACAATGGCGCAGCCAATGAGAACGAGTACAATTGCATCCCCAAAAATCGAATAGAGGATGATCAGAAGATTGCCGAGATTTTCATGGGAGGCTACAAAACCATTGAGCGGGGCTACCCATGTCTGTAGAGCGTCCTGGATATTGCATTCTGGCGGGACCACTTTGCCAATGAGATTCTGAGTGAGTAGGCTAATCAAGATCCCCGCAACCATAATGAGAAATAGGACGGGCCAAGCTGGCTTCTGCGGGTAGCCTGAATCGGTCGACGGGATGGTCATATCCTCAACGTACTGAATGAACTATTAATTCGCAAAATATTTTATCTTGTTATTAAATTCGGTTTTTAATAAGAAGAAAGTATGAGGAGAATACTGCTCATTATCTGCCTGCTCACTTTTTCGAGTTGCATTCAGCAGCTCACTTCGAATCTCGAGCGCTCGAATGAGCTGATGTCCGAGAACATCCAGGCCATGGCCGACTCGAAAAAGGTCATCGAGGAAAATACCCATCAGATTCAGCGATCTACCCATACGATGATCGAGTTTCAGTTTATCTTCCCCATTGTTTTGGCTCTCGTTCTCTTAGTCGTGATTTTCGTCCTTTTCAAATTTTCTAGAAAACTTTCTAAGTTCTTGAAAAACAAAGATCAGTGATGTTTGAAGAATTGGATGGCCCGCTCGTGCTTTTTAGCGGCTTCGAGTGTATTGAAGGTGCCTAGATTTCGCCTTTTGCCCGTTTTGGGGTTTTTCTTCCTGGAATAGAGGCGGTAGCCGCCGGATGGGAGTTTTCGAATCATATTATCCCTATAATACATAATTGATTTTATTGTTAAATAGTTATATAATATTTCAGATATGAGTTCTGTAATTCAACGAATTGGATCTGAAATTAACAGCCGATATTTTGGGCTCACGCCTCAAGATACAGGGCTGCAAAAATACTCGAAGATCGGACTTGGGGTGGGTTTTGCAGGGCTTGCTGCCATTGTCTGGAAAGTGACGCTGACGGCAGGACTCTTCTACTCTATCTATAAAGGAGGAGAGCTCGTTTATAGTCGTTTTTCTCAAAGACGGAATAGAGAAAGGAGTGGGGAGAGGTTAGAGGCTGAAGCTCCGATGGCAGCGCCCGTCCATGCAGGTCATGAGGGGCACGGAGATCGGGACGAGAGGCGCGAAGAGCCGAGAGAGGCTTTAGGAGTCATTGGCGATCTAAAGAGAAAACAGGCAGAGATGATGCGAGATCCGAGAGCGAGAGATCCAGAGAAGATCCAGTTGGTTTTCGATGCGATGATCTATCACCCAAAAGTTCTGAAAAATGGAAGAGATCTACAATGGGTGAGCCAAAAGATTCGCAAGTATGCGGAAAGACCCAAAGACAAATTGGCAAAGATGATCCGCCGTAGAAAGTTTTTCTGGAAGATCAAAGAGTTCTTCTATTGTTTTTATCCCACCCAAGAAGCGAATGCGTAGGCGATGGCGCCTACAAGTGCTGCTCCCGGCAGAGTCAAAATCCAGGCAATGAGAAATTTTTGGGGCGTTTTCCAGCTGACAGACTGGATGCTTTTTGCCGTTCCCACTCCTGTAATACTGCCTGCAATCATGTGAGTCGAGCTGACTGGCATTCCGAGAAAGCTCGCAGCTAAAATCACAATCGATGCTGATGTTTCGGCGGCAAAGCCTTGCACGGGTTCAATTTTTGTGATGGAAAATCCCATTGTCCGGATGATTCGAAAACCACCAGATGCCGTTCCGAGTCCCATGACGAGAGCGCAGGTCAAGATGACCCAGAGTGGAATCTGAGGAGTTGTGAGATAACCTCCTGCGAAAAGTCCGAGCGTGATGATCCCCATGCTCTTTTGGGCGTCGTTAAGACCGTGAGAGAGGGCGACAAAACAGGCAGAGCCAATCTGCAGATGGCGAAAAATCGCTTTTCCATGGTGCTCTCCATGCAAATATCGGTAGAGTCCTTTCATGAGAAAATAGGCGATGAGAAAACCGATAATGGGCGAAATCACCATCGGAATTAAAACTTTAGCTACAACGCCTGTCCAAAGAATCGTGTGAAATCCCTCGTGGATCCAGGCAGATCCGATGAGCCCCCCGATGAGAGCATAGGAAGAGCTACTCGGAATGCCAAAATACCAGGTCAACAGATTCCAAAAAATAGCTCCGATTAGGGCTGCTAAAATCATCACTTGGCTTGCTTCTTGAGAATTGACGAGTCCCGTGGCAATCGTTTGGGCCACCCCGCTGATCTGAGTCGCTCCAACAAAGTTGAGAACCCCTGCCATCACGATGGCAGACAGGGGAGCCAAAACTCCCGTGGCGATCACGGTCGATACGACATTGGCTGCATCGTGAAAGCCATTGGTGTAGTCGAAGAATAGTCCTAAGAGAACGATCAATAAGATGAGAATTTCCATACTTTCACAATTGCATGAAAAGGGATTTTTTGGCACTATGCGATGTTTTTAAAAGGAGAACTGTATGGCAAAATGGTTTGCTTGGATATTTATGGCATTCCTCCCTACTTTCCTGATGGCACAAGCACAAGAGGAGAAAGGACTCGTGAAAAAACCAACGATTGTTGTTTTTGAGACAAATTTAGGCAATTTTGAGATCACATTAAAATCCGATGTGGCGCCCAAAACCTGTGAAAATTTTTTGGGTCTTGTAGCTAAAGGCTACTACAACGGACTCATTTTTCACAGAGTGATCAAGAATTTTATGATTCAAGGCGGAGATCCCACTGGAACAGGCGCTGGAGGAGAATCCATTTGGGGCAAACCTTTTTCCGATGAGTGCAAGGCCGAAGTCAAGTTTGACAAAGTGGGACTTCTCGCCATGGCTAATCGGGGACCCAATACCAACGGAAGTCAATTTTTCATCACGACGGCGCTCACTCCTTGGCTCAACATGCGCCATACGATTTTTGGCGAAGTGACCAGTGGGTACGAGATCGTTAAAAAGATCGAATTGACTCCCACAGCCAGTGGCGATCGCCCCGTGCAACCAGTCAAAATTCAAAAGGCCTATCTCAAAAGTGGTGAGCACACACAAGTGAATTGAAAAATTGGGAATATGCCGAGGAGGCGCCCTGAATTTGGGCCAGGCGGAGCCGGCGGCGAAGCAGCTAAACTTGTTAGTTTAGCGCCGGGGTCCTCAACGATGCATCATCGTTGGGGTGGGGTGTAGGCGGGTCCCAAATTCAGTGGCTGTCCGACGCGGGCAGAAACCAATTTTTCAGTTTAGTTGTGTGTGGCTAAGGCCCAAGAGAGGTGCGCTGCGAAAATGAGGGCAAGAGCCCAGCATACGGGATGCACCTCCCTCCATTCTCCCTTGAAGGCTTTGAAAAGTACGAAAGAGACAAAGCCAAAGGCAAAGCCTCGATAGATGCTAAAGGAGAGGGGAATCGTAAAGAAAGTCAAGAGGGCAGGGATCGATTCTGCCCAATTCTTTAACTGAATCTGTTTGATTTCCAAAGTCATGAAAATTCCGATCGCCAAAATGACGGGGATTGTAGCGAAGAGGGGAATCGAGGCAATTAAAGGGCAGAAGAAGAGACAGGCGAGACAGGCAAGAGCTGCAGTGATGGCCGTCTCCTTATGTCTTCCACCCGCTTGGATGCCTGCAGAAGATTCCAGAGCATAACTCAAAGTTCCCGTGCCCAAAAGAGCAGCGAGTATCGAACCCAATCCATCGGGCAAGAGAATCCGATCGATGTTTTTGATATTTCCCTTTGCGTCGACTTTTTGGGCGAGTTTCGAAAGAACCGTGAGCGAGGCGCTAGAATCAAAGAGGGCAATGAGGACAACCGACAACAGAATGCCCAACTCTTCCGTGTTGAGAGAAAACTGAAGTTTTAAGAAGGTTGGGGCGAGACTCGAGGGGAGAGCTACGATTCCTTGATACGAAGCCAAGCCAAAGGGGAAGGCGAGGAGCCAGCAGGCGAGGATGGTGATCAAAAAGGCGCTCGCAATTTGGAAATAGTGAAGGGTAAAGAAGAGAAAGAGGCCAAAAAGAGCGATCAGAGTAGAGAGATTCCAGATGGCTCCGTGAGGAAAGCCGAGATCTTTGAGTCCCACACAGATTAGGAAGAGTCCGATGCCTGAAACGGCAGCCGATTTGATGGAGGAGGGGAGGTAGAGGAGAATTTTTTGCCGGATCTTCAAGAGAGTCAGGAGAAAAATGATGAGCCCTGCCCAGAAGACAATTCCGAGGGCTGCTTGCCAAGGGACGTTTTGTTTCAAAATCACCGAATAGACGAGAAAAGGTCCTACACTCAGTCCTGGAACGAGAAGAGCTGGAAAATCTGCCAAAAAGGCGAGGAGGAGGCTCGAAGCGGCAATCGTCAAAATGGTGGCCGTGAAAGCCGAACCAAAATCGAGCCCCCCTTCACTCAAGATTTTTGGGTAGAGCAAAATCAGATAAGAAACGGTGAAGAAAGTAGAGAGGCCTGCTAGATATTCCCTTCGCATAGAAAAGAAATAGGTGAAAAAAAAGAAAATTGCTACTCTTTTTTTGATTGTAATTTCAGGAGGAACATATGAATCAAGTTCAAACAGATTGGATGACCATCGGCGTTGCGGCCCTACTCAATCTCATCATTGGCTTCGTTTGGTATTCTAAATGGCTTTTTGGACCTATTTGGATGAAACATCAGCAAGTGAAAGAGGCAAAACCGAATGGCACCATTTTGTTATCGGCTGTGGTGGTTTCACTCGTCATCGCTTACTTTTTGGCCTTTTTTGAAAATTATTTGGGTGTGACGACCGTTTCAGATGGGATGTTTGTCGGTTTTTGCCTTTGGCTCGGATTTGTGGCGACGACCCAAATCGGTCCGGTCATTTGGGAAAAAGCCCCTTTTCAACTCTTCCTCATTCATACCGGGGGGAAACTCCTCTCTTTCCTCGTCATGAGCGGCGTGATCGGAGCTTGACAGAAGATTGCTTTCCCTTTACATAGGAAGTTTTAGGAGTAAACGGGATTTTTTACATGCAGTCGACAAGCCAGAAGAGAATCTTGATCATCACTTCCAGTGGGGGTGGGGGCCTCATTCAAACTGCCAATGCGAAAGCGCAGGAGGCCCTCGAAAAAAATCCACATTTAGAAATCGTGCGGAAAGATCTTTTAAAGGATTGGATCTGGAAGCCGATGGGCGATTACTGCATCAATTTTTGGAATCGGGCGCAAATGAAGGGAAATATCTTTGCCCAAATGATTTGCGTTTGGGGTCAATTTCTCGTCGATTTTTTCATCCATCCGACTATTTTCTTCTATGCACTCTATACCCTTTTTAAAGAAGATGTCGATCACGTCATCGACACTCAGCCTTTGGGGACTTCTGCCATTGTCAAGGCGCTCAAAATTTACAATCGCAAAAAGGGGAAAAGCGTTCGTTTAGAAAAGGTATTGGTCGACATGCCAACTAAGAAAGCGACCCATTTTTTTCGTCCGATCAAAAAACTCTCGAAAGAGAATAGGAAACTCGTTCAACTCACCTCGATCGCTCCCCTTTTAGAGGAAGGAGAGACGGCTGAGGAGTTTTGGCAGTCGACTTGCGGGCTATCGGAAAAAGAGGTCAATGTAGAAGAGGTATACGTTCGAGAGGCTTTTCGGAAATTTAAGAATAAAGGAAAGCCCACCGCGTCACTTAAGCTGTGCATCCGCTATAAAAATGCGGAAGAGATCCGGCTCATGAGCCAAAGCTTTCAAAAAGGTCCCATTCAAGCCAAAGTCCTTCTCAATGAGGTAGAGTTCACGATCGAACCCACCGATCGGGTGGTCACGATCCTTCTCGGATCGCAACCCGCTCATGTTGCGACCTACACCTATGCAAAAAAGTTTGAGGATCTTGCAAGAGAATTTCCCAAGACAAAAACCCATGTTTTTGTCTTTTGTGCAGATCATCAAGAAGGAGCCGATTCGCTCTTTAAAAAAGTAGCGGAAATCGCCCATCAAACAATGTCCAATCTTTCGATCATTCCCTTTTCTTTCCAAAAAGAAGATTCCATCGCGTCTCTTTTCTATCGCAGCGACATCAATTGCACCCGTTCAGGGGGGCAAACGGCGATGGAACTCATGTGTGTGAGTACGGGGGAGATGTTCGTTCATTCAGAGGCGAAAAAAGGGCAAGACCTCCTCAAGGGAATGCCGGGGTGGGAATCGGCGAGCGCGATCTACTTGCAAAAAGTGAGGGGCGCAAAAATCGTCACAACAGATACAGTTCTACAAACAGCTAGGATGGTATATCAAACAGGTATAAGACCAACCTATCCCAATTCCGCGCTCGAATCAACGGCCTGATTTGGGTTTCGTCTTTATGCATGAGCCTTGCGAAATGGCTGAGGTGAGGCTCGAGGTTATTCCATTCTCGCTCCATTCCTCTTTCTATTCCTCCAAGGATGAAGGGTTTTTTAATCAGAATTGACCAACTCCTGTAAATCTCTTGGATTTTATCTCGGGGAATGGATCTCAGAAAGGAAAAGGGGTGGATGAGATCCTGGTATTCGATTTCATTTCCCAGTCTCCACTGCTCAGCTATCTCTGTTCCAGCCGCTATATGTGTGAATAGAGCCATGACCTTATTGGAAATGCGCAAGGCAGCTGGGATCTCAGCCTCAACTGCCCCTTCCACTTGAACTCCAACAGATTCTCCTGCAGACGGATTCCCTACATAGGCTCTCTTTTTTCTAAAGAAAGCAGCAGTGGCCGCTCCACCCGCTACGAAAGAATTTGCCCAGAAAAGATTCTTTCCAGTTCGCTCCCAGGGGTCTGGTTCGTAAGAATCGGAAATTTCCATCACGATTGAATCAGAAAGAGGACTAAATTTTCCCAATCACGCTCTTCAAAATAGCTCTGGATGGGCTCATGCGGAACACCCACTTCCTGGGAAAAATCGCGGAGATAGGGCTTGAGTTTATCTTTATCTGCTTCACGGGTAAGAGCCGCCGAGAGGTCGTTGACAAAGTTGTTTCGTTTAAAATAGTCGTCCCAAATGTAAAACATGCAGGTTTTTAGGTGGGGATTGGAAAAGATGATTCCGAGGAATTTGAGAGGATGAACATGGCTGATTTGCGCTCCCTTCTCCCGCAAGTAATTTTGCTGGAATAAGAGACTGAGTTTATTTTTCATGGCAACTGTGGAGACGATTTCGTAGATATTTTCCCGGTCTTGTTCCGAACAGGGAAGATCTACCCAAGCCGTTTCAACCGGTTTTGGCGGAGGTTTTTTGATGACGGAGTGAGCGGGGACTGAGAGGAGAATTGCCAAGAGGAAAAGCAGCAGATATCTATTCCGAACCATGGTTACCTTAGAGTGGTTGTAGAATCATTCTATTCCATTCAAAATTTCTTTTCTAGTAGAAGTCTTTCCCTTTCATGATTTATGCTCTTCTCTCGTGAAACTTTTTCCTCTTTGGATTGCGATTGTCCTTTCTTGGGTGGCTCTGACGCGCACCGACGGCTTTTCTCCCCAAAAAATTGAGGCTCCGCTCCATTCAGAACCCGACATGCCACTTAAGGCTGAAATCGCCCAAATTCTCTCACAACCTTTCTCTTACTTAAGGAAAGGAAGGCAATGCTTTGTGTTCGAAAGCTTGGATGGAAAATTCGTCCTCAAATTCTTCAATAAAACCTATTTTCAGCTGCCTTGGTATTCTTTTTTCGTAAGGGAAAAAGAGATCGCAAAGCGAAATCGACGCAAGGTTTTTTATGAAGAGAGCTATGCGATTGCTTTCGAGGAATTTGGAGAGGAAATCCTCTATTTGCACCAGGGGCAAGGAGAAAGGTTGCCCTTCGTCTCCCTCGTAGATCGGGCGAATCGGGAATTTCGAATCGATCTGACCCGTGTTCCGTTTGTTTTGCAAAAGAAAGGAGAGCCCTTTTATCCCACTTTAGAGGCGATTTTTCAACGAGAGGGACTTCAGGGGCTATGTCGTGAAATCGATTGTTTTGTTGAGCAGGTATCTCTTCGGATTTCCAAACAGATTGCCGATGGAGATAGCGATGTCGAGCACAATTGGGGATATGTCGAGGGCAAAATCTTTCATCTCGATCCAGGAAGGCTCTACTTCGATCCTACTCTAGATACCCTTCAAAGGCAAACCCATGAATGGTACGCGGCGACCCACCGCCTTCAAAAATGGCTCAAAGCCCATCATCCAGAAGCGGCTGTCTATTTGAGCTCTAAAATATCCCAAAGAAAATCGGGATAACATTATATTAATATTATTTTAATTAGTTGAATTATATCTTGTATGTTTGTTATAATTATGCATATTTATTTTTAAAAATAGGGATTTATGTCGTTTGAAGTTAGCGCTATGGTGTCTCAAGTTCCAACTTTTCCTCTATACACCCCTGTAACAGGAGGGGTACCGATGGGTTTTGGTAACTCTGTTGAGAGAGTACGGGAATTATTTCCCAATGCGTCTTTATTAGTACAGAAGCCCAATCAGCTAGGGATAATGAAAAATGCTCAGGGCCGTCGGATATTGATGAACCTAACACTCTCTACGCCGCCAGCGGCATCTAGCAGCAGTTCTTCCTCAGTCGTGCCCACTCCTCCCCAGCCGGAAGTGGCAGCAGCTCCGAAACGGCCTAGAGAAGAAGAGGACGAAAAGAAGGAGCCTTCTAATGGAGTTAAAAAAGGAAAACCAGTAGCTACTTTGAAGTTGATGGGATTGACAGAAGAAGAAAAAAGAGAAAAAATAACGCCTTTTGCGCACATACCTTTAATGAGTTTTTATAAGGAGAAGGCAGAACGGTATCAGTTCGGGCGGAATCAGGTTGGTTTTTTTGATCAAAAAACGGGCGAGATAAAATTGGGCTTTCTAAAAGATGTTATTCAGGGGGCTGACGGAGTAGAAAAACTCCTGCTCGTGCCAAACAGACTTCAACCAGAAGTTGAAGTTGAAATGAAACTTACAGAATGCTTTCCCCATGTTGTCATAGATCAGAAGGTTTTGGTCATGACTGATGAGACCTGTCCCTATCACGCTGCAGCGAATGTCGAAAACATTTATAACACCTTTATGGGAAGGGTCGTAGAGATTAAATGGGCTGGCTCAAAGAAGGCCACTGCAGGTCTTGGTTTCTTTAAAGAGGGTTATAGAGATTTGAAATCTCGGGATGCGATCTATGAGATTCTTCCTCTGAGTTCGACGGTAGGAGATCTAGTAGAGACAAAGAGAGTCAATGCGACATATTCTATTGGGAATCAAGAAGAGCTCTTTGAGATGTCTCTTTTTCGCGTCTGATCTTGTACGTTATTCTCGGGTGCGCTATGCAAAGGGTATATCAGTATAACCTAAGGAGATACCCCTATGAAGATAGCCGCCATTCTCATTTTAGCTCTAGCTGTAGCCAGCTGCTCTTGCGGAAAAGAAGATGAAGACTTCACCCCCTATCCCGGCGGAAAGAAACAGGAAAACATCCAGCCTAAGTCCTAAATAAAGAGCGGTAGTGGTGTGCCTTCAGAAGAAGGATGTGGAAGTCAAAATAGGCCTGGAATTTCTCTGAGTCTTGAAGGACTTCGGGAGGGTAGTAGAGAGGAATTTTCCAATCTGGAATGCACAGGGTAACGTAACTGCCTTGCGGCTCATTCGGATCTGCTGCTACCTCCTCACCCATTAACTGTCTCGCGCTTTGTACCTGGTAAGAAATGGGGATGTGTAGGAGCTTTTCTTCTACATCCAATACAGTGAGGTTGCGGTCCAGAGGCTCAGGGTCGTGTTTCTGAGGCCGCGCTTTAAAAATTGCTGGATTGGGCGGCTCGATATCGGAGATAAAAGGCTCAACAGGATACATCCCGAGCCAAAGAAGCGATGGGGGGAGAAGAGCGCCTCTTCTGTGGGAATTGAAGATGTGCCCCGTGCTAGCCATTTGCAAAGAGTCTTTAAAGTCATCATCGGGAAGAAGTGGATCGGCGCCTGAGCTTCGGAAGAGTGTTTGATATTTGGCTTTGACTTCTCTCAAGAATCTTTCCATTTCTTCGATTTGATCAATTGTTAAATTTCTCTGATCGATATCTGGTTGAAAGTTCTCCCTTGCCCCCCGCACCATTTCTGCATCTACTTCTTCCATAAATAACAGTCTGCTGAAAGTCATGAGGGCGCCGTAGAAGAAAGGCCTCTCCCTTGAATCCCGTTTAAAATTTTGTGCTGATATCTGGAAAGGAACGAAGGCTGAATGGCCGACTCTTGTAAAAGGGTTATAAAAAGAGAAAAAGAGGGTAGGGCGATTGCTCAAATCTAAAGTCCAATGGCAGTAGACAGAGAGTCTTGCCCTTTTAAGAATCGGTGTCAATGTTCCCAAATGGGTTCTCAGATGCTCCGCCTGCCACTCGGGGCCATCAGGAGTGACGTCTGTGATTCGGAAAGAATCGCCCAATGGCTGCCAAGGCTCGCGGGAAGCTGCCCAAAGAGCTTTCTTACAACTATCTATAAACCGGCCCCTTTCTTCTTCATGAGGACAGGCGGCGCTCATAGAAGTTACCAATTGATCGACGAAATCGAGGATGTCGTGAGGAGAACGTGACGTATCTTTGACAAGCGCGTCTTTCATCTCAGCGAGAGCTCTTATGTCAGAGATCTTGATCTCTTCCGGATGGTAGCGAAAGAGAAAATAGGCATCGTCAAAAACAGGGCAAAAAGTATCCAATTGAGTGACGATCTCAGAAATGACTCCGAGAAGCCCCGCTTTTCCTTGGGCAATGAGACGGGTAAATTCTACATAAAGATTGAACAGTTCTATGTCGGAAAACTGGAACTTTCTGTGTTGTTGGAGAACGATTTGTTTCGCCAGTTTCCGGTCTGAGAATTGACTGTCGAAGTGCGCATGATCCGTAGAGAGAGCTTTTTCTTGAAAGGCAACATCCCTTGCTTTTGTAACGGGACCGTCTTCAAGAAAAAGGAAGAGAAAAAGTGATTTTTTCAGAAGAAAATGACGCAAAAGCCTGACATAGGACTTTTCCACAGGGAACTGAAGCGCATCCATTTTATTTATAAAGTTCGCTGTAATGTGTCCGGCCATCCCCATGTCAAACTCGGAATAGGTAGTCAAGTCGATCGGAGGAACAAAGAAGAGCAGTTGTGGATGTGGAAGGTGTCTTTCTTTTTCAGTGTGGTATGTATTTAAAGCCAGGGCGTAAGTGGTACCCAGCTTGTGCACATGCCCTTCCGATGCATCCCGATTGAGATGACAAAATTGATAGAGATCGCTCAATGAAAGAGTCATTCCATGAACTCCCACTAAGGTAGAAAACACTTGAAGAAAGGCAGTGCCTCTTTCGTGTAAAAAGAAGAAGGAAAAGAGCGGCCAAGCGTAGCGATCTGTCGGGTTTTTTTGGAGGATATCCAATAAACCCATCATTCCTCCCCACAAAGTTGCGAAGTGCTCATCTTCTTCATTGACAGGTTCTTTCCATTCGCGCACTTCGAATGTAGGGGGGACAAGCGTAGTTTTCAAAACGGTGTTTCTATAGAGGAGCATTTCCAAAAGTCGGGTATGCGCTTCAGTTCTGATCCCGTAGGTTCGCGTCAGAAAAAGAAACAGCTGTAGGGACAAGAGAAGGGGCTTGGATTCCCGTTTCTCCGGGAGATTCACTAGATAAAGAGCCGGTAATCTGCCAGAAAAAAAGCACACATCGGAGCGTACCCGTTCGTTCTGGAATTGCTCTTGAAGATATTTTTCCACGGCAGGAGAAAATTTGGCATCCAGATTTTTCTCAAGGGCCTCTATAGAACAGCGGATCAGATAGGTTTTGAAAGAAGGGTTGTCGTGCCCATGTTTCAAGAAAGTAAGGAGATTTGCGGGATCAGGCTCTTCTTGCACCCAACTGAAAAGGGGCACGAGTTTGAGGAGTGAATTCACTTTCTCGCGGTTTGGTGGAGAGAATTTTTCCCATTGCCTAATCAAGATGTTGAAATGAACGGGTTTCCCATCGTAGCGTAAGGCGGGGCTTAAGAAACAACGGGTGAGAGCGGTTTCCGTCTGGGGATCTAGACGGCCCTCTCTTGGCTGAGAGTCTAAGAGGCTCATCATCAGGGCAAAGGCTTTTCTATCTACGTCTTCGATCTCTTCCAACACAGATAAATTGGGAGCCTGGTGGAGGAACACGCGTTGGGGAAAGTCAGGTCTACAGTCATAGGAATGTCTCTTGAGCAGAGCAAAGTAAGCCGATTCGCTAGCTTTTACTGGAAGGGTCTCTTTGATGACTGCAGCAGTGTTAGGGAGATGGGTAGGAGAATAGGTGCAGGGACCCTTTTGCAATCCGGTCTGGATTTCGTCAGAAAAGACGCGCGTATCACGGAATCTACGTTGCATTTCTGCATTTTTAATGGACCCTTCCAAAAGGTTTGCAAAGCGCTCTCCAAAAATTCTCAAGATCTCTACGGCGAGGGCAATCGCTTCGGTTCCTCTTTCTTTCACTTCAGATAGAGAAAAATTTGGGTCGCATAAACGCCTTGCTAATTCTGCTCTTTGTGGTGGGTCTTGATTCACTACGTTTGCCATGAGTTATGCGAAATCCCTCTCTCCCATGTTTTTGGCTGTCATGATGGCATTGATCACGAGCAGCATGGTAAACTGCAGAACCGTTCCCTTTCTTTCGTTCAAAGTTTGCCAAAGTTCATTGGCTGTGCCGTGACCATAACAGAACCAGGCTAGTTTGAGGATCCCTTTGTGAGCGTCGGTTAACCCCTCTTGTCCGCTATGCATCGCTATAGAATTGACGATGAGAAGATAGAGATGGACGGGATTGATGCCGAAGAGGCGGGGTTGATTTTGGTAAGTGATCCACCAATCTCTCAAAAGATCGAACCTGGTTGGGAATTCAATGGCTTTTCTCTTTTCGACATCCCAGCCCTGTGCAGTGAGAGCATTTTCAAACCAACTCCACCCATATTTCGCCTTTCCCAAAAGAGATGAGGTGTTATGGGCAATTCTTTGGGTGACACTCCATCCTTGCTCCATGAACAAATGGAGGAGAAAAGTTCCGAAGCCCGCATAGAAAGCGCCCTGGCTCCTTCGATCGTCTGCATCGTCATCGTTCCATTGATAGGCCGAAAATACGGTCACCCCTGTGAAGATGAGCAGGGGCCAGGCCACTCTCCAGACTCGAAAAGCCAGTCTATATATGGGGCTCTCTACGGGAGGGCGTTGATGGAGTTCATCCAATTGATCTAGAGGGAGTTGCTTGAACCGGTCTTCCTGGCTCCGGAAGGCAACCCCTTCACAAAAACCGATGAGCCCTCCAATGATCGGCAACTGTGCAATGCGCTTAGCACTGAGTGGGTCTGCATTCCAGGGAATCCAACATAAGGGGCTTCCCACAAAACTCAACGTGAGAAGCGCAATTTTCAAAATGCGCCAACGAGTTGTCTTCAAACTGTTGGAAGCGGCATCGGTGGCTTCCTGAATTTTTCGGTCTACGAGATCGCAGACTTTTTGGCCCGCCCATTCGGCTGCATAATAAAGAGTGAGAAAGGAGGCCATGCCCTCATAGACCGATTCTCCAGCTCTTTTGGCGAAAACCCATGCTACAGCGCATGCAGTTGCAGTAGCCACTTTAATGGCTCGCCAATTCCTTGGCAGATAGTGCGATAAAAAACTCCTCTCATCCAGTGTGGGTCCTACGGCTTCTCCTGTAGGGAGAGCGTTTTCATTGCGAATGACGAACTGGTGATGGATGAGATCTTGGATGTACATAGAGGCGGTCACGCCTAACTGAGAGAGGAGGAGAGAAGTAGAAAAGGCTGGAAGCGTGGGAATTTTTTTTTCTACTGCCCACTCCCACAGTTGGGTAACCAAATAGAAAGTCGTCTGACCTGCGGTAGTGAGGGCTATTTGTTGCACGCGTGATCTGTTGCTGAAAAAACAGTTGAGAAAGGATTGAGCTCCAAAGCCGATCCCGATATTACTAAGAGCTCTCACCTTCGATGAAGGATTCCATACACGGAGCGCAATGGCGCTCACCGTTGCAACAAGCGCTGTAGCCATGATCCAGGGGGTATATTTTCCCTCTTTCGGTGGAAGTCTCTTTAGGAGCGGCTCACCGTCCCCAGTCCCCCCAGTCCGCGGGCTATATAATAATGTCTCCCTATTTGCACTAGAAGTGTCAGGATTTGCCCAAACCATATGAAGGTCCATATCTATCTTCCCTAAAAAATTTTCGTAGGAGATATTCAGTAAAAATTTGATTTATGTCAAACAAAAATTTTACAAAGAGCACTTGACGAATTTGAATAAACCATCCAATCTCACCCAAAAAAGCCTGAGGCTAAAAGATGTATCCCATCCGCTTTGAACCTATCTATCAACCGTATGTCTGGGGAGGGGATCGCATTGCCTCGCATTTTCATCGCAAAATCAATCTGCCGAAGGTGGCGGAGAGTTGGGAAATCTCCGATCGGGAAGAGGGGATGAGCGTTGTCGCCAATGGTCCTCTCAAGGGAAAAACCCTCCACAATTTGCTCGAGGAGATGGGAGAAGAGCTTCTCGGAGTTGGACAATCTTTTCCCCGCTTTCCCATTCTCACGAAAATCATCGACGCGAAAGAAAATTTGAGCATTCAGGTTCACCCCGATGCCACGACCGCTCCCGCTCTTCATGGAGAGCCAAAAGCCGAAATGTGGGTCATGCTGGAAGATGGATCGGTCTTAGCGGGACTCAAAGAGGGAATGGATGAAAAGCAGTTTAAAAAGGCGATTGAGAAAAAGAGGGCCGAAGAGTGTTTGGAAAGGCTCGAGCTCAAAAAAGGGGAAGTGGTGAATATTCCGGGAGGCAGAGTCCATGCGATCTGTGCAGGGAGTCTTCTCTATGAAGTTCAGCAAAATTCCAATACGACCTATCGGCTCTATGATTGGGGAAGAGATCGCCCTCTTCACATCCAAGAGGGGCTAGCTGCGATCCGTTGGGACGATAAGGGGGGCGCAAAAGCAGAGCCCCGCCATTTGAGTAGCGATTTTCACCACCAGCTCATCACACTTCTCTCAACGCCTCTTTTCATCGTGGAGCGGATCGATGTATTCGATCATTTTCACATTGGACAAATCCCCAAATCGTTTCAGATTTTCTTCTGTTTAGAAGGGGAGGCAACACTCGAAGTCGATGGAACTGAGGAACCTTTTCGCCCGGGGATGACCTATCTCGTCCCAGCGAGTGGCAAATCGATCGATTTTACGGGAAAGTGCGAGACCCTGCGCATCCGTCTCTCTTGACATTTTCTTTTCGCTCCGCTACGAGAGAATCGTATGAGGATTGGTG
>CAYRJU010000012.1:25096-27085 GCA_964424735.1 uncultured bacterium
CTCTCTTGACATTTTCTTTTCGCTCCGCTACGAGAGAATCGTATGAGGATTGGTGCAATTGAAGCCGGAGGCACAAAGTTTGTCTGTGCCATCGGAACAGCAAAGGGAAAGATCGAAAAAAAGATCGTCATTCCCACTTCTACTCCTGCTAAGACCATGAAAGGGGTCGTGGAATTTTTCTCAAAGGAAAAAAAACTCGATGCGATCGGCATCGCCTCTTTTGGTCCCCTAGAAATCAATCCCGACTCCAAACATTTTGGCAAAATTACCACAACTCCGAAACTTGCCTGGCAAGATTTCAACTATCTCACCTATCTGAAGAAATTCTTCTCTTGTCCCATCGCGATCAATACCGATGTCAATGGGGCGGCTGTCGGCGAACTCGAATGGGGAGCTGCAGAAGGGCTCAAGTCGTTTCTCTATATGACGGTTGGAACGGGAATCGGCGTGGGAGGAATGGTCGCGGGGCAGCTGATCATGGGCCTTTCTCACTCTGAAATGGGACATATTTTCATTCCGGTCCATCCTAAAGATCCATTCAAAGGGGTGTGCCCTTTCCACAAGAGATGTTTAGAGGGGCTTGCATCGGGACCTTCGATGATGAAGCGCTGGAAACTCAAATCGGCGCACGATTTACCGGCCAAACACTTTGGTTGGGATCTCGAAGCCTACTATTTGGGATGTGCTGTTGCCAATTACATTCTCTGTTTTTCTCCAGAGCGGGTGATCATCGGTGGCGGAGTCATGAAAAAAGAGGGACTCATCAAAAAAGTGCGCGCACAAGTTTTAAAACTCCTGAACGGCTATCTGCATCAAGATGAGATCTTAAAACAGATCGATCGATACATCGTGCTTCCCAAACTCAAAGGAGATGCAGGTGTTTTGGGCGCCATTGCCTTGGCGAAGAATTTGCGCGGCTGATACCATCAAAAAGTATGATGCAAGTTTCTAAACTTTCGCGCTACACAGCTCTTTTTCTTTCGGTGAGCGCTCTCTTTGCGTACTACGAGAGCTTTTTTCTTGGGACAGCTTTTGCTTGGATTGCCGCCATCCAACTCATGAACGCTCTTGCGCCCAAACTTCCCTTCCCAAGACTCTTTCATTGGACGCATGCCATGACGTTCGAGCTCTTTGCGCTACTCGGTGTGGCGGCTCTTCGATTGACTCCCCATAAACATGAGATTCGAGGAAGCGGCAGGCCCATTCTCTTAGTCCACGGTTATATCAATCACGGTTCTGTCTGGACGCTTTTTAAAAGAAGGCTCGAAGCGCTTCAGTTTGGTCCTATCTATACCGTCAATCTCGGCCATCCCTTTCGCTCCATCAGTTCTTACGCGGAAATCGTGAAGGCGAAAGCTGAAGAGATAGCAAAAGTAACGGGGAGAAAAGATCTCGTGCTGATCGGTCATTCGATGGGAGGTCTCGTCAGCGCTCTTTATGCGGCAAAACTCTCTTCTCCCAATACAGTCACCGATGTGATCACGATCGGCTCTCCGCTCAATGGAACTCCTATTGCCTACCTCGGTCTTGGGCCGAATGCCAAAGAGATGCGGCCTCGTTCAAACCTACTCAAAGAAATGAGGGAAGTGATGGCGAATCGAAAGGATATTCGATTCTTTCATCTTGCGACAAAGAGCGATCAGCTCGTCATTCCGGGATCTTCCGCCATCTTTCCAGAAAACCAGCATTTTCTCTTTGAGGATTTGGGGCATGCGAGCCTTCTCTATTCGAAGCGTGCCCAAGCCCAAATCGCGAAGTGGCTAGCAGATTAAAATAGGACCGTTGATAAATAGAATAACAGGATGCGCAAGATCGACAAAGTCGGCAGGATGCGCAGGATAAACACCATGTAATCCTTGCGCATCCTGCCGACTTTGTCGATCTTGCGCATCCTGTTTTTCTCTTCAATAAAGTTATCATGAAATCGCCCTGTTGATTTTTCACTTACATAAAATTATCCAGGGCTTGTCATAAATAAATCTTATTTGT
>CAYRJU010000012.1:27185-59098 GCA_964424735.1 uncultured bacterium
GATTTTTCACTTACATAAAATTATCCAGGGCTTGTCATAAATAAATCTTATTTGTAGAATGCCCGCGTCTTAAAAGGAGTTCAGCTATGTTCATTGAAGCGGTCAACGACGAACTCGATTATGAACTAAACGAGCCTGAAAAAAATGGAGAGGGCTCAGACGGTCAACGTACTTACATTTTATTGGAAAGGGGTGAGTATTGTAACTCCTGTTCTAAAAATCCTAGAATGCGGGAGCTAGGAATTGAGAAGATCGACTTTCAGCTATACCAATTAGCTGAAGAAAAGTTGTTCAATATGGATTTTAAAGTTGCGGTAACCGAGGGGCGTTTGATTCGTTTGCATTTCCCCAATCGAATTGCATCTGCAAAAGGTTATTCTGAGTTTTTTTCAGATGTTAAAAATGCAGCTAATGATGTCGGAGCAGTCGGATTAGCTGCTCTTGCCAATCGAGGAGCTGTATTAGCTTCTGGGAATCAATTTCCTCCTCATTTGGATAGCGAATATTTTCGATGCATGGCAGATTGCGATAAGATTGAATTCGAACTTTTTAAGCTTTTGTGCTATCTAATCTGTGAATTTAGGGCAGACGATAAACCTGGTTCGTAAATATAAGGTGATTATATGGAATCAATAAAAGATTTTTTGTTTAGTCCTTTTGGGCGGTTTTTTTCTTATTTGTTTAAAGCCTTTGTAGGGGCATTATGCGTGTGTGGCGGCGTACACCTATTCGATTTTAAAAACCTCACACGGTTTTTTACTTTGAGAAAGGTAATCGGGCTTTTTCTGTTTGCGATTGGAGCCAGCCGTTTGATTTATGTCCTTTTCCATTAGAGACATCTCTGAATTAAGGTTTCTTTGCTGTAAAGGGATAGGTTAGGAAATTTCGGCGCTGTCGCCGACGATCGTGATCTGGATCCACAAGTCCCTTCCATCGAGAAGCACCTCTTCTTCGTGATCCACGGTTCTCGGCCAGCTCGTATCGCTTCTCTCAACCTCCCATTTCAGTTTGTATTTTCCGGGGGGTTTTTGAAAACTTGCCTGCCCACGGAATCCGTAAATATCTCGGGGCTTGAGAGGGATCGAGGTTCCTTCGAATTCGGCCTTGCTGATTGTCACTCCTTTCGGATCGGGATCGTTGTAGACGAGGATTTGCACCCGGATGAGCTCGGGATTGCCGGGGATTTTCTGATTGGGCCCCAAATAGGTGTTCGTGTTTTGAGCGAGGAGGTGGGAACGGGAAGGTTCGGTCTTTTTGAGGAGGATCGTCCCGGTGAAAACCAAGCAGGCGCCCAGAATGAGTAGGAAGGAAAAGACCTTTTTCATGAACCAGATGAAAACAAGATGGCGAATTTTCTTCAAGTTTACAAAAATTTGGAGAAAGAGATAGAAGACAAGGTATGCGGTATCTAGTTTATTTCTTGACCCTGTTTGGTGCTGGTGTGGCAGAAGAGGGGGGCATTCGCACCATGCCCGTCTCCCGAACCCCCGAGGCGAATACGGTGGTTTTGCGACTCGCCTTTCCCAAAGAAGGGGCTCTTGTCGGATCTTCGATTTGGGTGCAGTTTCGGGTCGATGGCTTTGCCCTGGGCTCTCCCTCTCCATTCGAAAGAGCCAATGAAGTTGCGGTGTCGAATATGGGGCAAACTGTTCATGTTGTGATCGACAATCACCCCTATTTCGCCATCAATGGACCCGCCATTGATCCCTTTGATCAATCGGGTAATTACTACGATACCAGCTATAAATTTGAAATCCCTTTCCGCCTCTCTCAAGGCCAGCACACCATCCGCCTGTTTCCCACCCGCTCTTTTGGAGAGAGTCTCAAGGGAGACAATACCTTTGTCGCTTCGCAATTTTATGTGGGTAGCCAAAAAGGAGATCAGGAGATCGATTTGAGCGCTCCTTATCTCACTTATAATGAGCCGAATTCTCATATGTCTCTCCAGGCGGGACAGCCAATTCTCCTCGATTTTTATGTCTCCAATGCAGAACTCAGCGCCGATGGCTACAAAGTGCGCTTGAGTATCGATGGGAAATCGAATCGGGTCTTAACCTCTTGGCAGCCCTATTACATCTACGGCCTAAAGGCGGGCAAACACACGGTGCGCCTCGAACTTCTCGATGAAAAGAACCAGCAAGTGAGCGGCCCTTTCAACGATGTCTCCCAAACGATTATTGTGCATTGAGTTCAAAGCGCTCAAAGAGGATCCCTCCGCAAGGGCTCGTGGCTATTTTTTTGATGCGGGGGCCAGAGAGAGTGGGCGATTTCCAGTGATAGAGGGGAGTTAGAGGGAGCTCTTCTACCAAAATGGCTTCTGCCTCGGCAAGAAGTTTCCCTCGCTCTTGTGACGCGTTTGCTTGAGCCAAAGAGGCACTATAGAGAGGGTGTTCCCATCCTGGGTAATTCTTCGAGTGGTCGGCGTATCTAAAGCGATCGAGAAGGCTTACTGGATCTTCAAATTGAGCGATCCAAGAGGTGATCGCGATCTCGTAATCTCTAGACTGCAGTTTCTGTACATGGGTTTTGAAATCGAGCTGGGTCAAGCCGATCGAAATGCCAAAGAGCTCTTTCCATTGCTTTTGAAGGGTTTGGGCAAGCTGCTTTTCTCCTTGAGTGGATCGAAAGTAAAGAGTCAGTTTTTCCAATTCTTGCCGCTCTATCTTTAGTTCTTCAAGCCCCTTTTCAAAATGGAGAAGCGCTAAAGCGGGATCGTAAAAGGAAAAAGACTGGCTAGAGAAAACAGGAGGAAGAAAAGAGGCTGTTTCTGCATGCACTTTGGGTGCAATTTGTTCAATGAGCTCTTTTCGATGGATGGCCAAAGAAAAAGCCTTTCGTAAATGTTTATTTTGGAAGGGAAAACGGGTGGTATTGAAGGTGCAAAGTGTGGAGGCTGCGGATGGAATGTATTGGATTTGACTTCTTAGTTGATCGAGAGCATCGAGGGGAAGAGGAGATAGGGAACTTCCCATCCAGTCGAGATCTCCCTTTTCAAACATTTGGAGCGCCGTCATCTCATCGGGGACAATGCTGATGTGGATCTCGTCGAGAGAGATGTTTTTTTCATTCCAGTAGTGGAGGTTTTTTTTCAAAATGATTTCACGATTGTAGACGAGTTTTTCGATCCGAAAGGGGCCACTTAAAGTAGAGCTGTCTTCAGCAGAGGGAAAAAAACTGGGAAAGGCGGTGAGGGAATAAAAGTAGGGAGTGGGTCTTTCGAGTTCTACTAGGAGTGTTTTTGCATCGAGTGCATGAATGCCCACCTCTTCAATTCCCTTTTCTCCTCGCGCGCAGCTCTCTGCATGTTTGATGGGATAAAAGAGAAAAGTGCAAGGAGTTGGGGTTTTTAAAATCTCTTTCCAAGAATGCTCGAAATCATAGGCCGTGACGAGCTTGCCATCCGTCCAAAAAGCGGGCCTGAGGTGAAAAGTATAAAGCGTACCGTCCTGGCTCACCTCCACTTTTTGGGCGAGCGCCAGTTCCACTGACCCTCCTGGAACATAGCGAGTGAGCCCCTCATAGATCATGCAGACGAGTGTCGAAGAGCCAAAATCGCTCGCCTTTCTCGGATCTAAAGTGGGCGGATGCGCATTGAAAGAGAGGTTGAGTCTTGAAGGGCTTTTGTCAGAAGAGGTGCAGCTGGCAAAGAGAAGAAGGATTAAAAAAAGAATTCTCATTTTAAAGGTTTTTCTGTATATCAAAGATATAGTATATCAGGATTTTCATGAATTACCTCAAGACCTTTGCGATCAATTTTCTCGTCGTATTTTTTGCGAACCACATTCTTCCGGGCATTTCAGTGATGGATCAGACGAAACTCCCCCATATTGGAGGCGATTTGATCATGGCCTTTGCTCTGGGATTTCTCAACACCTTGATCTCTCCCGTGCTCAAACTGCTCGGGCACGCCTCTGCCTTGAAAATCGCCCTCGTTGCTTTGATCTTGAATTTTGCGGCGTATGCAATTGTCAAATTGCTGCCTCTCGGGATTGGGATCGTGAATGTGGAGGGGTATATCTTGGCGTCGGGTGTGGTCGCAGTGGGAAGTTTTATCACCAACTTCCTCGATATGAAACGTCTTAAAAAGCCGGAGTTTCCCGCTTGAATTATCTGCGCAGTCTCTTTCTCAATTTCCTCGTCGTCTTTTTCATCGACCGGGTCTGCCCTGGGGTAGAGATTCAGAATTTTGAAAATGTTCCGAATATTGGCGCAGATATCCTCTTTTCTCTCATCGTGGGATTTCTCAATGCATCGGTCTATTTCTTTTACGCCCTTCTCGAAATGCCGATCACTCACTTGAAATTGGGACTCAACACTTTTCTCATCAGTTTTGGAGCCTTTATCGTCATCGCGATTGTCCCTTTTGGCGTTCGCGTGGTGAATCCTTGGGGCGTCATCGTAGGTGGGCTCGTCGTATGGCTCGTTGCCTTCATGACGAATCACCTGGAATGGAAATTCTACAACAGAGTCTAATGAGACTATCTGCAAATTCAGAAGGAGCAGGATTTGCAGGATCACAAGTGGCAGGATGTACAGGAAAAAATTTAAGAGAGTGTATGATCCTTCTTATCCTGCCGTTTACGATCCTGCAAATCCTGTTTTTCTTTGTTTCTAATCTAGGTAGTTGATCTCTTTGCGGCGCTTCAGCGTGCTGAGCCCCAAAATGAGGGCAATTGACGCCAGAAAATAGAAAATTCCAGCCACGCCGAAGTAACCCATGGCAATCGGTGCAAGGAGGGGGCCGGTGATCGCACCGATCCCATAGGAAAGGACAAAACCACCTGTTGCCGCTACGATTTCCTGTTCTTTGACCCCTTCACAGGTGTAGGCCATGCTGACCGGATAGAGGGTAAAGGAAAATCCCCCGAATAGGAAGGCCAAGAGGAAAAGGGTCCAAAAGTGGGTGGTGAGCGCCATTCCGAGCCCGAGCATCGCAGTGAAAAGGCTAATATACTGGATGACTTTTCGCTTATCTGTTCGATCTGCCCATCTTCCCACCGGCCACTGCAGGCTAAAACCTCCGAAGATGAGAATGGCCATAAACGAGCCAACCTCTGAAAAACTCATGCCGCTCTCTTTGGCAAAGACCGGGACAAGTCCATAGACAACGGCTAGCACCATTCCCGAAATCACGCCCCCCGTAAATCCAAGAGGGGAGAGACGAACGAGCTCGGTAAAGCTCAAACGAGCCGTTTGCTCACTGAGTTTGGGCTCTGTATTTCTCTTGATCGAGACGGGCAAGATCGAAAGGATGAGAAAAAGGGCGATGAGGCAAAAGGGGGTGAAACTCTTTGGGTCTGCGAAATCGAGCAAGAGTTGGCCAAGAGATAGAGCTCCATAGAGAACGGCTAGGTAAATGGAAAGAGCCGCTCCCCGTTTACTTGGGGGGCTTTGTAAGAGAAGCCAGCTCTCAATCACGATGAAAACGCCCGCCATCGCGATCCCACAAAGGATTCTCAAAGAGGACCAATACCAGGGATTGAGCCAAAGGCTCTGCAAGAGTACGCAAACGGCAAGACAGATAGCAAAAGCGATCAAAGAGCGCGCATGACCCACTTTGGAAATCCACCGATCGATCTTCAAAGAGCCGATCAAAATCCCCGCATAAAGAGCAGAGGTGACTATCCCGATTTTTTCAGCAGAAATTCCCTCAATTTCCAGTCTCAAAGAGACAAAAGTATTGAAAAGCCCGCTCCCCACCATCAAGAAAAAGAGGCTACAAAGGGGGGCTAAAAGGGATCTTATGAGAGTCAACATGGTATCTTCAGCATAGCATAAGGGGTTGTTACTCTACAAAATAAGGTGTAAATACATTATTTATAGGTAGATATGAATTAGTTGAATTAAAATGAACATGTATATCATAATTAAATTATGAAACAAAAAATAAAAGACATAATTGACATTCAAGATGCAATGGACAATTTAGCGGCCATTGTAAGTATCGATCCCCAAAATCCCCCTCCTCTTGGACTCATCAAAAAGCATCGGATTGTGACGACAGAAGAAGAGTTTGGCCCAGATACAGTGGAATGGGTCAGTGCAGAAGGGCCGCAGACGATTTTAGATATTTTGGATCTCACTTACCGCGCCATCCATCAGCATCTCGTAAAACTCTATGAGAACCCCGAAATGGATTGGGAAAACGAAAAGAGCCGAAAGGGCACTAGGGCGATGATGGATCTCATTGGAGAGTCGGCCTCGAAAATGGATGCATTTTTCAGCTTAAGGCTCGGCAAGCCCCTCGAGCAAAAAGTGGCAGATCGAGAGGAGTTCAAAGCCTTACAGACCTTCTATTCGAAACAGTTTGCCCATAGGTTTTCTGAACCGGTGGAAGGAGATGAGGCGTGGGAAGAGGAATGGAGAGAAAATAAAGAGGGCGATCTTTTATCTAAAACGGGTCTAGGAAATTTTGAGACCGTAAAACGAGATCAGGACTACGAACTCTTTTACGTCCGCAATGAAGAGGGGGAGCCCTATTTCAATGCGGAGCTGCTCCGAAACATCAAATTGAGCTGCGATTTTGATTTGAGCGGGGAAGAATTTGAAGAGGATCCCCTTTTGAAGATCCGGACGATGCAGGATCGGGATCTACACGCAACAGCTGGCCAAATTCTCGGAGAGTGCCATCTGGCGATTTCCGATTACTACAAAATTGCCCGAACACTCGAAGAAAATGAACTCGGTAAATCGCTTGGAATGGCAATTGTAGCTCTCTTTTTAGCAGCCAATCCGAGACATCTTCTCCAAAACACCATGGGAAAGAGCTGCTTGCAGTATTTCGATGATTTCCATCGATTTTTAAGACGGGCCATGCGCACTTCCGAATATCAAAAACTGATCGCCTATCCACCCGATTCTTCAGATAAGAATGCCCATCTACTTCTCTATCTCGTCCACTCTCTTTCGAGGAGTTTGTTTGAAAGGGTAGGAGGAGTCAAACTCGAATCGATCGGCCTCATCCACCGAACCATGCGAAGAGGAGAGGAGATCAAGCAGAAAAAAGGGGCTCATCTTCAAAAAGGAGAAACGATTTGGAACCAATTCCTCCTCGACGATGAAAAATATCGGACTCTTTTGGCCAAATTCCCAAATGGTCCTCTCTTCAAGATTTTGGATCTCATTCGAGAAGAAGAACAAGAAGAAAATCTACAAATTCCTTTCGATCCGATCGGCCAACAAAATCTCCCTTCGCGTCTCTACCAAATCCAGCGAAAGAACAAAAAAATCGATGTCCTCAGAATCCCTTCCCCCACTCGCCAAGCGCTGATCCATAAAGTGGAGATTGCCGATGAATTCCGAGGTTTTTTGAGATCTCTTTCCCAAGATAAACCAGTCAAAAAACACCTGATCATCAATCTCCAGGATCGCACCTCTTGGAAAGAGTTTGCGAGAAGCCGCGCCCTCGAGGGACTGCAGATGAGCGCCGAATTCAATCAACAGCTCGTCGTGATGACGCTTCCCAAAAACACCGACTTTTACTATCAGATAAACGAATATCTCAACCTCAATCAGGCAGAAGATTTTCTAAAAGCTTTTTCGGCTCAACTCAACTCTTCAGAAGAGTGCGGCTTTTTCTTTCCAGCGCCCCTTAAAAAAAATGAGCTGACCCGTTTTATTGAAATGGCGCTTCCCTCCATTCACGAGCTCTTTTTCCATGGCAAAAATGCCTTGACCCGCCGTAACCGCGAAGATTTCATCGAGCTTTTCTATCAATTTTTGATCCTAAAATGCATCGACATGATCGAGCCTGCTTCGATCAGTTTTACCTGTAAAGATGCGATTGATACGGGATCTGCCGAAACAGCTGCTTTTTATGGCTTTGTTCAGCTTCTCAAGGGCAGTTTTTCAGAAAGAGAAGAGCAAGACTTTTTGCGCTGGCTCCTCTATACACCCGCTCTTTTTATTCGAGAAAGAGCGATCGATGCGGAACGGTTTAACCGAACCCTTTCGCTCTTCGAGAGAGTGGATGGAGAGATGGCCGAAAGGGGTAAAGAGATCCTCAAAACCTTTGGGGAGTTCTATCACCCCGATGCCCTCAAGACTCTTGGTGTCAAACATCTTTAAAGACTCTCTCCATATCTTGCTGGCATGCCAAAGTTTTTGGATCCTCTTCACCTAAAAACCTTTGATAAATTGCTAAAGCCTCCCCGTAATGGCTTTTTGCTTTTTCATTGTCCCCTACATCCTCAAAATAAACGCCCAGGCACTTATGAGAAAGCCCTACGTCGGGATGGTTAGGACCCTCATAGAGCTGAAGGCGGATCTGGAGGGCTCTTGAAAAAGAGTCGAAGGCTTCTGGGAGATCTAAGCTTTTCTGGCAGATTCCGATGTTGGTATAGCACGTCGCCACGCCGGGATGGTCAGAGCCATAGAGCGGGAGGTAGACCGCAAGAGCGTTTTGGAATGAGTCGAGAGCTTCTAGATGGGACTTTAAGTTTTCCTGGCAGTTTCCGATGTTGATGTAGTACGTTGCTATGTTGGGATGGGGGCGAGCGGGGCTAACGAGCAGGGTAGAGAGGGTATAGATCGAGAGGGCTTTATAGTAAGAGGCGAGGGCTTCTTGATACAGCCTTAAGTTATATCGACTGTCTCCCATGACAGCAAAGCAAACTTCCGAAGCGGAAGGGTCAAAGTTAGGGAATCGGGAAAAGGCCTCAATAGCTTTTTGGCATGAGTCGAGTGCCTCTTGATACCGGCCCAATTTATTCTGACTATTTCCGATGTTGATATAGCAGATTGCCACATTGAGATGGTTAGGGCCATAGAGTTTGAGGTAGATCGCAAGAAGGTTTTCGAATGAGATGAGAGCTTCTGAATGGCGGCCTAAACTTTTCTGGCAGTCTCCGATATCGCTATAGCACATCGCTATATCGGGATGGCCAGCATTGCCAGTCTGTGTATAGAAATCGAGGTAGATCGCAAGGGCTTTTTTGAATGAGGCAAGAGCCTCTTCTCTTCGATCTAATTGATTGAAACACTGGCCAATCTTCAGACAGCAGTTTGCAGATGCTGGAGCATCGTGCTCTTCTTCGAGTCTCTTCAATAGGCTTTGGTAGTGGGCAAGCTCCTCTTCACTCTTTCCTCCTCCGAGAAGTTTTGGGTGGGAAAGAGGAGAAAAGCTGTGAGGATTGCCTTGAGTAGGACAGGCGAAATGAGCAGGCGTCGGAGTCTCAAAATCTCTTAAACGAGTTGTTAATGAAACATTCTCTTTTTGATGGGGGGAAACAGAAGAAAGAGGAGGAATATAACTCATAAACAGTTTCCTGAATGAGCGTTATAAAGCCAAAATGATAACAATAATAAAATATTTTTGACAAGAAAATTAGGGTTTTTATTCCTCGGTTTCGGCGATGAGCCCTTCGTTGTAGAGTTTGAGAGAGTCGGTTAACCCTTGAACTTGTCTCATCAGATTGGCAAAGTGGGATTTAAAGGCCTCGCTTTGAACAATCTGAGACCTTTCTTCTGCACCTACTCTTTCCATGAGTTCGGTGAGCCTTCCCAAAGAGGTGGTCATTGAGTCCACTTCCCCTTCAAAATAGTTGCGGAATTCTTGCGGGTTGTCGAGAGATTTGAGGAGGTTGGCCTTGCGAGTGCGCCCTTTTTGCCACTGTTTGTTGTATTGGAAGAGAAGGCCATAGTGGTTGATGTCATTCATGAGAGTTTCACCCTTATTCATGAGAGAGGCGAGTCGCAAGTAAAAATCGTCTCCTGCGATGAGTCTTCCCACAGTGCCCGATCCGGAGGCAATATCTTTGGAAATCTGATTGAGATTGGCAAGGGTTTCAGCGCCGTCGGTATTGAACGTTCCGGCTGCCTGATCGAGGCTGTCTGCAAGACTTGCGATCTTGCGAAGGAGCTGATCGTCATCGAGGCTCGATTTGAGCATTTGCAGATTGTCGGAGAGAAGCCCAACCGATTCTTTGAGAGCGGGAACGAGTTTTTCCCGATCTACGGAACTGAGAAGAGTATCGACCTGGCTCATCGCGCCATCAAAAGAGCGAAAGGCGTTTGTGATGTGGTCTTGATTGTTCAAGAACCAGCTATCGATCCGTCCGATGGCAGCTTCGAGCTGGTTTGCGGTGTGAGCGACTTGGTTGAAGGTATGCTCGAGGGCGTCGGTAGAGTTGGCATAGACGATTTGATGAGTAATGAGGTGGGCAGGTCTTGTGGGAGTAGAGGCTTTGGGCAGGATGGCGATCGATTTTTCTCCCATGAGCCCCGTTGTCTTGATGGCGATCTCATCGTTGCTATAGACATCGACGCTCGAGTCCATTTTCAAGGTGAGTTGGTACATGTAGATCCGTCCATGATCGTCGGCCTCGTCGCGCGCTTTCGGCAATTCCCGAACGTGGATCACCTCTCCGACGGGCTTTCCAGCGAACGTCACCCGAGTTCCCACGGAAATACCCGTGATGTTGGTAAAACGCACGCTCAAGATCTTTTTTCCGTCGCCGATCGTGGGTTTTAAAAAGAGGACGAGCGAGATCATGATGGCGATGGCCCCTATCACAAAAAGGCCAATGAGAATGTTTTTCATCCGATCGGTCATTGCGGTTTCCTCTTGGGTTGTTGGTTTTCCCTTAAGAAGTTGATGGTTGGGTTGTCAAAATTCATAAAAGATACGGGGTCTGCTACGTGGACGATTTGCCCATCTTGGTGAAGGGCGAGTCGATCGGCCATGTAGAGGGCCGAATTGAGATCATGAGTGACGACAATGCTCGTTCCTTTGAGCTCGTTTTGCGTCTTGACGATCAGTTCGTTGATCTGCTGTGCGGTGATGGGGTCGAGTCCCGTTGTTGGCTCGTCGTAGAGAAGGATCGAGGGGCGATAGACGATGAGACGAGCGAGACCCGCTCGCTTGCGCATCCCTCCCGATAGGTCGGAGGGCATTTTGTGCTCAGTCCCTTCGAGTCCGACCATTTCGAGCGCCTCTTTGACTTTTTGCTCAATGATCTCGGCTGAAAGTTTCTTTTTTGTCGCCAGATCTCCGTGTTGCTTGAGATAAAAGGCCGTATTTTCCTCGATATTCATGGAGTCGAAGAGGGCCGATCCCTGAAAGAGCATTCCCATGTTTCGGACGGCCTGATAAATTTGATTTTTTTTGAGGCTGGTGATGGTGACACCATCGATTTCAATAGAGCCTTGGTCGGGCTTTTCGATTCCGATGATGTGGCGAAGAAGGACACTTTTTCCCACGCCGGATCTGCCCAAAATGACCAAAATTTCTCCTTGACGCACCTCTAAATTGAGTCCCCTCAATACGTCGATTTTGCCGTAGCGCTTCCATAGATTTTGAATCCGAATCATACGCCCTTCATCCAGTCAAATTTTAGAGCTTGGTGGACCATATTGAGGGCAAGAGTCAAAAAGAAATCGGCGAGCAAGATCAAGATATAACTCGTCACGACACTCTGCGTAGTGGCTCTTCCTACCCCAGCAGCTCCCCCTGAGGTGCGCATGCCTCGGTAGCAGCAGACCGTCACGATCAAAACCCCGAAAATGAAAGCTTTGATGCATCCAGAGCTGAGATCGAATAGAGTGATGTGGATCTGCATCGGAGCAAAATAGGCAGAAGGGGGCATATTGAATAGGCTCGATGCGATTAAAAAGCCTCCGAAAATTCCCATCACGACGCTAAACAGAGTCAAAAGAGGGATCATGAAGACACCCGCGATGAAGCGGGGAGCGACCAGATAAGCGTTCGGGTTGATCGCCATTGATTTAAGTGCATCGATTTGCTCGGTCACTTTCATGGTTCCAAGCTCTGCACACATCGAAGAACCAACTCTTCCCGTGACCATAAAAGCGGTCAAAATAGGGCCCAGTTCTGCGAGCATCGATTTCCCAACGAGCACGCCCGTGACGCTGGCAAGACCTTTTTCTCCAAGCTGGTAAAACGATTGGGCGGCCAAGACAAAACCGGTCGTAAAGCCAGTGATGGCCACGACGCCGAGTGACATGACGCCGATGTGATAGAGCTGTTCTCGAATGAGCTTCCAGGCTGGCGGTTTTTTGAATCCCCCGCCCACCACGTCGATGACGAGAGTCACGTAATCACCGATCATCTCGAGAAGGCGTAAGGTCTGTCTTTTGACGAGCACGATCATGAGGCGTTGTCCCCTCCCACTTGCTCATTGTAAGTCAAGAGGGGATTGTGGGGTAGTCTTTTATTCTCGTGACTACCCGCTGGTGGCTGCGCTCTGGGTCCGAAGGGCTTTCTCAAAGGCTTGAGTGAAGGTCTGCTTATCGCCCCCTTCGCTTTGCTGAGCATTGCTGAGCAAATTGTATTCGTTCATTTGCAATTGGGCGCCGTTATTAAAAGTCGTGAGACGCGCCTGCAGATCAGAGCCCCACAAATCACCCAATTTCGGGCAAACTTCTCTCGCAAAAATGTTGGCGATATCTCGGTCTGATTGGAACGTACTTGCAAACTGCAGGAAAGAGGCGGCGAAGGCAAGGCCTGCAAATTTCAGACTGTTCCATCCCAGATCTCTTTGCGTTTGCGCAGCATTTAGGGTGTGATTTTTATATTCTTTCTTCAAAAGTTCAATTTTGTTTTTGTCTTTTTCGCTCTTTTGATTCATGGTGCGAAGAAGGGCGGCCAACACCGTTTCGAATCGGACGAGATAATGGGCCTCTTTGTCTGGATTTTCCACGACGATATTCTCAACCCGCTCAAACTCCTCAGATGCCACCATTTCTTGAATCTCTTGATTTAGGACCGTTACAGCGTAATCGTCCATCGTCCATATTGGATAAGGGAGCTGGGGGACTCCGTGCTGTTTTATTTTTTGAATTGTTTCTGCATCGTCCCTTTCTGAGACATGAACCAAATCTAAAGAGGGTCCTCGAATTGGGAGTTCATCGAATGTGTCTAAAGTTACTTCTGCCATATATCCCTCTTACGTGTGAATTTCTTGTTTTTGAATCCAGCTCCTGGTGAGTTTGAGCTTTTCTTCCTCATCACTCAGCACGCCTTCTATCGCTCTGGTCTCTTTAGTCAACGCCTGTCTTTCAGCCGTCAACCCATAATCGTTTTCCCTGGTATCAGCGCCTAGATCGGCCAGGTGTTTTTCGTAATATTTGGCGCCGATTTGTCCCCCTGCCTGCGCGACTGTGCTAGCGGTTGAGAGTACCGAAGCTGCCCGAGTCATGTAATCCGTTGCATTCATGGCCTGCCAAGCGGCAAAAGTCCCTGCTTGGTAGGCGGCAACTCCTCCGGCAAGGCCGAGCCCCATCTGCAAGTAAAACCCATAGAGGTCGATATTTTGCTGAATTGAGGCTTGGAGCTCTTTTGATTCTGTGACCCATTCGATAATGGGCTCCAAAAGATGCGTATCGTGAGCGAGGCGAACACCGCCTCCCACAACCCCCGCAGCCCCTATTAAGAAGCCTGGCACGCCTCCGATCGAAGCTCCCAAAGTAATGGCGCTCACGCTGGAGATGTATTGAGCTACGACTGCAAATGTGCTCCAGGTGTCCCGGTTTTTGGCTGCCTCTACTTCTTTTCTAAAAATCTCTGCATTTTTTGAAGAGAGTTCATCGATTTTGGCTTGGGATTTTTTTGCGCTTGTTTCGAATTGCTCTACTTTATCTTTGGCCAACTCTTCTGCTCTATTTTGTGCTCTCAACACATCGAGCATGATATTCGCTCTAGGCCGTTCGAGGATTGGGCTGAACTGCGGTTCTGCGGATCCAAGGGAAGAGAGGGGAGATAGACCCATCGGTTTTGGGGCTAAAGTCTCTGGAGGTAGAGGAGCCACTGGCCCCCAACCCTGGACGTGTCTAGCTCTTAAGAGATCGTCATCAAAACTCACTTCAGACATTGGCTAAAGTCTCCATTGTTGTCTCAAAAGAGTAATTTTCTCTTTGAGAGGGTGTTTGGGCTCATCCTGGGTGCGCACTTCCGATTCCCGAAGAGCTTTTGCAGCATCTTTTACCATCTGCAAGGACAAACAGCATTCGGCTGCATGGAAGTGAGGATAGGGATCCTCTTTCTTCAAAAGGGCGGCCATTGCCCACGATTGCAAGGCTTCTTCATAGCTTCTTGCCTCTTGCAGGGTCGCTCCCAAAGCAAACCAAAATTTTGGCTCCAGCGGCCGCCTTGTACAGAGCACGCGGAACACGTCGGCTGCCTGATTCCAGTTGCCCGACCCATACTGAGCAAAGCCAAAGGAATAGAAGCGCTCTACTTCATTGTCACTCAACTCCGGAAGTTCCATCATTTTTGCAATTGATTCGTTTTTTCCTTGAGTTTTGAATCATACTGAATGATTTTTTGCAAAATCTGCATGATCGATTCGATCTGCTGCATGTACCTTTGCAATTTTGTCACAAACTGAATCTGGATCTCCGATCGCAATTTACTCTCGTGTGAGCCAGCCAGGCGCTTGAGTTCACCGACATTCGCTTCACCACTTCCCTTGAGAACGATTCCGCGCGCCTCCAGCTGCTCCAAGATCCGCTTGGCCTCATCTGTCAGCTCAGCCTTTTCATCATTTGATCCCAATGCCACATTCAACTTCAGAAGAAGGGCAATGTCTTCTTGCATCCGTTCGACCTCTGCGATGTGTCCGCTCAATTTTTTGCTGAGCTCATTTTCTGCTTTCAAGCCATACTTAATCGATTCCCAAGCAAGATGGGGGAAAGCAGTGGGAGGCTTTTTAGGATCTATACTCTTGACTTCCTGCAGATGAGATTCTAGCTTTGAATGCCACTCCTTGGCCATCTCTGCAGAAATCGGTGGCTTCATTTCGACTCTTCCGTCCAAAGATCTGGGAGAGCCTGGCGGGTAGGTGATGTTGGCCGCTGCCACTGCTTCGGTTCTACGAATCTTACTTGCTTCCTGTGCAGGTAATTCATCGACATGTTCCCGTTTTCCTAAAACGGACATTCCAGAGCGAGACCGTATTTCATTGTCAGAATCTAAAGCATCGGTAATGGTCGTCATCGTTTCTTCTCCTCATCATGTACTTTATCAGCGCACCCCTATGATAGTTCTCACAGATTAAATGCGCTAGACGAGCAAATATTTTAACTCTAACCCCTTAAGAGTTTGTAGAGTTATGAAACAAAGAATATAGTCTGCCGCTGAATTTAAAATCAAGAGTTTGCGACGTAAAACCCGTTTTTTCGCAGACAATCTCTAAGAAGGTGTTTGCAAATTCAGAAGGAACAGGATGTGCAGGATCACAAGTGGCAGGATGTACAGGAAAAAAATTTAAGAGAGTGTATGATCCTTCTTATCCTGCCGTTTACGATCCTGCAAATCCTGTTCCTTCTGAATTTGTAAACACCCTCTAAGCCTGAGGTTTAGAAAATCAATTTGTTTTAGTAGTTTAGGTTCCACTTCAGGGTGAATTTGCCCTGCTCTTGTCGCTGATCGCTCTCGATTTGGAACACGAAATTGTTCTTCAGCTCAATTTCGACGCTGATGTTCGTGCTGCTCTCATCGGGCCCTTGTGTGAAGGAGACGAGGACCCCTTCGGAGATGTATTTGCCCACTTGCAGAGCCACCGTTTCTCCTCCTTCTTCTGTCGGTTCGGTGACGACACGCAGGCGATCCACTCCGAGCGATTTTCGCGCGCTTTCCATCACATCCGATCCTGTGCCTGCAAGACTTGCAAGAGAGGCTGCGATTTGGAGCGCCTGAAAGCCGCCGATTTCCGAAATGTCTTGGCCAAAGAGGAGGTAGGAGAGGATCGATCCGAGAGGAAGAGGAGGGTTAGAGAGGAGAGTGATTTGCGGGTTATCGAGAGGCCCTTTTAGTCGGGCCGTGATGGCGATCCCTTTGGTCTCCATTTGCCCTGCCAAATTGAGATAGGGCATCTGATGGGCAATGCCAGAAAAGGTGAGCGTCCCTTCTGTCAATTTAAATTCGCGGCTCGAAAAATGAAAATCTCCCTCGAGGAGCTCGAGAGTTCCCTTTGTGGAGAGATTGTCATAGGTGCCTCCCAGATGAAAGTGCCCTTTCCAACGCGAAGAGAGTCCCCGACCCATAATGGTGATCTCGGTGGGGGTCGATACCTGCAGATCGAGTCTCAAGGGATAGGGGCGAAATTCCTTTTTAGGAGGAGGAACGGGATGGATGGGATTGCGATAGACCACGTCGAGATCGGGTAGAGGACGGGAAATATGATCGGGAATGGTGAGTTCGCAGTTTTGGATCTCTATAACGCCTTTCGCAAGAGCCGAAAGTGCATTGCCCTCGAGATGAATATTTCCAAAGGCAGTCGCCTTGACGAGATCGATCTCGGTGAATTGAAGACCCTCGAGATCCAAATTCAATTGAAAGGGATAAAGATCAGAGGGGAGAAGATGCAATTTGCCAGTTCCTTTCAAAGTGCCTAAGCCAGGGCGATCCGAAGCGCTCAAAGAACGTAAATGCAGGGTGTTTTTTTCGGCAACAACCTCGGCACTTAAGTCCGTGAGTGTTGTCCCCGAATAGAAATTTTCATAAAAGCCATTTTCAAAGACGAAATTGCCCTCGAGAAGGGGACGGTAGAGCGTATTGTGGAATGTGAGAGCCCCTTTTAAATGCCCCTCAAGACGATGGGGTCCCAAATCGAAATAGTCGAGGAGCTCTTCCACCCTTCCATCAAAGGCAAGGGTTCCTTTGGCCTTTTTGTGGAAGAGGAGTTCCGTTTTAAAGGGCCAAAGAGAAAAGTGGATCGGAAGGATGAGATTGAGTTCAAAGAAGGGCTGTTCTCGAACGGCAAGACCTCCTTGGACTTTGAGGAAATTGTGATTGAAATTTCCCTGAAAACTTCCACTCGATTCAATGGGAGCGGTTTGATGGACATTTGCCTGAAACGTGCCTTTGAGAGTTTGCTTTTTCTCTTGAATATCGGCGTTTAGATCAAGCGTTCCTCCGACTGCGACTTCTAGAGGATTTAAAGAGAGAAAATCGAGGGGAAACTCTTTTAAGCGCACTTGCGTTTGGATTTCATCTTTTTGTCTTTGGATGTCGAGAAACAAACTCCCCTCTCCAATTGTAAAAGAGGCATTTTTGAGTTGAAAGGCGTCGGGAGTATAGACGAGACGCAAAGGTGCATCCAAGTGAAACGGTTTTCCCAAAAAACTCCCTTCGCTCGTCTCAATTTGAAAAGAGCTCTGATCGTTCCAAAAGCCCGTGGAACGGAGCTCGAAAGGATGGCGATAACTCCCTTCGGCAAAAAGAGTGAAGGGAGTTTTTTCTTCCCCGAGTTTTGTCTTAAGAGAGGCGCTTTCGAGTGCGAGATGCTTCCATTTGAGTTTTTGGGCGCTGAGATCGATTTCCCCATTCACAGCTCGGAAAGGATCGGTGAGATCTGAAGAAAGAGAGAGGGTTTCGGCAAAGAGGTCTTGGTAATAAAAATTGTTCGCGATCAGATCTAAATGGACGAGCTGCTCTTTCCCCAAACCATCCCACACCGCTTTGGCCTCTAGTTTTCCAAAGATGTTTGGCAAAAAGTTTTGTAAATTGTCTATCTGGAGATGAGAGGTGCCCGAAAAAAGAGTCTCCTTTTCTCTTGTCAGCTCAAAATCGGCCTCAGCATGCAAAGGGGTTGTGAGTTTGCCTTTGAGCACCCCCTCTCGATAGCTCGCTTCTCCTGTTCCTTGGACCTCTTTGAAAGGAGAAGGGGGAGTCAGTTGCCAATCTGTGAAGGCCAAGTAGGAATCCCTTTCCTGATGGATTTTTAGGCTGGCCATCAACAGATCTGAACGGATTTGCAGATGAGAGGTAAAGGTGGGGAGCAAATCGGCATCGCCGCGAACGAGTATCTCTTCATTCTCCACACTGAAGTCTGCCTGTTTGAGGAGGAGGTGGTAGCGGAGGAAAAGACTCCAATCTCCCACCTCGCCTCGGACAAACACTCTTTTCCGGTTGGTTCGGAAAACGCCCTTAAAATCAAAGGGGGCGCTTTCCTGAATAGAAACCCCTTTGGCCTGGATGTCATTCAAGGCGATCTCTTTTTTCAAAAGACGCCAGAGGACAGGGCGGAAGCGAATCGATTCGATGGTTGCCGAAAAATCGTTTCCTTCTACTCTCACGCCCTTCAGGAGAATCTCATGGGGAAGAGTTCCCTCTATCTTGTCGATCTGGGCAGAAACTCCCGTTTCCCGAAGCGTATTTTCTAGCTTTTTTCGAACCCAGTTTCTTCCAATTTCGCTCTGGACCACCGCATAAAACGCGGTGGCGAGGAGGAAGAGAAAGAGAAGGATAAAACCTATTTTTTTCATCAGAATGCCTGTCCTATCGATGCATAAATTCTAAAAGCGGGATCAATGCTCCTTCGATCGAGCGGAAAGCCCACATCGAGTCTCAAGGGACCAAAAAAGGTAAAGTAGCGAAGTCCAAGGCCAATCGATTTGAACCATTGAGTCCCAACTGTTGGAAGTTCTTTAAAAGTCACGGTCCCAAAATCGGCAAAGGGAACAACGCCTAAATTGCCGAACCGAAAGCGCGTTTCTGCCGAGAGAAAGATCGCCGATCTTCCACCAAGCGGCTTGTCGTGCTCGTTCAGAGGACTCACCGTCAAGTAGCGATAGCCTCTTAAATCGTCTTCAGAGCCTCCGAGAAAAAGGATCGGCAAGGGAATGTTTTTTTGTCTCGCTCCGGCAATGGAGCCGAGTTGCACTCTTCCGGCAAAGACAAACCATTTTTGCTTCAGGGGAAGATAAAAGGTCAAAGTGAGTCTTTGCTTGATGAAATGGGTCGATCCTTGATTGAGCGATTGGAAAAAATGAGGCTGATAGACGATCGAAAACCCTTTTGTGGGATTGAGGAGGTCATCCGCATTGTTGTATCTTGCGAAAAAGGGCAAATCGATCAGATCGTATGTCCCGTTATTCGCGCTATCTGCCACATTGATGTGCTGCACTTCCAATCCAACCGAAACATTTCTTCGACTATCGACTTTTTGTTCGAGAAAGCTGGCTGCTCGGTAGAGAAAGGCGATGTAGGCCGTGATGTTTTGCCTTTCGATTTGTCCGAAAAGACGCAGCGTCTGATCTTCGACGAAAAAGTCCATTTTCTTATAGGTGAGAGTTCCCGCTAGATAGCGCTTTGAAAATTCCCCATTGAGGGCCACGCTTTCCCCAAGGCCGCGTAAATTCCGATGGGTCCACGTGAACATGCCGCCAGGACCATCTACCGTCGCATAGAAAATACCGAGAGCGATCTGCCGGTGTTTGGCTTCGGAAAGGCGCATCTTGAGAGGAAGCTTTCCCTTTTCATCCAATTCTTCTTCATGGGAGATGAGAACAGAGCTAAAGAGATCGCTATTGAGGAGTCTTTTTTGGGTCGATTCGACTTTTTCCGAGTTGTAGATTTGACCCTCTTCCCAAGCAATTCGTTCGAGAATGAATTTGGGTTTGACCGATTTGAGACCGTAGATCGAAAGGGGGCCAAATTGGGATAAAGGCCCCTCTTGGATGCAGGAGGCCGCCTCGAGCTCCTTTTCTTGCATATCGACGATCACTTTTCGCTTTTCAATGCTTGCAAGGGGATAACCGCATTTTGAAAGCTCTGTGAGGAGATTCAGCTCCGCATTGACGAGATGCACAGACAGAGCGGCTGCGCCGAGTTGAAGACCCAAGAGTTCCGGAGTGAAGGGTGTGCAGCAGAGAATATTCGCAGGAATTGTGCAATCTCCATGGAAGACTTGATAGGATTTCAAGGTATATTGAGGTCCTGCGTAGATGTGGATTGTGATCTCAGCCGTTTCCTCTTTTTTTAATTCGATATCAGAAGTGAGGGTGGCGTCGTAATATCCGTAAGCGCGTAGGACTTTGAGGAGTTTGGGAAGATCGCTAGAGATGCGATAGCGGATTCCATTGAGAGAAGGAGGAGGACGCTCTTGGAGATTGACGAGATCGGATGCATCGCGAAGAGAGGCCATCGCTTTTGGATCTTCCAATCCAACAAAATTCACTTCATAGGGAATCGAATACAAGAGAAGAGGAGTGAGTAGGGCAAGCAGTGACTTCATGTTGTAATTTTGCCGAAAGAAAAACTGTTCGTCAAAAAAAATCTGTTTGGATAGCATGAAAAGTTCATGAAACGGTTCAACTCGCAAGAAATTTACGATCGGGCTTGTCAGGTCATTCCGGGAGGTGTCAACTCACCGGTGCGCTCTTTTCGGCACTTGCGAATGCTGCCGCTCATCGTTGAATCGGGTAGGGAAGCGCTCATTTTCGATGTCGATGGCCATGGATATATCGATCTTTGTTGCAGCTGGGGAGCGTTGATTCTCGGACATGCGCACGAAAGAATCGTCAGTGCCGTTTGCAGTCAAATGCAAAAGGGAAGCTCTTTTGGCATTGCGACAGAAATTGAAGAGAAAATCGCCTCTAAAGTTGTCGATTTGATTCCTTCTATCGAAAAGATCCGATTTGTCAATTCGGGAACAGAAGCCTCCATGACAGCTATGCGGCTTGCAAGGGGGATTACGGAGCGGCCGAAAATCCTCAAATTTAGCGGACACTATCATGGACATACCGACTCGCTTTTGATTCAGGCAGGATCGGGGGTAGCCAAATTGAACCCTCTCGCAACTTCTAAAGGGGTCAATCCGAATACGATTGCCGATACGCTCTGTTTTCCCTTCAATGATTTCGATCGGATTCGTTCTTTTTTTCGAAGTGAAGAGGCCTCGCAAGTAGCTGCCGTGATTTTAGAGCCCATCACCGGAAATATGGGTGTGGTGCCGCCCGAACCGGGATTTTTGGAGATGCTACGCGAGGAGACGCTCCTCAATGGGTCGCTTCTCATCTTCGATGAGGTGATTACCGGATTTCGCGTCGGGTTGCAAGGGGCGCAAGGGCTTTATCAGATTGATCCAGATCTCACCTGTTTAGGGAAGGTCATTGGGGGAGGTTTTCCCGTAGCAGCTGTCGGGGGCAAAGCCAAATATCTCGACTATTTAGCGCCGCTAGGGTCCGTCTATCAGGCAGGGACTTTATCGGGAAACCCCGTTGCCATGCGAGGGGGGCTCGAAACTCTTTTGATTCTCGAACGGGAAGGTTTTTACGAAACGCTGAACAAAAAAGCAGAGCGAATGACCACCCCTCTTCGAGAAGCGCTTGCCTCTAAAAATGCTTCCTTGAACCAAGTGGGCTCGATGTTCAATATCTTTTTTGGGGTCAAAAAGGTTCGCTCAAAAGAGGATTTGAAAAATCTCGACGAAGAGATGTTCATCCGGTTCTTCCAATATCTCTTTGAAAGAGGAGTGTATATTTCTCCCTCTTCTCATGAAGCCTGGTTTCTCACGGTCGCCCATCTTGACTCAGAAATCGATTATGTCGTAAAACAGATGCTTCAATTCATAGAGAAGTATGTCTGAAGTTCACAATCATGGGACCTATCCTCTCGAGACCCTTCCCACTGGCTGGGTGAATGCCAAGGTTACTCTCGATTCCACGCGGAGTCGCTGGGAAATTTTAAATCTCACTACCCAACTGAGATACCGGCAAGAGCCACTTTTGACCATCGCCATTAAATGCGCTCTTCTCTTTCTCATTGGCCTTCCGCTCTATTTTCTCTCTTATTCTTTCATGGAACTTGTCAGGCTACCGCTTGTACCCATTGTCAATTGTTCTCCCTCAGCTTTTATTCGAGAGGCGTGGAAAATCATCCAACTTCCAAGTCTTTTTCTCTTCATGGAGTTGAGCGCTCTTTATGGGATCTTTGATCCGTTGAATGGAAGAGAGGCCCTTGCAAAGTGCGAGAAAGTTCTACATGATGGGAAAACAATTTTAGATCTGGAGGGGCGTGACAAACGCTCACGTGGGGCTCTAGAACAGATTCAGGATCTATTTTTTACGGCGGAGCCAAAAACAGCCTTTTTCATTGCTCCCTGTATGCAGCCGCTTCTCAGACATCCTCTTTCTGTGGAGCCGATTCCAAATCCAGTAGGCGCTTGATTTCGAGATGGGATTCGGCGAGGAGTACCTTTTTGTGGTCTACTTCGACGAGATAGAGTGTCGTTTTGGGGCTGATCATCCGTTTTTCTAGAATCTGAATCGAGGCCGTTCCCACGCCTCTTTGGAGCCGGCCTTGGATCAAGCGTCTCACAAACCAGTAGGTAATTCCCAACAAACCAACCAGGACCACGAGGGTGATGAGCATTTTGACAAACGCTGCACCAATATCTCCTGGCATTTGGGCTGCCTGCTCGCTCACGAGCATTCCGTCTAGTGCGGAGAGCTCGCCTTTTTCATCGGGTACATAGGTGGGCATGGTTCCAATATGGAGAAAGGGGACATTTCTTTGCAAAGAAAAAAGCCCGCAAAACTTTGCGGGCTTCTGATCTTGGAAGATCTAAGATTACTTGCGAGCTGGTCCGCTTTCTACTGAAACAGCAACGGTTTCTGATGTAGCAACAGTGGCTATTACTGTACCGGTAACTGATGCAGAAACGCTAGCACTTGAAGATGAGGTTCCGCCGCAGCTGAAGCAGTTTTTCAAAGATTTAACTGCCCAACCTGCTGCACCTAATACAGCTGTAAGTGGAGAAGTAACAACGATTCCCACCACTTTGAGAATTGTCGCCATCCAACCGTCATCTTTCTTGATTTCAGCGTAATTCTTGAAGCAATCAATCGTATTGTCAGAAACCCAAACTACAAATTTGTTCAGGGCTGCTGAGAAAGAAGAAAGATCTGGGGTTGCGACTGTTGATGCAGATACTGATGCAGATACTGCTGCAGATACTGATGCTGATGATGCTGGGGCTACTGATGCCATAAATTTACCTCTTTTGGTTTTAGAATTTGGTGCCTCCGACCTCCCGGTCGGTTGGGCAGGTTAATAAAAATCTCAAAAAGTGATAGGCACTTATATCTTATTTGCTAGAATTTGCACAAGAAAAAAATTTCTCTTCTCGGTTCAGGGCCCAATCCTGTATGCTCTTTGCCATGAAAAAGAAGGGTTGGATTGCTTTAGACATTGATGGGACCATCACCTTAGATAAGTACAGTGTTCCCAAAGAGGTCTCTACCTATTTACGCGATCTGAATAGAGAGGGTTGGAGTCTCGTCTTGGCGACGGGAAGGCCCTTTGCCTTTGCCAACATGGCCTTAACCGATTTTGACTTTCCCTTTATCTTTTTGCCCCAAAATGGTTCAGTTGCTCTCGAGATGCCCTCGAAAAAACTTTTGTTTAAATCCTATATCCCGGCAGCTTCTCTGCCATTTCTCGAAGAGGCCTATACGGGAATCGATAGCGATTTTTTGATCTATACAGGCTATGATCAGGGCGATTTTTGTTTTTGGCGCCCTAAAAAATTTTCTCCAGAAGAAAAGGAGTACCTCGTAGATTTGCAAATGCGGCAGAAGGAAAAATGGCGCGAAGTGGAGCATTTTAACGATCTTCCCTTGGATGCCTTTCCCCTCATCAAATGTTTTGGAAATAACGAAAGGCTCAGCACAATCGAAAAACGGCTCCGGGCCTCAGGGAAATTTGAAGTAGCAAAAATCCGGGATCCGTTTGTAGAGGGGATGTTTTTGATCCTCGTCACAGATATTCACACTTCTAAGGGAAAATCTCTTCTAAAAGTGCTCGAGATGAAGGGGAGAGGGGAGAGGGTCATCGCCGCAGGAGATGATGAAAATGACAAGAGTCTTTTAGAAGTAGCCGACATCAAAATCGCCATGGCCCATGCCCCAGAAAGTTTGCAAAGAGTTGCGACCTTCATTGCTCCTCCCACTCAAGACAAGGGCATCATCCAAGCCCTACAACTCGCTATCCGAAAAAATGGAAACTGATTTAAAAAAACAGCTCAAAGCGATCGATTTGGCCATTCTCTCTGGGCAAAAAAGGCTCAGTCCGAGGACAGGGTTTGTGCACCTTCATCCATCTGGTGAAGAATTTGCCGATACGGTCCCCCTTTATGAAAATTTTTGCTATGCGCTTGCCCTGTTTCGGCAAAAAACGGCTGAAAGTGTTTTGGCTGCCATCGATCTCGTACGGAGATTGCTCAGCTTCCAAGTGCCCGATGGAAATTTCCCCGTGTTTTTGCATGAATATCCCAAAACCCACGATTTTCACATGGGACTGAAAGTGGCCGCCATCCTCACCTACCTTCTCAAACTCTTTCCAAATGTTCTTGGGGATCTCAAACCCCTTTTAGAAAACGCGCTTGCACTCACCCTTTCCAAAGTTCCCGAAAAACCTTTTTGGCTCAATCGCTACCGAGCGCTCAAAAACCTTCCCTTACTGGACCTAGATCCAGCTGCCCTCACGCTTGCGGAATGGACCGATTTTCTCATCACAGAGCAGCTTGCGGGAAAAAACCATTTCGATCTTCCCTACGATGCCGAAAATCAGCTCTTTGGCCTTTCGGCTCCCCAAGAAAAGGGAGAGCCTCGGCCCCATCCGATCGAATGGATCCTTGCCGAAGGACGCTATGCATCCAGGTTCTTAAAGGACCACCCTCATCAGCTCTTGTGTGCACCTCTTTTCCCCTTTTCCTATACGCCAACACCTTTGCCCGATTCTTCATTTCGCCTTTTTTGGCAAGGGAAGACCCTTCATAGTCTCGTCGGGAAAGGGCTCGTCTTCGATCTTCCGGAAAACATAGAAATGGGCCGCGGTGATCTCTTTGAAGCGGCTCTTTATTGCGACCGATCGGCCGAAACAGAGATTCTCATCGAAGGGAAAAAGGGCTCTCTTTTCCAACTTGGAGAAACGGTCACGATCCAAACCCCTCAAAAAACGGTGCATCTGCGATTTTTCTTGAAAGAAGGATCGGGAGATTTTTGCGGACACATTTTCTTTGCCAATCGTCCCTCTCAAGTGGCCAAAGGCCACGAGGCCTACGATTGGCAAATCGGCCTGCGCACTCTCCGGAGATCTCCGAAGGTGCGCATCGAAATCCTCGTTACGCAGTATACACAAGTGAATTGAAAAATTGGGAATATGCCAAGGAGGCGCCCTGAATTTGGGCCAGGCGGAGCCGGCGCTGAAGCAGCTAAACTTGCCAGTTTAGCGATGCAGGCGGGTCCCAAATTCAGTGGCTGTCCGACGCGGGCAGAACCCAATTTTTCAGTTTACTTGTGTATAACAGCAGGTTTTGAATACTTTTCGTTGCCTTGCAGGGCTGTGCTATCGACAGCAAGACCCATCGCGTGCATCCCGTTGTCTACGTAGAGAACGGTACCCGTAATGGCAGAGGCGAGAGGAGAGAGGAGGAAAGCAGCTGTAGCCCCCACTTCTTCGGCTTCCAGATCTTTTGTCAAAGGGGCGTTGGCCTTGGAATAGGCGATCATATCGTCGATCATGCCGATCGCTTTCGCGGCTCGGCTGCGTAGAGCTCCTGCCGAAATGGCATTGACTCTCAGATTCCATTTGCGGCCCGCTTCCCAAGCGAGAGTACGGGTGTCGCTTTCGAGAGCAGCTTTTGCCGAACTCATCCCACCGCCATAACCTGGAACAACTCTTTCTGCGGCGATGTAGGAAAGAGAGAGGGCCGAGCCTCCCTCTTTCATGAGAGGACCAAAATGGGCGAGGAGGCTGATGAAGGAATAGGCTGAGGAGCTCATCGCAGCGAGATAGCCTTTTCTGGATGTTTCGAGAAGGTTTTTGGTGACTTCAGGGGCGTTGGCAAGGCTATGAACGAGGATGTCGATCTTGCCAAAATCGGCCTCTACTTGCGCTGCGACTTCAGAAACCGTGTAGCCCGATAATTCGGCGTAGCGCTTGTTTTCTCGTACCTCTTGAGGCACATCTTCCATTCGGTCGAAGACGGCATCGATCGGATAGATCTTCACATACTCCAGCAGCTTTCCGTTCGCCAATTTTCTCGATTCGTCGAACTTTCCATTGGCCCAGGAGGTTTTGAAGATTTTGACAATGGGGGCCCAGGTGCCGATTAAAATCTCAGCGCCGGCTTCAGCCAAAGCTTTTGCAATCGCCCAGCCAAATCCCTGATCATCGCCGATTCCGACAACTAAAGCTTTTTTTCCTCTCAAATCGATCTGAAACATGCCTTTCTCCTCGAATATTTGAGGCCAAAGCATAGCAAAAATGGGGCAAAACAGAAAGAGAAAAGGAGAGGTTTCAAAGTTTTCTTACTATGAGATCGATCTCATCTTTATTGAGGAGGGTGCCGAAACTTTGAAGATATTTCTCTCTCTCTTCAGCGTTGTCTTTGAGTTTGATGAGTACTGTTTTTAGGGTTTCTTTGACAAAGCTCTTAAAAGAGGGGTGTTGGATCGCCACGGCGAAGTCCGTTTTTCCATTCGCTCTAAGGATCTTCGCAACTTCCTGGTTTAACCAATTCCGTGCCTTTACAAGGTCTTTAGATCTCTTTGTTACGATCAGGGCATTGATTATTGCAATATATCCCCTAAGTAATGAATCCTCGGTTGTTGGTTCTGGTAGCTCTTCAAAAGGGACGGGAGATGCGGGAGTGGCGGGAGTGGAAGGTCTGCTTTCCTCCTCATCAAAACTTCTTGAACGGATAATCGTGAAAGAGGGGGAGGCTGTAGGGGAGGGCAGGGAGGCTTGTCTGATTGGTTCAACCTCAAAACATTTTTTGAAGTAAAGGACGACCGGTTTCCCAATGGCGTAAAAGAGCCCAAAGGTAACGATAGCAAGGGCTGACCCCAATTCTTTGATCTTTTCTAGGGCGAAAGAAAGCGCTCCTTTCCCTTCAACAACTGGGATCGGAACGGAATTCCCGGAATTATCGACATTATTAACTTCCATAATTACCTCAAATTAATATTATACCACAATTTTAAGTTTAAGATAATAGAGATTGTTAAATTAGTTAAACTAAGCGACATCCACACTTATCCCAAAAAAGAGGGGATGAAATTTTTTCTTGATAAAGGAAAAGAAACCTTCTATATGAGAACAGGAAAGGGGTGTTACCATGCGTACAATAGCCATTGTCAATCAAAAAGGGGGGTCGGGGAAGACGACCACGGCCGTCAATTTAGCCGCAGCTCTTGCAGAAGCGGGAAAGAAAGTGCTTCTCATCGATCTCGATCCTCAAGCGTCCGCATCCCTTTGGTATGGATTCAAGGACAAGGGAAAAGCGCTCTACAGCGTTCTGACTGAAGATGAGAGAATCGAAAATGCCATTGAGAAAACAGAGGTGAATGACCTCCACATCATCCCTTCTTCTGTGCTCCTCTCAGGAGTAGAAAAAGCGCTTGCCAATGAAGTGGCTTCCGAAAGCATTTTGAAAAATAAACTCGAAATGCTAAGTGTCAAGCCGTGGGACTATGTGCTCATCGACTGCCCGCCCACTTTGGGGATTTTGTCGCTCAACGCTCTCACAATGGCCAAAGAGGTGTTAGTTCCCGTTGAAGCTCACGTGATGGCGCTCCATGGTCTCGTACAGCTTCTGAAAACCATCAACCTCGTCAAGCAAAGGCTCAATCCCAATCTGGAAATTGCTGGCATTTTGGCTTGCAGAGTCGACTACCGGACCAAGCATTCGCAAGAAGTGCTCAATCAGCTCAAAACCCGCTTTGAAGGAAAAGTTTGCTCCTCAGTCATTCGAGAAAACATCCGTCTTGCAGAAGCTCCCTTACATCTCAAGCCGATCACCGTCTACGATACAAATTGCAACGGCGCGAACGACTATCGGAAATTGGCTCAAGAAGTCATGGGAACTCAAAAAGCTCCTACAACGACTTCTGCCCCTTCTTGAGGATGCGTCGTCTCCACCCTTCCGCGGTCAAAACTCTTTCTACTGAAAGAGGTGCTTTGATTGGTTTTGGGGGCTTGGCAGTTTGCCCAGTCTTTTTTTTAAAGAAAATCATAATCGCTGAACAGTATAAAAAGTAGTCCCCAAAAATGCAACCATTGAGGTACATTGATCTTCTATGGCAAAAGTAAAAATTTTATACGAAGGTGATTTGCATACCGAATGCACGCACGAATCGGGCGCGACGATTGAAACAGATGCGCCGAAAGACAATTTGGGAAAAGGAAAGGCCTTTTCTCCCACAGATCTCCTGGCTGCAGGACTTGGTTCTTGTATAGTCACTGTCATGGCCATCCAGGCACATAAATTGGGGATTGAACTCAAAGGAATGAGTGCGGAAGTAGAAAAAGAGATGGGATCTTTTCCTGAAAGACGGGTTGCAAAGTTGATCGTTCGCATTCGCTCTTCGCAACTACCCAATCCAGCAGCTAGAGAAAAGCTCGAAAAAGCAGCCATCGAGTGCCCGGTTCACTTGAGTCTACACCCTGATATCAAAGTGGAAATCGACTTCGTTTGGGGATTATGAGATATCAAAATCTCAAATCTTTTCAAAAGCACTTGGGGTCGGCCGCCCCCCACCATCTTTGCAAAATCTATCTCGTTGCCATTGGGGATGATTTTGAAAGGGCCAAAGTGTTTGATCAGATTGTTGGGTTTTTAAAAACGGCTCCAGAGAGATTGAGTGGAGATAAAACCTCATTGAAAGACTGTTTGGATGTTTTGGAAAGTGGAAGTCTTTTGGGAGAGCCGGTCGTCATTCTCGATGAAGTGGAAAAATTTTCTAAGAAAGAGATCGGCTTTTTAAGTGAGCACTTGAAGGGGGCAGCTGGATTTGTGATCCTGGGGAGCCGTTCTAAGCTGGCAACTCTTTTTACCGAAGTGGAAAAAGAGGGGGTTGTGCTCGATCTTCTCGAAGAAAAACCTTGGGATCGAGAAAAGAGACTCGGCGAGCACCTTTTAGAAAAAGCAAAGCTTGCCGCAAAGCGCCTTGCGCCTGAGGTAGCCCCTCTTCTCTTGGAGAGATTGGGAACCGATTCGGCTCTTTTGGAAAGCGAGCTCGATAAACTGATCTGTTTTGTCGGAGAGAGGGAAATGATTGTCCGAGACGATGTTTTGGCCATATCTCCCATGAGCAAATCTTCGACGCTCTGGCAGCAAGCGGAAGAATTCATTTGGGAAAGGGGCGAAATTCCCTCTATGGAAGAAGCCACTTTTCATGGATTTATCCCCGCTCTTCGCAGTCAGTTTCACCTGGGGCTTTGTCTTGCCATTTGCATCGAAGAGAAAAAGCCGTCCGATGAATGGGGGCGCTATCTGCCCAAACTTTGGCCCAAAATTCTCGAAAAGCGCAGCTCTCAAGCTGCCCGTTTAGGCTCAAACTACTTTCGAAAGGGGCTGGAAAAACTTTTCGAAATTGAATGCCTTTCTCGTTCTACGACCACTCGATATGCCGCCCTTCTTGGGATTCTAAGAGCGTACATCCATGCCAGCTAAACTCTATCTTTTGCCCAATCTTCTCGATGAAAATTTACCGATGGAACCTTTTTTGCCGATCAGTGTCAAAGAGGCGATACAAACTCTTCAAGGACTCATTGCCGAAAGTGAAAAGATGGCAAGACGTTACTTGAGACGTTTTCTCACGCATGAAGAAATGGCAAAAATGCCTCTGGCCCTTCTCAATGAACATTCTAAAGATCTCAAAATCCTTCTCGAGCCTTTGAAGAGGGGGGAAATCTGGGGACTCATCTCCGATGCGGGACTACCCTGTCTTGCCGATCCTGGAAGCGATCTCGTTTGGCTTGCGCATCAACACCAGATCCCGGTTGAAACCTTTGTTGGCCCCTCTTCGATTGTCATGGCGTTGCAGCTCTCTGGTTTTGGAGGTCAGCATTTTTCTTTCCACGGCTATTTGCCGAGAGAGCCCCAAGACTTAGAGAAAAAGGTCCTTGAACTGGAAAGAGAAAAGGGGACCCAAATTTGGATCGAAGCTCCTTATCGCTCCTCCAAAATGCTCGAAACGCTGAAGCGAGTTCTCAAGCCGACGACTCGGCTCTGTCTTGCCGTCAGTCTCACAACACCTTCTCAAAGAGTCGTTTCTCAAACTGTTGCAAATTGGAGAAACGTTTCCTTTGTTCTTGAAAAAGAGCCGGTTGTCTTTCTGATTGGATAATATTGCTTGACTCTCGCCTCTTATTTCTGAATAAGGAGGCTAATATTCAACATGGAGTTCTCGATGATCCGGCATGGAAAAAAAGTTTCTCTTGAATACACCGTCTTTCTCGTGGATGGAACTCAAATCGATAGCAATGTGGGAGAAGATCCCCTCGTCTTTGTCTTGGGTCAGAATCAGGTGTTTCCAGCGCTGGAGCAAGAGCTACTCGGACTCAAAGTGGGGGATACCAAGCAGATCACGCTCAAAGCAGAACAGGCCTATGGCCCCGTTGTTCAAGATGCGTTTCGCGAGGTGGATTTGGAAACAGTTCCCGTATCTTACCGTTTTGCTGGGGCTGTTCTCGGGGTGCAGGATCCAGCGGGGGGAGTGTATCCCATTCGAGTCCACGAAGTAAAAAAGGACAAGGTTGTCTTAGATTTTAACCACCCTCTAGCAGGAAAGGCCCTACGCTTCGACGTCAAAGTCATCCAAGTCACTGAGTAGAAATAAGAAATAGAAGAACATAATTCTACAAGTCGGGGACAAAGCGGATACGCCCCGTTTCGGGGCGTATCCGCTTTGTCCCCGACTTGTAGAATTACCTTCTTTATCTGTTATCTATTTAGCCTTATTTGGGGATGGCGTCTAGGTTGTAGAGATAGGTCTCGGGGAAAAACTTGCTGAGAATCTTGATCGCGTTTTCTCCATGCTGGGCCAGCGCATTCGCCGAATAAAGACAAAGACCCACCCCGTGCCCTTTTCCAAATCCTGTGAAAATAACCGAGTCGTCTTTCAGAGAAACGGTAAAATCAGAACTCTTGAGATGCGTGCTTCCTAGCTTTTGTTGCAAAGTGAAAAAATCGATGTCCACACTCTCTTGGCCATCTTTAATCCGCACACCATAGACCTTCGAAGAAGGCTTGTCGACAAAGATTTCGAACGTGCTCAATTGTTTTAAATTAAACATATGAGCCAATGTTTTGCGCCCAATTTGATAGGTCCATTTAAAGTCTTCACGGGTAAGCGCTGCATGAGGAGCTTCCACCCCTTTTTGGGGGGCGTAGGACTCCTTTCGGAAAATTTGCGAGTAAGGAGCTGTTTTTCCTGCGCTATGCTCTGTCCAACTGGTCGCGAAAGGAGCATCATGCCCGTTTTCTCCATGCAAGAGAATGAGGTGGCGCGTGCTCTCTACGGCGCGATCTATACTTGAATTGTGTACGACGAGAGCAGATCCTTGATAGTCAATGTCTTTTGCATTGACATGCCAAAAACTGTTTGGATTGGCGCGGGTCGCATAGTAGTACGCATCCGTGCGGGCTAAAATAGCGAGAGCAGACATGACCTCGGATTCTAAAGGAGTGAGAAATTGGGAGGTGAGTTTGGATTTTACGTAGGATTCGATATCGATATCATTCACGATATTGATTTTGTTAGAAACACCGTAGATGGCCACTGCGCCTGAATACTGAACGCCATTGATAAACACGGAAGTTTCGGAAGATCTCGGTTTGATGTAGATCTGATGAATTCCAGGAAACTCTTCTCCCCATTTGAGCCCATTTTCCAGCGCGTGGATCATAAACCGTTTTCCGAGAAGGCCAGAGGCGACACGAGAGCCATCATGAGGGTTAAAGATATAATAGGGTCCCTTGACTTCAAGAAGAACCCCTTCAGATTCTTTTTCGAGCAGAATCTGGATATTTCGGGGAGCCATTGGCTCTGCAATCCGCTCGTAAGAAGAGTAACTCTCCGCTTGTGCAGACAGACTCGTCGCATAGAGAAAAGCTGTTAATAAACAGGCATTCAAGATCTTCATTGAAAAAACTCCAAGTTTTTGGGCTTTCGTCCAAGGTGTTCATAGGCAATTGCTGTGGCGACACGTCCTCTCGGTGTTCGTCGAATCATTCCCTGTAAAATCAAAAAAGGTTCATAGACTTCTTCAATCGTATGGGACTCCTCGCCACATGCGGCTGCCAAATTATTGAGGCCCACGGGACCTCCATCGTGATGATCAATGATAACACTTAGGATTTTTTTGTCCATTTCATCTAATC
>CAYRJU010000013.1:0-53471 GCA_964424735.1 uncultured bacterium
ACTCTTTTAGAAATTCGCTACCAAAAATTTCGGAAAATGGGCAAATTTGATTCTCAGACGGTGATACATCATGAGACTTTTGCTCCAAGCGGCTCTTCGCAGTAGTAAGCACTTTACGCTTGCCCTCATTACCTTTGTTTCCCTCCTCATGTTGACTTTGGCCAACCAGAGCGAGATGTTTTCAATTGGCCTGATGGCGAATACAGGTGCCGATTTTTTCACTCTCTTTACCCCCGAGGGGAAAAAAGTCAAAGACAAGATCAGCCTTTCCGATGTCACGAAGAGATGGGAGGCGATCGATATCAATGAAGATGGAGTGATCACCAAGAAAGAAGCAGCCCGATTTCTTGCAGGAAGAAAGGATACCAATCCTTTGAGTTGGGTCATGCATAAAGTCGCTGCCCGCTTTGACGTGGAGCGAAATTTTTCTCTTCTCGTCTCTATTCTCATCGCAGTGGCTCTCTTCAAAGCGGTGACTCTCTTTATCTCTCGCTATGTAACACAGCTCCTCTCGATTCGAGTGACGAGAGATTTGCGTCAGCAATATTTTGAGCACATCCAATCGCTCCCTTTGAGCTTTTATCAGGATCAAAATTTGGGCAGTCTTTCTTCGAGGGCCGTTGGCGATGCGGGGCAAATTGCCTCTTCTCTCAATTCTTGCCTCACCAACTATCTCCAAACTCCTTTTACGATCCTTTCCAACTTGGCCGCCTGTTTTTATCTATCTTGGAAGCTTTCTCTCATCATCTTTTTTGGTCTTCCTCTCGTTGTTTTACCCGTGATTTTTCTAACGCGCCAAGTCAAACGGATCACGCGGCAAATTCAGAAAAATCAGGAGACATTTACCTCTGTTCTTCTCGACTTTTTGGCCGGCATCCAGACGGTCAAAATCTTTGCCATGGAGGCCTTTTCACTTCGAAAATATAAAGAGCAAAATGACCGAATGGCGCACCTAGAGAGCAAGAGCGCAAAGTATGGCCTTTTGACACGCCCTCTTCTGCATTTAATCGCAACGGGATGCCTTGCGATTGTGGTTCTCTTTGGTCTTTATTCTCTGCACATGACTGTGGGGCAACTCCTCATGTTCTGCGGGCTTTTACATCTGTTTTATGAGCCGGTAAAGAAGTTTGCGGAGGAAAATGCCAATATCCAAAAAGGGGTGGTAGCTGCAGAAAGGATGTTCGAGGTCCTCCGTCTCAAGCCTCAAATTGAAGATTGCGCAGGAGCTGTGCATCTTTCTGGCTTCAAAAACCTCATCGAATTCGATCACGTTTGGTTTAAGTACCGAGATGAATGGGTCATTAAAGATGTGAGTTTTACCATTCGACGCGGCGAAGTTGTCGCTCTTGTCGGAGCCACCGGTGCTGGCAAGTCGACGATCGTTCAACTCCTCCCTAGACTCTACGAAGTGCAAAAAGGAGAGATTCGCATTGACGGCATCCCGCTCAATGCCATTACGCAGAAATCTCTTCGGGAACAAATCGCCTTTGTCCCCCAAAAACCCTTCCTCTTCTTCGATACAGTGGCTGAAAATATTGCCTTTGGAAGAAGTTTCCCAAGCGAAGAAATCGAGGAAGCGGCCCAAAAAGCCTATGCTCATGAATTTATCATAGAGCTCCCCAATCAATACAACACTTTGCTTGCCGAGATGGGGAAAACCCTTTCTGGAGGCCAGCAGCAGCGTCTTGCCATTGCGAGGGCGCTCGTGAAAAAGGCCCCCATTCTGATCATGGATGAAGCGACCTCTTCTCTCGATGCGATTTCAGAGAACCGGATTAAGAGTGCCATTCGAGATCTGCAGGGTGAAATCACACAGATCCTCATTGCACATAGGCTCTCGACCATCGAACATGCTGATAAAATCCTATTCTTTGAAAAGGGGCGCAAATTGGGTGAGGGGACCTTGCAAGAACTCCTCTCTAGCTGCCTGCCCTTCCGATTGATGTGGGAAACCTATCACCGCTCCGAGCTGACTCCAGCGTAAATTCGACGTTTCTTTAAAACTCTTTAAGGGGTAAAATATTTTCTCATAAAAATTGAGAACGAGTATGTCTGTTAAACGTCCCCATTCTTCTGAGGTCCCCTCCTTAAATACCAGAATTAAGTTGGAAGAAGAAAAGTTTGCTTCGGGTTCTGGAGCCACGAAAGAGAGCGATGAAGCTGTGCAGCAAGTTGCCCAGCCCCTCATTGGGACGTTGAGTGAATGGCAGCAATTTTTTGCCACTCCATTTGATTTCCTAAAAAAGCAATGGAAGTTTTTAGATGATCATTTGTGCGCAGATATCATTCCAGTGCTACAAGGATATGCACCAAAGCTCTCTATTTTGTGTCTTCGTTTTAAACAAGGTGATTCTGTCACTGAAACGCAGCTATTTGAGATGCTCGATTTCTTATCAAATCTCAAGGAAGTGAAACGCTCCCCAAATTTTCCCTTTGCTTCTCTTCAGAAGCGAAGAGAAATGGAAGAAAAAGAAGAGGAAATGAAGGAACTTGACTCTACAGTTTATAGTATGAGTAAAAAGCCCGATTTTGGGTTAAGACATTGCCCAATAGAAACCATTCAGAAATTTCTTCTTACAAAGAAATCTGCCAATATTGACCATCTTCTAAAAAATGCGGTTGTCTGCAATTTGCCGAATCTGGTTCAAGCGCTCATACTCACAGGGCGATTCAAGGAAGCTGACCCCTCAATTTTTTTGGAAGTGCTTCATAAGGCTAAAGAAGAGGGACGTTTAGAAAGGGTCGAGCTACTCGTAGAAAATTGTGAGGGTAGTCACCTCCAGGCGTTAGTGGATACTCCTACTCGTCTCATAGCAGAACTATTCAGATATGCAGCTTATATTGGCTCGCTTTCCCTGCTCGAGAAACTTTTCCAACTAAATCTTTTTTGGTCTGGAGTATCGGTACAAGAATGGCTGGAGGGAGCATTACCTTGGTCTGAAGATTCTGCGACCCTCAACTTGATATTGGCAAACGGACGGGTGGCTCTCATTTCTCCAGATGTGCATGATAGCACGTTTCGTCGCTTTGTTATTGTGGACGAAGATATGGACAAGACTCGAGAGCTCTTGAAATTTCGCTTCGTTAGTAAAGAGGCGTTTAGCTCCTCATTAAAAGATCTGGCTAAAACTAACCGAGAAGAGGTTTTTGTAGATCTTTTTGAAGAGTACGGGACTTTGATTGATAGTGTAGAGAGCGTCAAAGACATATTGATTTTGGCTTTGGCCCATCAGTCTAAGAGGATGGTTGGGGTCATCCGAAATACTCTTTATCTCGATCCTGAAAGCGAGGATTTTGTGGGTGATGTCTTAGCGGATGCCGTAAAAATCCTCATTCCTGATCCCCCCCCACCTGATTATGAAGAGAGTTCTGCCTCAGCCGATGAAGAGAGTTCTGTCTCAAGCGATGATTGAGTCTCAGATCGCTCCTTCTTTAGAAATTTATATTGACAAAGGGCTCAAAAATAGATTATGAGGCTTCTTTATTTGATGGATTTTTTGTGTTAGAAAACAGCGCCGATCCTCAGTTGAGTCCCTTTCACAAAGAGCTCTTTGAGCTCTTGCTGCGCAATTCGGAAAAACAGATCGCAGAAAATGGGATGGATCCCGAATCCAATTCGCAGATCAAAGCATTTTTGAAAAATAGTTCTTCCACTGAAAATTTGCCGCTCCAAGAGCTCATCGAAATCTATCAGCACCTTTTTGTAGAGGCAAATCCAGCTCATCTCGAAAAGACCTTGATGAAAGCGTTTCCCGCAAAAGATTACATGGAACTGGGTTTAAGCCGCACCTATCCTCGGATTTACCGAGGTTTGCCCCGTCTTTATTCACGCGAGTCGCCCTCTCAATCTCAAATCAAGAAAGAATTTTCCCATTTACCCAGTCTCAAAAGACAGGCGCTATCCAAAGCTCTTTTTAGCCTCTATTCCAAAGCACGAATCAAGGGAAAAATTACGCTGTTCACTTGGGTGATGAATGATGGCCAGGGCGATTTTGTCGCGGGCGCCGAAGCGATTCGCTTGTTGAAATCGCGTCTTCCCGAATTAGATATCCACTTTATGGCCTTGGTGCCGAAACAGATCCGTTTGCAGCCCGATCTGATCGAATATTCGACGCTGATTCCCTATGAAAAAGATTGTCCGGTCGATCTGATTCCGAGAGAAGCTCTCGAAATTTTGAGAAAATCAGATCTCATTTTGCAATTGCCCACCTACTATCCACACACAGAAGAGCTGAAACAGATTCTGAAAGAAATGAACTCGTCCGCTCCTTGTCCCAAAATTGAAATGGTTGGGGAATATGGATTCATCGAATCGAGCTGGTTCCATCCCCGCTCGGGGAACTACTCGCTTGGCCTTCATTTTCTCGAAAAGGGGATTTTGACGCGTAAAGCGTGCAGCGCTTCTTGGGAAGATGTGCAAAATGAGCGTCTACGGTTTTGGAGGAAGAAGGAAAACCATTTCTACTTGGCCTACCTCTCTACGCCGATTGGGGGCGCCATCTACTTGCACGCCCTTTTAAAATCGTTGGAGAACGACCCTGCCGATATCGATCTGTGCGTTCCCGATCTCGGTTGGTTCCTCGCTTTCTATGAGAAACAGCACACTGCGTCTCGTCCTCTTTTAGAATGGGGACTTGGCATTGCAGCGATTGAAATTTACTATGCAGATACATTCTGTGCGCTTGAGCTTTCTCCTACCGGTAAGAAATTGAGACTCCTCAGTCCTGGCAGCATTTCTTCGAGCGATTTTCGAGCGCTTCTCGCTCTCAGCGGAGATTGGGTAGCCATCCGGGGGAATCAGTCCTTTTCTGAGGCGGTTTCGCAAGGAAAGGCTTTTTTTTACGATGGAAGAGGGCATGCCCGTTTCTTCGTCAAAGATCTCGCGGCGATTGCCGAAAACCGCATCGCAGATTGCCCAGGCACTCTAGAATGTATCCGGGGAATGGTACAAGGGTTTCTCTACAACACGCCCGTCCAAGACGATTCCCTTTGGGTCGATGAGACCTACTTCCAGGAGCTTGAAGATTGGACGGCGATTGCCCTCAAAATGGGGCTTGCTCTACAAGATCCAGAAACTTTCGTTGGGTTCAAAAAAATTGACAAAATCATCACGGATGAGTTTTCGGCCAACGCTTTCCTCTGCCATCTCGTGCAAAGATCCCTTTTCCATCGCCTCCACCCTTATGTCGAGCAGTTGGAAGAGGATCATGTTGAAAAATTTGTCAAAAACGAAGAAACTTTCCGTTTTCTCATGATCGCGCAAAAAGCGATGATCGAATCCTGTCAAAAGTAGGGGAATATGGATTTTTACCGAAGGATGGGCAAAGAGCTGAGGAGTCTGTTCGCGGACCTCTTTAGACCGGAAAAGAGGGCGGTCATCGAATCGAAGATGGACGACATCCTCAAAACGGCGACTCTCATTGGGGGCAGCATTGCAGGCGAGGCAAAAGATCTCCACGTAGCCATCCTGCACTATCTCAAACACCCGAAAGATCCCAAAATCCTCGCTCTTCTCAAAGAGCACGCCATGAGACTCGAGCAAGAAACCCGAGAAATTTAAATCTTCGTAAATTATATTAGCGCGAGAGCCCGCGCAGCGCGGGAAAAACCAAAGTAGGGAAGCCGCAGTTATTTTTCTCTGCGCCCCCTCTAACCCCTGCTACCCGCGTTTCGCGGGCCCCGCGCTGATGAAATTCAAGCCGGTTTGCTTGCACAATCTGATGAAAAACATCAGCGCAGAGCCGCACGAGGCGTGCGGTAGTAGGGGGTAGAGGGGACGCAGAGAAAAAATTAAACAGCTGGTTTCTCTCGTGCTGATGATCTCTCTTTAGTCGAGGACGCGGTGGGGGTTGAGGAAGGCAAAGCCTTCGGTCTTGATCTTGTGGTTGGAGACTCGTTTGTTCCCTGTGTGGAGGGGCGTGTGGGCCGGATCCCATTTGACCTTGGGAAGATGGAATTTGTGCGAAATGGCGTCGTAGAGCTCTTTGCGGGTGGGGTGCTCGTCATCGGCGAGGTTATAAACCCCTTCTAAATGGTGGCGAAGAGCGTAGTCGAGAGCCGCTACGCAGTCTTTTTTGTGGATCATGTTGGTGTAGTGATCGCCTGAACCGGGTAAAACGTGTCCCTGAAATTGTTTGACTCTTTCGGAGAGCTCTCTTCCAGGGCCATAAATTTCAGCAAGTCTTAGGATGCAAGGGCTCCAGCCCACTTCGCAGGTCGAGAGGTAGTGTTTTTCCGCGTCGATGAGGATTTTGCTGTTATCCGTTTTGGCAAGAAGGGGGGATGTTTCGTCGACCCATTGACCGTTGTGATCTCCATAGACCGAGGTGCTGCTCGTGTAGATGAGGTGGCGGGGCATGTCCATTTCAAGCGCGAGGTGGCGAAAGATCTGCGAGGTGTTGAGATAGGCGCTTTCGTAGTGTTCTGGACTGTCTGCTGCGATGGTGATGACGATCACGTCATTATTGGCAATGAGAGGGACGAGCTCTTCTTCATCATTTCCTTTCAAGATGAGAGATTTTTGAGACACTTTGGAAAGTTCATCTAGACGCTCAGGGCTACGGGTCGTCGATGTGACTTGATACCCCTTCTTTTTCCAAATGGCAGCGGCTTCCATCCCGATGTAGCCACAGCCGATGATGACAATGTTCATGCCAACACTCCCAATTTTTCTAGCGTTTCTTTCAAAAGAGCATTCTCTTTTTTATCGAGCGCTCCTTCTCGATGCAGCCATTTGAGATAATCTTTGGGGACCTCTGTCAAGAGCTTGCCTGAGTGCTTGCCAAAAGGCATTCTCTGGAGCTGGCCTTGCTGACTGAGGAGGTTCAAGATGGTTTTTAGGCTCAAATCATCGACCATGCGCGAAAAGATCTGGTAGAGAACGATGACGTCATCGAGAGCTCTGTGAGCCTGATTGGCCTCAATTCCATAGGCTTCTCGTAAAAATTGCAAACTGTGCCTCGGCAAGTCGCTGCGGTATTTGCGCGACCATTTTAGAGAATCGATATAGATCCATTTGGGAAAAGGGAGATTTGCCCGTGCGAATTCAGCCTCCAAGAAGAGTTTATCAAAGGCGTCGTTGTTGTGGGCAATCAAGACTACTTCTCCCTGACAGAAGTCTGAAAAGGCCTGCAACGCCTCTTTGATGAGAGGGGCATCCTTTACCATTTCGTCGGTGATCTGAGTGATTGCCGTCGATTCTGCAGGGATAGGGCACTCTGGATTGGTAAATGTGCAAAACTTACGCTCCTGGGTGGGATCGTAGGCGGCGATTTCGATGATCCGGTCTTTACCCGGCTTGATGCCGGTGGTCTCTGTATCATAAAAAATTGGCTTCATAATAGTCTCCTAGTAGACCGAATTTTGACTTTTTCCTCAACTTTTTCTCGTCTTTTCGGTATATTTGGGGCATTGAGGTGAACGATGACCCGATTTTTCTTCCTAACCCTTTTGATTCTGACCGGCTGTTTTCAAACCTATAACCCCGATGACGATTTGAGAACCGTTCCCGTGACGAATAACCCCTATGTCGTTCCCAGCCACGGAAATGGCCTTCCCGGAATTGGCGGAGGCGGCAATCAACAGGGGCCCTATTGACAACCCTCCTTGAATCAGATACTCTTGAGCTAGGTGTCAGGATGGAGAAGCCCCTCAAATACCATTTGTTTAGAGCGGATCCTAGCCGGGTGATCGCCGATCTCGGTAAGTCCAAACTCCTTGATTTTCTAAAGAAAATGCTCCTCATTCGCAATTTCGAAATCCGGGGCGAGCAAGCTTACCAACAGGGAAAAGTGGGTGGTTTCTATCACTCTTACATGGGACAAGAGGCCATTCAGGTTGGTTGCGTGGCGGCCTCAGGTGCAAATCACTGGTTCACAACGACTTATAGGTGTCATGCGCTGGCTCTTTTACTGGGAGTGACCCCCAATGAGGCAATGGCTGAGCTCTATGGAAGGGCGACGGGCAATGCAGGGGGAAGAGGCGGCTCGATGCACCTCTATGCGAAACAGATGCTAGGCGGACTGGCCATTGTCGGGGGCCATGTACCCATTGCGACGGGCGCTGCTTTCAGCATCAAATATCTCAAAGAGAAGAACAAAGCGAGTTTTTGCTTTTTAGGAGATGGGGCGGTTGTTCAGGGAGCCGTTCACGAATCGCTCAATTTGGCAGCTCTTTGGTCTCTTCCTTGTATCTATGTGATCGAGAACAATCTGTGGGGGATGGGGACAGCTGTTGCGAGAGCCGTTGCTCTACAACCCATTGCTGAAAACATGGCCAAAGCTTACGGAATCAAGGCATACACGGTAGATGGAAAAAATTTCTTTGATTGCTACGCTCTTTTCAAAGAGGTCGTTGAGGAAGTGACCCAGACGAACCGGCCCGTTCTCATCGAGGCCCTAGCAGAGAGATTTAGAGGACACTCCATTTCAGATCCAGGACTTTACCGCTCCAAAGAAGAATTGCAACTCGCGATGGAACAAAAAGATCCGATTCAGTTTTTCAAAAATGCTCTCATCGAAGCAGGGCTCCTCACCGAAGAACAGTTTAAAGAGTTGGATCAAGAGCAAAAAGAGATCGTCGTGGCTGCGATGAAATTTGCCGATGAGAGTCCATGGCCCGATCCCATCACCTTAGAACAGGGCGTTTTTGCCCCGGAGAATTCATGAATATGCAGGTCATTGAATTCCGAGAAGCGCTTCGCCAAGCCATCGATGAAGAGATGGCTCGAGATTCTAGGGTGTTTATCTTGGGCGAAGAGGTCGCAGAATACAATGGCGCCTACAAAGTGACCAAGGGCCTCCTCGCAAAATGGGGACCTGAGAGAGTCATCGATACGCCGATTGCGGAAAATGGGTTTGCCGGTCTTGCCATTGGCGCAGCTCAAACAGGGCTAAAGCCGATTGTCGAATTCATGAGTTTTAATTTTTCTTTTGTTGCAGCCGATCAGCTCATTTCCAATGCCTGCAAAACCTATTACATGTCCAATGGCAGATTCCGCGTGCCGATTGTCTTTCGAGGGCCAAATGGCGCAGCCGCCCAGGTGTCCTGTCAGCATTCTCACTGCGTAGAAGCGATTTACGGAAATTTACCTGGCTTTATCGTGATTTCTCCGAGCAATGCTTATGATGCAAAGGGGCTTTTGAAATCGGCCATTCGCTCCAATAACCCGGTGATCTTTCTCGAAAGTGAGTTGAGTTATGGCGATAAGATGGAGATCCCTACAGAAGAATATCTGGTCCCGATCGGCCAGGCAAAAGTAGTGAAAGAGGGAAAAGACATCACGCTCATTTCTTATAGCCGCATCTTGAAGAATTGCCTTGAGGCTGCAGCGGAGATGGCCAAGAAAGGGATTTCTGTAGAGGTGATCGATCTTCGAACGATCAAACCGCTCGATATAGCAACGGTGGCCTCTTCGGTTCGAAAAACCCATCGCTGTGTCATCGTAGAGGAAGGGCATATTTTTGCCGGGATTTCTGCCGAAGTGGGCTTTCAGATTATAGAACATTGCTTTGATGATCTCGACGCCCCTCTTGTCAGGGTTTGCCAGAGGGAAACACCCATGCCTTACTCAAAAGTACTCGAGAGGGAAACCCTTCCCAATAAAGAAAGAATTTTAGTTGCACTCGAAGAGTGCCTGGCCTAATATTAGGTCTAATCAATCAAGGTTTTTCTTATGCCGTTTACTGTGACTATGCCAAAATTGTCTCCCACGATGGAAGAGGGGACTATTGCAAAATGGCATAAGAAGGAAGGGGAGTATGTTAAGGCGGGGGATCTTCTCGTAGAAGTCGCAACAGATAAGGCAACCGTCGAATACAACGCTCTCGATGAAGGCTTTTTGAGAAAAATTTTAGTTCCCAATGGGGGAGGGGCCATCGTCAATCAACCGATTGCCATTTTCACACTCAAAGCGGCAGAGAATATTGAAGGGTACAAACCCGAAGGAACGCTTCCCCAAAAAGAGACTCCCAAAGCCATCAAAGAAGAGACACAAGCTAAGCCAAAGGGGGGTTCTGTAGTCGGGACAACGCAGCCCATTTTCACTCCAGAACCGCCTTTGCAAAATTACGAATTCCCCTTCCCAACGGGAGACGCTAAAAAGCGAATCACCGCATCCCCGCTTGCCAAAAAGATTGCACGGGAAAAAGGGCTCGATTTAACGAGTCTCAAAGGGAGCGGCCCTGGGGGAAGAATTTCTGTCAGAGATCTCGATTTAGCTCAGCCCGATTTGGCCGTCTCTTTTGGAAAGCGGGAAATGCCTACCGAGGCACCCGGCTCTTTTGAAGAAAGGGCCTTGAGCCCCATGCGCAAAGTGATCGCAGAGAGATTGCAGCAAGCAAAGACCTTTATTCCGCATATTTACGTCAGACAAGAAGTCGATGCAGAAGCTCTTTTCAAAACGCGCGAAGAGCTCAAAAATGGGAATATCAAAGTCACCTTCAATGATTTTGTCATCCGCGCCTCAGCGCTTGCTTTGAAAGAGCATCCCGAGGTCAATAGCGGCTTTGATTCGGGCAATCAATCGATCATTCTCTTCAAGACAATCGATATTTCAGTGGCTGTTACCGTTGAAGGGGGCCTCATCACTCCCATTATCCGGCATGCAGACTATAAGAATTTAGGCGAGATTTCCCTAGAAGTGAAAGAGCTTGCTACGCGGGCAAAAATGGGAAAACTCAAGCCGGAAGAATACAAAGGTGGATCGTTCACCATTTCCAATATGGGAATGTTCGGAGTGACCGATTTTGCAGCGATCATCAATCCGCCTCAAGCAGCCATCTTAGCTATTGGCGGAATTGAAGAGTGTCCCAGGGTCAAAGGGGGCCAGGTTGTCGTGGGGAAACGGATGAATCTCGTTCTCTCAGTCGATCATCGGGTCATCGATGGAGCCGAAGCTGCCAAATTCATCAAAGCTGTCCAAAAATACCTCGAGAATCCCTCTCTCCTCCTGATCTAGCACAGGTTTTGATCTTATTTCTCTTATCCTGACGCTCGCGGAAGGTATACTAATCCCAGATGCTACCTTGAAAGTATAAAATAAAAGTCTTCTTCCACTAACGATACGTGAAAAGATATCAGCGCAGAGAAAAATAAATAGGGTAGAGAGCCGCAGAGGAAAAATATAGGAAATTAGAGACTAGGCGGGCCTTGCCCTGAGGAAGAGAGATCTTCGAAGCGCTCTCTTCCTCAGGGCAAAGCCCGTCAAATCTCTATCTATATTTTCTCTCCTCTGCGGCTCTCTCCCCTGATTTATTTTTCTCTGCGCTGATATCTTTTCACAATTTGGAAATGACACCCAGATTGGTATAATAAAATGGTTAGAGCCAACGGTTTTTGCGAAAGAGAAGAACCGCAATGATCGATGAGACGAAGGTGATGCCCATGAGGAGCAAGAAGGCGTAGGACTTTGCCTGGAAGGGGAGAGTCACATTCATTCCATAGATCGATGAAACGATCGTCGGAATTGTGAAGATGATCGTAACGGCTGTGAGGAGTTTGATCGTTCGATTCACATCGTTGGTAAAAATGATGTGATAGGAGTCGCGTAAACTTCGGATGCTCTTGATGTTGACGCTACAGACGTCTTCAGATTGGTGCATGGCGATCATGAGGTCTTCCAAGAGATCGAGATCTGCCTCGTAAAAATTCAGGTATCTGCCCGAAGCCATTGTTTCGAGAAGATTGCGCATGGGGACGAGCGAGGTGAGATATTGGTTTAAAATCTCTTCGTTTTTTGTGAGGACGACGATGGCATTGCTGTCGACGATTTTGGGCGGCTCTTCAGCCCCCAAAATGCTGGCTCGGACCCGCTTGATGCTATTGGTGTAATCTTGGGTGATTTTTAAGAGAATGTGGAGGATCAGTTTAGATTTTTGCGTTGTGCCTAAACTGGTGTTGCTCGCGATGAGATTTTCGATGATTTCACTGCGGTGTGGCGAAATGGCTATGACGAACTGATTCGTTAGAATCATCGTGAGTGTTTCGGTATAAAGCCCCAATTCGTAAACGGCTGGATGGCGGACGAAGAAGAGGATATTGTCATCGATGTGCTCAATGCGGGGAAGTTCATATTTGTCGAGACTATCTCGCAAATCGGCCATATCGATCCGGGTCACTTCGGCAATCCGCGTCAAATCTTCTAAATTGGCCTCTTTGGCATAGATCCAACTCCCGGGGCGAAAATCTGCGATTTGTTGGAAAGCGCCGTCACGTGCTGTTTTGAAATAAATTTCGATCATATCCTTTTATCTACGATAAAAGGTCTTATTCGGGAAGAGTCTTATAATAACTTTGGAGCTTCTCGGAGACAAAATTGCGATGTTTTTCTCCAGAAAATTTTAAAGGATGAATCCAATGATAGCTCGGGTCGTAATCGAGAAAATGTTCTTGGGTAAACCCCCAGAACATCCTCAAAAATTCCCAGTTTTCCATCGAATCGAGACAGCAAAACATCATGGGGACAGAAATCTCGTAAAAGACATCCCAGAAAATGCGGCATAACTGGAGACTCTCCTTGCGAAATCGAGCCGGAATGTAAAACATGTCGCACGTTTGTGCAACGGCCATGTTTTTGCCTACATTTTTTTCGAGCTGCGCTTGGAAAGCAGCTGGTAAGAAGGGAGCCGCTTTTTGAATCGCTGCAAGCCCGTATACATGGGGGACCCACCATCCCCAATGCTCTCGGTACTTTCCATCGAGACTCGCATGGAGGAAATCGAGCTGTCCCATTTTTTTATCGAAATCGGGAAGCCAGGAGGGAGGAGGAGAATTTTGATAAGAGCCTGGGTAAGGGTAGCGAGATACTGCAAGCCACAATTTATCCAAGTCGAGATCGGCATAATTCCACGGGTTCATCATGCAGTCATCCTGGAGGAATAGATATCCCTCATACTGGGGGAAACGGGACAGGGCATCGGCAAGTGTCCGGATGGAGTAGACTCCAAAATACAGATCGACAGTTTGAACTTCGGGATCGGGCTTTTCCCCGTAGAATACAATATGGGGAAAGAGCGGTTGATAGAGAAAGCGAATGAAAGGGATCGATTCATAATAAGGATGGTTGAAATTGACGATCAGGAGAACGTTGTCAAATTTGTGACGATCAATGGGAGGGAAATTTTCTTTACCCAAAAGGGGAGAGGATGAGCAAAAAAAGAAGAAAAAAATTCTAAGAAGCTGTTTCATGTTCTTTCGCGAGGAGTTTTTCGAGTTTTTTGAGTCTTTCGACATATTCTTCGAGTTTTCGGACGTGGACCTCTTGCCGGTGGTACTCGGTGATGGGAATCGCAGGACTGCCCCGGTATTTGCCCGATTTGAGCGATTTGCTCACCCCGCCTCGGGTTGCGATGAGGACATGATCCTCTAGCTCGACGTGGCCGAGAATTCCCGCTTGCCCTCCTAGCATGACGTAGTTGCCAGTTTTAGCTGAGCCCGCAATCCCTGTCTGGGCTGCAATCACGTTGTGTTCACCGATTTCGACATTGTGGGCAATCTGGACGAGATTGTCGATTTTTGTGCCTTTTCGGATGAGAGTGGCTTTGAATCGGGAGCGATCGACTGTTGTTCCCGCGCCAATTTCTACATCATCTTCGAGGATCACAATTCCGAGCTGTTCGAGTTTGATGTGTCTTCCCTGCTTATCGGGAGTATAGCCAAAACCGCACGAGCCGATGATGGCACCTGGCTGCAAAATGACCCGATTTCCCAGCTTGCAGCGTTCCCGGACGACGCAATTCGGATGGATCCAGCAATGTTCGCCAATTTCCACTTCAAAGCCAATTGAAACGTTGGGACCAATGTGAGTGTGAGCTGCTATTTTGACATCCCGATCGATGACGGCATGTGGGCCAATGGTCACATGGGGCCCTATTTGAGCCGTTTCGTGGATGACGGCTGTTGGATGGATACCAGTAAAGCCGCTCGATCCTACGGGAACAATCAGCTCCGCAATCTTTTGGAAGTCACGGGAAGGATCTGGAGAAACAAAAAAATTCTTTCCCTCGGGAAGAGGGACTCCTGAAGCCACGCAGATGACTCCAGCTCGAGATCGTTTCATTGCTTCAATATAACGGGGATTGGCGAGGAAGGAGGCATCTGAGGAACAAGCCTCTTCCAAAGTATTCACCCCGGTAATGAGGTGGGAGGGATCTCCAATGAGTTGGGCGCCGAGAATAGCGCCCAGTTCCTTGAGCGTATAGCCCATTAACCAGCCTGATCGAGCATGGTTTCTTCTACGGCATGGATCTCTTCAGAATTTTCAGTCAGCTTTTTGGCTTTTTCGTCGAGTTCAAAGAGTTTATCCATTTCGCCAATCACAACGGTTGTCACATCGAGATCGGGGCGAATGTAGAAACAGGCCTCTTTATTCATGACATAGTCCAAATGCTTGTCACTCGCAATTTTCTCAGCAGCTCTTGCGATATTGCCACTGATTTTTTGCAGCATTTGCATCTGTGCATGGTTCATCATTTGATAGAACTGGTTTTGATAGCGAGAGAGCTCTTCTTGGCGTGTTTGAAATTTGCTCTTCAATTCTTCTTCCGCTTTGGGAGAGAGGCTGTCGAGATATTCTGCATCTTCAAATCTAGCCGCCATTTCTCTGAGATCTTTATCGGTATCTTCAATGAGACCAGCCATCTGTTTGCGCATATTTTCTAGACTTTCCTGCTCTTTTTTGCCTGCTTTAGAATCGGTGATGCAGGTAGCGAAGTTGACGACGCCGATGACGGGGGTTTCAGCAGCAGTTCCTGTCAAAAGGCCCAAGACTGTTGCTGCTGAGAGAAAAAACTTATGCATAGATTTGTGCTCCTTATAAATTGTGTTAAAATTGTCCGCCCATTGAGAAGAAGACTTTTTGCCATTTTCCATCATGACGGTCTTTTTTGACTAGGGGGATTCCGTATCCCACGATGATGGGGGTCCGATTTCCAATATCCAGACGGAGTCCCAAACCGGTCGTTGGCCGCACTTTAGAAATGTCAAACTCTTTGAGCTCTACACTCCCGACGTCGAAAAAGGCAAAAACATCCAACATTCTAAAAATTTCTTGGTTGTATTCCAAAGAAAGAAGAGAGGAAGAAAGGCCTCCGCGAGGTGTATCGGTCGTTACGAACTGATTCTCATCGTTCAAGAGCTCAACAACAGGTCCCAAGAGGAAGGGTTTGTAGCCACGGACGGTAGTTTCTCCGCCGAGGAAGAAGCGCTCGCTGTAGGGCACTCCATTGAGCTTGGTCTTTCCAAAGGGGACAATGTATTTAAAATCTCCCCGCAGTTTCAAAGTTCCTCTTTTCCAAAGGGGAAAGTAGATCGAATTGAGATAGCTCGCTTTGAAGAAGTTATAGTTGCCCCCGACTCCTGCTACCTCTGTCTCGAAATAGGAGCGCCAGCCGCGATGGGGCTTAAAAGGATTATCGGTAGAATCGTAGTTCAGATTCCCGCTAACGGCCGATACCAATCCATCTTGATCGAGCTCTCTTTTCGCTAGAGCTACCGACTCAAGAGCCGCCGCCGTGGAGCCTGCAGGATGGAGATTCAAATTGTCTTTTGAATGTCTGAGGCGCTGCCGCAGTCCGGCTGTCCAGAAATTCGTCAAAGGATAGTTGGTATAGACCGAACCGCCATAAGTGACGACGACGACATGTTTTTGCAGCTCGCTAAATGTCCTGCTGAGCTCAATCCCGAGTCTCCACAGGCTATCGTTTACATAAGGATTCATCCAGGAGATGAGGATGTTGTTCTGCTTTTTGCCAACCGTTCCGCGGACGTGGAAAAATTCTCCTCCACCCCTTAAGGCAGAGAGATTGCCGCCGAGAGCCTTTCCAACACCTCTTAAGTTGAAATTTCTCTCCGTTAAATCAAGTCCTCCAAAAACGTCATCCATTGAGCTAAAGCCCATGAAGAGACTGACATTTCCGGTCGTTGTTTCTTCTACTTCGATATAGACGTCTCGATAGGTGTCTCCTAAATGCTCATCATCTGCGGTTCGAACGGCATAGACATTGACGCTTTTAAAATAGCCAATGGCTTCGAGTCTGGCTTGCGTGGCTTTCAATTTGCGCGAGTCAAACGTTTCACCTGGGACGAGAAGAGATTCTCTCAAAATCACATTGCTATTGGTAGAAGAATTTCCAAAAATGTGAACGAGCCCTACCTTATATTGCTGCCCTTCATCGATGGTAAAATGGGCATTGAAAACGGGCTCATCTTCCATGAGAACCGTTTCGTACTGGACATCGGCATCGATATAACCTTTTTGCCCATAGAGATCTTTGATGGCTTGGATTGTGTCGCGCAATTTGTCGGGAGAAAAACTCTCGCCCTCTTTGACAGATGAGCGTTTCTCGATCTCTTCATCGCTGACGAGCGTATTCCCTTCAAAAGTGACCTCTCCGAAGCGATAGATTTGCCCTCGATGGGCAGTGATTTCGACGATGAGCTTGCCGCTTTCTGGATCTTCTAGGAGATCGATCTGCACCCTAGCGTCGGCATAGCCTCTATTGTGCAAATAGTTGAGGATGGTCATCCGGTCCTGCTCTAGAGCTTCATCCCGATAGATTCCAGTTCCCGTCATCCAACTGAGCAAGAAGTTGTATTTTCTCAAAACCATTTGCTCTTCGATGTCGCTCTCTTCAGACTTTGTAAAACCGTTCAAGACGATTTTACGAATATGGCCTGGACGCCCCTCTTCAACATCGATCAGAATATCGATTTGATTGGATCCAGGAACGGGCTGAATGCTATAGGAGATCTGCGATTCGAAATAGCCTTTTTTGAAGTAGAATTCTTTGACCTTGTTGAAGGCCTTATTGAATTCGGGCCGGTTGAAAATGGTGTTGGGTTTGATGTCGAGCTCTTTTTGAAGAGTCGAAGTTTTGTACTGGACATTTCCATTCCACACAATTTGATGGATGATCGGTTTTGGAGCGATGTGAATCGTGATGTAGACTTGGCCATTTTGGAGCTGGATGGAGGGCTCCACGCGGTCATACTCATCGGCAAGAGTTTTGAGATCGCCATCAAAAGTAAGCTGTGAAAAATCGTCGCCTTGCTTTGTCTTCAGTCGAGCGAGGATAGGTGCGGGATCGAATTGAGTGTCCTCTTCAGAGTCGACGACAATCTCAATTTGGCTCACCTTTCTATCATCGTAGAGTTCTCTTGCCAAAAGAGGCGCTGTGTAACTGGCCAGCAAGATAGAGAGAAGAGCGTAGGACCTGATGAATCGCATTTCGTTTTTCCGTAGTCGCTCAATTATAAGAATCAGCAACAATTTGTGCAAGAGGTTGTAAGCGTTTCCTAGATCAACCTAAGACCGTTGCATAAATAGAATATAACAGGATGCGCAAGATCGCAAGCGGCAGGATGTGCAAGATAGAAAATTTTAGTATCTTGCGCATCCTGTTTTTGCTTCTGCTATCGAAACTGTTCTCAAGGGAAAATTGATCATGGGGGATGATTGAAGGAGCGTTGTGCAATGGTCTCAAATTGTTTGTCTGCCAGCGAAGGAACGGGCGAGCGTTCCTCCATCGATATATTCGAGGCTGCTTCCAACGGGAAGTCCAAAGGCGAGTCTTGAAATGGAAAGGTTTTGGCGTGCGAGGTGGTTTTTGATGTAGAGCGCTGTGGTATCTCCTTCGAGAGTTGAATCGAAGGCGATGATCACTTCCTTGATTTTGTTTTCTTTAATTCTCTTGTCAATTCGATCGAGTCTCAGGGTCTCAACATGGCGCCCATCGAGCGGCGAAAGGAGATGTTCAATGACGTGATAAAGGCCGCGATACTGCCCCGTTTCTTCAATCGCATAGGCGTCGCGCTGAGATGCGAGAAGACAGAGAAGATGAGGATCGCGATTTTCGCAGAATTTGCAAATGCCTCGATCGGTGAGACAGCCACACGTAGGGCAGGGGGGGATTTTTTCCTTGAGATCGATGAGAGACTTCCCCAGGGCTTTGAGGTCTTCGGCCTCCCAAGACAAGAGTTCGAAAGCAAACCTTTCTGCCGTTTTCCCTCCTACCCCCGGCCATTTCTTCAAATAGCCGATGAGTTTCAACATCTCTTCTGGAAATTTCTGTACCATATCAAAAGAATACTACACGTTCCCTTTTTTGTCAGGGCGATTGCATGATAAATTTGTTGAAAAGAAAACCAAGATACGCAAGATCGTAAGCGGCAGGATGAATAGGATGGATTTATCCTGCGAATCATGCCGGCGCTTCGCCGATCTTTTTCATCCTGTTTTTTTCTCTAAGCATATACTTTTTTGTCTGACAAAGAGAAAATTTAAGTTAACGCTACAGGCTGCTTCCAAATTAAAGGCAAATCCGCTAAACTCGCACCCATATATGGAGAAAAGAAAAGCAAAAATTATAGGCACAGGATCCTATCTTCCCGAAAGAGTCCTCTCGAATCATGACCTTGAAAAAATAGTAGATACTTCCGATGAGTGGATTGTGACGCGTACCGGCATGAAAGAGCGCCGGATCGCCAAAGAGGACGAATATACCTCCCATATGGGGACAAAGGCCGCTTTAGAAGCCATTTCCAAGGCGGGGCTTTCTGCAGATGATATCGATTTTATCCTGGTCGCGACGCTGACCCCAGATTATACTTTCCCCAGCACTGCCTGTCTGATTCAAAGCGCTCTAGGGGCCAAGAGAGCAGCCGGAGCAGATGTTCAAGCAGCTTGCACGGGCTATCTCTATCTCTTAGCCATGGCCAAATCTTTTATTGAAAGTGGCCTTTACAAAAATGTCCTTGTCATCGCCGCAGAAAAATTGTCCAGCATTACTGACTACAAAGACCGTTCTACCTGCATTCTGTTTGGAGATGGAGCCGCTGCCTGCGTGGTGTCGGCAGAAGGAAAAGGACTGAGTATTGAAAATATTGAGCTCGGCGCCGATGGAGATCAGGCCAATCTCATCTTCATGCCTGCGGGAGGAAGTCGAAAGCCAGCTACTCTTGAAAGTGTGGCAAGCTGTGAACACTATATCAAAATGGCTGGAAATGAAGTATTTAAGCATGCCGTTCGACGGATGGAGGCCGCTTGCAAAGATTGTTTAGAAGGGGCTGGACTCACAGAACAGCAAATCAGCTGGCTCATCCCGCATCAGGCCAACTTGAGGATCATCGATGCCATTGCCAAGCGATTTGAGCATTTACCGCCAGAAAGAATTTTTAAAACGGTTCAAAAATATGGGAACACCTCGGCCTCTTCTGTGGGAATTGCCCTCGATGAACTTCTCCAGGCGGGCCCGCTTCAAAAGGGCGAAAAGATCTTGCTGACCGCTTTTGGAGCAGGATTGACTTGGGGCGCCGGCATTTTGGGGGCTGATTGAAAAGGGCTTTTCTCTTCCCCGGTCAAGGGGCTCAAATGGTCGGAATGGGCAGAGATTTTTACGATGCTTTTTCTATTGCTAAAGAGACGTTTCAAGAGGCCGATGATCTTTTAAAAGAAAAACTGTCCAAAATCATCTTTGAGGGGCCGCTTGATCTCTTGACAGAGACGAAACATAGTCAACTTGCCATCTTTGTCAACAGCATGGCTATTTTACGAGTCCTTCAGCAGCAGCTTCCCAATTGGGTGCCGGATGCTTGTGCCGGTTTGAGTTTGGGGGAATATACGGCCCTTTCAGCCTCTAAACGTCTTGGATTTAAAGAGACTCTTCTCCTCGTACGAGAGCGGGCCCTTTTGATGAATGAGGCCTGCGAGAAAATCCCTGGCACGATGGCGGCCGTTTTAGGTCTCAGTGCTGAGGAGATTCGTGCTGCTGTCCAAGGGCTTTCAGGTGTTTGGATCGCAAATTTCAACGCCCCGGGTCAAACGGTTGTTTCGGGGACAAAAGAGGGGATTGAGAAGGCAGCGATCCTCTTGAAAGACAAAGGGGCCAAAAGAGTCATTCCCTTGACTGTGCATGGAGCCTTTCATAGCGGTCTCATGCAAAGCGCTCAAGAGGGGTTAAAACCTTTGATTGCCCAGACACAGATCCAGGACAGCCCCATTGGGTTTGTGATGAATGTCCCTGGAGATTTTGTAAAAGGGATTGCCGAAGTGAAGCGAAATTTGGAAATTCAAGTGACCCAGTCTGTCAAATGGGAACAGGGAATTGAAGCGATGAAGAGAGAGGGTGTAGAGCTCTTCTTGGAAATTGGATGTGGAAAGACTTTGACAGGTCTCAATAAAAAAATGGGGGTTTCGGCCCTCTCCATAGAAAAAATTCAAGATTTGGAGCTCGTACATGCAGCTACTTAAAGGAAAAACAGCGCTCATTACAGGCGGAACGGCCGGCATCGGAAAGGCGATCGCTTGTCTTTACGCAGAGCAGGGGGCAGATGTCGTCATTTTAGGAACCAATGCTGAAAGAGCGGCGGCGGCGCTTGAGGAAATCAAAGCTTGTAAGACAGCTCCTGAGCAAAAATTCGCCTCTTACCTCGTCAATGTCTCTCAATCCAAAGAGGTCGAGGAAGTCGTCGAGAAGATTTTAAAAGATTGGGGAAAGATCGATATCCTGGTCAACAATGCAGGCATTACTCGAGATAACCTCCTCATGAAGATGAACGAAGAGGATTGGAACCTCGTCATGGATGTGAATTTGAAATCGGTCTATAACACCTGTAAGGCGCTGACCCGCCCCATGATGAAGGCGCGAAATGGGGTGATCATCAACATCGCTTCCGTCATCGGTCTTACTGGAAACGCGGGACAGGTCAACTACGCCGCTTCCAAATCGGGCATGATCGGTTTTACCAAATCGCTTGCCAAAGAGCTTGCGAGCCGAAATATCCGGGCCAATTGCATTGCTCCTGGATATATTGAAACCCAGATGACAGGAGCCCTTCCTCAGAATGTAAAAGAAGCTATTTTGACAAAAATCCCCATGAGCCGAATTGGAAATCCCAAAGATATCGCTCATGCGGCTCTCTTTCTTGCCAGCGACCATGCAGGCTATATCACTGGACAAGTGCTCACGGTCGATGGGGGAATGGTCATGTAACAATCTCTAAAGGAAAATTTGAAGAACCCAAAAGGACATTATGACAGTACAAAAAGAAGTGATTGACATCATCGTCGAACAGTTAGGTGTTGATGTCGCAGACGTGACTCCGGAAAAATCGTTTGTTGAAGATCTCAATGCCGATTCACTCGATTTGACCGAGCTAATCATGACTTTTGAAGAGCGTTTTGGATTTGAGATTTCTGAAGAAGATGCAGAGAAACTCAAAACAGTTGCCGATGTAGTTGGCTATATCGAAAAGAGAAAGGTCAACGCCTAATAGAAAAATGCCAGTAGATTTTCTACTGGCATTTTTATTTTAAAGAACAACAGCATTTCCGTTGTTAACGGCGGCGAGGACAGGAAGAAAACGCCATGCAAGGCCGGCGATTACTGGGAGTGCAACTGCAACAGCTGCCATGACTACATTGCGTGTTTTATTGTACCAATGCTCTGGCTGAAGACTTGGGTTTTCAGCGATCGCTTTGGCAAATTCCAATTTCCCTTTTAAGACTTTGATTTCGCGTTGGTTTTTCTCAACAGAAGTTCTGAGCGACTCGGCATTTAATCTTGCGAGTCCCTGTTTTTCTAACAGAGCGTTCAATTTATTGGCTCTCGTTGCGAGACCTTTCAAATTTTCTTTTTCTGGTCCTGATTGATCGAGCTCCAATTGATAGAGTTTAACTGCTGATTGTGCTTGTAATAGAATCACAGCTCTTTTTTCGCTTTTTGGGTAAGCAGTCTTAAAATCAAGAGCTCGAACTGCAGTATAAACAGTTTCATTCAGAGTATTCTGAGGGAGAGGGTTATCTACCCCTTGCTTCACATAAACTGCGTCTACAACCCCACGCAGTGAATTAAAATAAGCGTCGACTGACATATATTAACCTTTTGTTTTAATTAATTATTACGAATATAAATTATACTGTGTTTTTGATTAAATATATATACTAAATAAAATGTTTATATAACTTAAAAAATTTAGTTTATGGATTCAGAATCTGGAAAGAGAGGAGATGGATATCTTCTTCGAGATGTAGCCTTTTTGTCACGAAGGCGAGCTCCTTTTGAAGCATGGCGGCTGTCGTTTCTAAGCCGTCTGAAGCAAAGACTTTAAGGACTTTACAGAGGAGCTCAGCCACCCCATTTCTCCCCCTCATTAAGCGGATAAGACCCTGGTTAAAGAAAAAGATATAATCCCCGGTATCGACTTTGAGACTCCCTTGCAGGGGTTCTAAAAATTTTTCATCATCGAGAGACCAGAAGAAGGGGAGCTGAGAGCCTCTGATCTGGAGGGTTGAAGAGGTTCTGTCAAAGAGGAGGGAAGTATGGGATTCTCCGAGCTGCCCCTTGGAGAGCTTATAGTGGGTCAGAAGCTGATACATCCCCTCAAAGCCCTCCTCTTCGGCCTCTGCCACGTGGATTTGAAATAGGTCGGTTTTTTCCGACTTGGGGAAGTCGAGGAGAAAGCCCCTTGGGCTTTCTGAAAAAAAGGTGATCGATTTGATGGCGACGGCATCTGATCTGCAGTCATCGATATTTTTTTGGAGCATCATGTGTTGCAGCAGCATGGCGCACTCGTATTCTCCATACATCCTTTCGCGCACAAGGGAATTTTCTTTCAGACGGTTGATGTTTTCATGGAGACATTCGCTCATGGTGTTGAGAGTGTTGGCAAGCTCTGCGATTTCCTTAGGGCCGCTCACTTGAACCGATTCGCCATACTGTCCTGCCGCAATGGCGAGAGCCGAATTGTTCAATTTTTGCACCGGTCTAGAAATCTTATTCGCGATGAGAAAGAGGCTAATGACGACGATCAGAATCGTAAAACCTGCTGTAAGGACGATGAGAAAGAGGCTGTCGTGGAATTTTTTATCGATGAGACTGACATCGAGATCGGCTGCCCGAAGGCCCATGAGATAGCCATCTGGGTTGAAAATCGGGGCGTAACCGGTCATCACTTTCGAGCCATCTTTTCCCTTATAGATCGGAGTGATGTGGATGTTTTTCGGGATCGTCTCGACATCCAGAGATTGGATAGGAACAAAATAGAGGTTCGTGACTTGAAGATGCTCGCGGATGGCTTCGAGCTGCGAGTCTGTGACCTCGGTTGTGGCAGTGCTGACGACGGCCGATTTGAGACGAGTGCGAAATCCTTCGACGATCTCTTTATACCAGTTGATCGAAAGAAGGGTGCAGACAACCGCAATGCTCGAGAGCAGAGTCGGTAAGAGGAAGAGGAGGAGCCGCGTCCGGATCTTCATCTTTCTACTCCAATCAGTCGGAGATGTCTACAAGGAAGCTGTTGGGAATAGATCTGAAGCAGAGTGACCGCGACCGAAGGGCATTCGGAGATGATCGAGAGGAGGTGGCTGCGAGAAAGGGTCAAAAAGAGAGTATCTGCTTTGCAAGTTGCGGCATAACCTCTCGGAAGTTCATTGAAGAGAGATTCATCGCCAAAATAGTCTCCTGGCCCAAGCTCAGAGAGAAGTCTTCTCTCCGCATCGAAGATTTGGACTGCACCGCTCGCGATGAGATAGATCCGGTTGGCCACTTGACCCGGCGTAAAGACTTTTTCATCTTGGTCGTACTCATCTTCATGGAGTTTTTCGGCAATGGCGAGGAGGATCTCGAGATCGAGATCCGAGAAAAGGCGCATTTTTTTCAAAAAGAAAGCTTTTTCAATCAAACTCTTCATGTTTCTAACAACTCATAAGCAAATTGGTGAAAGGATTCATCGGAGTGTTTCATCTGATCGCGCAGCTGCTGACGCCAACCGGGCATTTGCAACTTAGCTTTGAGACGCACTGCGACAATTTTATCAAAGAGAGTGGGCGATTGCTCCAATTTCCCGAGCAGTTCCGAGAGGCTGAGTTTTGGATAGTCGCCTTGCCAGCGAAGGCATGCGGCCATTTTCTCTTCGAGTGGGAGATCATCGACGAGAGGAGCAATCAGCTTGAAAATCCGCACGTCGCACGTTTTTTCCAAGCTCTCGACAGCGTGGGAGTGGACTTTTTCATTGCGGCTATGTAGAGCTCTCACTAAGAGTTCTGGATCTTCTAAAGAGCCGGCAGCTCCGAGGAGATGGAGGATGAAGTCGATGACCGACTGATAACCACTCAAGAGCGCACTCTGGAGCATTTCCAAATCATAGAGAGGATATTGATTTTGGATGGTGTGACCGAAATAGAAATAAAAATAGGCTCTTTCGATCTCGATATCGAGGATGTCGATCAAATTGGCTTGAAGCTGAGGGAGGGCAAGCCGGCCCAAAATTTTACCGGCGAGGAGGCGCGCTCTTTCGGGAAGCGCGATATCTTTTGTGAGCGTGAGGAGTAAGGGGACAATTTTCAAACCCATTTGAACGACGATCTCTTCGGTCTTACGTCTTTCATTAGGTCGAAAATGGACGCTTGCCAAGAGAACCTCTTTAGTCGTCGAAGAGTCTGCAATTTTCCCCAAAGCATCCAAAATGCTCAAGCGGAAGGTGTTGTCTCTTGCCGATTCGAGCTCTTCGATGAGTTGAGGCGTGTGACGGGCATATTTTTTATCGGCGAGTTTGGCAATGCATCTTGCGGCGGAGCGTTTGACGAGGATCGCTTCATGAGGGAGAAAGGGGAGAGCTCTTTCGAAAGATTCGATCGTGTTTTCTTCGGATAAAATATCGAGCCCCATGCTGATCTCATCGATACGGCTCGACTTGAGCATGAGATCGAGTTTTTTATTTGCGATGGTTCGATTGAGGGCGGCGTAATCCAGAGATTGATTGGCGAGAGATTTTTTCATCGTCAAAATAGCGGCGCTTCTCAAGAAGAGATCGGGATCATCTAGATCGTCTTCTGCTTTTTCTGGGTGGTGCAATCCCCGTTTTGCCAGATAGAGATAGGCCCACTTAGCGAGCTCAGGAGATTCATTTTCATTGGTCCAGCTGTCGATGAGCTCAATCACGCGCGCATCCTGAGAGAAGGGGGAGTTTTCTAAAAGGCGCAAGAATTGGATTTTGGAAACCGTTCCGAACCGTTTTACGATGGAGAGGATCTGGGGCAAACTCTCGCCGAACTGTAGAAGCGATTCAATGGCGAGCAGCTGCGTCTCTTCAGAAGGGGAGCGCAGCGCCTCCAAAATGTCTTTTTTGGCCTCTTTTTGCTCGCGTCTCGTCATGGAGGCGAGCCACCCTTTTAGATTTCTTTCAAAATGGAGCGCATTTTCTTTCAGGTTGAGCATGATCGCATTCGAATAAATGGTCCTAAGGACAAGAGCTAAACTCAAGAAAATGAGGGTCAATACGCAACCGAGCCAGCGGCTGCCTCCAGATAAAGCCATGAGAAGCATTGAGCTGACCAGCATCCCAATGGGTTCAAAGAAGGAATCGTTGATGATCCGCACTTTGGACTTGAGTTTTGTCGGTACGGCATTGGAGAGGAGGTTGAAGCAGTTATCTTCCACGGTAAATAGAATCCCATCTACGGCAATGAGGCCCAAGATGGCAAACCACATGACGTCTTGGAACACCCAGCCCGAATAGACGCCGGCAAAAAAGAGGGGAGTGATCAAGATGGCGTTATTGAGGCCCATCCTGCGCACAAAGCGGCTGTAGAAGAAAATTCCAAAAAAGATATTGCAGCAAGAGATCAAGGCTCGGCATTTACCCAAAAATTCGGCGATTTCCCCTTCCGCGAGCATCTCTCCCGAAGCCTTAAAAGCCCTGCCAAACGATTCCATGTAGTTGAATTCGGTGACCGTGATGAGGAGCTGCACAAAAAGGCTCATAAGAAGGAGGAGGATGGCGAATTTGGAGTGGGTGATCAGACGGACAACGGAGCCAAAAGAATCCCGACTGCCCGAAAAGACCCCTTCCATCGTGTCGTCGTGGACCGCTTTGGCTTTGTGGGCAATCCCTCTCGCTTCCCACATGGCAAAGCCGATGGAGCAGGCTGCACCAAAAAGGAGGGCTGAACAGCCTATTTTGTCCAATAATAAATTGATAGCCGTACCCGATAGAATGCTACCTAGAAAATAGGCCGAACTATAGAGCGAATAGATCCGCTTGGCGTCTTGAAGGTCGTGATATTGATCGGTAAAGGTCCAAGAGCAGGCAATCATGACCGCAAAAAACATGCGCGAGGCGATTTTGATGAGGTACCAGAACCAGGTGGGAGGGGAGTGACCGACAAAAAGAGCCGATCCCACGCAGACCAGGACCCCGAGGATCATTGCCGTAGATAGAATCCGATAAGGGCTTGTCACCCTCAGGCTATAGAGAACTAAAGAAGAGACTGCAATCATTCCCAGAGCGATGAAGAGATAGACCGTCGGCAATTGGTCTGCGCCTATTTTTTCCAAGAAAAGACCATCACTCAAAGTGTCTAGACACGAGCTTCCAAAAGCCCAGAGAGTCGCGAGTCTCGCGAATCGGAGAGCGAGCGCTCCTTCTCCTGGATAAAGGCCAAAGACTCTATGCAGCAATTTCAACAAAATTCCCTCGAAAAACTTCACTCATAATTGTATGATATGCTGGAAATTTTCGATAACAATTTGTGTGGGGGTTAACCTTTATGCGATGCGCTTTCTTAGATAAGATATATATAAATAATTTTACTTCTTAATTTTAATTTAATTTTATTGTATAATTGATCCGTTCAACTTTTGTTAAGGATAATTTTATGTCAATTTTCTGGGGACCGTTCTATTATGTAGTTATTCAGCAGCCAGTGATCCTGGATCCTTTTCTCCTCCATTTGGATCCCCAAATCCCCCTCTCATTAGAAGAGCAAAAAGAGGGAGTAAAAAAGGATCCTAAAAGCTTTGCAATACGTGTGCAAGCGTTCCTTGCGGGCGCTAAGCAATATCCCTATTTAAGTAAGTATAAAACAGGCCTTTGTCCGAATGTTGGAAAAGAGTGCCCGCAGTGGAGTAATGGCTGTCCTCATGCCCATTCTTTGGCTGCATGGGCTGCATTTAATGTGCGGATAGACAGTGCCTTTAAAACAGCTGTTTGTAGATACGAGCCTTGTCTGAAAAAAGAATGTCATAAGGTCCATCCAGGAGAATTGCAACATATCGTGAAGTTCGATAAAGATGTCTGGAGAATTTATGATGCCACGAAATGTTCGCCTATAGAACAGCTCGAGCGCACGGCTACGTCTGCTGCAGAGTCTGTTTTGAAAGATGAATAAAGTGGTGTGAAAATCATTTTTTTTCCTATTCTGGAAAATATGAAGATGTCAGATTACCAGGTGGGGTTTATTGGCTTTGGCCATATGGCCCAAGTCATTTTCCATGGGATGGATCAAGCTAAATTGATTCCGCGCTAATTTTATTGCATAATCGATTTATTCAAATTTTATTAAAGGATAATTTTATGTCGGTACCTCCATCATATTTCTTTAGTGGGCAGAGTGGGCAGCAGGCTTATGGACCTTATCCCTTTGTAGAGGCTCCAGTCGCCCCCCGCCACTTCGTCCTTGTCCCTGTCTATTTCTATCGTCCTGTTCCGTTACCAGCACTTTTCCCAGTCCAGACCTCTCTTCTTTCTTTGGATCCCCAAAGTGCTGTCTCATTAGAAGACCAAAGAAGAGGAGTAAAAGAAGATCCTAAAAACTTCGCAATAGTGGTGAGCGAGATTCTTCGAGGCATTCAGACATATCCCCAGGGGATCGGGCAGAATAAAAAATATCTTTGTAAGAATGTTGGAAGAGAGTGTCCAAATTGGCATACTTGCCCTTATGCCCATTCTTTGGCTGCATGGGCTGCATTTAATGTGGCTGCAAACGACCGTTTTAAAACAACCTTTTGTAGACATCTACCTTGTCAGAAAGGAGAAGAAAAATGTGATAAGTACCATCTAGGAGGCTTGAGACGCATCGCGAAGAATGGACCATTCGATTATTGGAAAATTCATGAATCCAGAGAAGATTCGCCTCTGGAACAATGCAATCAAACCGTCGAGTCTGTTGCAGAGTATGTTTTGAAAGATGAATAAAGTGGTGTGAAAATCATTTTTTTTCCTATTCTGGAAAATATGAAGATGTCAGATTACCAGGTGGGGTTTATTGGCTTTGGCCATATGGCCCAAGTCATTTTCCATGGGATGGATCAAGCTAAATTGATTCCGCGCTCTCAGATTCGCTTCATTCGTAGAGATACGCACAAGATGAGGGAAAATGAGCGGGAATTCGGAATCACGAGTGCAAGTCTCAAGACCCTTATCGAGACGAGCCACATCCTCATTTTAGGTGTGAGACCTAATCAAGGATCTCAAGTTTTAGAAGAATTGAAGAGGCTTGAATTAGATCCCTCAAAGCCGATCATTTCGGTGCTCGCAGGAGTCAAACATCCCTTTTATCGAAAATTTTTGAAAAATCCCATTTTACGGGCCATGCCCAATATTGCTTCTGAGGTGGGAATGGGGATGACGATTTTTAACTATAGCGAAAATGCTTCTAGAGAATTTCAAAGCGCCTCCCATCTGCTCTTTTCCTGCATGGGAGAAATCATCGAAATGCCCGAAGAATTGATGGATATCTCAACTGCAATTGCAGGGTGTGGACCTGGGTTTGTCTTTCGGCTGATCCAAGCTGTTGCCAAAGAGGGAGAAAAAAAGGGAATTCCTCATTCCGATGCCCTCAAAATGGCGGCTCAAACCTTTATGGGCGCAGCGAAACTTGTGATGAAAAAGAAAGAGCCAGAAAGGCTTTTAGAGCAGATTGCTACTCCCAATGGGGTCACAGAGGCAGGGCTCAAGAAAATGAGCGAACTCAAGATCGATGAACAGATCCAATCTGTCATTGCTGCTTCTACTAAAAGATCCAAAGAACTCTCCGAAGAGTAATAGCTCTTGAGAAAAACATTTTTTCTGTGTAGAAATGAGAGGATCTCTCAAACAAAACGGATTTATGCAGAAAAGAAAGTTAGTCATCATTGGATCGGGACCTGCAGCGCACACGGCAGCGATTTATGCAGCAAGGGCAAATCTCCAACCGCTTCTCTACGAAGGTTTTCAGGCGGGACCTGCCGGTGGGCAGTTGATGACGACGACAGAAGTCGAAAATTTCCCAGGATTTCCGAATGGTGTTATGGGACCCGAATTGATGGACAATTTCCGACAGCAATCTCTCAAATTTGGAACGCAAATTCTCACAGAAGATGTAGAAAAGGTGGATCTTTCAAAGCGCCCCTTTAAAGTGAAGGGGGCGAGCACAGAGGTTTTTGCAGAGGCTCTCATCATTGCGACAGGCGCAACGGCCAAAAGGCTCGATATTGAGGGGGCAAGAGACGGAGAATTTTGGCAAAAAGGGGTAACGGCTTGCGCGGTTTGCGATGGAGCTGCCCCTATTTTTAGAAATAGGCCTCTCTATGTCATTGGGGGAGGAGATAGCGCTGTTGAAGAGGCTACTTTTTTGACAAAATATGGAAGCCGCGTCTTTATCGTCCATCGAAGAGAAGAGCTGCGCGCATCTAGAATCATGGCTGAACGGGCGATCAAACATCCGAAAATTGAAATTTTATGGAATAGCGCCATTGAAAAAGTAATGGGGGATACCATCGTCAAGAGAATTCGGCTCAAGAATTTGATAACGGGACAGATCGAAGAGAGGGAAGCTGCTGGAGTCTTTTTTGCCATTGGACATGAGCCCAATACCGCCTTTTTACAGGGGCAGCTCAAACTCAACACTGTGGGATACATTCAAGTGAAACAGGGGACGATGCATACTTCAGTGGAAGGGGTTTTTGCGGCAGGTGATGTACAAGATCCTATCTACAGGCAAGCTGTGACTGCAGCGGGCACTGGGTGTATGGCAGCTCTCGATGCTGAGAGATGGCTCAGCGAACAGGAACATTGAATGAGAAAACTTCTCTTTTGCCTCTTGCCGATTTTGGGAACCACACTTGAAATGCAGCCCTGGTTTGCCGATTGTTTAGAATTTCATTTTTTAGGCAGCTATGCCTATAGCTTTTTTAATCGAGTCGAAAATGGCATTCCTCAACTCAAGAGCACTTTTCACTCCAACGTCCTTTCTCTGGGACTCGATTTCTCTCCTGCTCCTGAATGGAGTATAGATACAGATTTGCAGTTTGCCGATACGAGCCAGCAGTCTTTGAATTTTCGGAGTGTCGCAGCCCAGGCGCGCTATCTTTGGCTCGACGACATCATTGGAGATCCCATCAGCTTTGCTACGGGAGCAAGCGCTCGTTTCACGAATACAGATAGCTTACACGATGTGAGCTGCCCCTATCACGCCAATTTCGATTTCGAGCTCAATTTTTCCTTCGGAAAAGAATTTGACTTTTCCAATGCTTGGGCCTGCCGTTTTTGGGGGTATGGAGCTCTTGGACAAGCCAATCGGGGATCTCCTTGGATTAGGGGCCTTTTAGCTCTCGAAACCAATTATGATGACTTGCATAAATTTGGGATTTTTGCCGATGGGATCAGTGGCTATGGAAGGCATAGCAGGGTCTTCATTGACGATTTTGATGGATACGCAAAAATTCGGCAAAAGGCGATCGATGTAGGCCTACGTTATGGTTATCGCTTCGGGGTCTATGGAACACTTCGCTTCACCTATGCGCGGCGCATTCTCGCAAAATCTTGCCCCGAAGAGGTCAATACATTCGTCTTGAGCTACTTGCTCCCTTTTTCTTTATGAGCACCAGATGGCGACCGCGGTTGCATAGTGGGTCGAATGGCTAATGGAAACGAGCATTTTGGGATTGTGAAAGCGCTTTTTTGCCGTTTCGGAAAAAAAGACGTTTGGCTTTCCGTGCTCATCGTTCAGGATGTTGAGATCGTGCCAGGAAAGATCGGTTCCAAAACCGGTCCCTAGCGCTTTGGCAATGGCCTCTTTGGCTGCAAAGCGGCCAGCAAAATGGGGAGCTGAGTCTTTAAATTGGAGACAGTGATGTTGTTCTTCTTGAGAGAAGAGGCGATCCAGGAAATGCTGGCCATGCCGTTCGATGCTCTGGCGAATCCGATCGATTTCGATGATGTCGTTGCCGAGTCCTTGAATCATGCTACTGTCCTTCTTCATCGTAGGCAGGGTAGCCATCCTCTTCATCAGGAGCGTTGCAGAAAATCATCCGGCCCGAAGTGGTGTGTTTGACCGATAGAACTTTTGCGTCGACGATCTCTCCCAAATAGTCTCCTCCGCCATTGACAACCACCATCGTTCCATCTTCCAAATAGCCCACTCCCTGGCGTGGCTCTTTGCCATAACGTTGGATTTTGATTTTGATGTGTTCGCCCGTTTGCATGAGCGGTTTGAGAGCATTCGAGAGATTGTGGAGATTGATGACTCGAATTCCCTCTACAGAGGCGGTTTGTACCCGACTGATATCTGCAGTCAAGATATTGGCATCGAGAAGCCTTGCGAGACGAACCATTTTGCCCATAGGATCCTTCACTTCGGGAAAATCGGTATCGTTGTAGCGGAGCCCAAGATCGGGAAAAGCCTCGAGTTTTTTCACAATTTCTAAAGCACGCTTGGCTCCTCTGCGCTGAGATTCTTCGTTTGATTCGGCTTGGATATAGAGCTCTTTAATGAGGAATCGAGGCAAAACTAAATGGTGATCCAGCATCCCAGAGCCAGCCAGATCCAAAATCCTCGCATCTGCAAGGACAGAACCGTCGAGAACTAAATCCTTTTTCTTTTGGGTTGTTGGACTAAAGCGTAAAAAGGGAATGCTCACTGAAAGCTCGTCGGCTGCTCGAATAGTCATGAGCGTCCCTAGATAAATTCCGAAGAGAAAAAGAGCGATTTGGACAACTTCCAGAGTCTCGGCATTCAGATGAATGGAAGCTGCGCTGATTTTGAGAATCGCAGACAGGATCATCACGAGGGCTTGACCCATTAAATATCCGAAGAAAAGACCCAAGATGGCTACATTGAACGCCCGTAAATTGAATCGCCTGAAAAGGAACTCGAATCCGATGAGTAGGGCGCCCAAGAGCCCCCCCAAGACTACGCCCATTCCAAGACGGGCGGAGGTGTACCCCTCAGAACCCGAGATCATGTAGGTCGTCATAAAGAAAATACTGAGGACCACGAAAAGGGTTCGGGTAAAAGCAAGAGCAAGGTTCATAGGAAATGGCTCCGTTAAAGAGGGGATTGTAGTGAGAGGGCCGATTTTTGTCGACAAGGTTTCTAAATTTTTGTTATCATAACTCTCATGAAACATCGCGGTTGGATTTTTTTCTCAGGGTTTGTGTGGTTGATCATGGGGATGGTCCTTCTCTATAAAGGCCTTCAGTTTATTCATGAAGGGATCCTTCAACCCCACTCTCTTTCTGCCAAGTGGAGCTCCACTTTTGGAGGAAAAGAAAAGGCGGCGACAATTTGGATTGCCATTGGACTTCTCATCGGATTTTTCAAGGGAAGATTCGTTCTCATCAAAACGGTTCAAAGAATGGTTGCGCGAATTGCCTCTTTGCCCCTTCCTATCCGCTATAAAGATGTGTACCCTTTAAGCTACTATTTTCTCATTGGCGGGATGATGGGTTTGGGTCTACTCTTTCGATTTTTGCCGATCCCCATCGACCTCCGAGGAATGATCGATCTTGCCATTGGTTCTGCTCTAGTCAATGGATCTATGCTCTATTTCAGAGCGGCTAGATTTTATGATAAGAGCTCCCCTTCTCGATCTCTATAGCTCGGTAGAGTTGCTCGACGAGAATGAGTCGGGTGATTTGATGGGTAAAGGTGAGGGGGCTGAGCGACCAAATCAAGCGGGCGTTTTTCAAAATTTCTTCGGGAAGTCCTGAGGGGCCGCCAATCAAGAAGGTGAGTTTCGCTCCCAAGGAAGTCAGTTTTTTGCTCCATTCTTCGCTCGTGAAAAGTTTTCCTTCTGGATCGAGGGCGATATAGGCCTCTTTGGAGGCAAGGGCGATGAGCTCTTCGTCATTTTTGACAAGCGTCCAAGTGAAACTCATTTTGCCTTGGAGTCTTTTTTCGTATCCTGCCAAAGCCACACGGAGCCATTCTTCTTTGCATTTTCCAATCGTGATCACTTTGACTTTAAACACGGCTTCCTTTCACAATAGGATTCATGTTACAGCTTGCCTTCATTTATTGGGACCCAAAACCTGAGATTTTTCGTCTCCCGATTTTTGATTGGCCCGTCTTGTGGTATGGGGTGCTCTTTGCTTGCGGTTTTGCGATAGGTTTTCCCATTTTTGTGGGAGTGCTGACCCGATTTTGGGGGCAAGAACACAAAAAAAGAGCCACCCAAATTGCTGATCGGTTGACTTTCTACATGATCCTGGGAACGGTGATTGGAGCAAGACTTGGCCATTTTCTCTTCTATGAACATCCTTCTTCCTATCTCAACGATCCGTTGCAAATTTTCCGGACATGGGAAGGGGGGCTTGCCAGTCACGGAGGGGCTCTTGGGATCCTCATTGCCCTCTTGATCTTCAGTTGGAAGATTCGGCAGTCCTATCCTGAATTAACGTGGGTGAGACTGCTCGATTTTTCTTCTGTGCCTACGGCTTTTGTGGGGTTTTGCATTCGTATTGGCAACTTCATCAATCAAGAAGTTTTGGGAACTCCCACCAATTTGCCTTGGGGGGTCGTGTTTGGCCATCCGGCCGATCATAGCCTCCCCCTAGCCCGCCATCCAGTACAGCTCTATGAAGCCTTTTTTTACTTGGGGGTTTTTGCTCTACTGTGGGGTTTAAGCCATAAACCTTTTTTTCTCAAAACGCAAGGCAAGTTAATTGGCCTCTTCCTCCTCCTCGTATTTGGATTTCGCTTCATCGTGGAGTATTGGAAAGTCGAGCAGAGCCACCTCTTAAACGTTTCTTCATTCACAATGGGACAAATCCTGAGCATCCCCCTCATCCTCCTCGGAGTATACTTCGTAAAGAATAGTAAGAAGATTTAATTCTATATGTCGGGGACGAGGACGGATCGAGGGGCCCCATGAAATGGGGCGTATCCGCTTTGTCCCCGACATGTAGAATTAAGTCTCCCTACTTCTTTCATACCCGTGAATAAGAAGTTCTATTTATCTTGACCCGATTCGCTTTCCATAGGATAATGGAATGTAAAGGTTTTATTGGAGAACTCCTATGAATTTTATCCATATTGCAGGCCATCTCGGAGCCGATCCCGAAGTGAGGTTCACTTCGAGCGGTAAGAAAGTGACCACGTTGAAAGTCGCGACCCGCTCAAGACGCGGCAAAAATAACGAAGATGTCACTATTTGGTGGCGGGTCACCATTTGGGGAGAGCAGTTTGATAAAATGGTCTCCTTCTTGAAAAAAGGCTCTGCAGTCATGGTCTATGGGGACGTCCATAAACCAGAAATTTTTACTGATCGCGAAGGAAAGCCGCAAGTCTCTTTGGACATCACCGCCGTTCATATCGAATTTAGCCCTTTTGGTGGCAAGCCGAATAGCTCTAGCGGAGAATCTTCTCAATCGACACAAACTCCTGGTCCCGCAGCTCCTTTTGGTACAACGCCAGTGGAGCCGGCTGCCAATCCGTACATGAAAGCGGGAGCCGTTCAGGGGAAGGGGGAAACTTTTGATGACGAGGTTCCCTTTTGAAGATTGCCTTTTCAAAAAATTTTGACCCTTCAGATGTGTGGGTTTTTCCTTTTTGGGAAGGACCCAAAGTAGCAGCAGATTTTCCGGTAGGGGTAGAAGAGGCCCTCAAAGATTTTAAAGGAAAGAACGCAGAGACAGCGCTTGCCTATTTCCGCGGGCAGCGCATCCTTCTTTTGGGGCTGGGAAAGCAGGAAAAAGCAAGTGTGGAAGTGCTGAGGAAGGCTTATGCGTCGGCAGTGAAAATGGCCATGGCAAAGAGATGGCCCTCTTTGAGCCTTGCCTTTCCAAAGTGCAGACAAAAAGAAGAGTTTTTACGCGGAATTGGAGAAGGGGTGCTCCTCGCAAATTACGCCTTCACCTATAAACGAGATTCTCTCAAAGAAGATCCTCCCCTTTTAGTCGAGAAAGTGACTTTCGTAGGGATTGAAAAATCCAAATTGATGGATGAGATCGAGATTGTTTCGCAAGGTGTTCATTTCGTTCGCGATCTCGTCAATGCCAATGCAGATGGAAAGCGGGAAGCCTTTTTGAAAGCGGCGCGCCATCTTCATGAAAAGGTCAAAACGACTGTTTTCGATCAGAAGTGGATCGAAAAACAGGGGATGGGGCTCTTGCTCGCGGTTGCTAGAGGCTCTAGCGTAGAACCGGCCTTTGTTCAAGTAGAATATTCGGGAAATCCTGAGAGTAAAGAGCGGATCGTGCTCGTGGGAAAAGGTGTCCTCTATGACACGGGAGGCTTGAGCATCAAGCCCACAGAGGGGATGCTCTCGATGAAATGCGATATGGCGGGTGCAGCGACCGTTCTCGGCGCTGTGAAAGTCGCGGCCGAACTCAAACTCAAGGTGAATGTGACGGCTCTCATGCCACTCACCGAAAATAGCATCGACGGAAACAGTTATAAAGTAGGGGATGTGTATACCTCCTATGCAAAGAAAACTGTTGAGATCACCAATACAGATGCGGAAGGAAGGCTCATTTTAGCTGACGCTCTTGCCTATGCGGTCAAACAGTTAACCCCAAGCCTTGTGATCGATCTTGCAACGTTGACGGGCGCCTGTGTGGTTGCTTTAGGAGACGATATTGCAGGGTTTCTCTCCAATCAAGATGCGCTTTCTGATGAGCTGATGGAAGCATCGTCGAAAAGCGATGAGCTCCTCTGGCGTCTTCCCCTTCACAGCGACTATTTTGAAGCCTACAAATCGGAAATTGCCGATATGGTCAATAGTTCGGGAAGGGAAGCGGGCGCGATCAAGGCGGGGCTCTTTTTAAAGGAGTTCGTAGGAGAGGTTCCTTGGGCACATCTCGATATCGCAGGGCCTGCCTATATTCCCAAGCCCAAACATTATCATCCGATGAAGGGGACCGGTTACGGAGTGCGCCTTCTCACCGAACTGCTCAAGGAGCGCTCGTGAAGTGGCGCACCTCTAGAGAAGAAAGGCTCATCACCTTTCTCCAGGCTCATTTAAGCAATCATTCTGGAAAAGCTTTACGCAAAGTTCTGGACGCCAATTGCTGTAGAGTCAATGGAGCTGTAGAGCGTTTTGGGTCGAGAAGACTTTTCCGGGGAGATGTCGTGGAGCTCTCTTCTGAGTGGCTCTCTTTAAAAAAGCCGAAATGGACTTTCGAAACTCTTTATGAAGATGCCGATTTGCGGATTGTGAATAAACCAGCCGGTTGGATTTGCAGTGGAGAAAATGCTGAAAAGACATTTGGAAAAGATCTTTTTCTCGTTCACCGGCTCGATAAAGAAACGACGGGAGCCCTTCTTCTTGCAAAAGGAGAAGAGGTGAGAGAAGAGCTCTTTCAGCTCTTTGAAAAAAGGGCAGTTCAAAAACAGTATTTGGCTCTAGTTGATGGGATTCCGAGGGAAAAAGAGGGAAAAATTTCTACTTTTCTCACGAAAAAAGGATCCTACCAAGGACAGACGATCTGGGGTTCTGGGTCAAGGGGGCTCACTGCTACTACCCATTGGGAAAAGCTGGCTTTGGCAGATCGGGCATCGCTTCTTTTAGTGACTCCCGAGACGGGAAGGACCCATCAAATCCGCGTCCACTTGGCAGAAATGGGTCATCCGATTTTGATCGATCGGCAGTATGCCAAAACTTTTCGCTCGCCTGTTTTTTCTCCAAGAGTCATGCTGCATGCCTTTTATTTAAGCTTTTCCTTTCGGGGAAAAATCATTGAGGCAAAAGCCCCTCTATTTCTCGACATGCGTGATGTCCTGCAAAGTGTCGGCGTGCAGATGGGACATCTTCGTCAATTTCTTTGTGTAGAAAAAGAGGAAAATGCCGGGAATGAGAGTGATTGCGACAAAGAGACTAAAGAAGTTGAAGAGGTCTCCCATTTGCTCCATGAGTCCCGCTAAAACGCCTCCCGTATAAAAAGCGACTCCCACACACAGATACCAGATCCCTACACTGAGCGCCGAATAGCGTGCAGGCGCAAGGCGTGTCATCATCGAAAGGCCGATAGGGGCCAAAAGCATCTCGCCAATCGCCATGAGAAAATAGGCGAAAACCAAATACCCCGAAGAGACATTTGCGCTCGTCGCTTGGGCCGGAATGTGTAAAGAGGCGAGCATCATGATGAAAAAACAGGCGGCGATGAAAAAGAGGCTCAATGCCGTTTTGGCAGCAGCTGTTGGGTCTTTATCTTTCTTTTGTAGCTTTGCGTAAAGAGCGGCCAATAGGGGCGCTAAGAGGATGAGAAAAAAGCTCTCACTCGACATGAAAACCCCTTCGGGGAGATTAAGTCCCAAAACGACTTTATTCATGAAATCGTGTGCAAAAATGGCCATGGAAGAAAAAGCTTGATTGTAGGCCGCCCAGAAGAAGATCGAGATGAGACAAAAGGCCCCAATGACGATGAGGCGATCTTTTTCTCGAGGATTCAGGGGTCCTTTATGAGAAGTTTTTCTTTCCTGATGAAGGGCTTGGTAAGTTTCTTTATGTTTTACGAGATAGAGGATGAGGGGAATCAGCCCCGCCAGCTGCACCATGCCGGCCACGAGAAAGGCGACATTCCATCCCAACAGTTTGGCGATTGTTCCCAAAGTCAAAAGGGCCAAGAAGACTCCGATATTGATCGATGCGTAATAGATGGAAAATCCAGCTTCTCGTAAAGCTGGTTTATGGCGGTAGGTGTATCCGAGGACCGCGACAATGCTGGGAGTGAAAATGCCATACCCCAGTGCAATGATGCTCAAGGCGATGATCAGCAGTGCATGGATGCCTGTTGCCAGCATAAAGCAGCCAATGACATTGACGATGGTTCCTAGAAGAAGGGGAGCTTGGTAATTCCAGCGGTCTGCTATATAACCTCCGATGAAGGGCAAAAAGGCCGCGCAGCCCGAAAAAATTCCGTAAATGTGGGTGGCATTTTCATTGGGGTACTGGTAATATTCTATGAGATAGAGGACGAGTAGATTGCCGACACCCCAGAAGGCAAACCGCTCACAGAGTTCGGTGAGCGCCAAAATCCAGAGTTCTTTAGGGTGTTGTGAAAGTGAAGTTTTAAGCATAGAATAGTCCTCCGATTTAGTATCTATATGGCTAGCTCATTCCCTTCAAGAATATTGATTGTCAAAACCTCTTCACTCGGCGATATCGTCCAGTCCTTCATCGTCTTAAGTGATTTAAAAAGAAGGTTTCCGGAAGTTTTGATCGATTGGGCAGTCGAGGCCTCTTTTTCTCAAATTGTAGCGGCTCATCCGCTTGTTTCTCGGGCTATCCCTCTTGATATCAAGGGAAGGAGACATCTCTTTTCTGCTCTCAAAGATTTGAGAAGGGAAAAATACGATCTCATTTTTGATCTACAGGGCAATTGCAAATCGGGTGTAGTCACAATGCTTGCCCGAGGAAAAGTCAAAGTGGGGTATGGCTTTCGCTCAGTTCGAGAGTGGCCCAATATTTTAGCAACAGAGGTCCGATTTGATATTTCCAAACAGCAAAATATTCGCCTCTTCTATTTGGAGCTCATCGAACGGTATTTTCAAAACTCCTTTTCTCGAGAAATGGCGGGGGTGCGCTTTAAAATTGAGGAATCGGAAGAAGAGAAAATTCAAACCCTTTTAAAAGGATTTTCAGAAGGGCTTAAAATCATGGTCTGTCCCGGTTCGAGATGGCCCAATAAGCAGCTCAAAGAGAGCACGTTGAGAGAATTTTTAGAGAAAATTCAAGAGCATTATAACTGCCATTTTTTTCTCATTTGGGGGGAGGAAGCAGAAAAAGCCCTTTGTCTAGAACTTGCAAAACAGATTTCAGGGGCAACTGTCATTGATAAGCTGCCTCTTCCCACTTGGCAAAACCTCATGAATGAAATGGATCTCGTCTTAGCGGTCGACTCGAGTGCTTTGCATTTGGCCGCGACGACCCGGGCCCCAACTTTTAGCATTTTTGGCCCCACTTCTCCTCATATTTTTAAACCGATCGGAGAGAGGCATTTTGCCGTTCAAGGACCTTGCCCTTACGGCCGCGCTTTTGAAAAGCAGTGTCCTGCTTTGAGGAGTTGTCCTACGGGCGCTTGTATCAAAGACCTCAAGGCTGAATGGCTCTTTCAAGTTTTTCAAAGTCAATGTGCTTTTCTACGACCTTTACAGCCTCAGCGATCTTGAGATCATCGTCTTTGCGGAATTTGAGAGTATAAGAGTGGATCATTTTCATCGCGACGAAACTGCTCACAGGAGCATAGAGCGTTGGGATTTTGGTCTTTTTGATCTGTTCGACGATCGAATCTTTAGGAGGGGTTTTCCCGGTGAGGATCAACCCGAGCTCTAGGTCTTGTTCGGGATGGGAAATTTTTGCGTCCCAAAAGCGGGTGAGCATGGCCAAAATGATGTCCTCTCTTCCGGCAGGCGTCATGATGAGATGGCCCGCGATGCTCCTCGCTCGGAACATTTCGACAGAGCCTGCAACCAGTCGGATATTTCCAAAATGGTGATTGCGAAATTCCGGACCTGAAATCATCTCAGTTTGAAACAGGTTTTCAAAATCTCCCATCGTAGGAGTGCTCAAAAAGGGCGTGTAGGGGATACATCCGAGTAAAGGAATACCCCATCTCTTCAAAGCTTTTGGCACATATTCTAAAATCATCTCCCGTTTTTCATCTAAAACCCGGTTGAGGATGACTCCGGCCACACGCACTCCATATTTTTCACAGGCGAGGTAATTGAGGGTGAGCTCATCAAAACTCGATCCCAGCCCTCCCGATGCGACCAAAATCACGGGGATTTTTAAGAAAAAGGCGACTTGCGCATTGTTTAGATCGACAATCGAGCCGACGCCGATATGGCCCGTTCCTTCGAGCACAGTAGAGGTGTGCCGATTCCGAATGTTTTGGAACGACTTTTCAATTTTTTGCAAAAGAGCTCCTGGATCGACCCGTCCATCCAAATAATCCCGGGTAAATCCTCTTGGGAAAAGAACGGGGCTCATCTCTTCATAAGGATCTTGCAACTTGAAATGGCTCTTAAAGAGGACGACATCCTTATCGACATGAATTCCTGTCTCCGTCTCAATATACTCCTGGCCAACGGGTTTGAGATACCCGACAGATTTTTGTCTCTTTTTTAGACCGGCGACAAGACCCAAGCAGGTCGTCGTTTTTCCAACATTTTGACCTGTAGCTGCAATGAAGAAAGATTTCATTGATTGCATCATAACTGTTGATAAAAAAAAAGACAACGCTTACAGGATAAATTACAGTCACCCTAATTCAGGAGTATCTTGTCATGAAAAAAATTATTCTCGCGTTAATCGCCTTGGCCTTTGCGTTTGCCATTTCGTCTTGTTGCGATCAGAACCACTGCCCATCCAATATGCAATGCAACGAACAGGGCGGCAACCAAGATGAAACCCCTTATCGTTGGGATAGCCAAAATAGAAGCCAACGAGGTCAAGAAAGACAAAATCGTCGCTGGTAAAGACTTTGCAGCTTGTTCTCTTTTAATAGAAGACGAAGAACTTCAGCCACATCGGGGAAAAGATCGAGGTGCTGGAGTTCTTCATAGCTGAACCATCGAAACGCTCCCACATCTTCTCTATATTCTACAGGTTCTGCGAGATAGATCATGTCGATGTGTTGGTGGGCCTCTTTATCTTTGAAGGCCGGGATGTTTTCTAAAAGACAGAGGAAAGGCCTTTCTAAACTCACACCATTGTAGGCGTTGATTTTTAGATTTTCCTGTTCGATGAAGCGGATTTCGAGCCCTGTTTCCTCTTGCACTTCTCTACGGGCAGCCTCTGGGGGAGTTTCATTAGACTCCAAATGGCCTCCCGGAGGGAGCCATTTCCCCAACTTTTCGTGCCTGTGGAGTAAAACTTTGGATTCGTGGAAGATGTAGACAGTTGCGGTGAATTGCCGTTCCATGAATTTATACCATTTATCAAAAATAATCTCTAGTTTATACCGCGCATTTTGTCGAGGACCTAGGCCTGGAGCGAGGGACAGTGTCTTTAGACACGGCCTGAGTGAAGGCGACGGCCCACAGGCAAAAGGCGCAGTATAAACTAGAGATTATTTTTGATAAATGGTATTAGGTCTTGGTCCTTTTCATTTCCATCATAGCTCTAGTCGTGAGAGCTTTGTAGCCTCGTGAATCGCGCATCATCTTCCAGGCGCCTTGGAAGTAGGGCCATACTCTCTTAAAAATTTCGTAGTCTGCCACATCTTTTACTGCGCGAGTTAACGAATATCCGGCAAAAGCTCCTGTTGCATTCCAGGCGATAGAGATGAGCCGTTCAGCTTGAGGAGGTAGATACCAAGAACCGAGAGCCGCACCCACAACCAGCGCGCCTTTTTGCGCCAAGGACTGCCAGGCATGTTGATTGGATTCCGAAGATTCCTGCGTGAAGGCCAAATAGCTACTGCCAGCAGCTGCCAGCAAAGGTCCTGCGGGCCCTCCAACATATACACCTGCAAAAGGCAGAGCTCCAGCTAAGCCTTTCCAGACTTTACCCGAAATAGGAAAGGTGAGAGAGGGGGAAGTATTTGCCAATCCTTGTTTTAGACGGGTCATTTCGGCAAGGATCGCCGATAGTTCTTTTTGCATTTTGGCATGGTTAGTGTTTGAAACAGTTTCATAGGCTGCAATCTTTGTAGCGAGCCAAATCCTATCTCTTTCTAGAGACTCGCGCAGTTTCTGGGTTGCCTCTCCTTCGAGTCTACAATGTCTCGCATAAATTCTCTGTAGATGCTCCCCAAGACCCTCTTTTTGGAACTTGGTTGCCAAGTGAGAGCCATCGTCAATGATCCTGGCTAGCAATTGTCTTTCTTCGATGCTTTCTCTATCGTTAGGATCTTGGGTAAAAGAGGCAAGGAGTTTATCAATTGTGGAAAGGAGGCTTGTAGGGAGGTGTTGGAATTGTTCCAAAATCCCCTTTTTTTTCTCTGTTTTTGGAGGCAATAAGGCATAAATAGCGGCTATCATGCCTTTTTCTCTTGTGATGTTTGTCGATAAGGTTTCAGCTCGTTTGATCATCGCTTGGATTTCTGTGGAAGTCGAAGGATCATCTGACTTAAGGATCCTGGAAAGTTCACTAGCGGCGTGTTGGATGGAAGAAAGATGGGCGCAGAGAATATGCGTATTTGGTGTGAGGTCAGTGTTTATGCTCTTTAAATGATTTACCACCAATCCATGTTTTAGGTAGAGGGTTTGATTGTCTTGTAGAGTCCTTACATGGGCGGTGATTTTCTCAATTCGTTTATAAAGTGGCGTGAGATGTCTCCAGATCTCATTTCTATGTGTTGGATCAATTTTCTCTAGTTCCTCTTTGAGTTTTGTACAACTTCCGAGAACTTTTAGCGTTTGAAGTAATTCTGCAAGATCCGATTGTATATTCTTTGCAGATGCTACTTTTTCTCTAATCTGATCACAGGTTTTATTCGCTTTCTCTACGAGGACATCCAGCACTGTCAGTTGTTTAGCAAAGTCGAAGCGGGCAGAATCATAAGCATGCTGAAAAGCTGCCTCATGGGGTTTGGATGATCTTACTAAACGCTGAAAGACATGAGTGGCTAGTTCTTCGAATTGGGCATATTTTTCATTAAACTCAGCTTCGAGCATCGCTTCTGTTTTGTCTTCGTAAGAAAAAGGCTTCAGGCTAAGGCTCAAGAGCGTATTCACTAATTCTCCCGACCGGGCTGTTGTATCGAGATACTGAAAAAGCGTATTTGAAGCCTCAATGAGGCTTTCTTTAAACTCTGTGAGAACTTTGCCATCAACCCAGCCCAATGAACTTTCAATTCTTTTTTGTAGTTGGGAAGGAGTGAATTTCCCTTCGAGTTTAAGGTCTTGCATGAGAAGCTCAATAGTAGCTCGAAGCATTTCGTCATCCTCAAAAAGAGGATCTGCGGGAGGGCTGTATTGTTCCGTATCTAAAGTGTCGCGTAGTTTTTTGAGTTGCGTAGTGAAGAATTCTGTCAGAGCGATTGCAAAGGGAAGTTTATTGGGCTGTGTGGCCTCTAGCCCTTTTTTCACTCCTTGTAAAAGGGCCGCTGGCAAAATCGAATTTTTCATGACTCGTTGAATGATGAATCGATTGATGAGCCATACAAAAGCAGTTAGGATTTGGCCAATGATCGGAATTTCGTGTGTTTTTTTATTAAAAAATTCTACTGTTGGTGGCTTGTTTTCTTCCACGAGATAGGAATCGATGAGATAGGCGCTAAAGTCTTGACAAAGAACTTCGAGATTAAATCCGTAATAGCTGTCGACAGCGTTGTGTCGAATTTTTTCCAATGAGCCGCGCTCTTCTCCATAGGCATATTTTCTAGCTGCAGCAATGTCGTCGACGAAAAACTCACCTGACTGTTCGACAAGTGAACTAAAAACAGTCTTTCTCTTACTGTCGCTTTCGAGATCTGCAGTCATTTTATCGATAACGGCGCCGAGATAGGTTCCGATCGTTTTATCGATGAACGAGGTCATATAGTAGATCCAATAAACCCATGCAGCAAAGAGGATCTCGAAAAAGCCCAATCGATCTCCATAGTGACTCGTAAAAAGCTGCCAAACAGAAGGAGGGTTCTCTCCTTCGGTGGCTTTATTGACAAGGGCCATAAGTTTCAAGTTATTGGGATCCTGAATGCCAGCTGCGTCTCTCATTTGCAAAAGTGCATTGAAGACGCTGAATTTTCTGGTAAGTTTGTCCTGAAGGATTGCTTTTTCTTGGCTGTTTTGAGTGTTTTCAGCTTGAGGAGCGGCTGATCTCGCTTCCATATGTTGAAGCGCTTGGGTAACTGTACTGTTGAGATTGGGCTCTAGATTGATGATCCGAACTCCATCTGCAGCTGCGTTTTCAAGCCCTTTTTCCGCTGCCGCTTGAACTCTCCCCAGAACATCTTTGGGATTATTATGAGAAAAAAGAGGAGTAGAGAGTATCCATTCAAACGGTCTTTTTATATACTTACCACAGGCATGACGGAACCCTGTAGGCTCTGGCCCTGAAAAATTTCTTTGACCCGGAAGTAGAGAAGTGTTGATTTCTGGCATAATTTCCCTCAATTATACTCTATTTTCTCATTCCTTTCGCGCTTAAAAAAATTGCACTAGAGTGGTAAGTAGTGTATTTTTAAAAGCCAAAGAGTGCAAGAAATTTTATGAATGAATTTGAAGATCTTTTAGCTGTTGCAGATCGCCTCTTGGGCCCGAATGGATGCCCGTGGGATTTGGAACAGACATTTTTTACTTTACAGCCCTATCTTCTCGAAGAGACCCATGAACTCCTCGAGGCGATCGACTTGGAAAACCCCGAAAAAATAAAAGAAGAGCTCGGCGATGTGCTCTATGCGCTCATCTTCATCGCAAAATTAGGGGAAAAAGAAGGGGTTTTTACTCTCGCAGAAGCCTTGCGCATTGTAGCTGAAAAATTGATCCGAAGACACCCCCATATCTTTGGTGAGAAAAAAATTTCCTCTGCAGAAGAGGTAGCGGTGCATTGGGAAGAGGTAAAGCGGCAGGAGGGGAAAAAGAGCCCCATCGCCGATATCCCCCCCACTTTGCCAGCCCTGGCAAGAGCTCAAAAAGTCATTGCCAAGATGCAGAAGAAAAAAAGCGCTCTTCTTCAAGAAAAAATTTCAGAGGACTTGGGTCAGCGCCTCTGGGATCTCGTCAAAGAAGCTGTAGAAAAGGGAATCGATGCGGAAAGCGCCCTGAGACGCACTTGTAAAATCTACGAAGAAAAATTTCAGAAATAAAATGCCGGAGATGGCCTATGGCATAAGGCAGATTCCTTAAGGATGCTGCCTTCCGGCCCTGACCTGGTTCAGATTGCTTACTCCATAAGGTCCCCGGCGAAAAGAATTCTATCACTTGTCTCTTTTCGATCCAAGATCGCTTTTTTTATTTATTCAAGCTGTTGAAAATAAGCGCGATGAAAAATATTTTTCGAAAAAATAAAGAAAAAGGTTTGAAAAAAAATAATAAAGATTTAGCATTTTAGAAAAATAAAAATTGTGAGGCCTTGAATTGAGATCTTCTAGGGTAAGAGCCATAGTTAGGGATCGATTGCAGAGGTATAACAAGGAAACATTAACGAAAGTTAGGAGTAATATATAGATTTTGTAAATTAGGAAAACCCTTTAAAAGAGGAGAGAAAATCATGTTTAATCAAAAACCAAGTACACAACCATTCTTTGCACCCAATGTGATTGATACCGCCGCAGGGTCGATTGATTTTGGATTCATTGAATACATTGGGAAAATCCCAGGACTCACACACCACTTGGCAGATTATTCTCTAAACGAAAATACTTTCACCTTAGAAAACCTCTCTAAGTGGATCGCAGCCGATATCGAGGCGATCAAAAATTGGAAAGTAGAAGATGAGTTACTCATCACTCAAAACCAAGCCTTTTTTTCTGCATATCGCTTTGCCATTGTAAACCCTCGGTTACAAAAAGCGGTTCCCATCAGTCTGCTCAGAGAACCCTTGCCGATCGATAATAAGATGTTCTTCATTCTCAAAATCGATCCATCGAATGATGTGATTACGTTGAGTAATGGGGTCGAATATTCCGTCTATCCCCATGATCATGGGACTTTACGGAAATTTTCTGAAAACGATCGGGTCATTATTGGATTTAATAGCTCCGATAAATTAGATGAAACGATCCTTGATTACTACAAGTTTTACATTTTGATTGACACAACTTGTAATTCTTACATCCGGGTTAATCCGGTTCAGTAAGAAAAATTTGTAGAGTAAATTGTTCAAGGAGTTGTTTGCATGAAGACGACTTTGATTTTAGCTGCCAATAGCGAATGGGCTTTATGGATCCATTCAGAAAACAATCACTTCGAAGTGATTGAAGAAAGAGAACACCCAGAATCGAAAGAAAAGGTGGCACATCTCGTTTCCGATCAACCGGGAAGGACCTTTAGCAGGGTCTCTGCAACGCGTCATGCACTGAATGAAGGGCAAAATGTCCTTGAGACAGAAAGACAAAAGTTTGCACGAGAAGTGTTTACGCGCTGTCAAGAGAGATATCGCGTTCATCCTTTTCACGAATTGTGGATTGTGACTGGCCCTAAATTTTTAGGGGAACTGAGGCCTCTTTTTCAGGAGATTCCTGCAAGACCCTATTCCATCGTTGAGATTCACAAGGAGCTATCTCCTCACGAATCTCTCAACGAAAAGCTGGATAAAATCCTTGCTTGGGTCCATGGAGATGCTCCTAAAAAGGGGGCTCATTATAAGTCTTTGAACCTACATGAAATAATGAGGAGGTCTATATGAACTCATCTCAAAATAAAGCAATCACTCTTTTCTATTTTCTCGTTGCCTGTCTCTTTGCTGGATTTGCCACTCCTGGCTACAGCATCAGTTGCACGGGAAAAATCATAGAAACGAGTGCAGGAGCCATCGATTTTGGATTTATAGATGCTTTAGAGAAAGTTCCTGGGCTGATCCAACACTTGGCAAAGACGACTCCATCAGGGGATGTCTTTGTGTTGGACAATCAGTCCCAATGGAGCGCCTCTGATATTGACGTGATTAAAAATTGGAAGGTCGAAGACGATCTTTACATCACGCAAAATCAGGCTGTTTTCTCAATTCATCGATTCGCTCTTGTAAATCCCCGTTTGCAAAAAGCGGTTCCAATCAGCTTACTGAGAGAGCCTCTTCCTGCAAATAACAAGACGTTTTTTGTGACCAAAATAGATTTGGCAAATGATGTAGTTACTTTGACAAATGGGGTTGATTATGCACTCTTCCCCAACGATCATGGAACACTGCGAAAATTTGCCGAAAATGATCGTGTCATGATCGGATTCAACAGTTCAGATAGACTCGATGCCGCTGCTTCTAATTCGCAGTGCCATAAAGGCTATTTGCTGATCAATACCACGAATAATTCCTATGTGCGAGCCAATCCAGCTCGTCGTTAGGAAGTATAGAGAAAAACAATTTAAACATTAAAAAAAAGGAACTCTATATGAACACAACAAATCACAAAACAATTTTCTTTGTCATCGTCAGCCTCTTTACCTTCGGTGCTTATTGTGCATCCACAAAAGCGCAGGATCTCAAAGATAGCGCTGTAAAAAAAGTGGAAAATGCGACGAGTAAGGTCAATAAAGAAGAGATCAAAGAAAAATTCCACGAAGCTACAGATTCTCTCAGCACAAAAAAAGTGCATGAAGCTGTAGATACTGTTGCGGGCTATCTGGATAAAGATAGACTCAAAGAAGGGGTCGATGAAGTCGCAAATTATTTTGATCCAGATAAAATCAAAGCCTTGATCGATTTTGTTGCAGACAATTTCGATAGGGAAAAAGTAAAGGGTCTCATCGATCATCTGGCAAGTTCCTTTGATCGAGACAAAGTCAAAGAGGTGCTCGATCAATTCGTTGCCTCTATTGACAAAGAAAAGATCAAAGAGACTTTTGATGAGTCTGTCGATAAAATTGCGGCAACAATGCAAGATGCAACCCGCAGTTTAGAAGAAGAGCTCAAACAGCTGGGCAGCAACAAATATGCTGTTCAGCAAGCTCTTCGAAAATACAACTACGATAAGTGGTTTTCACACAGCGTTTCTTATGGTCCTGCAACTTTGAGCCATCTAAAACTTGGCTCTTCTAAAAATGCAGTGGCCATTGTGAAAGCTGGTGAAACGGTCGAAGGAGAAGTCGATTGTGCATTCGATCGGAAACAGTGCTCTCCTTTGAGCCTGTACCGAGTCGTTTTGGGAATCAAGAACCGAGGTGGACAGACCACCGTGTTCAACCATTTCGGCATGCGTGCTGGACATGAGACGGATCATTTCACCCTCAAAGCTCCTCGAGAAAAAGGGGTCTATCAGGTAGGGTTTAAAGTCGTGGAAGCTGCTCGTGAAGGGACAGCCATCCAGGCTTGGGATGAATCCAACGAGTACAATGAAGTAGAACCTGCTGTCATTGGTCTTCTCATTGTTACTTGATCTTTCTCAAAAAGAGCTGGGAGTTCTTCCCAGCTCTTTTTTTATTGATAACTCAAAATCCAGAAACGGACGTCAGGATATTTTTCCACGACCTCTTGGGCCCAATGTTCGGCCTCTTTGCGGGTTGGAAAGAGAATGGCAGAGGCGGCCAAAGCTTCAGCAAGCGCTGAGGTGGGCGCAATCACGCTCACAAAGGCAATGGAAAAAGGGGTCTTTTCAATGGGCGAATGCGTGAAGGGATCGACCATGTTGAGGCCTACATTGGTCGCGAGAGCCGAGTCTCTGAGAGGCAAGGGGGCAATCGGCTGTTTGCCCAAAGTGAAAGCGGGACTCATTTGTACGAGCCAGTCACCTTTTTGGGGATGGTGGCCCATAGCCCGAAAATTCCCGGCCCATTCGATGAGAAAATCTCCATACCCCAATGTTTGCAGACGTTTTGCCAAGGTATCTATGCAAAAGCCAGTCAAAATACCACCGAGATCGAGTCGAGTATCTAACCGATCTTTTTTGAAAATGCCATTTTGAATCGATATGTGCTTCCAACCAATCGCATCGGAAACAGCTTGAATGGACTCTGCAGGAGGAGTTTTTTCTCTCCAGAGCCTAGTGAGAGGTTCAACGGTGGGATCAAATCTTTTCCCGCTCAAAACGACCATTTGATCGCAAAAGCCCAAAAAATCTTGTAAAGCAGGGGAGAGAGGCAGGAGGGTATTTTGCGATGCCTCATTGAGTTTGGCAATTTCTGAGTCAAAGCTCGTGTAGGTTTCAGTAAACGTTTTTTCAAGCGTTTCTTGGATCTGTTTTCTCTCTTTTTGCGAACAAGATTTGCCGATGAAGAGTTGGTAGGGAAGATTCATGACTTCCCCTTCAAAATGGGTGCAAACCTCTTTTTTTTGACAAGAGGTTACAAGAAAGAGAACCACGAGGAATTTGAGAAAAGAGTGGAGCGTATTTTGTAAGAGCATGGCGATGGTCATCGGCCCAATGCCTCCAGGAACGGGCGTGATGCAACCCGCGACTTTTTCGACCTCTTTGAAATCGACATCACCGACGAGTCTTCCATCGGGAAGACGGTTGATACCTACATCGACAACAGCGGCGTGGCGTTTGACGAAATCCCCTGTGACAAAATGGGGTTTTCCAATAGCTGCGATGAGAATATCTGCCGATCTCGTTAGATCTTGAAGTTTTTCAGATTGACTATGAGCCACTGTCACGGTTGCATTGCAGCCAGCTCTTTTTTGCATCAGAAGAGCGGCGAGCGGCTTTCCGACGATGTTGCTCCTTCCCAAGATCACGACATGTTTTCCCTCTATTTCGATTTTGGATCTTTCTAAAAGCACTTTGATTCCCAAAGGAGTGCAAGGAAGAAATCCTCCCTCTTCTCCGAGAAGCAGCTTTCCCATGTTAAGGGGATGGAAGCCATCTACATCTTTTTTAGGGGAGATCGCTTCTGTGATGACTTTTTCTCGGATATGAGGGGGTAGGGGAAGCTGGACTAAAATGCCGTCGATACTCGGATCCAGATTGAGATGATCGATCTGTTTGAGAAGATCGATTTCTGCGACCGTTTTTGGAAGTTCGATGGTTTTAGAGACGATTCCAACCGATGCACAGGCCTTATTTTTGGCCTTTACATAGGATTCTGAGGCTGGGTTGTCCCCAACTAAAATGAAGGCAAGCCCCGGTTTTCTTCCTGGGAAAGTGGCTACTTTCTGATGGATCTCTTTTTGGATTTCGAGGCTGATTTTTTTTCCGTCGAGAATCATGTTAGACTTTACGGCTCAAGATTTTACAGAAAGGTTCGTGGACTTTGCCATTGGAGGCGAAAAAATGGCTCCGAGAGGTGATCTCATAGGGTTTTCCTTCCCAATCGGTGACTTTTCCTCCCGCTTCTTCTACGAGGAGCTTTCCAGCTGCAACATCCCAGGCGCCGAGCTCCACTTCAAAAAAGCCCTCAAATCGTCCCGCTGCCGTGTAGGCGAGATCGATCGCTGCCGATCCCATGCGTCTCACTGGAATGCCCAGTTTGAGAATGTCTACAAAGTGTTCGATGCAGTGGAAGGGGTTTTTGGCAAGGCTATAGGGGAATCCAACGGCCAAAGTGGCCCGCTCGATCTCTTTAACATCGGAAGTTTTGAGTTTTTTTCCATTGAGGAAAGCCCCTTTTCCCTTTTCGGCAACAAAGAGCTCATGTGTCATGGGTTGATAGACGACACCTGCGAGCACTGTTTCCTCTTTTTGCACGGCGATACTCACTGAAAAAGTGGGCAATTGATGGGCAAAATTCACGGTGCCGTCAAGCGGATCGATGATCCAGAGATATCCTTCTTTGGATTTGCCTACACGGCCGCTCTCTTCTGCGAGAAAATGGGAATCTTGAACATGGGCTTGAATGAACTCGATGATCGCTTTTTCCGATTTGTGGTCATATTCTGTGACGAGGTTGTGTACGCCCTCTTTTGAGGAAATGGCAAAATGGGTTCCAAAACCTTGGCGCAAGATCTCGCCAGCGAGAAGAGCCGCTTCAATGGCAATCAGCGTGATGTGCGAGAGATTTTCTTTCGTTTCAGCCAAAATAGATCCCAGAGTTGTTTCAATCTAGAATAAAGAGCTAGAGGAGCAGTAAACCAGACAAAGGCGTACAACCCATCCATTACCGGCATTCCCAAAACATCGGTCAAAATCCATCTTCCCTGAAGCGCTACTCTTCTGTCAAAGAGAAAAAGAAGCAGAAGTTGAAAAACGGTTGAAAGCGAAGAAAAGATCGCAGTGACTAAGGAAAAATGGAAAGGGTCTTCATAGAGAAAATGTCTTTTGATTTTGAAAAGGAGCGCTGTAACGAGAACATAGTTGAGAGCGTGTAGACCCATCGGATCGTTTGAAATGAGATCCATCAACATGCCGGCAAGCAGGCTCAAAGCGAGCGCCTGAGCTCTTGAATTTTTCAGCAAAGAGAGGGAAAGAAAAGGGGAAAAAGCGAGAAGCGAAATTTGGGGAAGGAAAATGGCCTGAATGATGAGAAAGGTGGTGGATAAGAGAAAGGCTAAAATGATCATTTTAAAACAGATTTGACGAGATGCGCATTTTCATGCAAGAGCTGATGCCATTTCCAAGCAGATTCAATGATTGTTGGAAGGTCGGACATTTTTGGGCTCCAGTTCAAGCTCTTCCTTGCCAGTCCAAAATCGGCAGTTAAGATGCCAGGCTCACCATCCCGCCTATTTTCTAAACGTACGGGTAAGGGTTTGCCGCAATGTTGCCGCACTGCATCGAGGATTTCTAGAACTGAATAGCCGTTTCCCGATCCCAAATTGACTGTGCATCTTTCGGCGCCGATGGCAGCTACGTGAGCCGCTGCTAAATCCATCACGTGGATATAGTCTCTGACTGCACTTCCATCTTTAGAAGGGAAATCTGTTCCATAAACGGTGACTTCTTCTCGTATTCCCAAAGCGGTCTGAATGATGAGGGGGATAAGGTGCGTTTCGGGATGGTGATTTTCTCCGATCTGGGTGTCGAGATCGGCTCCTGCCGCATTGAAATAGCGCAAGATGATCGCCTCTAAGCCATGCGCTTTTTCAAAATCGTGAATGATCTCTTCATTCATCCATTTGGATCTGCCATAGGGATTGATTGGCTGGACGGGGTGCTGTTCCGTGATCGGAGTGAAAAGGGCATTGCCATAAGTTGCGCAGGTACTCGAAAATACGAGCTTTTTCACGCCGTGATCTCGCATCGCTTCCAAAAGAGCAATCGTGCTTCCGACGTTATTGCGGTAATATTTTCCTGGATTGTGCATCGATTCAATGACGATGGCATTGGCGGCAAAATGGATGACCGCTTTGAAAGAGTAAGTCTCAAAGGCCTCATTCAGTTTGGATCGATCGTTCAAATCGCCCTGAATGAAAGGGCCCCATTTCACGGCGTAGCCGTGGCCTGTCGAGAGATTGTCGTAGACGACCGGCAGCCATCCGGCCCGGGCCAACGCTTTACAGGTGTGGCTGCCGATGTAGCCCGCACCACCAGTGACTAAGATGGGTTCTGCCATACTCATGCGCATCCTACAAAAATTTAAAAACGGTTGTCAATGGAGAAAATGAGGCGCTATTTTCACGGTTGTTTTAAACGGACGACCATGATGGAGCGATTATCCCGAGGCTGGGAATCGTAGCTAGTATTGAGTATATTTGTAGCGAGCATTTCAGGAGATTCTTGTCGGTGCTGATAAACGGCAGTCCCAACTTGCTTTGTGCTGGCTCCGTCATAAATGCCATCGGACCCGAGAATTAGGTGAGATTCGGGTAGGATATTTGCTAAAGAGATCTGTGTGATTTTAGGACGGGCGCTCAGACCGCTTCCAATATTATGATCTCCCACGGCTCTTGCCATAGCAACCCTTCCATTTACACGGTCAGCATCTGCGAATCCGTTACGATTGATAATCCCTTGCGTGTATCTGGTATGGTAGTCTGAATAACCAGGTTTTGCATCTTCGCTGAGCTGAAAAACCTGATCTCCATTTTGAAGAATTGTTCTCGAATCGCCTACGTTTGCTGTCCAAAGTTTTTCATCTAAAATCATTGCCACAGTAGCCGTACTACCACCTGTTCCAGTAAACTGTTCATTGAGCTCTACGAAGGTCATTTTGAGGGCGTTCCAAATTCCCTCGTCTGTCAGTTGAACAGGATTGAAAGCTTCGAGTTTTTCTATTAATTTTTCCCTTAGGTGATCTCTGAGGAAGCAAGCAGCCTCTTTTCCTGCGTGCCCATCAAAAATACCAAATACTTTTCCGAGATAGATCTGACCACCGATGAAGAGATCAAAGGAAGCTGCTAAGTGTTCATCTTCCATAGTAGGTCTTCTGCCAATAGAATGAGCAATGCCAATTTCTAGCCCCTCAACTTTTACTGTTTCAGCCTGTAGCTCCGGCGCTTTCTTGTGCCCCTGTGGAGCGTTATAGTAAAAAAAAAGTTGATCGATATCCTTTTGCATCTGCTCTTGTGCAGAAGTCCATTCCCGATCGAGTTTTTGCTGGATTCTATCTGCGCCTACTCGAACGCGGTGTTCTCGGATAAAAGGAGTGAGTTCTCCAGTCGGCTCAATTAGCGCTGGATCTATTTCTAGAGGTCGGAAAGGAGTGATGCATCCTTGAAAGTATTTTTTACAAAAATATTGAGCCTCTTCGGCAAAGGTTTTCTGTTCTATTGAGAATTCGCGGGCCCCTTGCCAAAAACCGAATGAAGCTAGAAAAGCGAGATAGGCAAGAGCTGCTAAAGCCAGATGGCTAACGATTTCAGCGATTCGAAGGAGCCCCTTTGCCACGCAAATAGCTCGGATTTTACAGCTCGTCAAACAAGAAGGAGGACTAAATGTAGGAGCAATCGCGGTCATAAGAGGGACAATGATAACGGAATGGGATCTTTATTTGCAAAATGAACCTATCCAAATAAAAATTAGTGCTAGAACCTATCCAAGTAAAATTTGGGGGTGATTTTTGCGTCAAAGCCCGTAGAATC
>CAYRJU010000014.1:0-46873 GCA_964424735.1 uncultured bacterium
TGAGGCTTGGCGAGTCTGCCGACCCGTCAACTGGCGATGTAAACCGCCGGCATATTGCTGCTTTAAGCAGACGATAAAGCTTTCGCCTTTAGGCGAGAGTTGTTTACTTATCTTTGACCTCAGTCCCTACTTTTACTTCCAACTTGTTATCTCCATCAGTGTCCTTGGATGCCTTGAATTCAGCATAGTTACCATGATCATCTTTCCCCGACACAGAGCCGCTAATGGTGACTTTAGCATCATCTTTGTCCCCCCAAGTAGCAGAAACGGATACCTCTGCTTTGGCTTCCGCCATAGGTTTTACGATACCCCTTACATTTCCCCAGCCTTGCATAGGATATCCCCGCAAAAATCGCGAGAAACCCTGCTGTTTGGATGGGTCCACTTGTGATTGTCCCCAGTTTACTTGGGTGCATCCAATTCTTTCCTCATAATCATAAGAATCAATTTCCATATCCACCTCCATTTGGCCTATAGAAAAGACAAAATAATAGAGCAGTCTTTAAAAATTCTTCAAGAAATTTTTATTTACTGAGTGGCGGAAGAGATGCTTTTCCAGAGCCGTTTCATAAAGCGCTTTTGTTCAGAGGTGAGGGGATGTAGGGCGAGAAGGAGATCGCTATTTTTGGCAAAAGCGGCTTTTGTCCAGTTGGCAGAGCCAGTGATGAGGGTCTGGCCATCGATATAGAGGAATTTGTGGTGGAGGAGCTGCACACCTTGGCTTAAGGCGACGGCGACGCCCGCTTTTTTGAGCTGCTCAAGCGCTTTAGCGCTCGCGCCGAGGCCTGAGTGCATATCGATCACGATGGATACGGGTAGGCCCCGCTTGTGAGCTTGAATGAGCTCTTCGACGAGCTCCGGATGCGTGAAAGTAAAGAGAGCCGCTTGGATGGAGTGTTTGGCCGATTGGATGTGCGTTTTGAGCGCTTGGAGGGTCTGGCCTGAGGTGTCGGGCAGGAGCCAGAGCTCTAAATTTTGGTTTGCGAGGGTCGTTTTGAGATGGCCCGGCTCATAGGGCTTGTGCTCTTGCAAAAATTTAGCGATGAGGGGACTGACAAAGCCAATGACGAGATTGTCGTGCATTCTGAGAGAAGGGGTTGTCAGATTTGCAGAGCCAATGAAGATCATTTCTTGGTCGAGAACGAGGATTTTTTGGTGCATGAGCCCCGTATTTTTAATCGGATGCAGATCGGCGTCTGGCAGGTAGCGGAAGAGGTTGGGTGAGCCCTCCGTGTCGTAGTAGATCGTCATGGGGACTAGATGCTTTTTGGAAAGAGCGCTGAGAATAGGCCGATCGCTTAGACCAAACATCACGAGATGGATAGAGAGGCTCGCCTTTTGGATGGCGCTGAGAAGGGTCGATCGGATGTCTTGACGGCACTGGTTGGAGTAGAATTTGGGCGGCTCGGATGCTTTGGGGAGTTTGGGCGTGAGAGAATCCCAAACACACCAAGTCCAAAGAAGAATAAAAGCAAAAAAGAACCAACGAAAGATGCGACGGTTTCTTAGAGACTGTCTGCGATTTTTGGTTTCGTCGATTTTTGGGATTATTTTGACCTATTTTCGATTCTTTTTTTGGGGTCAATATACGAATGTTGATATTACCCCCCAAAAAAGAATCGAAAATAGGCTCAAAAGAACCCGAAAATCGACAGAAACAAAATTCGCAGACAGTCTTTTATACTTTTTTGCCGCTTTTGCGCATTTCGTGAAGAACTGCGCTAATCCCTTTCTTATCGATCGTTCTTAAAGCTGCAGTAGAAAGACGCAAGGTAATGAAGCGCCCCTCTTCAGGAACCCAGAGCCGTTTCGACTTGAGATTGGGCAAGAATCTACGGTTCGTGCAACCGGTGATTTTGAGACCGATCCCTTTTTTCTTTTTCGCAATTCCGCGTAGGGTGTAACTGCGGCCAGAGCTCGATTTTTTCCCCGTAAGGGCACACTTTCTAGTCATGGTTCGTCCTAAATGATTTGGATCGCCCAGCATAGCTGAACCGAGATTTTTCTTAAAGTGATCATTTATTTTTTAATTTCGTAGCTGACAGTGAAATGGTCCCCCTCTTTTTTGCCCGTGAGGAGAAGTTCGCAGTTTTTGGGGATTTTATTCTCGAGAATGGCGCTCGCAAAGAGGTTGACTACCTCTTGCTGGATGAGTCTTTTGAGGGGTCTTGCCCCAAAAGAGGGGTCGTAGCCCTCTTCGGCAAGGTATTTGACCACTTTGGGGTCCCACTTGAGTAGGATTTGCTTTTCTTGCAGCCGGCTCGCAACGCGGGCCAGCTGGAGGGCCACGATGCTCTCCATATCCTGGAGCTGAAGCGGCAAGAAGGGCAAAATCTCATCGATCCGGTTGAGAAATTCGGGTCGAAAAGTCGATTTGAGAACGGGTTCTACAATAGCGAAAAGCTCTTCTTTGGTTGTAGCCCTCTTTTTCAAGAGAAGTTCTGAGCCCAAATTCGAAGTCATGATGAAAAGGGCATTTTTACAATTGATTTTGCGCCCTTTGCTATCGGTGAGGCGACCCTCATCAAAAATTTGAAGTAAAATATTGAAGACGTCGTGGTGCGCTTTTTCGAGCTCGTCGAGAAGGACCACCGAGTAGGGTTTACGCCTTAGCGCCTCTGTCAGCTGGCCCCCCTCCTCGTATCCGACATAGCCCGGAGGAGACCCTACGAGCCGAGAGACGCTGTGCTTTTCCATGTATTCTGACATGTCGAGCCGGATGATGGCATCTTCTCGATCAAAGAGCTGCTCGGCAAGCGCTTTGACGAGCTCCGTCTTTCCCACTCCGGTCGGCCCAATGAATAAAAAGACTCCGATGGGGCGCTGCGGATCGCTCAAACCTGCTCTGGATCTACGGATCGCTTCACTGACCGCTTGGATGGCAATCGGCTGTCCGATGACCCGTTTTTCGAGATGTTTTTCGAGGCTCAAAATTTTCTGCGTCTCTTTTTCGAGCATCTTTTCAACCGGAATGCCAGTCCATTTGGCCACAATTTGCGCGACGAGGTTTTCATCGACCTCTTCTTGTAAGAGCCGATCTTTTAGTTGAGCGAGCTCTTTTTGCGCCGTCTCGATCTCTTTTTCCATAGTGGGGATTTTGGCGTAGCGGATCTCGGCCACTTTATTGTAATCGACTTTGCGCTCGGCCTCCTCTTCTTGGAAGCGGAGTTTTTCAAGCGCATCTTTTTTTTCTTTGAGCGTCTGGATAAGCGCCTTTTCTTTGTTCCACTTTGCCCTTAAGATGCCGATCTCTTCTTTCAACTTGGCGATTTTGTCATCGAGCTTTTCTTTTGTCGCCTCTTGTTTGACGATGAGGGAGGCAAGTTCTCTTTCTTTCCGATCAATCGGCAGGGGCAAAGAGCCGATCTGCATCCGGATGAGGCTTGCAGACTCATCGATGAGATCGATCGCTTTATCGGGAAGTCTTCGATCTGTAATGTAGCGAGAGGAGAGAAAAACAGCGGCATGCAGCGCGTTTTCGGTGATCCGGACGCCGTGGAAAATCTCAAAACGCTCTTTGAGCCCTCGTAAAATCGCAATCGCATCCTCAAGACTTGGCTCCGGGATCGTGACGGGTTGAAAGCGCCTTTCGAGCGCTGCATCTTTTTCGATATATTTTTGGTATTCGCTCAATGTAGTGGCGCCGATGCAGTGCAATAAACCTCTTGCAAGAGCAGGTTTTAAGAGATTTGCCGCATCCATAGAGCCTTCACTTGCGCCAGCACCGACGAGCGTATGCACTTCGTCGATGAAGAGGATGATGTTTCCCTCACTTCTTTCGATCTCATCCAAAATGCTCTTGAGCCGCTCTTCAAATTCTCCGCGGAATTTTGTTCCCGCGATCAAACTTCCCATATCGAGAACGAGGAGCTCTTTGCCTTTTAAAGAGTCGGGAATATCTCCTTGCACGATGCGGCCGGCTAGCCCCTCGGCAATCGCCGTTTTCCCCACACCGGGCTCGCCGATGAGCATCGGGTTATTCTTGGTCCTTCTAGAAAGGACCTGGATCGTTCTTCTGATCTCTTCATCTCTTCCAATGACTGGATCGAGCTTGCCCAGCCTTGCTAAAGAGGTTAGATTTTTGCAGTATTTTTCAAGGGCTTTGAGATTCCCTTCAGCGCTTGGCGAATCCATGTGTTTAGAACCCCGGATTTTTCGGATCTCAGCCTCCACTTCTTTCAAGGATTTTTTAGAGATCTTTTTCCAGGAGGCAAAGGGTTCAATCGGCTTTTCCCAGTAGGCGAGAAAGAGGTGATCGCTACTGATGTACGTATCCTTAAAATTTTTCGCAAATTTTTCTGCCTCTTGCACTTTGTGTTGCAGCCCCACTGCAATCTGCGGCGTGCTCGCCTCGCCCGAGTAGGTGGGCAGAGAATCTAAAGCGGCATCGATCTGGTTTAAGAGGAGATTGGGATCGAGCCCCACCGCGCTGCAGATCGAGGCAAAATAACCTTGGGAATCGAGAAGAAGCGCGCGCAATAGATGATTTTCACTCACCTCGACATGCTTTTTCCCTTGCGCGTACTGGAAAGCCTCTTCAAAACTTTGAGTGACTGCTTCGGTAAATTGCGGGGCCATATCTTCACTTCGGCACTTTTTGCGCTTTACGAGCTCTGACGGAGGAGCCGGTAAGGCTATTGGTTAAACTGTATGGATACTCGGTATCAGAACTCTGACCGATTTTGATTTCATTCGGTGTGATCCAGCTCTGGGTGATGGGCGTATCATCGGGATCGATTTCCCAAAGAGAGTGATCGCTCAGTCGGATGAATTTGCCGCCTTTCAGCACCTCTTGCAAAATAGGACCGCTATTTTTTTGCGCGACGATTTTTTTCGTGTAGTGCTCTTCGATCCAGTCCCTGAGAGCCATCCGCTCCTGGAGGTTGAGCTTGGCAAGACCGGTCTCTTTTTGCTCCTCCTCACTCATCACCGTATCAAATAAAAGCGATGCGGCCAGCACTAAATGCAGCATAATCCCACCCATTGGTTTGAAATGATTATAGAAAACGGCTCTCTTCTAGGCAAGGAGGGGGCCTCTCTTAATTGAAGAGAGGCCCTTTTTATTAGGTTAAAAACAGGGAGCGTGCGCGGATGGTATCGGAGCCAGTGGTGACGGCAGGCTGTTCTGCGGCTGGTTCCGGAGCATCTGCTCCGAAGAGTCCCGTTAACATCCCGCCTCCCTGACTTGGTCGACGAGGGAATGGGGAAGGAAGGTAATGGGGGTGGAGAAGCTTCCTTTGGTCATAAGCCTCTATGCATTTTTGGAATGCTAGGCCTGTATCAGACTTCGATACAGGCGCAGGGGGCGGCATTGTATTGAGTTCCGCGAAGAGTAGAGATAGGTCGCCGGGCAGGTAGACCCATCTTGCTTGTGCCCGATTTGCTTGAATCATAGCGGTAGCCACGTCCATAAGAAGAGTTCTGTATCTGGGAATGGCAGTTTGGTCTGGGCCTGATGCTACAATGACATACATGAAAAGGTGAAAGACAGCTCGAATTCTACCATCCTGATGTTTAATCCATTGCTCCCAACCAATCTTATGTTCTTCCGTATTAGTTCTCACGAACTTCCCGTCGTGCTTGATTTCTGTTATTTTTAAGGCGGCAACAAAATAGGGAGCTAATTCACTTAAGGAAACAGTGCTCTTGGAAATGATTTCCTGAAGAACCTCCTCAAGTCTTGGAATTTGCTGAACGAAGTTCGGATCTACTTTTCCTTCTGGCAAAGCATCAATTTCCAAGAGTCTGAAAAGGTGGTCTGCTATGACTAGCCCTATCGCAGTCTGTAATTTAGGATCCTGGGATAAAGGGATTTTTTGAATGTGCCCTAAGGGAATACGAATAGATGGGTCCACCTTTTTCTTATAGATTAAAAACTCGATCAATATTTCTTGAGTGGCTGAAGCAGGGGGGTGTTGTCGATCAAACTTTGCATACAAGTCTTTTTCTATGGCGAGCATAGCCTTGAGAAAACGATCGTCTAGAGCTTCCCCTGCTTGTCGTTTTAGTTCGAGACACTGTTTCAGTGCTGCTGCAAGAAGCTTCTCGTCGTTCCCAGCATTGCTGTAGAGCTGATTTGCTATTTCCAAAGCATAAGCATTGAGTCTTTCCTGACAATGTTGGTATTCGAGTACATTTTGCGCTCCAGCTGGTTTCTTTTGGAGCATATGTAAGATAAAGGAAAGATTGCGTTGACAAACAGGTTGGCTCAATAGAGGGACTAACTTTTGTCTGAGCTCTTCATCCATCTCAGGGATGTCTCGCGGTTCGATTTTCCTAGCTATCGCTTGGAGAGCGGCTTCTCTGAGGGCTTCTTCCCACGGAAATCTCGCTCTGCCCTGAATTAAGCCCTTCAACTCAGGCAAAGACCGACTGTCTAAATCGCGTCCCCTATCTGAAACGAACAGTTCTGTCAGCGATTCTTCAAGGGTTGGATCAATTTGTTGGAGATCTGACGGATTCTGCTCTACGCTCCTTATCAGAGCTCTAGAGATTTGTTCCTTGACCTCTTTTTGCCAGGGAATGTCTTTGCGGGTTGTCAGAACATAATGGCGGAATGCCATGAGCTGCTGTGTTGTGAGTCCTTGGAAATGATCGGGGATTCCCATTTTTGCTCTCCAGTATTTTTTCAATTCCTCTTGAATCAAGGTGTCTACTGATGAGAGGGCCGAGGGATCATTCTCAATTTTTTCGTTCAAGATCTCAAGGATTAAGGATTTGTCCTTTCTCCCCCAAAAATCGACAGGCTGTGAAAGGAGGATGCCTCTATAATCCCGCACATATTCTGGAACACCCAATCGTTTTGCGTCTGCAACATTGATTTCTACAGGGGCCCATTGCTGAAAGATGAAATAGACAAGGCTACAGATTGAAGTGATGGCAGCGGTTGAGAGCACAAGAGCATCCCAAGGCTCATAGACTGAACGATACCACTGCGCAATCTCATAGCCTCTGAGGAGACTCGAACCAAAGGTGTAGTGAAGTCCTACAAAGATAGAGGTTGTCACGGCGACTACTTTCACGATATCGAAAACAGTCCAATCGCCACACACTTTGATGTCGACGATGTTTTTAACATTGCTATAGGTTTGTTGCCAAAAATCGGCACAATTATGCACTTGAACTAAAGAGGTCATAACTCTCCACTTTGTGTTGCTGAATCTGGTTCTTCGTTGAAAAGGGTTCTGCGGACTCCGACTTTACTTCCTTCTGAAAGGGTGGAGGCAGCCCCCCTAGGTCTTGCAGGAGTAGCAGCACGATGTATGCGCATAGTAGCTTTTATAAAAGCGGCGGTAGTTGCCAAAGTCTCGAGATCTTCTCCAATGGTCATTTCCTGCAGGTTCTTTTCTATCGCTCCTTGAGTACTTCCTAAATGTCCAGGAGCAAGTTGGAGCTTCAGTTGGAGGATTCGTTGGAAAATTTGGTTGCGGGCTCGATCGATTTCTCGATCTCCGGTGATTTTTGCGCTGGCCCCGACTACAGTTCCCAGTCCACCCAGCGCGGTTAAAGCCATCATGCCCGGTTTTACTCCAGGCATGAGGATTTGACAAACCAACAAACTGATTGCACTCAATCCTCCAAGGCTTCCCGCTAAGAAAGTGGGGCTATGCGAAGTAGATTTAAGGGGAGTTTCTATAGGGGATGGATCTGTTCCTTCCCCTGTATCTGACTCCACTCCAGAAACAGAGTCGGTCTCACTGGAGGAGGAGAATTTTATCAGTGCTTTGTCCACGCGCTCTTTCACATTTCCGGGATTCGAAGAGGCTGCTAAATAGGCTGCAGAGGCAATAGAAATAACAGTTGCAATGGCTTGTATGGTTTTAAGAAAGCTGCTCTCTTGTGGATTTGGCGGTGATTCGGTCATTAAGAGCGCTCCGCTCGTGATGGATGCCCCCGCGCCAATCCACGTCGCTCCCGTTTGCATACTCGATCTTACACTCATGATTTTTAACTCCGAAAAAAAGTGATGTGCAAAAAGTTTAATAGATAGTGAGATTTAATGGAAATTTTTTTCTACCACTTCCAGCCAATCGATACATTGCCGCTGTAGATCTGAACAAAATGACAAAGTGAGATATCTACGACTGCTTTTGCAATGAGACCTGGGGAATAGAAGAAAGAAATCTCGGCACCGAGATCAAGGGATCTCCAGTTCGGATAAGAGGGCAAACGATCACAAGAAACGGGATGCGCGTTTCTTGAAAAAGCGTTGGCCACAGAAAGTCCAAGATAGGCTTGCGGAATCAGGCAAAAGAGGGGAGTGGGATGGAGTTCGGTTGAGAATTGGAGTCTTCCTTTAGCCTGGAAAAATTGCGCGTTTTTCACGTAGACCACATTGAGAGAGTTGAGGTGATCTTGGAAACTGGCAAAATAATCGAAGCGAAGATAGGGCGCTAAGGTGTATCGAACATTTGCAGAAGAAAAATCAAAGTGCATGGCGCCATCGAGTCTAGCTCCAAATCCCCAATGACTCAAAGAGAGATCGGGCTCTACTAAAGAGTTGTGAATGTGAGACCGATCGTACATGCCGAGAACCGTTGCCTGAGCGTAAGCCCTTTCACATTGGTGGGTCAAAGAGGGGGCAAATGACCAGCGATTGGTCGTATCTTTTGTGTAGCCGCTCTCTGGACTCCAGTGATTGGAGGATCTGCCATAATCGAAAAGGCCGCTCACAATCCAGTTTTCCAAGAAGCGTTTGCCACCTACAAGAGAAATGCCTGGAGCGTGCTGTCTACAATGGATATGGCCAAACTTGACATTCGCAAACGTGTAGTGAGGTTCCGCAAGCAAAAACCCCCAACTTCTCTCCTCTTTTTCTAAAGAGCAGGAAAGAGGCGGGGAAAAGGGGCTTTGCAGCGAGACAAAATAGATCCAATCCATGTAAGGGAGATAGGCGATGTTGAGACAGGCGTTGGGTAAGCCTGAAGCGCTCACGCCAAACACATCTGTCAAAGAGGGAACGGTCACTTGGGCGCTGCTCAGTTCTGTTGGGTTGGTCGGAGTGGGAGAAGAAACTGCCACCGCCTCTTCTGGATTCGGGTACGCTTCTAAGACCCAGTTTGCAATCCACTGCGCTTGATGGGGCTCATAAAGTTGCTCTTCGATGGTAAGAAGACACACTTTATTGAGGTCGCTATTTTCGGGAAGCTTTTTCGTTGCTGCCTCACAAGCTGCCAAAAGGGCAGGCAAGCTGAGATCTTTTCGTACGGGGTAGCTAAGGAAATAACGGTCGACAATATTATGGTCGCCGGGATCGACTTTGGCTTTTTCTAATCGGTTCTTCCACTCATCTTGAGGAATGTGCTCTGTGGCATATTTCAGAGCTTCTAGCAAGGATTGCTCGGCGCTGAGAATCGTCGCAGCTGCAAGAAAAAGGGAAAGAGTTTTACTCATATTCAACACTCTGCTTGAAACGACTCAAAATTTTATGAGGTGTTGAAAAAAAATACAAGAATTAAATGGGACAGGCCCTCATCAAAGCGGCGCGAAGCTCTTTCAACGCGCGCGGCTTATGATCTTTGGCGAAGACGATTTGTTCTGCTTTTTGGAGATATTCCCACGCTTTGTTGTAGTGATGTCTTTGGAAATGGATAGCAGAGAGGTAATAATTCACCGTTGGATCTTGGGGATTCATCGAGATGTATTTTTCGAGAATGGGAAGAGCCTCTTTTTCTCTTCCGAGTTGGAGCCAGGTCGTTGCGAGATGAAAGACTCCTTGGCGAAATTTGGGATATTTTTCGACGATTTGTTCCAGTTTTTTCTGTTTTTCCAAAATGGAATCCCGATGTTCGTTCACTTCTGAGTAGATCGCCTGAATTGCTTCAGATCCAGCGAGATTTGCGAGGAAGTCTTCGCTCACCGTATCGCTCGTAATCGCGTGATCGGGAATTTTCCCCCGAATTTTTTCGAGTAGCGCTTTTCCTTCCTTTTCTTTTCCTACAAAGAGGTAGTTGAATCCCAAAAACATATTGAGGAGATAATCATCTTTGAGAAAAGGTTTTGCTTTCTCATAGAGCCGAATGGCTGTTTCTGGATCATCGTGGTGCCAGCTGACGGCAGCTTGGTTCATGAACGCAAGGCCAATGACTTCCCGAATCTCTCTTTTTTGCAGTTTTCTCGTTTCCATACCGAGATACATTTCAGAAGGGACGTCGATCCCTCTTGCCGTCGTTTCGATATTGATCACTTCTCCATCAGGACCTACGTAGCGGACATAGATGTGGCCAGGAGGTGTGATCGCTTCGAGGTTAAGCCCGAGTCTTTGAGCTAAAGATAAATAGAGAATCGAAACGCCCAAGCAAACGCCGCGTCTACTATCGAGCACGGAGGGGAGAAACGTGTAGACATCGATCTCTTTGGCGTGGAGCGAATGGGGGGGAAAGCGAAAGCGCATTTCGGAAAAGATATAGTCGCTAATTGCCCGGATTTTTTCTTTGGGAGTGGCATTGAGAGGTAAGCGGGCATAGATTTGCAGGGCCATGAGATCAAGGCTTGCCTCATAGCTCAAAATTTTGGGCTTTGCCTCTTCGCTATTTCCCAGTTCTGCGAGAAGTAATCCCCTTGCAAGATCGATCTCTTCATTTGGGAGCTCATACAAAGCGCTCTCCTCCCAAATGCCAAATCCCTTGAGATTGCGATTCAAGAGATGGCGGGAGAGTTTTTGAATGACCACGAGCTCTTCTTCTTTCAAAATAGGGGCATTTTCCTGAGAGCTTCGATTGACAAAGTTGATGAGGGGTCTTGGATCGAGAGAGGGGAGGATCAGTTCTGGATCTAGATCTGAGGTGCCGCCACTCAAGAGATCCCAAGCGTGCTTGAGGGCCTCTTTTCCCTCAGAGGTTTTGGGGTAGAGCTCATAAAAAGCAAAGTGCTGGGAGACCGAAGTGGGATCTAGCGTAGAGTAAAGCGCTGAGAGTGAGGTAGCTAGTAGGCAGATGAGATGCATGAAAACCCCTGTTTTTCCCGAGCATATGAAAAATCTTCATTTTCGAATAGTTCGGAGGATATCTCTCGCAAGTCCTTGATGAGCTTGGATCTCTTCCAAAAAGGGGTGGAAGCGATAGGTCCAGTTGGTCGGGAGAAGCGTGCCGGGCTCATTCACCCGTTCTTCTTCGGGGGTGGAGGAGACGAGTTCTGGGTAGAGGGCCAGATATTCTTGGAGGAGGTTGATGTGAAAAAGACTCGAGGTGTGATGGGAAGCGTAGAGAATGTGAAGTCTTTGCTCTTTTGTCAAAATGGGATGGTAGGATAGGCCGAGAAAGGAGGCGAAGGGAACCACTTCTTGGGGAGATTTCCTCCACCAAACCTCTAATGGATCCATGTCGTGCGTGCCGAGAGTTGTCATGCTGATCGGTTCGTACTGGGTTAGGGGAGTGTAGTGCCCTTCTTCTTTTTGCCACCTCATCACTTTGGTTCCGCAGATACCGAGATTTTTGAGGATCGGATAGACCTCTTTCGGAATCGTTCCCAAATCTTCGGCCATGGGAAGAAGGGGGCTAGCCTCGATCATTTTTTCGAGAAGTTCTCTTCCCTGATCTGCCCAAAGTCTTTGGTCGGCAGGGCAAAAAGAGCCCTCTTTGGCTTTTTTTCCCTTCGGGACGCCCCAGATGCGAAAAAAGCCGACGACGTGATCGATGCGGTAGATGTGATAGAGCATTTCGATCGCGTGGAGCCTCATTTTCCACCAAGCAAAGGCGCTTTTTTGCATTTCTTGCCAGTCAATGAGGGGAAAGCCCCAGATCTGTCCTTCGGGTTGGAAAGAATCGGGAGGAGCGCCCGCTCCAATTTTTAAGTTAAAGAGGTGCGTTTCACTCCAGACATCTGCGCTATCGGGACTGATGAGAATGGGAAGATCCCCTTTGATCTTCACGCCCCTTTGATCTGCATGCAATTTGACCTTTTCCATCTGACGAAAGGCGTGAAATTGCAAGAAGAGAAAAAAGTCGATCCATTTGGGATCGGGTTTTGCTTCTTTGGGCCAGCTTTGCCAATGTGTTCCCCCAAACTGTTCTTTGAGCGCGCGAAACTGAGCGTAGGGAAGAGCCCACGGGTGTTTTTCGAGAACGGTTTGAATCTCTTCTTTTTTTCCACTTTTTTCAAAAAAGGAAAAGAGAAGGGGCATTTTTATCTTGAGAACCTCCTCACGTCTCACTCGGGAAGAATCGAAGGAGATGTCCATTCCCAGCTCCCACAAACTCAAATAAATGGGATCCAGAGCACAAGAAGAGAGGGGATTGTAGGGACTCGGATCGGTCCTGGAATCATTGATGGGAAGGAGCTGGATGATGTCGAATCCAACCTCTTTACACCAATCGATGAGGGGAATGAGATCTAAAAATTCGCCGATCCCGCAGCTCTTTTTTGTTTTTAAAGAAAACAGGGGAAGAGAAATGCCATGATGGGGACGAAATCCAATTTTTTGCCAATGCGCATCTGTTTTCACTTGAGTCCAAAGGGATTGGAGGCTGTCCCTTTCACTTCAATCGGTGCGCTCTGACCGCTCAAAATGGCCTCTTGCCAGCTCTCGGCCATTTCCAAAAAGGCTCCGATGATGCCTCCGAGTCTTTCTCCATTGAGAATTTTGAGCGGATACTTTTGAAATTGGGCGAGCTGATTGAGAGAGTGAATGTATCCAAAAAATCCAGGTCTTGGATCGGGAAGGGCGTTGGCCTTGAGCGTTTCTTTCAAGATGTTTTCTCGGAATTTTCCCGGGGGAGTTTCGGCAATTTTAGTAAAAATCCAAAGGTGTTCTTGAGAAGCGTCTAATTGCAGCTGGATGATGAGCCGAGGATGGATCTGGATGCTGCACGCGTTTTTCCGATCGACGTGTAGATCCAAGTGAAACACAGAACCGAGCTCGTGAAGCAGCTCTTCAAATTGGCCGATCATTCGTCTTTTTCCTCTTCTTCTTCCATTTGATCTTCGAGTTTTTCGATGGTGTCGATGAGAGCTCGCAAAATCTCTTCTCGATGTCTTGGATCTCGAAAATATTTGGGCGCCACTTGCTTGATGGCATCGCGCATCTGCGAATAGATGACCATTTGAGCTGCTGCTTCCTCGGAAATGCCGAGCAGTTTGGCCGTTTGCAAAATTTTTTCTGGGCTCATGAACCTTTCTGCAATGAGTTTGACAAAGATGCGAGAGATGACTTCGAAATCGAGCCTTCCCGGCAAAATCAGGTTGTAGGAGCTAAACTCTCTTTGGATGAGACGCATCCTCGATTGGAAAAACCGAAAGACGCCCAAAATGCCTTGCATCGAGCGCGTCTCATCGAGGAGCCTTTTCAATTCTCCTCTTTGAATGGAAGGTCCCTTGGCTTTTAAATCGGCGCCGAGAGAATGGAGCATGAAGGTGATGGCCGCTTTGAGTTTGGGATAGCGAAATTTTTCTGCGAGCTCATCGAAGAGTCTAACCGGCTCTCGCGGATTGGAGATGATATCCCGATAAAGATCGCGCAAGCTCGTTGGAGAGCCGAGCCCTTCTTGAGAAAATTCCCTTGCCTGCGCTCCCATGTTGCGTCCTGCGCGAATCTCTTTTCCCTTGTCTTTATTGAGTTTGTCTTTGGCTTCTTGGGTAGCTGCCAAGAGCTGCGCTTCCGATGTCTCGATGAGAAAATCGAGCGCTTCGTCGGCCAAAGAGGCATCTTTATAGACCTGATCGACCTTGTGCAAAATTGTATCGGAGGTGTCGCTCCTCGTGACCTGGGCACGCAAAACCCTGAGTGTTTTCGGGTTGAGTTCAAAGTTGTTTTTGTTGAATCTTTCGGCTACCTCGTCGATCTTCTCGACATCGATGATCTTTTCGACGACCTCGTCGGTTTCCCCTGCCTCTTCAGGTTTTCCCTCCTGTTTTTGGTGCAGCTCTTTGAGATTTCTAAATCTTTGAGCCTGAGTCATTGGATTGAAGGCGGAGAGCTCAAAATACTGGCTCAAGTCCTCATCGCTCTCGACCTGCATAGCCCTTTCGGCAGCCACCTCATTCTGGATGGCTTTCACGGCCTGCTGGCTCAAGGGCATGATGTGGGAAATGCGCGGTTCTACCATCGGAGTCTACTGTCCTCATATATTAAAGGGATATCTCTTGGCAACAGGCGATTTAAAAAATGTTTTTGATACTTGTTTTATTTTGTTTTTATTATCTTATGCTTTATAATTGTTATTGTTAACTAAATAATTAACTTTTAACAATAGAATTATTAAGAAAACATTTATTTTAAAGGAAGTAACCCATGTCATCACCCCTCATAACTTCACGCTCTGCACCCTTGCTCGAACGGCAAGATTTTGAGCCAAGTTCTGCACCCCCGGCTCTATCTTCTAGAGAGCTCGCTGTCGATCAAATAGCAAGAGAGTGCCTGTGTCAATCCCCTGTTGAAGATGGCAAAATGTGGAAGTGGTGTTTAAGCTCAGCTAAGCAAGGCAATAGAGATGCGCAATTTTGCATAGCTATGAAGTATGACGAGCAAGGTGGAGAAGAGTGTGCTAAAGACGCTGTTAGGTGGTACAAGCAAGCAGCTAAGCAAGGTCATGAGAAAGCTCAATATAACCTAGGATTGTGTTATTTAGAGGGAACTGGAGTTCAAGAACACCCCCACAACCTTGCTAGAGCGGCTTTTTGGCTTTCAGAAGCAGCTCGGCAAGGTCATAGTGAGGCACAATTTTATCTAGCTATGATTTATAGGGTTCATGGAGAGCAAATGAAAGCAGTAGAAAATCCTGCTGAAGAAGCTGTTTCTTTGCTTTCACAACTGGCTGAGGAAAATCATGCACAGGCAATCTATCACTTAGGAATCTGCCATGAAAATGGATACGGGATTCAAGAGAATTTAGACTCTGCTCTTGAGTGCTACAGAAGAGCAGCGTCGCTCGGGCATGAAGAAGCGGAAGAGCGAGTAAGGCTACTCACTCCATCTCAATTTAATTAAGGAGGTTCATTCATGACGACATCACCCTTACCCGCCGCAACACCAGCGCCTCGAAGTAGTCCCTTATCTACTTCCGAATCCAGTAGAACTTCGCCGGATTCCGAAAAGGCAAAGACTGTTACATCTTTAGCTCAGAGAAGGCTTAAGAAAGATTTTGCAAGTCTCTGGACCCGGCAGCAACTCACTTTTGCTAAGTGGAAGAAGAGGGCTCTGGAGGATGAGGAGCCAGGCGCGCAACATAACTTAGCGTTGTGTTTTTTAGACGGAATTGGAATTGAACAAGATCAAAGAAAAGCTGTTTTTTGGTTTTTACAGGCAGCTAAGCAAGGTCTGGCAAAAGCACAGTTTAACTTAGCGTATGCGTATGAAAAAGAGATAGGAATAGACCCAGATCCAGACAATCGAGTGTGGGCTACCTATTGGTTGGGCCAAGCGGCGATTCAAGGGCATGTAAAAGCGCAGTATAACTTAGCGGTATGTTATGAAGAGGGGTTCGGAGTTGAAAAGAACTTGGAACGCGCTCTTTATTACTACCAACAGGCAGCGGCTCAAGGCGATGAACAAGCGAAAGCGCGAGTAAGTGTTCTAACAAATTCATTATAAGGAGATTAATTCATGGCGCATCCAGTTCGAGGGAATGGATATTTATCAATCGTATCTCAGTATTGCTTTCCAAGTCAGACCGTTCCTTCTCAATTAGTGGCAGCTTATTTATCGACCCCATTTTCTAAGCTAATAGAACAGGACGTCGTTCCCCCATCTTCTCGAGCGACGCATTCAAAAACAATATCCCATCTAAAACCAAAGAAGGAAGCGCCGCAAAAGGAGATCACTTTTGGTGAATTGTACCCATTGGCCCGTAGAAACCCAAAAGCGGCATTTGTCCTTGGGATGTGGTATCAAGAGGGGGGTAATGGAGGCGTTGGAAAAAGCCCTTTTTTATCTGCTAAATGGTACGTTGTAGCTGCCGAGAAAGGCCATGCAGAAGCAGCCTATAGAATGAGTCAGGCTTTTCAAAACGGAGAGGGAGTTGAAAAAGTGGATCAGAGCATCGCTGTCTTGTGGCTGCGTAGAGCCGCGTCGCTCGGCCATCCAGAAGCACAATCTAAGGTAGGGGGGTTTTATTATAATGGAGAAAATGGATTCCCACAAGATTACTCCCAGGCCTTTACTTACTTTGAGAAGGCAGCAAAACAGGGGCATTTGATGGCTCAATGTAATGTGGGAAAAATGTGTGAAAAAGGAGAGGGCGTTGCTCAAGACATGAAGCGAGCACTCTTTTGGTATCAAAAAGCAGCTGATGCAGGCGATCCGGAAGGACAAACGCTCTTAGGTATTTGTTATCAAGATGGGACTGGAGTGAAGCCAGACCCTACAAAGGCTGTTGAACTCTATGCCCAAGCAGCGGCTCAAGGATACCCAGGGGCGCAGTATAACTTAGCGATCTCCTTGGAAGAAGGAGATGGCGTTCCGAAAGATTTTGCGCAGGCTCTAAGCTTATACCAAGCTGCAGCTGCCCAGGGCCATGAAGAGGCAAAAGAGAGACTCGTTGAATTAGGTCAGCTGTACACGACCTAGAGGCTGGATCCGGATCTCGGGAACGATCTCTTGATAGGAGACGACGGCGAGCTCCGGGAATTCCCCTTCGATGAGTTTACGCACAAATCTACGCACATCAATTGCTGTGAGAAGAACGGGCGGCTGGCCTCCTGCAGGGGTCGGCTGGATGGTATTCCTCATCGAATGTAGAATCAATTGCACCGAATCGGGATCGAGCGCAAGGTAAGAACCAGCGGAGGTTTGTTTGATGGCGCCCCGCACCATATCTTCAATTTCCGGATCGAGCAAATAGACTGAGAGCACCGATTGGCCAAGAGAGTATTTGTAGCTGATGTAGCGCTTGAGGGAAGAGCGGACATACTCGGTGAGAAGGACGGTATCTTTTTCCGTTTGAGCCCATTCGCTAAGCGCCTCCAAAATGGTGCGCAAATCCTTGATGGAAACCTGCTCTTGAACGAGGCGGCGCAAGATTTCGGTGAGTTTTTGTAAGGGGACCAGACGGGTGACCTCTTTGATGAGGTCGGGGAACGATTTTTCGATAAATTCGAGAATGGCTCTGACCTCTTGGATTCCGATGAATTCCGCTGCGTATTGTCGGTAGAATTTAGAGAGGTGTAGGATAATCACCTCAAGACCTGTCCAGAAGCGGATTCCCGCTTTTTGTAAAATTTCCTGATATTTTTCGTCGACCCAAAGAGCGGGCATGCCGAGAGAGCCTTTTGAGGTGATGAAAGGGATGTTGTAGCGCTTTAAAGTCTCTTCTATTTCGTTGGTGAGCAGGTGTTTGAGAATGATTTTTCCACGGACGATGGGCACTTCATTCAAGTGGATCGCGTATTCATTGGCTTCGAAAGTGGGGGAATCGGTTCGGACGTGAACACCGGGAAAACGGACCCCCAAATCTTGGTAGAGGGCGTGGCGCATTTTTGGAATCATCTGATCGATGAAAGTGAGGCCCTGTTTATCTTTTCGGATGAGGAGCGAGATGGCCGAACCCACTTCGAGAACGACCGGTAGAGTGAGCGCATAGTCTTCGGGTCCTCCCCCAGAGACGGCATGACCCGGGATGTCGGTGTCCATGGCGCTGATTCCGGCAGCGGCTTTAGCTGCAACCCGTTTTGTGTTGTACCAAAAAACATAGCCGATGGATCCGATGAGGAGAGAGAGGAGGAGGAAGGGCCATGCGGGAAAGCCGGGAATCCAAGCCATGAGGAGCAAAAGCCCCGCAGAGATCATGAGGGCTTTGGGCTGTTTGAGCAGCTGTTCTGAAATCTCCTTACCTAAGTGAGCATCTTTTTTCTCGCTGGAAACGCGTGTCGTCACGATACCTGCGGTGATGGCAATCATCAGCGCGGGGATTTGGGAGACAAGACCATCCCCAATCGACAGAAGAGAATAGATTTTTGCCGATTGGGCGAGCGTCATGCCGTGCATCGTGACCCCGATGATGAGACCCCCAATGACGTTGATGCAAGTGATGACGATACCCGCAATCGCGTCTCCTTTGACGAATTTCATCGCACCATCCATGGCTCCGTAGAGCTGGCTTTCCTTGGCAAGGCCGAGCCTGAGTTCGCGTGCCTGCGCCTGGTCGATGATGCCCGCGCGTAGATCGGCGTCGATGGACATCTGTTTGCCGGGCATCGCATCCAAGGTGAATCGAGCGGCGACTTCGGCGACCCTTTCCGCGCCTTTGACGACGACGATGAACTGGACGATGGTGATGATGAGGAAGACGACGCCTCCGACCACATAGTTGCCTCCGACGACGAAATTTCCGAAGGCGAAGATGATTTTACCAGCGTTGGCATGGAGCAGAATCTGGCGGGTCGAGGAGATGTTGACCCCGAGTCGATAGAGCGTGGTCAAGAGGAGGAGCGATGGGAACATCGAGAGTTGAACTGCTTTTTGGATGTAGATCGCAACGAAAATGAGACAGACCGAGACAGTCAAGTTGATTGAGATCAGGACATCGATCACGTGCGGCGGAACGGGGAAGATCAACATCATGATGATGGCGATCACGACGCTGGCCAAGATCAAATCGCTCGATCTCGAAATGGTATTGAGGGCCCGATCGCCTCCTAAAACGCGTGCGAGATTGTCAAAAAATTTACTCATTTAAACAGTTCCACATTGACATCTGGGTTTTCTTCCAAGGAGTCGATCCACTTGAGAATCTCTGCAACGGCTTCATACGTCTCTTCAGGTATATAATCGGAGATTTTGCCTTTACTGTATAGCTCTCTTGCTAAATCTACATTTCGCATGATTGGGATTTTGTTTTCGACACCTATTTTTATGATCTGGTCGGCCATATAGCCTGCTCCCATCGTCAAAATGATGGGAGCCACCTCTTCTGGCGGGTTGTATTTCAGAGCGACGGCGATATGGGTTGGGTTGGTGATGATCGCTTTGGCTCTCCTTGCAGCTCTTGGACCTTCTTGATAGGCGATCTCGCGAAAGAGCTCTCTTCTTCGTCCCTTGATCATCGGATCGCCCTCTGTGTCTTTGTATTCCTGCTTGACCTCAAACTTTTCCATCTTCATTTCTTTGGCAAAGTTTTTCTTTTGAAAAGCCAAGTCAAAGAGGGCGACGAGGACGAAAAAGATCCCCACCTGAAGGGCTGCTTTGAAGAGGAAATTGTGGACGACAGTAGCGGCTCCCAAAACGGGCATCAAAACCGTGGAGATGATTTGGGGCAAAGCTCCCAAAATGATGAGGTAGATGATGATGCCAGCCCCCGTAATTTTGGCGATCGATTTGAGCAGTTCGACCAAAACGCGCAATTTGAATTTATTTTTGATCCCTTCAACGGGATTGAGTTTTTTGAAGTCGAACTTCATAGCTTCTAGAGAAAAGACGGGTCCATTCACGAGGAAGCTGACGAGAACCCCTACAAAGCAGACGATGACCATGATTGGCAAACTCGTCTGGAGGATCATTTGGGCAGCCACCAAGAAAAATGAGGGGGCTTTTTCGGAGAGATTTTGATCGCTTTGGGCGGCCGTTTTGAACATGATGAGGAGAAAGCTTGCGAGATTTTTGTAGATGTAGCCAAGAGCTGCGAGTGTGCCCATGATCGACACGATGAAGGTCATCGCAGCGGGCATGTCCTGGGCCTTTGCGATCTGCCCTTTTTTTCTTGCGTCCTTGAGCTTTTTTGGGGTTGCCTTCTCGGTCTTTTCGGCCATAGTTCAAGGATACGGGATTCTTTCGGTGTCGGTCAAGGAAATCATTTTAGCTTTTTGGAATTATTGGATTGGCATATTCTTTTGTCTTCTTAAATTAATGAGGAGATATAAAAATGGCATTACCTGTATGGCCAGAATTGAGAGAAGCTTTAGATCCTTATGTCCTCCCCCCTCTTGCAAGCATAATATTTGACTACGCTGCAGAGGCTAATGAGGTTGTTACAACGATGTCCAGAGTAGATGGGCTTCAAAAAATTTATTTTTCTGCAGAGGGATTCCCAAATGCTGCCTTTGTTTTTGACTCAGCAGAAAAAGCTCAAGCTGCTGCAAAAACGGTGATAGGTAGGGTGAGGTGGGGTGGAACTTGTAAGGTGCATAGAGGAATTCTTTTCGAGCCCAAGTATTCAGAGGGAGAGGCAGACAGAACGATCTCTTACACCGTTATGGGGTCATTCATGGCGTCTCCAAAGGTGGATCAACTGAAAACGCAAAATGGCTTTTTAGAAAAAATGCAGGACCATATGCCACAAGGAATTGAACGTTCTGTAAAAATTATCAGAGTTTACCTTCAATAGCTCACAATCATTCCAAAATAGTCCAGGAATACAGGATTTTTTCGGTGTCGGTCAAGGAAATCATTTTGGCTTTTCGGAAAGGATGTGGGTGGAGTATTCTCTTGTCTTTTTATGAATCTGTCTAAACAAGAAGAGGGAAAATATATGGCAAGTCCAGCTCTAAATACAGCACCTAATACGCTTATGACGCAGGTAGCAGGTCTTGAGGCAATTTATGTTTCCGGACAATCGATGAACACCCCACACGGCACTTTTGTCTTTGATACAGCAGAAAGAGCGTCAAAGGCTTATCAGGGAGTTGAACTTAGATTTCGGGATATGGGATTAGTGAGAAGAGGATCCAATATCGCTCCAAAAGAAGTAGAGGAAGATAGAACGGTCTCTCTTGGGGTAAACATGATGATGGTCAATAACCCAGAGGCACAAATCAAAAGTATGGGAGACTGGAGCACATTTTTGTCCACAGTGCAAAGGGCGATGCCTCAGAGTCTTGAGGTACGTGAAGTGAACGTCATCAAGGTCCAGTAAACTCAAAAGTTGGATATAACAACTCAATCTCTTCCCAACGCAGTCAAGGAAATCATTTTAGTTTTCTAAAAAGGCTGCGGCTGGGATATTCTTTTGCTTTCTTTAACCCATTCGAAAAAATAAAAGAGAAAATGTATGACAAGTCCAATTCCAAACCCAGTAATAGCAGCCTTATCTCAACATGTCCTTCCTCCTATTGCGTTGATGATCGATGAGTATAACCAACCTCTTAAACCCACAAGAACCTACAGTTGTCGTACACCGGGTTTACAGGCAATCTATCTAGATAAATCTGGGGGCATGCTAAAAGGTTCCTTTGTCTTTGAAACAGCAGCGCAAACTGGGGAAGTTGCAAGAAGAATTCTTTCGTCCGTCATCAATGGAGAGCTTATAGAGATCCCTCATCTAAATTCAGCTGAAGAGGCAAGTAGAACACTTTCTTATAGGAGTAGTGAAGAGAATGCATCGGATTTGATAACAGCCAGTGTGTCGTTTTTATACAGCATGGACCAGAAAATGAGGGGAGCCGGGGGAAATAGCCACAATGTACCCATTTTCGAATTGAGATCCCACCCTCAAAACCCTCAATAATTCAAAACGGATGTTGTACAATTCCTCAAAGGAAATCTTTTGGTTTTCTGAAATTGTGTGGGTGGGGTATTCTTTTTCCTTCTTAATTAACCAAGAGATATAAAAATGACAACTCCTTTAACAAGAAGTGAATTCAATAGAGAATTAAATCCTTATCTCCTTCCCCCTCTTGTAGATATAGTTTGGGGCTATGCTGATGGAAAAACAATCCAGTCGAGAGTGGTTGGGCTTGTTCAAATTATCTATGACAAAAGTGGTGTGCCAAACGGTTCTTTTGTTTTTGATACAGCGGAAAAAGCACAGGCTGCAGCACAGGATATTAGTCGTAACGTTGGGTTTATGGGTATATTGCATAAGATGAGAGGTTCACTTTCAAAAGAAGCGGATAGAGAGATCTCTTACATTGTTAATTCGATGCAAGTGCCACAGAGCCAGCTTCTGAGTGAAGGAGAGAGGAAGCAACTGCAAACGCAACAAGGCTTTTTGGAGTGGATACAATCCAATATGCCGCAAGAAAGAGAAGAGCATTCTGTAGAAATCACGGTTCAATAACTCAACATCACTCCGAAATTGTAGCGGGAATGGGTTGGGTTATCAAAATCGGAGTGAAAGAGTTGAAAGCCGTAGTCCAGACGGGCTGTGAAGTAACGATCGATCTGGTAGCGGACTCCAGGGCCGACAGAGGCGAGGTGGTAAAAACGCTCTTCTGTGGGTGTGGGTTCGTGATTGGCCCCTAGTCCGTAGTCGAAGAAGGCGAGGAAGTAGAGTTCATCCCATTTCTTGCAAAGGCCAAAAGTTTTTGCAGGACTAAAATGGGGCGTTTCATAGCTGAGATTGACGAGGAGGGCGTTATCGAGATTGAGGATTCTCTCCTCATAACCTCTCACCGCATTGTAGCCTGTCATGGTGAACTGCTCGCTCGGGAGCAGGTTGCGGCTCGCTGCCTGGCCGCTCAAGTCATAGGTCCACCAGCCCCATCGGCTCTTTGCCCCGAAAGAGTGGGCAAGTTTGAAATAGATGTAGTGAGAGCCCGCTCGATAGCGGAGCTCTTCATAGAACCGCGTCTTATTGCCATAGGTAATCCCGCCCGGGTTGCCGTAGAGTTCGGCGACCAAAGAGGTGCGGAGTTCCTCACTCCGATAGCCCAATTCATAGCCAACCATGAACTGGTTGATATCGGCGCTTTGTCTGTAGACTTTTACGTGATGCTCGCGGATTTCGTCATTCGTCTCTTTGAAGTCATAGCCCACGACAAAGCTCTGCAGGATTTTGGGGGTCGTAAAGAAGGGGATGCGATAGCGGGTATCGACTTGCCAGCTGATTCCACAGTTTTTCTGGTTGGGAGTGTCGGTATGGGGTTTTACTTGAGTGTAGCCGCCCCAAAGGACCCAAATGTGTCTCCAGGGCAAAGGGAGCCTTGCACTTGCCGTATGGGCGTAAAAGAGATTCCAATTGGGAGCGAAGGTGAACTGATACGAGATCTGCCCATCTTTCAAGACCGATTTGCCAAAATTAAAGCCGAAAAAGAGCCGGTTGCGATTCGTGGCCATCGTCCCCGTGTTATCGCCCCCCATATACATCCGGTAAGGCCATCGATCGATCGTGACGAGTTCGATGTCGGCGGTTCCCGGTTTTGCGCCCGGTTTAAAAATGGCGTCGGTGCGTCGAAAGGGGTTTAAATTGAGCCAAGCGAGATCTTCGAGCACCTCATCGGTGCGGATGGGATCGCCTGGAGATGTGCGCATCATTTCAGATAGCCACCGCGTGGGAAAATAGTTGTTTCCGACCGAGGTGATCTTGCCGAGCCTTGCTTCTGTGACGACGATCTGCAAAGTGTCCTTGCTAAACTCTTGTTTGGGGACACTCACCACGACGAAAGGGGCATTTTTTGAGCGATAAAACTCGGTGATCTGCTCTTTCAGAGCCTGGATCGTCTCCTCAGAAAAGGGCAGGTCTATATAATCTTCATGGAGTTCGCGAATGAAATCGGGATGTTGCCGAATCAGACTGACTCCCACAACTTTTACGCCCTCGATGGTATCTACGGGTTCTTTTCTCGTCTCATCCCAGTTGCCCAAAATCAAAAGACCTTTCAAATCGGCAATGAGGGGGAAGGCAAACAGCAGGAATAAATAGAGGAGTCGTTGCATCATTTTTCCAACCAGTGTAAGCGGTCCATCTGGTTTGGAGTTCTCCAGAATGGACTCTGTTCAAATTCTTGGTAGCGATCGAGCATTCGAATCGTTTCTCCCGAAAGAGTTGTGCGCAAGAGATAGTCTTTGGATCTTGCCAGGGAAAAAGAGGGGGAAAGAGTTGTATCTAATCTCGGATGTTGCATGGCCTTTTGGATTTGCTTTTCTAGCCCCTCTTGATCGACAAGAAGGGAAAATTCCTGAACCCAAAGGCGCTCTGGCATGAGCGTCCGTAGCTCCTGAAGAGCAAAGAGCGCTTGATTGACGCTCGTTTCGAAAGGGATTGTGAATGCCGTGTGGAAAAAGAAGAGGAAGAGAGCAGTTTTTATTTTCATAGGTCTCTTTTGTACACGAAAATTTTTATTTTACGCAATAGAAAAGTCCTTGATTTTTCTAAAAGGAAGACCGATAAAAGTGGGTATGCAGACATCTCATCCGACGTGGATTGAAATCGATACACATCAGTTCCGAAAGAATATCGAGATCATCCGGCGCGTCACAGAAGAAAGCCGATTTTGTCTTCCCGTAAAAGCCAATGCCTATGGTCATGGACTCATTGGGATTGGCAAAGTAGCTCAAGAAGCGGGAGTGGATTGTCTCGGAGTTTCGTGTCTTCAGGAAGGAATTGCCTTAAGGCATGCGGGCATTTCCATTCCGATCCTCGTCTTGGGTGCGATTCACGAAAATCAGATCGAGGATTTGGTGGGCTATGATCTGGAATTTTCGATCAGTTCGAAATTCAAGGCCGATCTCGTAGCCAAAAAACTGACCAAAAAGTGCAAAGTGCATCTCGAAGTGGAAACGGGCATGCAGCGAACGGGCGTTCGGCCAGAGACGGCTCTCAAGCTGGCCGAGCATCTCAAATCCCTTCCTTTTTTTGAATTAGTCGGTGTCTACTCGCATCTGGCAACTTCTGACATCCCGAACCACCCGTTTGCCCTTCAGCAAATCGAAATATTCCGGAATCTCGTTCAACAGGCTCCTTTTCTGGGAGTGGTTGCGCATTTGGCCAATTCTGGGGGAGTGGCTCATTATCCCGCATCGCAGTTCGATATGGTGCGTCCCGGTCTCATGGTCTATGGCTATCCGCCGGCAAATGTTCCCAAGTCCCTTGAAGAGCTCGCCCCCTGTTTTTCTCTAAAATCCAAAATTTCCTATTTCAAGGTAGTCCAACCAGAGTCTGGGATTGGCTATGGGCACGCCTATCAGACGAAAAGACAAACGCGAGTAGTGACTGTGCCTGTCGGTTATGGGGATGGCTATTTACGAGCTCTTTCCAATCGGGGTTCTGTTCTCATTCGGGGAAAGCGATTTCAGATAGCAGGCGCCATCTGCATGGATCAGTTCATGGTCGATATTGGAGATGCTGAAGCCTATGTGGGGGATGAGGTCGTTTTGATCGGAAAGCAGGGGAGTGAAGAGATCAAACTGACCGAAATAGCTCACCTTTGCCATACGATTCCGTATGAAATTCTTTGTCTATTCAATCAAAGGATTCCGCGCTATTATAGTTGAATGACTCTGCTCCTCAGTTGCCAATCTGTCTCGAAAACCTATTCAACTCGAAAGCTCTTTAAGAATTTAGACCTAAGCATCTTCATGAAAGATCGGGTCGGTCTCATTGGGCCGAATGGAGCGGGTAAAACCACTTTTTTGAAAATTTTGGCGGGGCTTGAGACGCCCGATGAGGGAATTTTATCTCCCAAAAAAGGCTTGAAAATTGGCTATGTTCCCCAAACTCATGAATTTCCTGCCCGATCTCCTGTAAAAATTCTCATGGGGGCCATCAAAGAGGATTTGCCCCACTATGAGAAGGAGCGGCTAGCTCAAACGTGGCTGAGTAAGCTTAAATTTAGCGAATCTGAGCAAGATGCCTCTCTTCTTTCTGGCGGATGGAAAAAGCGTTTGGGTTTTGCTTGCGCTCTAATTTCAGAGCCCGACCTCATTTTCTACGATGAGCCAACGAATCATCTCGATCTTGAGGGAATTCTCTGGCTAGAAAAGTTTTTACTCCGCGAATCACCCACCTTTCTCCTCGTCAGTCACGATCGCTATTTTCTGCAAAATGTCGTGAGCCGCATCATTGAGATCGATCCGGTCTATCCAAGGGGGCTGTTTGCGATCGATGGCTCCTATGCGCATTTTTTGGAGAAAAAGGAAGAATTTTTAGCAGGTCAACTGCAACAAGAGCGCTCCCTTGCTACAAAAATGCGAAGGGAAACAGATTGGCTTCGACAAGGAGTGAAGGCGAGGACAACCAAGTCCCAATCGAGAATCGATGAAGCCGAAGAGATTTTACAAGAACATGCGGAACTGGTGACTCGGAACCGATCGAAGCGGGCTCAAATCGATTTTGCCGCGACTGAAAGAGAGACCAGAAAGCTCCTCACAGCGAAAAATTTGGGAAAAGAAATAGGAGAGGATTTCCTCTTTAAAAAATTGGACTTTGTCCTATCACCAGGTACGCGGCTCGGTCTTTTAGGCCCCAATGGATCGGGCAAAACCACTTTGCTCCGCATTTTGGCGGGAGAAATAGAGCCCGATCAGGGAACAATCAAACGGGCCGATTCCCTCAAAACGGTCTATTTCGATCAGCTGAGAGCTCAACTGCCTGATGAGATACGTCTACGCGATGCGCTCTCTCCCAAAGGGGATTATGTCTCTTTCCGAGGTCAGGAAGTGCATGTCAATGGATGGTGTAAAAGGTTTTTGTTTTCTCCAGATCTTTTAGAGCTGCCCCTCAAAACTCTTTCGGGAGGGGAGAGGGCTCGGATTTCGATCGCCCATCTCATGTTGCAGCCAGCCGATGTGCTCCTTCTCGATGAACCGACCAATGATTTGGATATTCCCACTCTAGAGACGCTCGAAGAGAGCCTTTTGGAATTTCCTGGAGCTGTCGTTCTCATCACACACGATCGGTGTATGCTCGATCGAGTTTGCAATGCGTTTTTGACTCTAGGAGACGAGAAACAGGTTGAGAAAGAGGTCAAAAAAGAGAGGATAGAGGAAAAACCAAAGGCAAAACTGTCTTATCTCGAGAAAAAAGAATATGAGACCATCGAGGGAAAACTCCTCAAACTCGAAGAAGAGGTTAAAGGACTCAACCAACTGCTCGAGCTTCCAGAAATTGCCGAAAATCCTCAGAAGCTGCGCGAGGTTTGCCAGGCGATTGCCGTTGTCGAAAATCAGATCGAACAGCTCTATTTGCGCTTCGAAGAGCTCGACAAAAAGCGTTAGTTGTGAAAGAAGAGGATCACATCGCCATCTTGGACGATGTACTCTTTTCCTTCAGAGCGCGCCTTTCCCACTTCGCGAGCTCCAACTCGCCCTTTGTAGCGGATCATATCTTCAAAAGAGACGACCTCAGCTCGAATGAACCCTTTTTCCAGATCGGAATGGATTTTGCCGGCAGCAACAGCCGCCCCCGTTCCCTTTTTGATCATCCAGGCGCGGGTTTCGATTTCGCCCGTCGTGATGTAGGTGATGAGGCCGAGAAGAGAAAAAGCTTCCCGAATGAGTCGGTCGAGTCCCGATTCTTTGAGTCCAAGGCTCTCTAAAAACTCTTTTGCGTCTTTTTCATCGAGCCGGGAAATCTCTTCTTCGATGCGCGCGCAGATCGGAACGACGCTCGATCCCTCTTTGGCCGCATATTCGCGTACTCTTTGCACGAGGGAATTGTCGAGAGCGGGGACATCAGCTTCTCCGACGTTGCATACGTAGAGCACTTTTTTCTTAGTGAGGAAATTGTATTGCCGGCATAGCTCTTCTTCTTCAGGGGTTAAAGAGAGCTGGCGCATGGGAAGATTTTGGTTGAGGTGGGTGGTGCATTTTTTCAAGAATTCAACCGTTCCTTGGAGCTCTTTTTTGCCTTTCGCCTGTTTTTCGAGCCGAGAAAGGGTGTTTTCGACCATTTGTAGGTCGGCGAGGATGAGTTCTAAGGTAATGACTTCGATATCGTCGAGAGGATTGACTTTCCCTGCGACGTGGATCACATTCGGATCTTCAAAGCAGCGCACCACTTGCACGATGGCGTCCGTCTCCCGGATGTGGGAGAGGAATTGGTTCCCAAGACCTTCTCCTTGAGAGGCCCCCTTCACAAGTCCTGCAATATCGACGAAAGAGACGGTGGCAGGGATGATTTTTTTGCTGTGGGATTGCTCGGAGAGAATGCCGAGTCTCGGATCGGCCAGATTGACGATGCCGACATTGGGATCGATGGTGCAAAAAGGATAGTTTTCAGAAGGGATTTGCTTTCGGGTAAGCGCGTTGAAGAGGGTCGATTTTCCGACATTGGGCAGCCCTACAATGCCGCAAGAGAGATTCGTCATGGCATCTTTCCTAAAAGTTTGGTTGCTAAAGGGGTTTGATTGGCAAGAATCGCTTGGCGGATACGCGATGAGGAGATGGACTCCCCTTCAAAGAGGAGTTTGGGGATATACTCAAGCGTCACGTTTTTCTTTTCACAGTATTGGCGCACATTTTCCTCGTTTCCTTCCCGATTTTTTCCAAAAACAGAGCCTTTTCCCAAAATGAGGTGCGAAAGATCAAACCGATCTAAGAGGGTGTCGTAGGGTGTGTTGGCAAAGTCTAAGGTGAAAGGGAGAACGAGCAGTTCGTCGGCAAATTCTTTCAAAAGGGCGATCCTCTTTTCGTAAGGAATGAGGAGAGGGGGGGCGGGTGGTCTGAGGACGCTTTTCGGATGGTTGGAAAAGGTGAGAATGGTGGTATGGGGATGTTCACGCAGCCTTTTTAAAAGGGCCTGGTGGCCCAAGTGCACTCCATCGAAAAAGCCGATTGTCAGCGCTGTCTTCATACGGGCCTCAAGTAGGGGCTGATGTCGAAGTCTCTATTTTTGAGAAGGTTTTGTGAAATGCAATCTTCGAGTCTAAAGGGACCTGAGCGGGTACGCGTGAGTTCAAAGAGATGAGCCCCGCATCCCAAAAATTGCCCGATATCGTGGGCAAGACTCCGAATGTATGTTCCTTTCGAGCATTTTACCTCTATTTCGAGCATCGGGTATTGGTAGTTTAAGAGCTCGATCTCCATACGCACCAAAACGGGCTGCCTTTCGATCACAATCCCTTTTCTTGCCAAATCATAGAGTTTTTTACCGGCTACTTTTTTAGCCGAATACATGGGAGGAATTTGCAAAATTTCTCCTTGGAAAGAGCTTTTTGCAAGTTCAATTTCTGCCAACGTCGGCACTTTGTCATTTCTTTCGACAATGGCTCCTTCAAGATCATAGGTTTCCGTCGTGATGCCGAGTTGAAGAGTTGCGCGGTATTCCTTATCGCTCGATAGAAAAGTTTCACTTTTTTTTGTCGCCTCTTTGCCGATGAGCATCACCATGACTCCAGTGGCGAAGGGATCGAGAGTTCCCGCATGGCCGATTTTTTCGATAGAGGTGAGTCTACGCAAAAGGGAGACGAGATGAAAGGAGGTGCATCCCGCTTCCTTATCGACGAGGAGGAGTCCGCTTTGATTACCCGGAGCTCTAAAAAGCTGACAATCTGCTGGCTTAGGTAGGATGTTCACGAGAGCTTCGTTCCTTTTCGAGATCGAAGAGGATTTGTTGGATCTTCATGTGCTCTTCGCTCGACGTATCCAATTTGAATTGAAGCTCTGGAAAATAGCGGAGCTGTACCTTTTTAGCAGCATGGACGGCAATGAAACCGGCGGCCGAGTTGAGCGCCGCTAGCACTCTCGACTTTTCCTCCTCTGAAGAGATCAGACTGATGTAGACTTTGGCGTGGTGCAGATCCGCAGAGGTGTCGACATGAGTGATTGATACAAAAGTAGTCACATTCGGATTCCGAACCTCTTTTTGAATCACCTCAAAGATGACCTCTTTCAATAGAGAATTGACGCGGGCAAGGCGGTTTTTTTTCATTACAAATCTTGCTCGAGATAGGTGATTTCATAGGCCTGCAGAATGTCGCCCTCTTTGATGTCACTTTGACCCTCTAGAAGAATCCCGCATTCAAATCCTTTTTGGACCTCTTTGATGTCTTCTTTGACTCTCTTTAAGGAAGCGATTTTTCCCTTCCAAATGACCTCTTTCCCTCGGATTTGTCGGATGAAGTGCTGTCTCTTGATGAATCCATCTGTCACTTGGCATCCCGCAATGATGCCTAGCTGAGAAGATTTGAAAACTGCCTTGACAAGCGCTTCCCCTGTATCGGTTTCCTTTTCGATTTTGTCCAGAAGAGCTCGCATCCGCTGTTTCACTTCATCGATGAGATGGTAGATTACATCTTGCGTATAGACGGGGACTTTCTTCTGCTTGATTAGATCATCTGCATGGCTCTCAATACTGGTATGGAATCCCACGATGGTTGCTTTAGAAGCTGCAGCAAGTGCGATATCTGATTCGGAGATTTCGCCGACATCGGCGCTCACGACCTCGATGCGCACTTTGTCGGAGCGTATTTTCTGCAGCGATGTCTTGAGCGCTTCCAGGGAACCCTGTACGTCGGCCCGTAAGATGAGAGGCAAGATTTTCTTCTCGCCGCTCTCTTTTTTAGCCATCATTTTTTCCAGACTGCCCAGTTTGGGTTTGGCTGCCGTTTCGCGCTGTGCACCTTCTGCACGGGCTGCTGCGAGTTCTCTTGCCTCTTTTTCGCTTTTGACGACGATAAATTCGTTCCCGGCCTCTGCAAGTTCTGATAAACCGGTGATTTTTACAGGAGTGGAGGGACCTGCTTCTTCAACCATCCTTCCATGATCGTCTTGCATCGTCTTGATACGGCCTGAATAGAGGCCAAAAACGATTGCATCGCCTTTTCTCAAGGTTCCATTTTGGACGAGAACGGTGGCAACAGCTCCTAGCCCTTTGTGCATTTCCGATTCGAGAACAGTTCCCCTAGCCCGGCTATTGGGATTGGCTCTGAGTTCGAGAATTTCTGCTTGCAGAGCGATCATCTCGAGTAGCTCTGTAATGCCCTGCCCAGAAACTGCAGAACAGTTGACTGTGATGGTGGTTCCTCCCCAGGCTTCTGGCAGAAGATCGCGGTCGGCGAGTTCCCGATAGACTTTTTGCGCATCGAAGTTCGGTTTGTCCGATTTATTGAGCGCAACGAGAATGGGAACGTTTGCCTCACGGGCTTGGCGGATTGCCTCTTCTGTCTGAGCCCTAATCCCTTCGTCGCCGGCGATGACGAGAATCACGATGTCGGTGACATTGGCCCCCCGAGAGCGCATTTCAAAAAAGGCCTCGTGACCCGGTGTATCGAGAATCGCGACATCTCCTGCGTTGGTCTTGACCCTAAAAGCGCCGATGTGCTGGGTGATGGCGCCCGCCTCTGAAGCGACGCGGTTGGATTTGCGGATGTAGTCGATGAGCGACGTTTTGCCGTGATCGACGTGACCCATAAATGCGACGACAGGGGAGCGCAAGATGAGATCATCGGGAGAAGAGACTTCGATTTCTTGCCGAATCGTCCGATCGGTGATCCGGATGCGCTCTTGCTCGGAAGTATCGATTTTGATCGCGCAATCAAAATCGTGTCCGAGGAGCTGGACAACCGTTTCATCATCGAGATAATCATTCAACGTCAGCGTGATCCCTTGCATGAAGAGTTTGGCAATGAGCTGAGAGGCTTTGAGCTTCATCTCTTGGGCGAGATCTTTGATTGTAATTGGGAGACGGATCATCAAATTTTTTGGACGGATGATCTCTTCCTGAATCGCTCTGCGTAAAGGCTTGTGAGCGCGGCGTTTACGCCAGGCTTCGTTGTCGACATCGCGAAGACCTTGGCGGTCTCGCGAGTCAAATTTCATCTCTTCTTTGCGCTTTGCAGGTCTGAGCTCTTTACGAGGCGAAGGCGCCGCGACTTTTAAAGCGGGAGCCGCTTCTTTGGAAAGGGGTTTTTCGGCCGTTTTGGGTGGTTCGACCTTTTCGGCTACAGGAGGTGTGGACATTGCTGAGGACGTTTCATTTCCCAAAAAGGGTGTGGGCTTTGATTCTTTAGGGCCCTCTTCCACCAGGGGTGTAGGAGGAGTAGAAGAAATATCTTCTTCTTCGACGATCGGAGAAAGTTTAGCCGCTTCTTCAGGATTTGCGATGATGCGTGCTCTTTTTTTCTTGGGAAGTTCAGCCTCTTTTTCCTTTTCTCGGGCAGCAAGGGTTTTTTCGGCCTGTTTTAGGGCAGATGTGATCGTAGAATCCTCTTTGAGCCGAGAGAGTTTTTTCTTTGGCTCTCCTTCAGCCTCTTCTTTCTGAACGGGCTCTTTGCTGACAGGACCCACCTCTTTCTTAGCCTTAAAAGCCTCGGCAAGCTGGGTGTTTTTGATATTTAATTTTAAATGTTTACCCAACGACTATCCCTTTTTTTTTTGAATTTGGTCCAAAATCCTACCTGCCAAATCATAGAAATTGACACCGGGAACTTTGGAGGAAATCTCAGCGGGAGATGCTTGCATGAATTTGCGCATCGTATCGAAACCTGCACCGATCAAGCTTTCGAGAATGAGTCCGCTGACTCCTTCAATTTTCAGTTTTTCATCAAAAGCTTCTGTTGCAGAATCGGCAAGCTCTGCCATTTGGATGGTAAGGAGTTTTTGATACTCGCTTATTTTCTGAACGTCGATCTCTTTTCCAATCATCTGACCGATCAGACGGGCATTCATCCCCTTTTTCCCAATCACAGTTGGATAATCTTCGTCCATTACGACCATCCAAACGCGATCGTCATAGACCTTGAATTTCCGCATCTCGGCAGGAGCGAGTAAATTCTCGAGGAGCTGGATCGGATCATCTGAATAGGGCACCACGTCGATTTTCTCATTATTGAGCTCGCGGATGATATTCTTGATCCTCGTTCCTCTTACGCCTACACAAGTTCCAACTGGATCGACTTTTGGATCAAAAGAGCGCACGGCCAACTTCGTTCGATAACCGGGATCGCGAACGATCTTTTCAATCGCAACCGTTTTGTCGTGAAGCTCTGGAACCTCTTGCTCAAAGAGCTGCTTGACGAATTCGGGATGGCTTCGAGTTAAAATGACCTCTGCCCCACCCATATCGGTATCGCGCACCTCCAAGAGAAGGGCCTGCACCTTTTCTCCCGGATTGTAGCGCTCTAGTTTCGGATAGTTGCGTTCTGGCAAAATCGCTTCGACTTTACCGAGATCGACGACGATCGTCCGTCCTCGGATGAACCTTTTCACAGTACCGGAGATGATCTCTCCGGCTCTATGTCGGTATTCTTCGTAGATCACATCTCTTTCAGCTCCCTTGAGCTTTTGAGTGATGATCTGACGGGCCGCTGCTGCGGCAATCCGTCCGAAATCTTGCGGTGTGATGGAGATTTCGAGCCACTGTCCTACCTGGCACTCAGGTTCAAGGGCGCGGGCATCCTCAATCGAGATCTCATCGGACGAATTTTCGACTTTTTCGACGATTTTTTTCTGCGTAAAAACCTCAATTTCCCCAGTCTTCGGGTGGATTTCTACACTGACTTTTTCGCCAAGACCTTTTACGCTTTTCCGGGCAGCAGCTTTTAAAGAGTCCGCAATCGCATTGATCACGATCTCTCGCTTGATCCCTTTTTCGCGCTCGAGGTATTCAAAAATCGCTATGAGGTCTTTATTCATCACCTAAATCCTCGTCTTCTTCTCTGGAAGACTTCTTTTTCTTCTTTTTAGATTTTTGGCCAACGACGATGTCATCTCGATTCAATTGATTCTTTTCGATCAGATATTCCTTGATCGAAAGGGCAATTTTCTTGTGTTCTGGATCGAGCTTGATCACTTTCGCCGTGACTTTATCTCCTTTCTGAATCACATCTTCGACTTTGGCAAAGGGCTGATCCGAAAGTTCTGTAACGTGGATGAGTGCTTCAATTCCGTTATCGAGTTGGACAAAGGCGCCAAAAGCGGTCGTTTTGGTCACGACGCCATGTACGAGCGTGCCCACAGGGAGCGTTTTTTCGATCGTTTCCCAAGGGTTGACACTGAGCTGTTTGACACCGAGGGTGATCTTTTTGCTCTCTTTATCAACTGAGAGAATCACAGCTTCTACCTTATCGCCTTTTTTCAAGACTTCAGAAGGGTGAGAGACTTTTTTGATCCAGCTCAAATCGGAGATGTGAATGAGTCCATCTACACCTGGCTCGAGTTCCACGAAGGCGCCATAGTTCGTCAGATTGCGAATTTCGGCAATGACGCTACTACCCATTGGATATTTGTTTTCGACATCTTCCCAAGGATTGCGCTCGGTTTGCTTGATTCCGAGAGAGATCTTTCCTTCCTCTTTTTGAACAGAGAGAACGATTGCTTCCACTTCATCGCCGACATTGACCATTTCACTCGGCTCTGTGATGTTTTTAGTCCAGGACATTTCGGAGACGTGAATGAGTCCTTCAATGCCAGGTTCAATCTCGATGAAGGCGCCATAGGAGACGAGGTTGACAATCTTACCACGGATACGTGTTCCTGGAGGATATTTCTTCTCGATTTCTTCCCAAGGATTATCCTCTTTTTGTTTGAGGCCGAGAGCCACTCTTCCTTTATCGCGGTCGACGTGGAGGATCACGACATCGAGCTCTTGACCCATTTGAACGAGTTCAGAGGGGTGTTTGATTCTCTTCCAAGTCATGTCTGTGATGTGCAGAAGCCCATCGATGCCATCGAGATCGAGGAAGACTCCGAAGTCGGTGACGTTCTTGACGACGCCCCTGCGAACTTCGCCCTCTTTGATATTCTCGAGTAGTTCTGCTTTCTTCGAAACGCGCTCTTCTTCGAGGAGCTCTCTTCGCGATACGACGATATTTTTGCGCTCGATATTGATCTTGAGGATTTTGAAATCGTAGGTTTTACCGACAAAATCATCGAGATTTTTAATTCTCTTGTTGTCGATTTGAGAGCCGGGCAAGAAGGCTTCCATCCCGATATCGACCATGAGTCCGCCCTTGACTTTGCGCATGACTTTCCCTTTGACGATCGAGCCTTCTTTGCAGTGGTTGACGATATGTTCCCATTGTCTAAACTTGCGGGCTTTATCCTTAGAGAGGACGATTTGACCATCATCGCCTTCAGCGGCATCGAGATACACCTCTGTATCTCCCCCTAGAATGAGTTCTTCGGGTTCAGCAAATTCTGAAATGGGCACAAGTCCTTCGGATTTGAGTCCCACATCGATCACGATATAGTCTTTTGTGATTTCAACGATCCGTCCTTTTAAAATTTGTCCTACGTTTAAAAGGGACAGTGAATTTTCCGCATCGGGTTTTTCTTTGCCGTAGAGTAGATCGCGGAATTGGCGGGCTTCGTGTTCTTGAAAATCTACATCGTCGAGGACGTTACTGCTATTCCAATCGTGGGTGGGGTTTTTAGACATGGGTTTTGGGTTTCTCCTGTTTATAAATAAAGACAGCCCCATCCTCTAACAAAATGCCAGAAGACGACTCTGTCTGGTTAAAGGAAAAAGATTATCAGCGAGCCCGAATAAATGCAAGGAGTTACAAGTGAATACTAAGGAAAAGTTGAATCAGGATGCACATGATCGATAGAATCGGCAGGATTGGCAGGATAAACACCTTGCAATCCTGCGCATCCTGCCACTTGTGATCCTGCAAATCCTGTTTTTCTTTTCAAAATAAATGTTATCAAAAAGTTTGTTCTTTATTTTTTAAAAGATATTTTTGTAGATTGAAAATTTCTGGCGTTGGGTGAAAAAAAAGACTATAGTTTTCTCCCAAAGTGGAGGAAAAATGCTCGTAATGAAATTCGGCGGCGCAAGCGTGAGTGCACCAGAAAGCTTTCAAAAAATTGCAAAAATGATTATTGAAAGATCTTTAAGTGAAAAAAAATTGGTAGTTGTAGTCAGCGCCATGGCAAATCAAACCGATGAACTGCTCGAACTTGCGAAATCTGTACATCCCAATCCTCCTAGACGCGAACAAGATATGCTAATCTCGGTCGGCGAGCGCATCAGCATTGCGCTTTTGAGCATGGCTCTTGAAAAAGAAGGGAAAGAGGCTGTGAGTTTTACCGGGAGTCAGTCGGGGATCATCACTTGTGAAAATCATTCCGATGCACGCATTTTGGATGTTCGGCCGAAGAGATTGCATGAAGCGCTAGAGAAGGGAAAAGTGGCCATTGTAGCGGGCTTTCAGGGGATGAGCCGAAATGGGGAGATCACAACGCTTGGAAGAGGCGGATCCGATACGAGTGCGGTTGCCTTAGCTGTTGCCCTGGGGGCTGAAAGAGTCGAATTTTACAAGGATGTGCCCGGTATTTTTGAAGCGGATCCAAAAAAAGAGCCAAATGCCAAACTGCTCCCTTCTTTGAGTTTTTCTAATGCCTTGAGCCTTGCAAAAGGGGGGGCGAAGGTTCTACATGCAAGGAGCATCGAGCTCGCAGAGAAAAATGGCATTGAACTCGCTATTCATTCATTCAAAGATCCAAAATGTGTCGGTACCCTTGTTGGTTTTGGAGCCAAAAGAGGTGCTGACAAGATCTATGAGGAGCCAGCATGTTTGCCCAAGTAGAAGAGCAGTTGGAATTTGAGTTTCAGTTCGCTTGTCCCTACATTGAAGCAGAGTACTATCGCGATGGAGCGCAAGATCTGATTCGCAAGATCGTGCCCGCCGATCTATTGGAAGAAAAGGGGATGGAGCTGCCGCTTCAAAGAGCGAGGTTTGCCGATCTATTGCCCTTGATTCACTGGTCTGAGCTTGCAAGAGCTCCTTGCGCGCTTTCCGTCCTTCTTCTCTGCAAATATCGGCTCAACGCGTGCAACTTCTTCTACGATATGATCAGCCGTTGGCTGCTCTCTCAAAAAAGGGTCAATGTCGAGCTCTTTTTTGCGTCAGATGTGCGGCTTCCCCATCTTTCCAACGATCTTCTTTCGGTTGCCGAGATTGTCGTGCATTTGAAGAGTGCAGCAGATGTGGAAGAAGTGCGGCGCAACTTGAATGCCATCGAGACAGAAATTCGTCTAGGGGTCGTTTCAAATTATCACGCTCGTAGAATTTTAGAATTTAAAGGCCTTTCTGCCGATGGAAAAACGGCCATGATCCAGGAAAAAATTGGATCTCTCATTCAAAGACACTCGAAAGATTTTGATCAGGGCATTTTTTCTCAAATGCAGCATTTTCTCGTCTGTGTGCGAGAAGATTTCAAAACGCTTCGCGATTATCATCACATTAGCCGGATCATTTCCAATCTGCACAGTTTGAGAAAATTCATCAAACAAAACGCCGAAGCGCATCCCAATAAACGGCACGTCATTTTCAAATTTTTGAAGACGAAATTGACCTATCCTGGACAGAGAGAAAAACCCGTTTTGGGAATTTTGGCAGCTCTCAATTTCTTGAGAGAGCATGAGCTCTTTGAGACGAGTCATTTAATCAGTGCCATTCAAAAAAATCTCCCTGCAATCCGCTTAGTCGAAGGTTCTGCCTTTATCGATCGAGGAGAAGAGACGGCCCAAACCCTTTATTTGGAAATCGAAAAGCCAAATGGCTCAGATTTTACATTAGAAGAAATTCAACTTCTCAAAATTTCTTTGCCCGATCAGATCAAGGGACACATCGAACAGCTCACCCACCCCATTTTCATGCCGCGCAATGAAGAAGAGGTTTTGCGCAATATTCTGGCTCTTTCGAGACAGATCCGGTTTGTGGGAGATCTGCCGCATGTCGTCATCTCTTTTGATGAGCAAAAAGAAGATCATCTTTACTTTTCCGTGATTTTGGTCCGTGCGGTTTCTGAACAAGAACCAGGTCTACAAGAGCTCTTTCAAAGTAAAAAGACCCAATTGAAATACATTCCCGATCGCGTCCGTAGAGTGGGGCACTTGAGACGCAAATATGTAAAAGAGGCAACTGTTTTCCGTACGAGTTTGGAATGCGAAAAATTCTTGCGTGCCGACCATTCGGTCGACCTTTACCGCGCAAGGAGCTTCATTTTGAAAGAGGTGAGCCAAATTGTTGGCGAGGTGAGAGACTACAATGGAGGCATGATCTATAAACTCAATGAATCTTTAAAACATTTAAAAGCCGTTCTTGGAAAATCTCTCGATCCCATTTTGCTAGAAAAGTTTTTCTATTCCATTGTTCCCATTGAAATGCGCAGTAGTTTAGAAACAGAGCCTCTCAAGCAGTTTTACTTGACTCTTCTACAGAGTATGAAGAGCGAATCGCTTCAAGTTCGGCAAGAGATGAGTCGGATTTATGTGGTAGCGCCTAAAAAGAAACGCCTTTTCGAGTTTGTGGCGCCCGCCCACCAATTGGTCTCTTTCCATTTCGATATTCACGACGCCGTTTACAGTGGCTATCTCTTTTTATCCGATGTGAAAGAAGAGCAAAGCGCATTTCTGAAAGCCATCGAACGCACCTATTTATAAAGTCGCGTTAAAAGTACAAGTTCATTAACATATTGGGAAACGATGGAAAAATTCCCAATCCAAATTTATCCCTCTATTCTCTCTGGTGATTTTGGACACTTGGCCGATGAAGCAAAGAGGATCGAAGAGGCAGGGGCCGATGCGATTCACGTCGATATCATGGACGGCCATTTTGTCCCCAATTTGACACTCGGTCCAAAAGCTCTCGCAGCGATCCGTAAATCCACGCGCCTTTTTCTCGATGTCCACATCATGCTCTATAACCCTTTTGACTATGTTGAAGTTTTGGCTCAATCGGGCGCCGATCGGATCACGTTCCATTTTGAAGCGACCGAAGATGTAGAAGATACCCTTTCTTTCATTCGCAAGTGCGGGAAGAAAGCGGGTCTTGCCTTTCGTCCTGAAACCTCCTTTTCCATGGTGCCCAAATTTTTAGATCAGTGCGATCTCATCTTGCTCATGACGGTGAGTCCCGGTTTCGGAGGGCAGAAATTCATGCCGGAAGTTCTCGAAAAAGTAAAACTGACAAGAGAGGCCTGCGATAAGAGGGGGATCCGTCAGGGTGGACTTACGGGTAAAGGACTTTCTTTGCCTCCCTTCGATATCCAAGTCGATGGAGGAATCAATCAGGAGAGTGCTCCTCTTTGCACGAACGCGGGAGCCAATATCTTAGTGAGTGGAGATTATCTCTTTCGCGAGCCCAATATGAAAAGAGCTATAGAAGGACTCCGAAGATGAACCGGGCTTCTGTGAAAAAAGTGGTCGTAATTGGAGGGGGAACTGGAAATTTCGTCGTCTTGAGAGGCTTGAAAAAATATCCACTCGATCTCACGGCCATCGTATCCATGGCAGATGATGGGGGAAGTACGGGGATTTTGCGAGATGAGCTCGGTGTTTTGCCACCTGGAGATGTGAGACAGTGTCTCGTCGCTTTGTCCAATTCGAGCAGGCTCATGCGCTCTTTGATGAATTATCGATTTGAAAATGGGGGGCTTGGCGGCCATTCTTTTGGAAATTTGCTCCTCTCTGCTCTTGAAAAAGTGACGGGAAGTTTTGAGAAAGCGGTCGAAGAAGCGGGGAAAATTCTCTATATTAAAGGAAAAGTGATTCCCGTTACGACGCACCAAGTCAGACTCAAAATGGTCTTGAACAATCGGAAAATTCTCGAAGGGGAAAAAGAGGTCTATCTCTCTCAAGAGATCGATCAGGGCTATAAGACCATTTTTCTCGAACCTTTTCCCAAAGTCAATCCCCGGGTCATTGAGGAGATTCAAAATGCCGATCTCATCGTGATTGGTCCTGGAGGTCTTCACACTTCGCTCATTCCAAATTTACTCGTCGAAGGGGTCTGCGAGGCCATTTCAGAAAGCGATGCGAAAAAGGTCTATGTTGCCAATCTGATGAATCGAAAGGGGCAGACGACTGGCTATAAAACATCAGACTATTTGAAAGAACTCATTCGGTACACTGGAAAAGACATTTTTGACTATATCTTGATCAATGGGCAAAAACCGGCTAAAGAGCTCATCGATGTGTACGCAGAAGAGGGAGAGCTCGTTGAAAATGATCTACACGACGAAAGGGTGATGAAGGCAGATCTTCTGGGAAGGCTTGCCGAAGAGCCAAGACGGGATCTTTTAAAGAGAAATTTAATTCGTCATGACTCGAAAAAATTGGCAGAGGAGTTAGTGAAAATTGTTGATCATCTTTGATCTCGATGACACGCTCATCGATACATCTGGATCGGTGACCCCCTATAAAATGAGGGAGTGTTTGAAGCGCTTCATCGCATCAGGTCTGAAAGCAAATGATTTTGATGCGGCTTACCAGGCTTTAAATCAGATCAATGAGAGAGCCCGCAGCTCAAAAGAGGCGCTTGCTCAATTTCTCGCTGAGTTCAAAGGGGATCCCAATCTCTTAAGAGAGGCGCTTGCCATCATGACGAGTCCTCTGCCTCCAAATTTTTCTATACCCACCACCCCTCATGCCAAGGAAATTTTGCAAACACTAGCATCCAAGCACCTGCTTGCTCTCGTGACGGGGGGCCATCCTCCCTTTCAGATGGAAAAGTTCGAAAAAGCTGGTATGGATAGGTCGTTTTTTAGTAAGATAGCGATCCCTGAGGATTCGGTAAAAAAACCTTTTTATGAGGCCTTTATACGGGAATTCTCAGCCCAAGCGAAAGAGGTTTTGGTTTGTGGAGACCGGATTGCCATGGATTTGGCGCCAGCCCATGAGCTCGGATGTCAGACCGTGCATATGCGATGGGGGAGGGGAATGAGCCTTAAAACAGAAAAGTGGATTACCCATTCCATTTCTCATTTAAGTGAATTAAAACGGATTATTACAGTATGACAACAGCCAATCAGATTACCCCTGGGATGACGCTCAATATCGACGGGAAAATTTTCCGGGTCGAGGCCAGTGTCAAGGTCACAGCTCCCAAAGGGACCCCTTTTATCAAGACGAAACTTCGCAATATGATCACAGACGAGACCATCGAGAAAAATTTTAAACTCGATCAGACGGTGCAAGAGGTTTCCCTTCTGGAGCGAAATTTGGAATTTTTATATCCAGAAGGAAAAGAGTATCTCTTTCTCGACGTCGGCAATCTCGAACAGGTTCTCGTCCCAGCTGCCATTCTCGCCGACAGAGTCGATTACCTCAAGGAGGGGATTCAGGTCAAAGCCATGTTTTATGGAGAGACGATCTTTGCCGTAGAGCTTCCCCAATTTTTGGAAATCATGGTTGTCAAGACAGAAGGGGCTGAAGTGACCGATCAGGCGATGAAAAAGGCTGTTTTGGAGACGGGTGCAAAAATCGATGTGCCTCTTTTCATTGAAAGTGGCGACGTGATCAAAGTCGATACCCAGACCAATGATTATATACAGCGAGTGTAAGGATGGATATAAAACAGATTAAGGACTTAATGACTCATCTCGAGGCGAGTAAACTGAGTAAGCTCGTCTTGAAAAGAGGTGATTTTGAGCTCCATCTCGAAAAAGAAGGGATGGGAAATCCCGCTCCTCGGCCTCGAGCTACTCCTGCAGAGATTGAGTCGGCCTTTCAATCAGAGGTGGCCCTGAAAGGAGAGCGGGGAGGGAGTGTCAAAGGAGAAGCTCCTGGTACTTATGTCACCTCTCCTATGGTTGGGACTTTTTACACTTCTCCGGCTCCCGATCAACCCGCTTTTGTAAAAGTGGGAGATAAGGTCAATGAGAGTACGGTTGTCTGCATTGTTGAAGCCATGAAAGTGATGAATGAAGTGAAGGCTGGATTGAGCGGCACTGTTGCAGAGATTCTCATAGATAACGCCCAGCCCGTAGAGTTTGCAACTCGACTTTTACGGATTGTCTGATGCAAAAAGTGCTCATTGCCAATCGAGGAGAAATCGCAGTCCGGATCATCCGGGCCTGTCACGATCTCGGCCTGTCTACAGTGGCTGTTTACTCTGAAGCCGATGCGGAAGCGATGCATGTTCACCATGCCGATGAGGCGATTTGTATAGGGGAAGCGGCCTCGAGTAAGTCGTATTTGAAAATTTCCAATCTGATTGCTGCCTGCGAGATCACTCATGCAGATGCCGTACATCCTGGATATGGGTTTTTAAGTGAAAACGCCAATTTTGCCTCGATCTGCGAAAGTTGCGGCTTAAATTTCATTGGTCCCTCGTCTACTTCCATTGCAGCTCTTGGAGATAAGGCAGCGGCCAAAGCGACGGCAAAGAGTGTGAAATGCCCTGTCATTCCAGGTTCTGATGGCATTGTGAGCGATGTAGAAAAAGGTCTCAAAGAGGCGCGTAAATTTGGATTTCCCATCTTCATCAAGGCTGTTGCCGGAGGGGGAGGAAAGGGGATTCGGATTGCTTTTTCTGAAGAAGATTTCGTCAAAAAGTTCATGGCTGCGCGCACGGAAGCGGAAGTCAGTTTCAATAATCCAGATGTCTATTTAGAGAAGATGATTGTCAATCCTCGCCATGTCGAAGTGCAGGTGATGGGAGATAAACATGGCAATTATATCTATTTAGGGGAAAGAGATTGCACGATTCAAAGACGGCGGCAAAAGCTCATTGAAGAGGCTCCAAGTCCCAAAATCGATGAATCTCTTCGCAGGAAAATGGGCGAATGCGCAGTCAATATCGTCAAGGCAGCCAAGTATCACTCTGTAGGAACGGTGGAATTCTTGCTCGATGAACAGGGGAATTTCTACTTCATGGAAGTGAATACGCGCATTCAAGTGGAGCACACCGTAACGGAGGAGCTCACGGGTATTGATCTCGTCCAATACCAGATCCGGATTGCTCGAGGAGAAAAATTGAATCTCAAGCAAAAAGAGATCGAATTCAAGGGGCATATTTTGGAATTTCGAATCAATGCGGAAAACCCAGCGCAAGGTTTTGCCCCTTCACCGGGCCAGCTCGAACACTACATCCCGCCGGGCGGACCTCATGTCCGAGTCGATAGCGCCTGTTATGGGGGGTATCGGATTCCTCCCAATTACGACTCGATGATTGCCAAATTGATCGTCAAAGGGCGCAGCCGCGAAGAGGCGATCCGCCATGCGAAAAGGGCGCTTAGAGAGTTTCACATTGCAGGGGTTCATACGACGATTCCCTTTCACCAATATATGCTCGAAGACAGGAGGTTTCTCTCAAATGATTACACGATTAATTATATTGACAATTTGCTTGCTGAAGGCTGCAACTTTACCCGCTGAATCGATGGACCCTACCAAGCTCAAATCTTTGATCTCAAGAGAAGAAATCGCTGAAAAAGTCAAAGAGGTGTCTCGTCAGATCAAACGGGACTATGAGGGAAAAGATCTCGTCGTCGTGATGGTATTGAAAGGGGCTCTTTGCCTTGTTGCCGACATGATTCGAGAAATCGATCTTCCTCTTGATTTGCAAACAGTTCAATGTTCGAGCTATGGGGCAAATGGCACTGTGCGTGGCGAATTGGCGGTGCTGGGCTTAGATCGATTGAAAATTCACAATCGCGATGTACTGATTGTCGATGATATCTTTGATTCTGGACATACCATGATGGCTCTTCTCAAAGCTCTTCAGACCCAAAATCCCAGATCTTTGAAAACTTGCGTTCTTCTCTATAAACAAGACGCTCCCAAAGTGGCCGAGTACCGACCCGACTACGTGCTCTTTGACATCCAAAATCTCTTTGTGGTGGGTTACGGCCTCGACTTCAAAGAGCAGTATAGAGGTTTACCAGACGTTTGTGTTTTGGAAAAACCATGAGGGGAATCATCCTTGCTGGGGGAAGTGGGACGCGGCTCTACCCTGCGACAATTGCGCTCTGTAAGCAGCTCCTTCCGATCTATGACAAACCGATGATCTATTATCCCCTTTCTACTCTCATGCAGGCAGGGATTCGGGAGATCTTGATTATTTCCACTCCCGAAGATACTCCTCGCTTTGAAAAACTGTTTGGAAATGGGTCGCACTTAGGACTACATTTTGAATACGCAGTGCAACCCAAACCGCAAGGACTTGCCGAGGCTTTTCTCATTGGAAAGAATTTTATCCGAGAAGAGCCGGTCTGTCTCATTCTTGGCGATAATATCTTTTATGGCCAGGATTTGCCCCATCTTTTCCAAGAAGGGGTGGCTCTTCAAGAAGGGGGGCTCATCTTTGGGTATCAGGTGAAAGATCCGGGGCGTTATGGCGTTGTCCATTTCGACTCAGAGATGCGGGCTCTCGGCATTGAAGAAAAACCTCTTCATCCCAAATCTCCCTATGCTGTTCCTGGAATCTATTTTTATGGATCAGATGTGGTAAAGATTGCTCAAAATCTTCGTCCAAGCGCCCGAGGAGAGCTAGAAATCACCGATCTGAATCAGATCTATCTCGAACAGGGGAGGTTAGGAGTGCGCCTTTTGGGCCGTGGGGCCGCTTGGCTCGATACGGGAACCTTTGACGCCTTTCACAAGGCGGCCTCTTTCGTTCAAACGATCCAAGAAAGACAGGGGATCAAAATTGCCTGTATCGAGGAGATTGCCTACCAGATGGGGTATATCGACCGAGAAGAGCTCTTAAAATTGGCAAGCCGCTATTCGAAAAACGAGTACGGAGAGTATTTGCAGCAAATTCCCCATTCTCCTGCATTGACCCTGCTTAAATGAGATTGAGATCAAAGTTCTGTCTCGGTCTTTCAAAAGAGAAAGCGTCGACGAAGACTTGGAATGGCAGCAGCATCAAGCGGATAGGCAGTACAAAAGTGAACTGGAAAGTCAAATAGATACAGTAGAAGGGGAGTTTGAAGCAAAATGCAAGCCCTTCGAAGGGAAGACGGACGATATCCACAATGAGATCTGTGAGTCTTCGATCTAAGCCCGAGTCTGCAATGGGTCTATATTGTGGAGGTGGTTCTTGATTCAGAGGCTCTGTCTCTATTATCCTCTCCTGATATTGATTCAGAGGATGCGGCTCTGTCCTCGCTTGATTTTGTACCCTTCCCTGGTTGAACTCTTGAGGGAACGAAATATTTCTAAACAGATTTGGGGCGAGTAGAGAAAAGAAACTAGCCGAAGTGATGACAGAAGCCGAAAATCCACCCTGCGTCTGCTCATTCAGGAACCGATTGATCTCCTCTGATTGATAAAGACAGAAAACACCCGCGATGTGACCCAGCAAAAAGAAGACGAGTCTCGTAATGATCTCTACTGTTCCCACAATGACTGTGCCGAGCAGTCTGAGTCTACCCACCAAATGGGTGTCATAAGCGTCTTGTCTTTGGTATGCGTCATTTAAATATTGTTTTGTCTGAAAGCCTAATGATTGAGTGAGTGTGGGGGTCATAGTACCTCGTTGCCAAAGCATTGTACATCTTCTCATCTTCAAAGGCAAGAGAGCGAAAGGGGGACTAAAAATTTTCAAAAGACTTGGTTTTGCGGTAGTGTTTTTCGATGCCGTCGGCGATCTCGTCCGCATCGTCTGTGAGGTGGATCAGATCAAAGTCGACTTTTTTGATGTTGCCATAATTGAGGATCGTATTTTGGATCCAGTCGAGGAGCCCCTTCCAGTAGTCCTTGCCCACCAAATAGATGGGAAAATATTTGATTTTCCCTGTTTGGATCAGAGTCAAAGCTTCAAAGAGCTCGTCGAGAGTGCCATAGCCGCCAGGAAGAACCACAAAGGCTTGCGCATAGCGGATGAACATGACCTTTCTCACGAAAAAGTAGCGGAAGTTGAGTTCATATTTGGGATCGATGAAGGGGTTAGGTCTCGGTTCTTGGGGCAGTTTAATGCAAAGGCCGCACGATCTTCCCTTGGCTCTTTGGGCGCCCGAGTTGGCCCTTTCCATGATTCCCGGCCCGCCGCCCGTAATGATGCCAAAACCTTTGGCCACGATTTTCTCTGCGATTTTTTCTGCTAGGTCGTAGTACTTGGGATCTTTGGGGGTTTGATTGGTCGAGCCGAAGATTGCAACGGAGGCCCCAAGCGAAGTCATGGTTTCAAATCCATCGACAAACTCGGCCATGATCCGAAAGACTCTCCAGGCATCGATTGTTTGGGCCTGTTTATGGGGCGTTAAGAAGCCTTCTGCACAAGGATCTTCGCCCCAGTCTTTCATCCGGTGTCTACCGCTGTTGGTTTTCGATGTTTTCTTCGAAGTGCAGTTTGCGCCGTCCTTCCGTAGGCAACCTCATGGAGGTTCTCGATGGCGATAAAGGCACTTGGATCTTCTCTTAGCACAATTTCTTTTAGTTCTGCAAGATCAAGTCTTTCGACGATGATGAAGAGGATATCGCGATCTTCTCCCGAATATCCCCCTTTTCCTTTGATGAAAGTCAGGCCGAGCCCTAACTCGTGGGTGATGATTTTGCTGAGCTTGTCGGGTTTGGAGCACATGATCAAAACCGACTTCAATTCTTCTAGACCCGCAATGACAATGTCCATCATTTTGAAAGCGACGATGTAGGTCATCAAAGATCTCAGGGCGATGTGCCAGTCACTGAAGATCCAGCCGTAGGCAGCAAAGATGAAAATGTTGATGACGAAAATGACTTGGCCGACCGTGAATCCCTTTTTCCGGTTGATCAAGATGGCCAAAATCTCTGTTCCATCGGTACAGCCGCCATTGCGGATGATGAGCCCAGCTCCGGCGCCGAGCATCGCACCGCCAATGACGATGGCTTCTAAAGGATCGGCATTGAAACTCGGAAAAGCTTCCATTAGGGAGAGAAAAAGAGCGAAGAGAATGACCGCAACGAACATCTGGATCACGAAGGATCTACGGATGAATTTGTAGGCCAAATAGATGAAAGGAACGTTGAGAATGAGGAGGAAGAAGGAAAGGTACGAGCTTCCAAATAGTCTTGCTAGGATCAATGAGATACCGACGACACCTCCGTCGATCAATTCATTGGGAATGAGGAAGACGCGGATGGCAAGGGCTGCAAACGCAGCGCCAATGGCCATCCCGACGTAATTCAATACGTACTGATAAAATTTTTTAGAAAGAGGTTCTTCAGTCATATGCGTTACGCGGGAGAGGGGGCCTCCTCACGCGATCTCGGGCGGTTTTGCGACCGCCCCTTCCGATGATACATCGGTGGGGACCCCGGCCTCGCGCAAAACAACACCCTCGATCCCAAGCCCCGACATGAGCCAAATCGTTGGCTCATTTCTCGCGCTCCATTTTATTACGCGGGAGACGGGGCCTCCTCACGCGAGCGAGGCGCTCGTCTTCCGGAGTGGCGATCTCAGTCGGTTTTGCGAAACGCAAACCATCGCCTTCGATTCGAGCCCCGACATGAGCCAAATCGTTGGCTCATTTCTCACGCTCATTACATTACGCGGGAGACGGGGCTCGAACCCGCAACTTCCGCCGTGACAGGGCGGCGCTCTAACCAATTGAACTACTCCCGCGAAGAAGCTTCGTTTACTTAAGGTTGGGCGCAACAGGACTCGAACCTATGACCACCTGTGTGTAAGACAGGCGCTC
>CAYRJU010000015.1:0-2905 GCA_964424735.1 uncultured bacterium
CCCCGATGGTAAACGTTCCCGAAGGAACAGAAACTGTGCTCAGAGAAACATCGCCACTGCAGGTGAGTGTTTTTGTATTGGAACCCGTTAAAGTTCCAGAGGAGGTGACAGTGGCCATACTGCCATCGATGGTCGAGTTGGCATTTACCGTAATGCTTCCCGAAGGCGATATGGCGCCAGTCGGTTGCAGAGTGCCTCCTGCTAGCGTGATAGCAGTCGAGCTTCCGCCAATATTATCTTCTGAACCGATCGAAAGGATTACTCCCGGACCGATCGTCGTTCCGTTCGGGTAGGTATTCGTCCCAGAAAGAGTGGCCGTGCGGTGGATGCCTCCTGGGTCTCCTGTGAGCGTCAAACTGCCACTTCCTGCTAGGTTTCCATTGAGAGTCAGATCGCCATATACGGCGAAAATAGTGGACTGACCATCTACAGTGATGTTTTTGCTGGTGGTGATCGCGGCTGTAGGGAGAAAGGACCCTCCTGATAAGACCAGATCGCCCGACCCCATACAATCCATGGAAGGCATTTCGAGAACCGCTCCGGTATTGACCTGAACTCCCCCAGTAGAAGTGTCTTTATTTCCAGTATTTGTGAGGATCAAAATTCCTGCTGAAACGGTCATCAATTCTGAATAAGCAATGGACGCATTGAGAGTGAGATCCCCCCCTCCTGTCTTTGTAAATGCCTGAGAGCCTCCTGTTAAAACGCCATCGATGGTAGAAACCACAGGAACAAAAACTGTGCTCAGAGAAACATTGCCACTACAGGTGAGGGTTGTTACCTCGTCGCACGTTAAAGTTCCAGAGGAGGTGACAGTGCCCATAGTTCCGTCGATGGTCGAGTCGTCAGTTACCGTAATGCTTCCCGAAGTCGATACGGCACCTGTCGGTCGCAAAATTCCTCCTTGTAGCGTGATAGCAGCCGAGCTTCCGCCAATATTCTCTACTGAACCGATCTCAAGGATGATTCCCGGATAGATCGTCGTTCCATTCGAGTAAGTATTCATTCCAGAAAGAGTGAACGTGCGGTCGAATGCAATGCTTCCTATGAGTTTTAAAGTTCCATTTCCTTCTATGGTTCCATTGAGGGCCACAGCGCCATTTATATTGAAAATGGTGCCCTCACCAGTTACAGTGATATTTTTGCTGGTGGTTAGCACGTCACCAGGGGAATAGCTCCCTCCTGACAAGATCAGATCGCCCGATCCCATACAATCTATGGAAGGCATTTGGAGAAACGCTTTGGTATTCATCTGAACTCCGCCGGTAGAAGTGTCTTTATTTCCGGTATTTGAGAGGTTCAAACCTCCTCCGAAAGGACTTCCGGCATTCACGATGAGGTTGCCGCTGCCGGAAAGACCCCCCGCATATTGGGAGAGAGAGCTTCCTACAGCGGGATTATTCTCTAGAGTCAATGCTCCCCCTGATTCTAAATTCAGTAGGGTCGAGCTATTTCCCATATCGGTGATATTATTGATCGTGGCGGTATTGTTTGTACCGCCAAGGGTGAAAGATCCTCCGCTATTTTGAAAGTCTAGACTGATTAAAGCGCCATTTTGTTGAGAGATGCTCATGCCGCTGAAAGTGAATACGCTGTTATTAGAGGGTTGCAGAGAAAGGATGGGATTTCCCACGCCAGTTCCGGAGACATTTCCATTCAAACTAAAAGAGCCGCCGTCTCCTTGGATTCTTGAGGTGCCCGATTCGAGAGTGATCGCGTTGGCTGTTAATTGTCCCAGCATTGCAAGAGTAAGGGTAGCATTCGTGAGATCTAGCGTTCCCGTAGTAGAAGAAGAGTCGACTGTAACCGTTCCTCCCATAATAGTGGCTGTATCAGCAGGTCCTGGTACTCCCGTAGGCATCCAGTTCGTAGAAGTGCCATAAGATGCGTTAGGCGCGCCTATCCACGTATAGGTAGTTGATTCGGCCTCTTCCACGATCATGAAGAGAGCCATTGCAATCACAGGCCATCGCAAAGACATAGAGATCTCCAAAGTATATGAATTGGAAGATAGCGAAAGGCTTTCATTTTGCTCAAAGAAAAAGAAGATCAGGGCTCTAAAAACGGATTCCTATGAGATCCTCTAGGAGAGGGTGGGTCATTGTTTTCTGCTGCGGGTTGGTTTGCTGCCCGAGGGGCGGGGGCAACGATTCGGAAAGGAGGCCTTGGCTGCCAACCTACGACTGCAGATAGTTGTCTAAGCCGTCTTTGTACAGGCAAGTTGGCAAATCCGCGTTGTCTGAGATGTCTATCCATTAGCCAAGCGAGCGGTAAATCTCTATGGTGTAGGGGATTTTGTCCTGGGAGCTGTGCAGGTGCTGGCTGAACGTTTTGTTGTTCTAGTCTTGCAACACGGTTTTGAAGTGCAGTGAATTGATGCACAGTTGCAAAAAGGAGCATGTACTGCTGCGCTAGATGGGTTGCGATTTGGGCAATCAATTGCCTTTGGTTGGCATTGAGTTGATTCAATTGGCCTTGCAATTGCTGGAGAGCTGCTTGGTTTGCTGCTGTCTCAGCTGCAGCTGCAACAGAGAACATGTGCTGCATAATGATTTGCCGTGCAACGAGGGCAGCCAGTTGCATTTGCTGATCATTTAAGCGGGCGTTTTGGGCTCCATTCACTGCTTGCTGTTGTTGGAGTTCGCCGTTTTGGGCTCTCAGAGCTGCAATGAGTACTCCAGCGGCATTGAGTTGGATTTGCTGATCGTTTAGCCGATTCTGCAGAGGTTGTAAATCAACAGCTGGAGCTGGGGGAGGCGCGGCTGCTGGGGCTGGCTGAGCTTGGGGAGCGGGGGGAGCTGCGTGGAGGGGTTGTGGTGGAGGAGCTGCGTGGAGGGGTGGTTGTACGGGTGCTGGCTGAGGATGAACTGGAGGAAGCTGAGGGGCTGCTGCTGGTTGTGGTGGA